>NZ_SMAJ01000013.1 GCF_004346225.1 Paralcaligenes ureilyticus | reverse complement strand
CGAAGCCGGTTCTGCGCGCGGGGAGTTCTGGCGCAGCCAGAACCGTGCCCGTCCGAGCCCGACCCGCCTTGACTGGCCACGATGCGGGGCTAGAAGAAGGTTCTAGGCAAGATCAGGTTAGTTTGAAGCGTTGATGCCACCCACAAGGGGTGGCGCTACAAGGATGGCGATAATACGAAGTAGGGATACGAAGTGGCGATACCGAATGGCGCTACGAACCACGCATCACAAAGCGCCCGGCCCTGGCCACAATACTCTTATCCCGGCCAACAAAACTGAGGCGGCCATTCACCCACACCTGCTCAATCCCTTCGCTGAACTGCGCGGGCTCCGCATACGTCGCCCGATCGCCCACTTTGTCCGGATCGATAACCACAATATCGGCAAAAAAACCCGGCTTCAAATAACCCCGCCCATGCAACGCATAGCGGCCCGCCGACATCCCCGTCATCTTGTGCAGCGCCTGCTCCAAAGGCAGCGTTCCCTTCACTCGCCAATACTGATCCAGGACCCGCGGGAAAGCGCCCCACAAACGCGGATGCGGACGCTTGTCGTGCGGCAGACCGTCGGACCCAATCATGGACAAAGGATGACACACCACCCGGTCGACATCGTCTTGCTGCATCTGAAAATAACACGCGCCGCCAGGCTGCAAACGCTGGCAGGCCTGAACCTGCGAGACTCCCCACAAGTCAGCCACATCCTTCAGATAACGCCCAATCATCTCGGGATGCGGATCGCTGCCCGTAATCAAGATATCGATCACCCCATCGACCAGATCTTCCCTCAGCACCGTGGAGCCCGCGGCGTACGGATACACATCCATACCGATGGGCTGCGTCAGCGCCAGCTTTTCAATCAACGGCAAAGTTTCGCTCGTGCGGCCCCAATTCTCCGGACCGGCGCACTTATGATGCGACAGCACCAAAAACGCCCCCGCAACGCGGGCCGTCAAGGCCGCCTCTTCAATCGCACTGATAATGCCTCTCATCTCATCGCGGATATGCGTCGCATACACACCCCCGTGACGTGCCACGACCTTCACCAGCGCCGTCAATTCTTCCACGTTCGCCGCATAGGCCTGGCGATAAAACACACCCGAAGACAGGCCCAAGGCACCCTCGCTCATGGCATCATCGAGCATCCGGCTCATCACGCTGATCTCGTCGCTCGACGCCGGGCGGCTCAGGTCGGCCATGGCCAGCATCCGCAGCGTCGTGTGGCCGATAAGCGCCGCCACGTTCACGCCGGGCTGGGTCTGATTCACCGCGTCCCGATAATCCTTCAGAGAATTGAAACGGAATTGCCCGTGCCCCAACAGAGACAAAGGAGACTGAGGCTCGTCAGTCACCATGGGTACCAGCGAAATACCGCAGTTGCCGGCAACCACCGTGGTAATCCCCTGCGATAGCTTGGGCAGCATGTCGGGGTGATCGAGCACGATGGCGTCATCGTGCGTATGCACATCGATAAAGCCGGGCGCGATGACCAAGCCCGTACAATCATGGTCGACGCAATCCGGCGACGAAACCGAAGCGCCGGACAACCCCGGGGGCAGATCGCCCGCAGGCAACACCGCCACTATCTTCTCGTCCTCGATCCAGACATCGGCCCTAACCGCGCCGGCGGCCGAGCCATCGCAGACCAGCCCGTTTTTCAATACAGTCAACATCAATAAATATCCGTGTGTAAAGCACTATCTACGCCATGCCGCTCAAGCACAAGCTTGAACTGCCTGAGCTTGCGGATGGTTTCCGGACCCAGGTTCTGAGCGACGCGCACCATGAGTATTTCTATGACCAGCAAGTGGGCCAGATAGGCCTCCGTGCTGACACGCATGATGGCGTCCTGAGGAACCGATACGGCAATCGTCATATGCGCCAAATCGGCCAGCGGCGTGTCGGCCTGGGTCAACGCCACCACCGTCGCGCCGCGGCTTTTGGCCAACCGGGCGGCTTCCAGAGCGAACGGCATGCTGCCTACATGAGAGATAACGAATGCGATACCGTTTTCGTCCAGCGTGCTGGCCGAAATCAGTTGTTGATGCGGATCGGCAAAGGCGTTGGCATTGATGCCCAGGCGAAACAGGCGCGTTTGCAGCTCTTGCGACATGAACGCCGATGTCGAGCCCACCGAATAAGAATCGACGCGCGAGGCATTCGCGATCTTCCGGGCCACCTTATCCAGCACCGCGATATCCAGATGACGTTCCAGTTCGGCAAGCGAGGAAATCGCGCTTTGCACAATCTTGCTGGCGACATCGGGGCCTGTATCTTCGATCGACACGCTGCGATGCAGATAGTGATTCGACACGGCCAGGTCCTGAGCCAACGCAAGCATGAAATCGCGGAAACTGGTGTAGCCGAATTGACGGCAGGCCCGGATAACCGAAGGCATGGAAACGCCGGCGCTCATGGCAATCTGTTCGATCGTGCTGTTCACAATGGCATTCGGGTCCGCCAGAATGACTTGCAAAACCCGCTGCTGAGCCTTTGAAACCTGCGTGGCGGATTCCTGAAGCTGGCGCAGCAAACCGGTCGACGTCGCGTTGATCATCGCCCTAGTCCCTAAAAACGTGTCGTAATGGCCGAGACCACGGTACCCGCCGCGTCAACAACAGGCATCCAGGTCCATTTATCAAAAGTGGTGCACGGATGCGATATCCCCATGATGATCCGGTCGCCGACCCGCGGGGCGAGAGGGCCTGGCGCAAAACGCAAATAAGCGTGCTGATCGTTAAGCGCCGAAATGGCCCAATCCGCAGGAGCCGGCACCTTTTCACGGCGGCCCTTGGCGGCGTAATGCGTGACGATGGGCAACGACAAATCGTAGGAAATATCCCGTTTGCCGCAACTTAAAATGGCCAGACCGGGTTCAGGCACCGACTGCACCATGGCCCAGACTTCCAGGGCGGGCAATAGGCTTGCCTTCAAGCCTTCACGCTGCTCGACGTTGTGCAGCATCTTCGAATAAAAATCGTGATCGTGCGTGATGTAGCAGCCCGAGCGTAAAACGCCCGCCACCGGTTTGGACAAGGACAATCTGAGCCCGGGCACGACCAGATCGAACACCGCCGACCCGCCCGCGCTGAGTATGATTTGATCCCCTTCGAAAAAGCCCAGCCTATCGCACGCTTTGGTAATTTCTTCCACACGCGCCATCAGCACCCCGACCTCGTGGCGATCATGTTCGCTCTGACAATGCGCCAGGCCGCCTTCGTAACACTCTATTCCCCCCAGAGCCAGGCTGGCAGAGCTTCGAATGCACCCGGCCAGTTCGATGGCCTGATCGAAGGTCCGGCAGCCGGTACGCTGGCCTTCGATACCCACTTCCAGCAGGCAGTCGAAACGCAGCTTCTTCGCGCGCCGCTGCGCCCACGATTCGATCTGGTCGACCTGAGCGAGCGAATCGACCAAAAACCACACGTGCAACTCGCGATCGGCTTCGAGCAGGTAGGCAAGCGAATCCAGATCGGCGTCATTCACGACCTGGTTGGCAATGATGATGCGCTTGGCGCCGGCTTCCAGCCCGGCATTGATCTGAAACACGGTGGCAAAGGTCATGCCCCAGGCCCCCATTTCAAGCTGCCTGCGAAACAGCTGAGGCGACATGGTCGTTTTGCCGTGCGGCGCGATAAAAATATTTCGCTCTTTGGCAAACGCCTGCATCCAGCGCAAATTATGCTCGAGCTCGGCCTCTTTGATGACCGCCATGGGGTAAGGCAGGTCATCGCCATACAGATTCCAGCCGTACTGGCCGATCTCGTCGGCGGAGCACGGCTTGGCCGCATACGGAAAGCCTTTAAAGCCGCGGTTCAAGCTGTTTTTCGGATTCATGCTCATATCGATTCCCACCTTTGATTCTTTCCCGATTCGGTTAAAAATTGCGCCAGCATGCCTGCCAGTGGCCGGGGCTGTGCTCGCGCAACGTCATATCGGCCTGCGCGCAACGGGCTTCGGCCAAAGGACAACGCGTCCGGAATACACAGCCCGAGGGGGGATTGGCCGGGCTGGGCAAATCCCCCTCGAGCACCTGAACCGGACGCGCCACCTCCGGATCGGGAGTCGGCGACGCGGCCAGCAAGGCCTGAGTGTAGGGGTGCAAGGCCTGGGTATAAAGCTTTTGGGTCGGCGCGATCTCCACGACTCGGCCCAGATAGAGTACGACCACCCGGTCGCACAGATATTCAACCACATCCAGATCGTGCGAGATCAACAGCATGGTGAGGCCCAGCCGGTCCTTGATGTCGCCCAGTAAATTAATGACCTGCGCCTGGATCGACACATCCAGCGCCGACAAGGGTTCGTCGGCCACAATGAATTTGGGCTCGACCGCCAGCGCCCGGGCGATCCCGATACGTTGCCGCTGGCCTCCCGAAAACTCATGCGGAAAACGCTCTGCATGCTCTTCGTTCAAGCCGACCTGCTTTAGCAGTTCGTAAATCCGCGGCATGCGGGCCGAGCCGACGGCCAAACCATGCGCATCCAGCGCCTCGCCCAAAACCTGGCGGATGCGCATGCGCGGGTTGAGACTCGCGTAGGGGTCTTGAAACACGACCTGGATTTCGGCACGCAGCGAGCGGTATTGACGCTGGCTAAGCACGGCCAAATCCACGGCGGGCTGCACGCCGTGATACCACATGTGGCCCGCGCTAGGATCGGTTAGCCGGCTAAGCATGCGCCCAATCGTCGTTTTGCCCGAGCCCGATTCCCCCACCAGGCCAACCGTTTCACCTTTCATAATGGAAAAGCTTACATTGCTGACCGCCTGGACCGGTGCCGCGCGCGGGCCAAAATTTTTACTCAGGCCTTGAATTTCCACCAAGGGTTCCAGCGCACTCATGCCACCACTCCTTGCGCCTTGAAGCAGCGCACATACCCGCCCTGGTTCTCCAGGCGAGTCGACTCCGGTGCGGCGGCATCGCATTGCGCATCGGCCAAGGGACAACGCGGGCTGAACGCACAACCCGGCGGCATATTGAAGGGGCTCGACACCTGCCCTTCTATGGCCGCCAGGCGCAATCGTCCGTGGCCGTCGCGAACATTCGCCTTCTTGGCCATCGCGGGCAGGCAATTGAGCAAGGCCTGGGTATAAGGATGCGCCGGCTTGGCGAACACGCGCCTGACATCTCCCATTTCGACTATTTTTCCGGCATACATGACCGCTACATTATCGGCATACTGCGCCACCACCCCCAGATTATGGGTGATGAACAAAACGCTCATGCCCGTCTCCTTCTGCAACCGCCCGATGAGCGCCAGGATCTGCGCCTGGATGGTGACATCCAGCGCCGTGGTGGGCTCGTCGGCGATCAGCAAAGTGGGCGAACACGCCATAGCCAGGGCAATCATGACCCGCTGGCGCATGCCGCCCGAGAGCTCGTGCGGGTATTCGCTGACCCGGCGCGCAGCGGCCGGGATCTCCACCAGATCGAGCATGCGCTGGGCATGGGCCCACGCCTCCTTGCGACCATAAGCCAAATGCAGGCGGGTCGCCTCGGCAATCTGCTCGCCTACGGTCAACAGCGGGTTCAGGCTGGTCATGGGCTCCTGGAAAATCATGGCCATTTCGTTGCCGCGCAAGGTGCGGAACTCTTTTTCCGGCAAATCGAACAGGCTGACCCGCTGGCCATTGCGCCGCAAAAAAAGGGCGCGGCCGCCCACTTCAGGCAGCGATGTACGCGCGTGCAGGCCCATCAGGCTCAGGCTGGTCACCGATTTCCCGGAGCCCGATTCGCCCACCAAAGCGAGGGTCTGGCCAGAGGGGATCGCAAACGATACGTCGCGCACGCTTTGCACCCGCCCGTGATCGGTCATGAACGAGGTCGACAGGGACTCCACCTCGATACGCACGGCATTGCTGTCGGATGAGTTCGTCATGCGGCCTTCCTGAGCTTGGGGTCCAGGCAATCGCGTATGCCATCGCCGGCAACCTGCAAGGAGAGCGACGTCACCACAATGGCAAGGCCGGGATAGATAATCGTCCAGAACGCCTGGTCGGAGTAGTTCAGGCTGCCTGAAATCATCGTGCCCCAAGTGGGAATGGAAGGCGGCACGCCCACCCCCAGAAACGACAGAGCCGCCTCGGCCAGAATGGCATACGCAAAAATAAAAGTCAGCTGCACCAGAACGGGCGAAATCAGGCCGGGCAGCACGTGCAGATAAAGGATTTTCCACGTGGGCGTGCCGATGGCCCGGGCGGCATCCACATATAACAGATCTCTTAACACCAGGGTCGAGGCGCGCGCCACCCGGGCAACCCTGGGGGTATAAACAATCACCAAAGCCAGCACCACGTTCCAAAGCGACGGCCCCAAAATGGCGACCAGCGCGATACCCAGGAGAATATCGGGAAAGGCCATCATGGCGTCGACGACCCGCATGATCGGCGTATCGGCCCAGCGGAAGTAGCCGGCCACCATGCCCAGGAACGTCCCGATCACAACGGCGCCAAACGCCGTCACAAAACCGATGGTGAGCGAATAGCGCCCGCCGTAGGCCATTCTCAGAAAAACATCGCGCCCCAACTGATCGGTGCCTGCCCAATGCGACAGGGACGGCGATTTGAGGCGCTGCATAATGGATATGGAGTTGGGGTCGACGTGGGACAACCAGGAGATGCTGACCGCCACCAGCACCACAATGGCCAGCAGCACTGTTGCAAACAACACCACCCGGCGAGCGAAATAGCGGCGTGCCAGGTATTTGAAACGGCTGTCTGATTTTGTTGAGGATAGGGTCATGGCCGTGGGTTACTTGCGCAAGCGGATTCGCGGATCGATAACGGTATATAAAAAATCAATAAAGAAATTGATCAGCACATAAATAAACGCCACCACCAGCAACGTGCCCTGGATAACCGGATAATCGCGGCGCAGCACCGCGCGCACCACCAGTCCCCCTACCCCAGGCAAATTGAAAACCGTCTCGGTCACACAGGTGCCGCCTATCATGAGCGCCGCCGTCAGGCCGATGACCGTCACAATGGGGATCAGCGCATTCTTCATCACGTGCTTGACCATGATTGTGGTTTCCGACAGGCCCTTGGCGCGAGCCGTACGCACATAATCTTCGCCCAGGGTGTCGAGCATCGAGGCCCGGGTAAAGCGAATGATCAGGGCGGAATTCAATACGCCCAGCACAACGGACGGCAACACCAGATGGTCAATGCGCCCCGCCAGGCTGGCTTCGGGCGGCCCGTAGCCTGAAGCCGGAAACCAGCCCATCTGCACGGCAAAGACCCGGATCAGTATCAAGCCCATCCAGAAGCTGGGCACGCTGGCCGCCAGCATCGCCACGGCACTGACCACCTGATCTATCTTCGACCCCCGCCAAACCGCCGCCAGGGCTCCGCAAGGCACACCGATCAACGTGGCAATCACAACCGAGAAAAACGCCAGCAGCAAAGTGGGCTCGGCCCGCTCGATCAATACCTGAGCCACGGGCCTTTGCAAGAATAAGGAGGTGCCCAGGTTGCCGTGCAGCACTTGCTGCACCCACAGAAAAAACTGGGTCCACAAGGGCTGATCAAGTCCATACATGGCCCGAACTTGCGCGATGTCGCTGGCTGTGGCCTGATCCCCGAGAAGCACAGCGATGGGGTCTCCCGAGGCCATATGCACCAGAGAAAAGACCAGAATCGCCACGATCACCAGCACCATCAAGGCGCCCAGGGTACGCGCGAACAAGAACTTTATGGACGAGATCATACGTGTGGACGCCCGTCAGGCGAGCGTGGCGTTCCAGAAGAACGGCCAGGCCCCCGGCACGAAATTCTGCAGCTTGCTCGACCGCGCCGACAAGCTGTTGAACTTGCCCAGCTCAACGAACGGCACCTGATCGTAAACGACTTTTTGCACCGCGCCCCACAAAGGCCCGCGCTTGTTCAAGTCCACCGCATCGTTGAAAGCCTTGATGGTGGCGGCCTTTTCGGGCGATTCCCACCAGCCCGGCGCACCGGACCCCAGTTGCGGAGGCGACAGCATGGGCTCGGGGAACAGACCCGAATGAGTAATGTAGATATCCCACAGCTTGGCATCATTGCGCCGCTGCAGCAGCGTGGCCCAATCGACCACCTGCAAATCGGTCGCCAACCCGGCGCGCTTGAACTGTTCGACCAGAACCATGGCGATGTTGTAGTGAAACTCGTACTGCCGGCTTGCCAGAATGCGTATGGGCTTATTGGCGTAACCCGCCTTTTTGGCCAATTCGGCGGCTTTCTTGGGATCGTTATTGTTGTAATGCCCGGCGCCCGCATCCGAATAATATGGCGTGCCTTTCGGGAAGAAATTGGGCTCGACGATAAAGAAGCGCGGATCGCCAAATGCGGCAGCCAGCAACTCTTCGGTCCCCATGGCAGTCTGCGCCGCCTGGCGCATGGGCTGCGACTGCAGCGTGCCCTCTTTGGTGTTGAAGACCAGATAAGGAAAGCCAAAATTCTTGGTGATAATAGGCACAACGGACGCGCCGCCGCGTTCAACTCGCTTCACAGACTCTACCGGCAACAAATCGGCGTAGGCAAACTGGCCCGACAAGGCGCCCTCGACCCGCGTATTCGAATCGGGCACCGGAACAAACCGCAGCTCTTTGATCACTGCGGTGCGCCGGCCACCGTAGCCGCTGGGCGCCTCCGTGCGCGCCGAATAAGAATCGAAGCGGTCCAATATGGTGTACTGATCGGGGCGGCGCTCTTTCAATTTATAAGGCCCCGTTCCAATGAACTGGGTCAGCTGCGCGGCAATCGTGCTCTTGGGCATAATGGCCGCCATGCTGGAGGAAAACGCCAGTTGAGCCAGCAAAGGCGCATACCGATTATTCAGATGTATGGCAATCTTGGAAGGCGATATTATTTTTATCTCGGCAATTTCCTTGGCAACCGCCTTGCCGCGCGGCGATATCTTGCTCCACCGGTCAAGCGAGGCCACGACATCTTCCGCGGTCATTTTCTGGCCGTTATGAAAATTCACTCCCTCGCGCAAGGCAATTTCAAATACTTTCCCGTCATCCGAAATGACCGGCAGCGCCACCGCCAGCATGGGAACCACATTCCATTTCGCATCGAAGGTATAGAGCGGCTCGTAAACATGCTGCATGATGGTGCCCACCAGATCCGCCGTGGTCAGCATGGGATCGAGGGTTTGCGGATCGCCTATCATCGCCAGGCTGGCGGACTGATCCTTGCCTGCGGCGAAAACCTTGTTTCCGGCCAACACGGCGGCCGACAGGCCCGCGGCGCCCATCCATAAAATCTTGCGCCGAGCCGGACTGTGCTGCTCAAGAAACAGACTATTTTTGCTGAAACGGGAAGATTGCATCGTGGCACCTTTTAGTAATAAAATTACAAATAGAATGCTAATCACCGAATAAATCTACGTCAATACCCTCCACATCAGGGTTTTCCTGTAATTTTTTTACAAAAAGGAAAAATAAATGGCTTCCATTCAATTATTGGGGCAGGCGCCCACGGCCTCGGACCGGCAGGCACGCCCGCTATCGCCGGCCGTTCGCGCCGGAGACTTTGTCTTCGTGTCGGGCCAAGTCCCGACCGACGAAGAAGGACAGGTAGTTTCAGGGGGCATCGAAGCACAGACCCGTCAGGTATTCAAACACCTGGAAAAAGCTCTGGCGCTGGCCGGTTGCACGCTGGACGATGTCTGCAAAACCACTGTGTGGCTGGCCGATGCCCGGGACTTCGGCAGTTTCAACCGGGTGTACATGGAGTGCCTGGGTGCAAACCGGCCAGCCCGATCCACCACCGAAGCGCGCCTGATGATAGATGCCAAAGTGGAAATCGACGTCACTGCCTATAAACCACAGGCCTGACGGCCGCAATGGCACCCACAAGGGGTGCCGCTACGTGAGCAGCGGGTACGTTTTGTAGTGGCAGCCCTTGTGGCTGCCAGAATCGTTGATGACCGGGGCGGGATTTATAAAGCGCCGATGGCAGCCACAAGGGCTGCCGCTACAAGCGGCGGTCACGTCAACCAGAATCACCGACGACCCCACAAACACCCACTACACGAGCGTCGTGGCCAGTCAAGGCGGGGCGGGCGATTCGGGCGCGCCGCGCGCAGGGCCGGCTTCGGGGATGCAAGGCGTGCGCTGTTTGAGTGGGACGCTTGCGAATAGCCCAGTGGGCTATTCGCCCCACGAGTTCGCACGCCGCCCCGAAGCCGGTTCTGCGCGCGGGGAGTTCTGGCGCAGCCAGAACCGTGCCCGTCCGAGCCCGACCCGCCTTGACTGGCCACGATGCGGGGCTAGAAAAAAGGTTCTAGGCAAGATCAGGTTAGTTTGAAGCGTTGATGCCACCCACAAGGGGTGGCGCTACAAGGGCGCCGCTGCAGGACCATTCGTCCCGCACTGCGCGCGAAAGCGCAAGGCATGATCCATCAAAACAATAGCCAGCAAGGCCTCAACGATAGGCGTAGCGCGTATCCCCACGCAGGGGTCGTGGCGGCCCAACGTTTGCACAACAACGGGATCGCCCGCGCGATTGATGGACTGACGCTCGATGCGGATACTGGACGTCGGTTTGATCGCCACGCTAACGGTAATGGCCTGCCCCGAAGAAATCCCGCCCAACACGCCGCCCGCATTGTTGCTTAGAAAACCCTGCGGCGTAATCTCATCGCCATGCTCCGAACCGCGCTGCGTAATACAGTCGAACCCGGCTCCAATCGAAACGCCCTTGACCGCATTCAACCCCATCATGACATGGGCAATATCGGCGTCGAGCCGATCATACAAAGGCTCGCCCCACCCCGCAGGCGGGTTTTCGGCCACAACCTCGATGCGGGCGCCGATCGAATCGCCATCGCGGCGCAACTGATCCATAAAAGCCTCCAGCTCGGGAACAATCGCGGCACTAGGGGCATAAAAAGGATTGTTGGCCACCTCGTCCCAGGACTCGAAGGGGATGGCGATGGGCCCCAGTTGACTCATATAACCGCGAATAACGATGCCATGCGTTTGGGCCAACCATTTTTTGGCGATCGCACCCGCCGCCACCGAAGGCGCCGTCAGGCGTGCCGACGAACGGCCTCCCCCACGCGGATCGCGTTCGCCGAATTTGCGCCAATAGGTATAGTCGGCGTGGCCCGGGCGAAAGGTATCGGCAATGGCGCTGTAATCTTTGCTGCGAGCGTCGGTATTGCGTATGAGCAAGGCGATGGGCGTCCCGGTCGTGAGCCCCTGATACACCCCGGACAGGATCTCCACCTGATCGGCCTCCTGGCGCTGCGTGACGTGCCGCGAAGTGCCGGGACGGCGGCGGTCGAGCTCAAGCTGGATGTCGGCCTCGCACAGCGCCAATCCCGGTGGGCAGCCGTCGACCACCGCACCGATGGCCGGGCCGTGGGACTCGCCAAAATTGGTGACGCAAAAAAGCTTGCCTAGAGTGCTGCCGGACATAGGGGTTCGCGATAGGGGTTCGTGAAGGGTAATAAAACGAGAATATCTGGTAAGCCAGATTATGCCATCACTTATAAGGGATTCTCAGGAAGAACAGCTCACCTCCAGCCGGCAGGCCCAGTCGGGCGGGAGCGCCGCATACGCTTCATGGCCCTCGCGCTCGGTGTATGGATCGTGCAAGAGCCCAAGCAAGACATCAATTTTACCGGCATCGCCCTGCTTGGCCGCACGTATGGCTTCTTCCGCGAGGTGGTTACGCAACACATACAAAGGGTTGACCCGGTCCATGCGCGCGCGGCGCTCCGCATCGGCCAGCCCGTCGTCAGTCAGGCGCCGCGTGTACAGATCGAGCCAGGCCAAAGCAGCGGCGCGGTCATCGAACAGGGCCAGGAACGCCGCGGCGTCTTGCGGGGCCTGCGACAAGCGTCGAAAGCTCAGCGTAAAGTCGGCCCGATTCGTGTGCAGCAGGCGCCACCATTCATCCACCAGAGTTTCGTCGCCCTCCTGCCACTGCAGTAAACCAAACTTGTCGGCCAGGCGCCGCCGATAGGCATTTAAAAACGCCGGCTCAAAATGCGCCAATTGAGCTTTCAAGGCCTCGGGTTCGATATCGAGCGCCACCAGGCTGTTGGCCAGGCGGTATAAATTCCAATTCGCAACGGCGGGCTGAGCGTTCCAGGCGTAACGTCCTTGCGTATCGGTATGGTTGCAAACATGGTTGACCTGAAAAGCGTCCATGAAACCGAAAGGGCCGTAGTCCATGGTCAGCCCCAAAATCGACATGTTGTCGGTGTTCATGACGCCATGACAAAAGCCCACGGTTTGCCATGCGGCCACCATCTCGGCGGTCTTGACGGTGACTGTCTTTAAAAACCGCAAGGCGACATCGGCCGGCGTGTTTGATTCGCCCGCCTTGCCGTCGCGGCACTCGGGATAAAAATGGTCGACCACATAATCGAGCAAGGCGCGCAGGTTTTCGGGCGAAGCATGCCAATGCTCGAACGAGCCAAAGCGCACGAAAGTGGGCGAAACGCGAGTCACGATCGCCGCCGTTTCAACGGTTTCGCGATAGACCGGATCGTCGGACACGACCAGCGCCAGGGCGCGCGTGGTGGGAATGCCCAAGCCGGCCATCGCCTCGCTGGCCAGGTATTCGCGCACCGACGAGCGCAGCACCGCGCGCCCGTCGCCCATGCGCGAATAGGGAGTATGGCCGGAGCCCTTGATCTGCAATTCCCAATGCCCCGCGGGGCTGACGATTTCACCCAGCAAATGAGCGCGTCCATCGCCCAATTGCCCGGCCCACACACCAAACTGATGGCCGCTGTATACGGCCGAGAGGGTTTTACCGCCGGCCAACGGCTGCGAGCCCGCACAGACATCGAGAAACGCCGGCTCGGCCAAGGCCTGTGCCGATAGCCCCAGGAGGTCGGCCACGGCCGGATTGACGTGCAACAAGCGCGGCTGCGTCAGGGGCTGAGTGGCCAGACGGGTGTAGAAGGCAGGCGGCAGTTCGGCAAAGGAATTGACAACCTTCAGTTGCGTAATCGAATCGAGTTTCATGATGCCGCCTCGTGCCGGGCCTCGCGTTTCTTGGCCCTGGCCGCCCGTTTCGCCGGCCGGACATAAAAAACGGCGGAAAAATAAAACGCGGCAGACAGAACAATTTCAACCCAGGCCATGGCCACCGACATGGATACAGGATCGGAATAGGCCCGCACTACACCCTCCATGAAATACAGCAAAATCAGCATGGCGGCCCATTGCATGGTGTAAACACGGCCCTTCAACACCCCGCGCAAGGGCAGCAACAGCGGAAAAACCTTGAGCACAAACAAGGATCCACCCGGACGCAGCGGCGCCGCCTTCAGCTCCCAGACCAGGCACAGGACAATCAGGGCCACCAGGCTTGCACCGGCGACAAAGCGTAAACGAGGGTTTAGTTGCGTAGTCATGCTGTTATTATCGCTCGAATGCAGAACTTGAATCCGTACGCCGATGCGGCCGACAGTGCCGCGCCCGCCATCACCCCAGGCTCCGATGCGGCCGTCACACCGACGCTGCACGAACTGGGCTGGCGCGCCAGCGCCAGTAAAGTGCTGCGCTTTGCCGTCCGCCGCGCAGGCGAAAAAAAGCTTGCACAGGTTGCTTCCAGCCTGACCTTCACCACCGTACTGGCCATTGTCCCGCTGCTGGCGGTCGTGCTCGCGCTCTTCACGGCGTTTCCGCTCTTCGGGGAATTCAAGCTGGCCCTGGAAGATTTCCTGGGCAACAATCTAATGCCGCCCGCGGTGTCGGACACCGTCATGAGCTACCTGAACCAATTTGCCGCGCAGGCCTCGCGTCTGACGGCCATTGGCAGCGCGTTTCTTATCGTAACGTCGATTTTGTTGATGATGACGATCGACCGCGCGTTAAACGACATATGGGACGTCAGCCACCAACGTCCGCTGGGCCAGCGCATGCTGGTGTACTGGGCGATTCTTTCATTGGGACCGATCCTGGCCGGCGCCAGCCTGTGGATGACATCATATCTGGCTCATGAATCGCTGGGGCGGGTCGTTCAGCTATCGACCTTGTTAGGCTTTGCCCTGTCGTTCATTCCACTGCTCGCGACGGCGCTGGGGTTTGCCGCCCTGTTCATGCTGGTGCCCCACCGCAAGGTCGAAGGCAAGGATGCGTTTGCGGGCGGCTTTGGTGTGGCGATAGTCCTGGAAATCATGAAGGCCGGCTTTGCCTATTACCTGGCCCGTTTTCCGTCTTACATGGTTATCTACGGCGCCTTCGCCACCCTGCCGATCTTCCTGCTCTGGATTTATCTGTCATGGCTGGCGATATTGTTCGGCGCCACGGTTGCCGCTACCTTGCCGCTGATGCGATTGCGCCGCTGGGCCGAAAACCGCCAGGCCGGTGCCACCTTCATCGACGCCATCAATGTCTTGCGGCTGCTCCACGGCGCCCAGGGCAGCCTGCCACCCGGGCGCAGCGTGCGCTACCTGAGCACCCACTTACATCTCGATCAGAACGAGCTGCTCTCGGTGCTCGACACCCTGAAAGATCTGGGTTATATCGTGCAAGGCCATGAAAAGGGGCGTGAGCAATGGGTATTGTCCTGCGACATGCGTCAAGCCGGGCTGGGGCCCATTGTCGACACCTTGCTTATCGACCGCAACCAGATCCGCCTGGAGCAGGATCAGGTGCTGATGCAAGCCCTATGCCGCTCACTGACGCAAACCGTCAAACTTGACGAAATCATCGAGCCCGGCGAGGCGCTACCTGAAACGCCGGTTATGGTGCAAAATAGAATGTCGGCAAGCGCCGCTTCGGAGATCAGCGATGTTAAAAGTCAGTGAAGTTCTGCGCGTAAAAGGCAATACCCTTTATACCGCCACGCCTGACATGCCCATTATCAAGGCTTTGGAAACCATGAGCGAACAAGACATAGGGTCGCTCGTCATCATGGATCACGGCCTGCTAACCGGCATGCTTACCTTCCGCGAAATTATCCGCCACCTGCACGGCAACAACGGCAATACGGGCGACAACACAATACGCAGCATTATGGACGACGCGCCGGTCAGCGTCTCGCCCAATACCGATGCCGACGAAGTGCAGCGCCTGATGCTGGAAAAGCACGCACGGTACATACCGGTTATGGATGGCCCCATGTTGCTGGGCGTCATTTCTTTCTACGATATGGCCCAGGCGATTGTTGCGGCGCAGCAATTCGAGAACAATATGCTCAAGGCCTACATCCGCGATTGGCCGTCCGACAGCGAGGCGGCAGCCACGTAGGGGGTTTGCTTGGGAGTGGGTGGGGCGGTGGCACCCACAACGGGTGCCGCTACAAAAATACACCACCTCCGGCACTACACAACTCGCTGCACGCGCTCACGCATCGGCGTTCATCATCAGCTCCGACCAGGCTTGCTCGATCAGGTCGACATTGTTGTCGTTGAGCAGCAGCGGATCAGACAGGGTGCGGCGCCAGTGACGCGCACCAGTGCGGCCGCTCACCCAGCCCAGCATGGGGCGTACGATCATTCTTAACGGCACCCCTTTCTTGATTTCCCGCATGGCGTAGGCGCTTAGCGCATGAACGACCTGGGCAGGCTCGACCAGGCGGACTTGCGGATCGATGAGCCGCGCTATTTCCGACAATACCGCCGGGTTGTGCCAGGCGGCCCGGCCCAGCATCACGCCATCGTACTGATCCAGCAATGCGACAGCCTGGGACGCTTCGGCAATGCCGCCGTTCAACACAATCCGGCTATCGGGGAAATCCCGCTTCAGCCGGGCGGCATCCTGATAGCGCAAAGGCGGTTTTTCGCGATTATCCTTGGGCGACAGACCTTTGAGCACTGCATTGCGGGCGTGAACGATAAACACACGGCAACCCACCGCATGCAGTTTGCCCACGAAATCGCGCACGAACTCATAGGAATCTTCGTAATCCAATCCCAATCGATGTTTGACCGTAACGGGTATGGCCACGGCATCCTGCATGGCCTTGATGCAATCGGCCACCAGGTCGGGCTCGGCCATCAGGCAAGCCCCAAATGCGCCGCGTTGCACACGCTCGGACGGACAGCCGCAATTCAAATTGATTTCATCGTAGCCCCACTGCTCGCCCAAACGCGCGCAATCGGCCAGAGCCTGCGGCTCGCTTCCCCCCAACTGCAAGGCCACCGGCTGCTCGGACGGATCGAAATCCAGATGGCGCGCCACATCGCCATGCATCAGGGCTCCGGTCGTGATCATCTCGGTGTACAGGCGGGCCTGGGGCGCCAGCAAACGATGAAAATAGCGGCAATGCCGATCCGTCACGTCGATCATGGGCGCAACGCATAGCCGCCAGTCGGCCGGGTTTCGTATCGCCGAAGGTTCAGGTTTTTCAGATTTCGTATTCACAAAACGCATTCAAGAGGGGTGATGACAGTAAAAAGTGATCGGCATTCATGCCGCAAACTGCTGCTCCTGGCTCAAACGCCATAGCCGCAACGCCATATGGATTTCCAGGGCACGCGTGGAACCGCGCCAGCTTCCCAATAAAACATCGATGGCCGCCAGCCTCTGGCGAAAAGTATTGATATGAATACCCATGCTCTCGGCGGCAGTGCGGGCATTATGACCGTGGTCCAGATAAGCCAGCAAGGTTTGAGCCAGTTCAATTTTCCGAGCCTCCTGACCGCAGTACAAACCGCCGAGTGTAGAGGCAAGAAACACACGGATATCCTCATTGTTCTGTTTGTCGAATAAAACGGAATACAGCGACAGTTCCTGCTGCAGGAAGAGAGAGCCGCTACGATTCAACAATTTCAGAAACCTCAGGCAATGCCTTACGTCGTCGTAAACCCGGGGCAACCCGACAGGCGACTCAACGGGAACGGACACGACCCCGGTCAGTGGCACACGCAGTTGCTTTAGAAAAAACAGCTGCAGGGCCTGCCGCAACGCGCCGGCGGAAGAGGCATGGCAGAAAAAAACCAGCAGGCCGTCCATTTCGCCAAACAATACCGACGGCATTTGAAACTCGCCCCGCAACCGCCTCAGGGCATAACGGTTGGCATCGGCTTCAATCACCACCATGCAAATGGGCAACGATAAATCCAGGCCATAAAGCCCCGCCTGATCCACAAGGAACTGCGAATCACGCGGTGCAGCGCTGACCAAACCGCGCAGCACTGTTGGGAGCTGCGCCAGAGCGGCCAATTCTCTATGCTCTTGCGACAGCAGCACCACTGCCGTCACCATCGAACTGCGCTCAAAGATCCGGATAGCCACATCGTTAAGAGGCATCGCCGTATAAATTACCAGACCGCCCAACATGCCGCGCCCGCCTATCATCGCAGACACTCGGCAAACCTGAGAGGGGCGGTCAAAGGCGATGACGGAACGGCCCAGAATGCGGCTTTCGCCTAGCGCCACATGAATCCGGTCTGCCTGCTCGTAGTCTCGTGCAGACGATGGATCCGTTTCATCGGTCAAACGGCAGGGTGAACCGGCCGACGCACAGACCTCTTGTTCGCCTCCGTCATAAACCACCACATGGCCGCCCAGCATCCCGGCCACCTTATCGCAGATATCTTTTAAGCTCCCGCCCTTGGCAGCCAGCGCCGTCAACTGCTCGTGGGCCTCGGCCGCGTTGCGGGTGTCGGCCGTTTGCCTGCTCAAAAGCACGTTGGTCCGGCTGGCCTGCTCCAACGCCATCTGCGCCTGTTCAAACAGGCGGGCATTGCCGATCGCCACTGAGGCATGGGCGGCGAGCGTCGACAAGATGGACATTTCCCAGGCCACGTACGAACGAATATACCGGTCACCGACGAACAACACGCCGATGACCTGTTCGCCTGCCAGCAGCGGCACACCCAGAATCGATTTGATATTTTCATCGAGAACAGCGGTGTCGATCAGGCGGGTATGCGCAAAGCGGCTATCGACGCCGTAATCCGACGAAGAATAAGGCGCCTTGGTGCGCGCCACGAAACCGCAAATCCCAACGGCCAGGCCCACCCTCACCTGCTTGAATTTTTCGGAAAATGCGCCGTCGGTCGCCCGCACATAAAAATCATCCTGCTCCGGATCGTAGATCGAAAGATAACCGACATCGCAGCCGATCAATTTACGGGCCCGCTGCACAATAGCCTGCAAAACCCGATCCAGATCAGTAATAGCCGTCAAATCCTGGGCCGTTTCGATCAACGCCAGCAAGCCGCGCTCGCGCTGCTGATGCAGCGCGAAGCGCTCCTTGAGCGTAATGCCCATCTCGATGGCGTCCATCAGGCGCCGCCCAACCGCCCGGTCGGAGATGGACTTCGCCCGCTCGATCAGGCCGGCAAACTGAAGCTTATCGGCATCGTGATAGAGAAAATTGACAATCTCCAGCCCGAACTGCTCGATGGGCGGCGCGGAGTCTTCCGGATGTGCTGCCATGTTCACCATTGTCGTTGTTTATTTACACATTAAAACAGATTCTTTATGTGTTTTTATTACATATGAAATTGGCCCAAGCCGTTCCTATACTACGAACACTGAAACCACAGGCTCGCGTCTGCCATTTATCATCCAAAGCGTAAACCCATGAACATCGACTCAAGTCTGCCCAATTTCCGCTCTCTCGATCCTGCCCAACGATTGGCGCACATCGTCGCCAAAGCAGGCCTGGACGCCCGGGAAACCGCCCTGCTGTCCCAGTCCGGCGCACTGCCGCTGGAAACCGCCAACGGCATGATCGAAAACGTGATCGGCAAATTTGAACTGCCTTACGCCGTGGCCGGCTATTTCCAGATCAACGGCCGCGACGTCCTGGTGCCCATGGCGGTGGAAGAGCCGTCGGTCGTGGCGGCCGCCTCATTCATGGCCAAGCTGGTACGCGCATCGGGCGGCTTTCAGACATCGAGCACCGGCCCTCTCATGCGCGCGCAAGTCCAGGTCATGGGCATTGGCGACCCCTACGGCGCACGACTTGCCCTGCTGCATCACCGCCAGGAAATCATTGATATCGCGAACAGCCGCGATCAAGTGCTGATCGGCTTAGGCGGCGGTTGCAAGGACATCGAGGTACACGTGTTTTCCGAGACGCCCCGCGGTCCCATGGTGATCGTGCATTTGATCGTGGACGTGCGCGACGCCATGGGCGCCAATACGGTCAACACCATGGCCGAGGCCGTGGCCCAACGCATCGAACAGATCACCGGGGGCACGGTGCGGCTACGCATTCTGTCGAACCTCGCCGATTTGCGCCTGGCCCGCGCCCGCGTGCAGGTTCCCGCCGCCCTGCTCGAGAGCAAGCACTATCGAGGCGAGGTTGTAATTGACGGCATCATCGACGCCTACGCCTTTGCCGCCATCGATCCGTATCGTGCCGCTACCCACAACAAAGGCATCATGAACGGCATAGACCCTGTGATTGTCGCCACCGGCAACGACTGGCGAGCCGTTGAGGCAGGAGCACACGCCTATGCCTGCCGCCAGGGCCACTACACATCGCTCAGCACCTGGGAAATCGCTAAAAACGGCGATCTGGTCGGCACCCTGGAAATGCCCATGCCGGTTGGCCTGGTAGGTGGAGCGACCAAAACGCATCCGCTGGCGCGCCTGTCCCTGAAGATATTGCAGATCAAAACGGCGCAGGAATTGGCCGAAGTTGCCGTTGCCGTCGGGCTGGCACAGAACATGGGCGCCTTGCGAGCCTTGGCCACGGAAGGAATCCAACGCGGCCATATGGCCTTGCATGCCCGAAATATCGCCATTGCGGCCGGAGCGAAAGGGGCCGATGTGGATCGCGTAGCGCGGGAAATGGTGGCCGCCAAAGACGTACGGGCGGATTTCGCCGCCCAACTGCTAAAGCAAGACAGGGCTTGAACCAAAGCTCACTGAAAAAAATCATTCCCAACCACAATCGACGAATTTCAATACGACGGAGACTAATCATGAAAAAAACCCTTTTAGCTTTAAGCGTTGCCGCGCTGGCAATAGCCGGCATCGGGAATACAGCCCAAGCTGCTGACGGGCCTATCCATATCGGATTCATCACCGACATGTCGGGCCCCTATGCCGATACCGATGGCCCCGGCGGGCTCGAGGCCATCAAAATGGCGGTCGCCGATGCGGGTGGTTCGGTGCTGGGGCGCAAAATAGAAGTTCTGTCGGCAGACCATCAGAACAAGCCTGATATCGCCGCAACCACTGCACGCTCGTGGATCGACCAGGATCACTTGAACCTTCTGGTCGGGGGAGTCAACTCTGCCACGGCACTGGCCATGAACACGATCATCAACCAGAAGAAAGTCCCTTATATCAATATTGGCTCCGCCACGGCCCGCCTGACCAATGAAGACTGCACTCCCTATACCGTCAGCTACGAATACGATACCGTGGCCCTGGCCAAAGGCACGGGCTCGGCGGTGATCAAGCAAGGTGGAAAATCGTGGTATTTCCTGGTTGCGGATTACGCCTTCGGTCACTCGCTATTCACCGATACGAGCGCCGTCATACTTGCCCACGGTGGAACCGTGGTCGGATCGGTCAAGCATCCGCCCAATTCGTCCGATATGTCTTCATATATCTTGCAGGCCAAAGCCTCGGGAGCCCAGGTCCTGGGCCTTGCCAATGCGGGAGCGGATACCATCAATTCGATCAAGGCCGCCAACGATTTCGGCATCACAAAAAGCATGAAACTGGTCGGCCTACTGATGACGATCAACGACATCCACGGCCTGGGCCTGGCCGTAGCGAAAAACCTGCTCATGACCGATAGCTGGTATTGGGACAAGGATGACGCTTCCCGGAAATTCGCTCACCGCTTTTACGCAAAAATGAAAAAAATGCCGAGCACCCATCAAGCGGCGGACTATTCGGCGGTTTCAACCTATCTGAAAGCCGTGAAGGCCGCCAACAGCGTCGACAGCGACAAAGTCATGGCGGCGCTAAAAAGCATGAAGATCAGCGACTTCTATAACAGCGGCTATATCCGCAAGGACGGCCGATACATCCACAATATGTACCTGATGCAGGTCAAGACCCCCGCGGAATCCACCAAGCCATGGGACTATATGAAAATAGTCGCCACCATACCCGGAGAGGAAGCCTTTACCAAAGTGGCGGATTCCAAATGCTACCTGCTCAAGCAATAAACCTAGTGATTGGTCGCACCCATTGATGGCACCCACAAGGGGTGCCGCTACAAAACGTACCAGTTGCCAGACCTGATTCGCCCCTTGAAAACGCCAGCGTCGATCCTGGTCTAAAATCAAACGCCCGCCTTTATGGGCGTTTTGTTTGTTTACCTCCGAGCTTACCGCCAATGGCTGTTTTTACCCCCGTCAGCGAAAACGACGCACATGAACTTCTTGCCCGATACACGCTGGGCGAACTGGTTTCCTTGCGCGGTATTACCGCGGGCATCGAAAACACCAATTTTTTCCTGACGACTACCCACGGCGAATACGTTTTAACGATTTTCGAAGTGCTGACGGCGCAGCAACTGCCGTTTTACATTGAACTGATGCATCATCTGGCGCAGCATCACATCCCCGTGCCGCAGCCGCAAACATTGCGCAGCGGCGAACGGCTCACGGCCCTGCACGGCAAGCCTTGCGTGATTGTCACGCGCCTGGGCGGCGGTTACGAGCCCGCACCCAGCCCCGCGCATTGTGCGCTGGCCGGCGCAACGCTGGCCCAGGCCCATCTGGCCGGCCAGTCCTTCGAAATCAAACAGGCCAATCTGCGCGGCCTGCCCTGGTGGAAACGCACCGTACCCTTGCTTCTGCCTTTTCTCAGCGCCGAGCAAAGCGAACTGATACAGCGCACGCTGGCGGATCAAACCCGCTTTGCCGCCGGCAGCATCTATCGGCAACTGCCCTTCGGGCCCGCGCACTGCGATCTGTTTCGCGACAATGTGCTTTTTGACGGTACATTTGAAATGCCCCGCATGGGAGGGTTCATCGATTTTTATTTCGCCGGCCAGGACACGTGGCTCTTCGATGTTGCCGTCAGTGTCAATGACTGGTGCATCGAGCAGACCACGGGCGTGTTCGATGCGGAAAAACTGAATGCCTGGCTGCAGGCCTATGCCTCGGTGCGGCCCTTCACCGAAGCCGAACAGCACGCCTGGCCCATCCTGCTGCAGGCCGCCGCGCTACGCTTTTGGGTCTCGCGCCTGTACGATTATTTCTTGCCGCGGCCGGCCCAGACCCTCAAACCCCACGACCCACGCCATTTCGAGCGGATTTTGCGCGAACGGTACAAAATGGTCGCTATCGCACTGCCCTGAACGGGCCAAGGATTTTCAGCTCATCATGCAAGCAGCCATACTCCCCGTCGCCGCCGGCTGGCAATGGATACAGGACGGGGCCCGCCTGTTCGGGCGCCAACCCCTGCCCATGTTCTTCTGGAGCCTGGTGACGGGCTTTTTAATTACCATCGCCTACCTGATTCCCATCCTGGGCCAAATGGTGCTGATAGCGGCAATGCCGCTACTCACCTTCATGTCTTTGTGCGCCTGTCGCCATATTGCGGCCGGCCAACCCATGCGCCTGGCCATGTGGATGGAGCCGCTACGCGACACCGACACGCGAAAACGCCTGATACGGCTGGGCCTGGCCTATATGGCCTGCTGCCTGCTGGGCGGATTCGTGGCGACACTGCCCTTTATGGACAGCATTATGGCGGCGGTGGGCGACAGCACCACCATTAACGAGGTGGCGCTAATGGAAGCCATACGCGGCCCCTTTGTGGTCTTCGCGTTTCTGTACCTCATTATTTCCGCCCTCTTCTGGCACGCGCCAGCCTTGATAGGCTGGCACAAAATCAGGCTGGGCCAGGCCCTGTTCTTTTCCATGGTGGCCTGCTGGCGCAACAAATGGCCCTTCCTGGTGTACGGCCTGAGCTGGGGCGCCGTGTTCCTGTCCATACAGTTGCTGGGCAACCTGATGGTGGATCTGGGCATGGCCGACGGCGCGGTGCAGATACTGCTGACCCCCGTCAATATCATCGTGGCAGCCTTGCTGTATTGCAGCTTTTATCCGACGTACGTCAGCGTCTTCGGAACCAACTACCCCACGCCCGATCCGACACGCTAGGCCGCAGCGAGCCTTGCAAGGCCAACGCTTGCTGAACCCGAGCGATGGCGCACGGGTGACGGGCGCAATAACCAGCGTGCAATTCAACGACCATCGCGGCACCCCAGCACCAGGCGATATGATTGGGCGCCACGTTTTCCAGGCGCTTCAAACAGCGCCGGTTCCCGTCCAGGAACAACACATCGATGGCGCGGGCCAATCCGAACGTGTGAATAGCGTTGCACGGCGTCAAACATAAGCCCTGATTCAACGCCAGGGCCGGGTACGCATGCAGACCTCGCAGCCTGCCCCAAAACCCTCGCGCCACATACAGCGTTAAATCGCCGGGGTCCGCAATCAAAATTCAACCCCGATCAGTTTAACGACGATGGGAAAACCGATAATCAGAAACGTGCAGGGAAAGATGCAGAAGATCATGGGGAACAGCATCTTCACCGGCGCTTCGAGCGCCAGTTTTTCAGCGCGCAAAAAGCGTTCGGCCCGGCGCTGTTCGGACTGCGCCCGCAGTAGCGGCCCCAGGCTCATGCCAAGCTGGTCGGCCTGCCCCAAAGCCGTTACAAGCTGACGAACAGCCGGCATATCGGTGCGATCGGCCAGGCTTTGCAAGGCGTCGAGCCGTGTCATGCCTGCACGCATATCGGCCAGAGCATGACGCAGCTCATACCGCAAGGGGCCAGGCGGGCCGTTGGCGGCGGCCTGCTGCAAAGCACCTTGCAAATTCAGCCCAGCCTCTACGCATAAAGTCGTCATATCCAGCAGAAACGGAAACTCTTTCAACATCTGGCGCTGGCGCCGCAACCCGGCCTGCGCCAGCCAGCGCCTAGGCCACCACAGACATAGCCCGCCCAACCCCAGCGCTACAGCTGCACTATGGGTAAGCGTCAATGAGGAATAGATCCATGCGGCCAACGCCGCGGGAACAGCGCAACACGAAAACGCCAGCATCTGCATGGCAACGATGTGCTCGGCGTGCCACGCGGTATCGAGCCCGGCCTTTTGTATCTGCTGGCGCAAAGCCTTGCGCATCGGCCAGGGAATAAAGGGCTGGCTGGCCGCTGCAAACACCGCTACCCAGGGCCAGATCATCCTGATCCCGATGTGCTTGGAATAAGCACCTGCCGGCTGCGGCGGCAAACGCAATGGCCGCGTCAGCACCCAGCTGAACAAGCACAACGACACGCCGGCCGCAAAGCAACTGATCCAGAACCACATCGTGCGACTCCTCTAGAGCATTTTTGGTCAAACGGTATACAGCGCGGGATGTATTGGTATTTGAAGACGCCGTCTATGGGGGCCGGGGCGGGGCCGGCACGGCGTGCTTGATCCGGATCTGCCTCGTCCAGGCGGGCGTCGGGCCAAACTCGCTACGCCGCTGGCGCGGCTCCGCTCAAACATGGCCCGCCGACAGCCCCCGCCTTCCCTTCGTCAGCATCCGGCGCACGCCTTACGCCGGCCCCGCCCCGGCCCCCATAGACGGCTCGCGTTACGGCATGCCCAGAACTCACTGGCCTGCAGCCCGTCTCTATCACGTTGTCCGCAGCCTGCCTCCATCACATTGCCCGTAGATTTCACTCGACCCAACACCCCTCGCCCTGCGGCGTCTTAATAGAATGACCCGCCCACCCAAAACAATTACCCCTCCCAAAGCGGCTTAAAAAAAAAGCGACACGAAACGCGTTCAGTTCCGTAAAACACTTCAATCAAAAATGCCCTAGACATCGATGCCGACAATGCGGCGTATGAACAATGCGCCCGTCAGTTCCAGGCCGATGACCACGCCCAGCACAGCCCAGCCTGCAGGGGTGTTCCATAAATAAGCCATCGAGTCCGGGTCGAGCCGTTCAAGAACCAGCATCAACGCAAAAGGCAGGCAAGACATGACCCAGGCCTGCAGACGCCCTTGCGACGTAAGTGCATGCACTTTGGCCAGCAGATGCAGACGCGCGCGCAGCGTGCCGGCAATGCGCTCCAGCGTTTCAGCCAGATTGCCGCCGCTATGAACGGCTATTTTCAATGACGAGACCACCAGGCCTGTGCCTTCAGTCGGGACGCGGCCATACAGCGAAGCCAGCGCCTGTTCGAACGACACCCCCATGCGCTGCTCACGCAGCATCAGGCCGAACTCCTGCGCCAACGGGGCAGGAGCCTGAAGCACGATATGCCGCAGCGCCGCCTGCACACCAGACCCGGCGCGCAAGGCGGCGGCCAGCGCGGCAAGCAAGTCGGGCAGCTGTTCATCAAAACGCGCCAGACGCCGCCGGCGCCATCGCGCAATAAGGAACTGGGGCGCAAACAGGGTCACAACGCCCGCACCGCCCGCAAGCCACAATAGGCCCGAAAGCATGTAAATAAACAGCGTCAGCCCGGTGCAGAGCAACAAATTGGCGAACCACAACTGAGCCGGATCGAAAAACAGAAAAAATTCGCTCAGGCGCTCCTTGGCTTCCTTCTGGAATGCCCATTGATAGCGCCGATACGCGGTCTTGCACCAACCCTGGATCATCCAGGCTGCCACGCCGGCGACGATGGTCATGCACAACAGGAACACGATAATCATTCCTGTCCTCCGGCCCCGGCCAGACTTGCCGACGAGTCATGCAGCAGGGTGACCTGACCATACAGCACGGGAGCCGCCGCCGCGGTAGCCTCAGCACCTCGGATGAAACACTCCGGCACAACGCCGCAACCCACAAACGCCCTGACCGGAACAGTCTGGTATTTGAATATTTCCTGAATCTGTATCCGGCCGCTCTCGATGCCGGTCACTTCGACAATCGAGGTGATCAACCGCCGGCCGTCGGCCAGCCGGGCCTGCTGCACAATGACATCAATACTGGCCGCAATGTATTCACGCACGGCGGCCAGCGGAATATCCATGCCGGCCATGAGAATCATGGTCTCCAGACGCGACAAGGCGTCGCGCGGACTATTGGCATGGAGCGTTGTCAACGAACCTTCATGGCCGGTATTCATGGCAGCCAACATGTCGAATGCCTCGCTGCCACGGCACTCGCCGACCACGATACGATCGGGCCGCATACGCAAGGCATTGCGCACCAGATCGCGGATGTCGACCTTTCCACGCCCTTCGAGGTTGGCTGGGCGCGCTTCCAGCGACACCAGATGCGCGTGATCCAACCGCAATTCAGCTGCGTCTTCGATCGTCACGATGCGTTCTGCCGCCGGAATGCAATTGGACAAAACATTGAGCAACGTGGTTTTTCCCGAGCCCGTGCCACCGGATACGACCATGTTTTTACGTCCCTGAACGCAGCACCGCAGGAACTCGCGCATGGATGCATCGAGTGCGCCCACACGCAACAAATCATCCATGCCAGGCCGATTGAGCGGAAATTTCCGGATAGTAAGACAAGCGCCGCGCAGCGCCAGAGGAGGAATAATGGCATTCACCCTCGACCCATCGCCCAGACGCGCGTCCACCATGGGCGAGCTTTCATCGATACGGCGGCCCAAAGGCGAAACGATACGTTCAATAACACCCAACACGGCTTGCTCGCTGCTGAACCCCGAAGCATGGCGTGTAAGAACGCCGGCCGTCTCAACAAATATTTCGTCATGGCGATTCACCATGATCTCACTAATGGAAGGATCGGCCAGCAACGGCTCCAGAGCGCCCAGGCCCACCGCCTCATTGACCACATCGCGCAATAATTCCTGGCGATCGACTGCGCCCGGAATATCGGAATCATGCTTGATGATTTCCGTCAGCGCCGCCAATGCCTCGCTGCGCAGCGCCGCATCGCTCATGCTGGCGACATCGCGCCGCCGCAAGTCGAGCGCTTCGAGCAATGACGCATGCAAACGGCGCCGATGATAAAGCAGCGTCCCGTCCAGGCCCACGGGCCCGAGGACCACGCCTATTACGGCCGGATTCATGGCCGGACCCTCGGACAAGAGTGGCGTCTCTGGGTTGTCAGCCAGGCTTTCGCTATCGGCCGCGAGCTCTGCTGCCCACACGGCTTGCGCCGCATCACAACCTTGCGGCTCGCGCAAATGCATCAGGCACGGGCCAATGACGATCTCGTCTCCCGCCGATAACGGCCCATACTGCGTCACTCGCTGCCCATTGACCAAAGTGCCTGTCAGCGACCCGAAATCTTCAAGAAATAGCCCCGCCTCGCGCCGCTCGATGCGGGCATGACGTTTAGCCACGCGCCACGCCTTCAGGCGCAATCCCGCCTGGGCTCCTCTGCCGATTTCAAGAGGCAGCACAAGCCTCCTGGCCTGAACCGAACCATCTTCGAAACGAAGTTCGACATCCAGCATGATCTACTCCCGGAAGGCATGTTGATTGACACCTCGACGCGGCGTACCCGCTTGGCCGGACGCAGGGTCGGAAGCCGTTGAATCGGGTTCGGGAGCTCCCCATTGCGTGCCCGCGCCGCGGTAGGGATCCCAACCTTCTTGTGGCGTATCCAGCGCTTGCGGCAACGCTTGCAGCGCGTGCACCGGCGTATTGATCAGCTCCGCATCCGGAAACGCCCGATCGACAATGGCCCGGCCCTGGGCAACCCGCCGCGCCAAATCGGGGTGATCGGGCGACACCACGACCGGCGTGACGAATATCGCCAGTTCGGTTTCGCTATGTTGAAAGCGCCTGGATTTGAACAATGCGCCCACGAGGGGAATATCGCCAAAACCCGGCACCTTGTCCGTGTTGCGCGCCTCTTCCCGGGATAAAAAACCGGCCAGCACCAGGGTCTGACCCGAGCGCACATTGAACTCGGTAGAGGCGCGTCGTGTCTTCAACGAGGGCCCGTTGGGAACCGATATGGACAAATCGACCGAACTGACTTCAACCTCTATGCGCGAGCGCACCGCCCCATTGCGTTCTATCTGCGGCGTAATCCGCAAGGACACGCCGTAAGGCTTGAACACGGTGTTGCTCTTTCCATTGGCATCCACCGTCGAGTAAGGCACCTCGCCGCCCGCCAGGAACTCGGCCGTAGCGCCGCTGCGTGCAAGCAACTGGGGTTGAGCCAGAACCACGGCAGAACCCGTTTGCGCCAGCGCTTTGATCTGGGCCGACAAAACAGCATTGATGCCGAAATATCCGGCTGCCGCGCTCGCGGGGAAAGGCAGATCGAGCAAGGACTCACCTGGCCGCGCATTGAATTTCCCCGAGCCTCCATCCCAGGCCAGACCGGCGTTCATGCCGCCATCGCTGCTTGTATTCCAGCGTACACCCAGTTCCCGCAGATGAGTGCGCGGCACCTCCACCACCTGAACGTCGAGCAGCACCATGCGATCCCAGCCCACCTGGCTCGTGAAATCGAGCAACTGCGGATAACGCTTGCCAAGCGCTGCCACGCGCTCGCGGTCGGTGTCGGACAAATCGTCTCCTTCCACCACCAGTTTATCTCCGACCACCGATACACGCGCATTGGGAATCCGTTCGAGCATCTTGCGAAGTTCCTTTTGGGTCTGACGCGCCCCCTCGGCGGCGACATCAATTTGATACCGGTGGCGCTGGCCGTTCGATGACCATATCTGTAATGTGGTCGACCCCTCGTGGCGCGCAAATACAATCACCTCTTTTTCTTCGGTCGTCACGGCGCTGAGCACATGACCGTCGCCCACCGCAACGCGAGCAACCTCAGGCACGGACAACACTTTGACCTCGCCCACCTGTAAATTGAGGAGGCTGTCGGCCCGCGCAAACGCCGGAGGCGAAATGGCCATCAACGAAGCGCAGAAGACCAACAAATAGCGGGAACTGAAGAATTCAATTTGCATAATCAACGCATCCAAACCACACAAGTATTGAAAGACCGCCCTGGCGTTTCATGGCGGGCTTACCGGACGCAAAGCGTCGTCGGCCTCGGGCAGGCCTGGGCTTCTCATCCAGGCACTGGCCAGTTCAGGGGTATAGGGCAAGTCAAAAACACCGTTGACCGGCGCCGGGTCGACGGCTTTAGGACGCAAGCCAGGCAACCCGCGCGCTGCCTGATTGCCATAGATGACAGGAACCTTGGCCGTACGGGTGGATACGGGTTTGTCGCTCACGCCCAGCAAAGTGGCAAGATCTCCACGCACCGCTTTTTGATCAGACCGGCCATCATGCGGATGGCGCAGCAAAGCGGTAATGGACCCGCCTTGCCTCGCGGCCACCAGCTTTATGGCATCTTCAGGCGACGAGTCCAGCGTGACGGTTGAATAGCCACCCGCCCGGGCCATGCCGGGTTCAGCGGCAATCTGAGTTGCTTTTCCCGTTGCCAGAACCAGCACCCCTTGCAGGAGCGGAGCGGTGATGCGCCGGCGCTGATGCTCAAATGAAACATACAGATCGATCAGATCACCAGGCTCAAGCAGGCCCGACACGGAGTTGATGGCATCAACGGGAATAGTAATGGCGCGCCTGCCATCGCCAAGCCGAGCCGAAAACGGGGAGCCACGGGCGCGTGTAGTATGTACCGCCAAAATCGGGTCTCCGGCGCGCAAAGGCGCCGCCAGGACGCTGCCGGCCAGCTCCTTGAAACGCTCCGGCGCCAGGCTATCGCTGGACACAAGCGCTGCAGGAAGCTGGCGTACGGCAAAATGGTCAGACGTCAGTAGAGTACCCGACGGCATGTCGTAGGCAGCCACCACCCGCGCCACCATCGGCGTTTTGGCATTGGCTTCAAGCTGACGGACACGATCTTGCAGATACTGCCTCGCCGTCCAGGCGGCGCCCAGGCCGGCCGCCGCTGCAATACACAGCAAGGCGATCGATCGATTGAACACAGGCAAGCGCATGATCCGCTCCTTGCAGAATTATTGAAAATGCTGCACAAACAACGTGCTTGCGCCGGCAGTGGCGGCCGACACCAGGACAAGGCGCTCGCGATTCAAACGCCAGACGCGGCCCGCCGGTGGCCGCTCGTCTGCTGATACGTCGCGCCAACCCAGCGCCTGCAGATGCTCGCGCAACTGTGCATTCAGTTCATCAAGCGGGCGCGCCACAAGATAAATTTGTTGCCGCAGTGCCTGTCCGTCCACGACGGACATCTCGCTAAAACGCAGCTGTGCGGGTTGCGGCACCCAGCTGGCCAGCAGCTTTGAACGACGCGATAAAGCCTTGTTCAAATGACCAAGGCGCAGGCTTAGCGCCGACACCGAGCCTTGAGCACCGTCTTGGGTAGCGGCGATTTCCGCCACCCAATGCGAATCGGCTCGAGCACCGGAGAGTATTATCTTTTGCCTCGATGCCTGGGTTTCCTGGAAGAGCCTCGTATTCCCGGCCAGAATCCGCGCCGCCACATCAACAGGGGCCGCCACGGCGAAACGACGCAGATAAACAGGAACTTCAAACAGCTTCAGTTCCTGAAGTTCGGACCACACGAATCCGGGCGCCTCAATTTGCAATACCTGATTCCGGATCGGGTTATCCGCCAGAGCCGGCGCAGGAAAAAAGCCACTGCCTATCATCGGGCAAATCACAAACCCCAGGCAGCCCGCCCACTGGGCACGCCCTTGCACCCTCCACTCAATCCTGGTGTTCATCGCTTTCCCCCTGACTGGCATTGAGATGACGCGCCGGCACAAACCCCGCCCAGCGGCGTAGCCAATCGAACTCGGGTCCGGCGCGATTCCAGGCTCGGTCCTGCGCCTGCACAGCCGCCGAAACCTGGCGCCCCAACCGGTACGAATCGGCAGCACTGTCACCCCAGCCCTGCCCCGATTGCGCCACACGACGCTGCGTATCCTGATCGCCGGATGCGTGGCCGGCATCGACGAGGATGGCCGTATGGCGTGACAGGACGGGATACCAGGCATCGAACTGACCCATACCCACCTTAAGACCATCCGCCTTGCGCAGCAGGTGCCGTTCAGGCCTGTGCGGCGCCGCCAGAACCTGTGCACGGACAATCCCCGCATCTTCGATTTGCCAACCCTGCCGCAATGACACCGCATCGGGCAGTACTCCGCCTGCTTGCGCCAAAGCGCTCAATTTTTGATGGCGCGTCACCTGCAGCGATACTTGGGCAGGATCCAGCAACCTGAGCCCGCCGCGATCAGTCCACTGATGGGCCGGCCCGGAAAAATACCGGCGGCGAATGTCATCCACCGGCCTGAGTTCGAAATGACGGCTCAAGGAAAATGCGGCATACCGGCTGGCATGCTGGGTTTGCAATGCGATGTCCTGAAACCGCAATAACCAGGCAATGCCGACCCACAAAGACAGCAGGACAAGCAGAACAACCAACGCTTCAATGGCGGCCTGACCTCTTTGCGCGCAAACCGATAGGCATTGCGAACGACCCGTTGTGCCTGCCCACTGTGCGTTCATGGCCGGCCTCCGGGGCTTGCACTGGACACCGCCGGCGGAGCGAGCCTGGCCTGCCAATAAGGATCAAACAGGTTCTCCGCTTCGAGGCGACCATCGGAACGGGGCTCGGGGCGTTCAAAAAAGGTTTCCGCCGCGCTGCGACTGCTTAGTACGATACCTTCTGGGCCTGGATAACGCAGGTCGACGGTAAACCGCAAGCCACGAGCCTGAGCGCCCTCCCGTGTGTCGAAATAACCCGGAAGGCCGCCGCCCTGCCAGCGTTGCCTATTGGCCACCGCCCGTGAATTAGCCAGGGGGTTGGCATCGCCGAAATGTATATCCCAATTGGTCGCGTCTCGCACCCAGCGCCAGAAATCCTGCGCGGCAAAGTCGTCGGGTGGATCATCGACATGAGGCGAACCAACGCTTTGAGCCGCCGCAGTCGGTATCCAGCCCCACGCCATTGGGTACTCACGAAAATAACATCCTATCCAGCGATTGGAGCGCAAAGCGTGAAAGGACTGCGTGTCAATGGACTGCCATCTGCCATACGGATCAAGCTCGGTATTGCCACGGCGGCGCAATTCGTGACGCAGCGTGGGACAACGCGCATCGACCACCCATGGATTGCGCGTGGTGTCGTTGCGCGGCCCCAGAAACGCATACAGATCCGCCACTTCTTGAACGAAGGAGCGTAATTCCTGCCGCCCGGAATACGCCTGCACATAGCCGGGCCAAGTATCATCGACGACAGATAAATCAAAGTCGGATTTTTCATAGTCTGGATAATTCTGCTTTAACACGGCCTGCATGGCCGCTTGACGAGCATCGGGCAAACCGGCCACCACAGCCTGCTGGACCGAGCTGAAAACATCCTGGACGATGCGATCGTGCGCCGCGTAGGCCTGCGCCAGCTCGCCGTCTGTGCGGGCCATGGCATCCATGCCGCGGGCAGAGCCGGCAGCCAGATACGCGGCCCCATGCTCCGGCCCAAACAATAAGCCTATCAGGTAAGCGGGAGGATTGCCCGAGGCCAGTTGCCTGGACTGAGTGCCCCCAAAGGCCGCCCACGACCCCAGCGTAACCAAATGCGCCATCGCCACCTGATGACCGATTTGAGCGCGATTGATGTAGGACAGCATATTCAGCGCCCTGGCCTGAACCAGCGCGCCGCTATAGGCCGTCGCGTCCAGCGCGTGCAACTGCCTGGCTTTCGCCGCCACCACTTGGCCTGTAAAAAAATAACGTATCAAAACCAAAGCCGCAGCCGAGGCAAGCAGCATACCCAGCACAAGCGCCTGGCCGCTCTGGGCCGCCGCACGCCGAACAAGCTCATAATGCGCAGGTTTTGGCGTAACGCTCATTGGCTGGCTCCAGCGTTTCCGGTAAACGACTTCAGGGTTTTGGCGGCCGTTTGCGCCGCAGCGGTTTCAGCCGCCGACTGAGCCATGCGAGACTGCTCGGAACCGTCTTCGCCAGCCAGCTCCTTGGCCATGGCGGCTGTTTGCGAGCGCACTACTTGGCCAAAAAGCTGATACACCGCAATAGCGGCAACCGCCACTAAGGCCACGACAATAATGTATTCGGTCATGCCCTGGCCGCGTTGCTTAATGTATGAGTGCCTCACTGTCGTCCCCTTGTTCAAGGCGTGGACTACAGTGTGCGGCGAACCACCCCGCCAAACAATTCGGACATGCCGAGTTGGGCAAAATCGCGGCAAGGAACTGCTTGAAGCCTATAATATCAGGCAAATTGCGCTGTGTTCCATTCCCGGTAACCCACCCAGCACCCCGTGCGGGAGACTGCCCCATGATTAGCCGTAACGACTGCATTCAGATGGACCAGGCTGATGATCTGGCCAATCTCAAAAATGAGTTTTCCCTGCCCGATAACGTGATTTACCTGGACGGCAATTCGCTGGGTGCGCGTCCCAAGGCCGCCCTGACGCGCGCGCAGGAAGTCGTGACCCAAGAATGGGGTATGGATCTGATCCGCAGCTGGAACAAGGCCGGCTGGTTTGACCTACCCTCGCGCCTGGGTGACCAATTGGCGCCGCTGATAGGCGCCGGGCGCGACGAAGTGGTGGTAACGGATTCCACCTCGATCAATCTGTTCAAGGCACTCGCCGCGGCCCTGCACATGCAGGCAGCCCAAGCGCAGACAGCATCGCGCCGGGTCATCGTGACCGAACGCAGCAACTTCCCCACCGATGTATATATTGCGCAAGGCCTGAGCCGATGGCTGGATCGCGGCTACCATCTGCGCCTGGTGGACGCGCCCGAAGACCTGCATGCCGCCATAGACCGGGATGTCGCCGTCGTGATGCTGACGCATGTGAATTATCGAAGCGGCCATTTACTGGACATGAAGACCCTGACGGCGCATGCGCACGCCCAGGGTGCCATGATGATCTGGGACCTGGCCCATTCGGCCGGCGCGCTGCCGGTGGCCTTGAACGACGCCAATGCCGATTTCGCGGTGGGCTGCACCTACAAATACCTGAACGGAGGCCCTGGATCACCCGCCTTCATCTGGGTGGCGCCCAAGCACCAAACACAATTTTCTCATCCGCTTAGCGGTTGGTGGGGCCACGCGACGCCCTTCACCATGGACCCGCGCTTCACACCAGACCCCGGCATACGCCGCGCCTTGTGCGGCACTCAACCCATCGTCTCGCTGGCCATGGTCCAGGCCGGCCTCGATGTGTTCGCCAAAACCAACATCGAGGCGCTGCGCCGCAAATCGCTCGCGCTAAGCGACTTGTTTATCGAGCTGGTAGAAGCACGCTGCGCCGCGCATCCGCTAGCGCTGGTTACCCCGCGCAATCACGCGCAGCGCGGCAGCCACGTCAGCATCACCCACCCGCAAGGCTATGCCGTCATGCAAGCCCTGATTGCGCGCAGCGTAATCGGCGACTATCGCGAGCCGGAAATCATGCGCTTCGGGCTAACGCCTTTATATCTGGGCTTTACCGATGTGTGGGATGCCGTCGAAGTGCTAAGAGACATACTGGATAGACAGGACTTCAACGCCAACCAGTCGCGCGATGCCGTGACGTGATCAGGGCAGGTTCCGGCGGCCACTGTAGGGGCAGCCCTTGTGGCTGCCATCGGTGTCTATAAATAAAGACCGCGACGATTTCCAACGATCTGGCAGCCACAAGGGCTGCCGCTACATTAGCAACAATCGCGCCAATATCAGCGATCCCACAAGCATCCACCACACGAGCGCCGTGGCCGGTCAAGGTGGGGCAGGCGACTCGGGCACGCCGCGCGAATGAACTTCTTCGGGGATGCAAGGCGCGCGCTGTTTGAGTGGGAGCTTGCGAATAGCCCAGTGGGCTATTCGCCCCACGAGTTCGCGCGCCGCCCCGAAGCAGTTCATTCGCGCGGGAAGTTCTGGCGAAGCCAGAACCGTGCACGTCGGAGCCCGACCTACCTTGACCGGCCACGGTGCGGGGCTAGAAGGTTTTATAACCAAGATACGGTGATATAAAAAATGCCACCGGCAGCGAATGCCACCCACAAGGGGTGGCGCTACAGGTGGCGCTACGAAACACCGCCAACGATATCTTACGCGCCGAAAAGATTCTGCTGTATCTGCTTCAAATGCACGATCATCAACGCCTTCGATTGCTCCATATCCCGATTCAGCAGCGCCTCGTAAATCGCACGATGCTGGCGCACGTACTGCTGCTGACGCTCGGGCGTTAACGACTGCATTTTCAGCCGACCCCACTCGCCTTCTTCGCGAACCCTATTGGTCAACTCAAGAATATGCAAAAAAAGCGAATTATGAGTCGCCAGCGCAAACGAACGATGCAACTCGCCGTCCCAGCGCTCGAACTCATCTACAGTCTCGGCCCGTTCCGAATGCAACAGGCATTCCTGCATAAGCTGAAAATCGTGGGCATTCGCATTTCGGACGATCAATGCCGGCATCAACGGCTCGATCAGCAAACGCGCTTCCATCAACTCCGCCGGACTGGTGTACAGCTTCTCGATAGCCGGCCCATGCGGACTGGCCATCGAGACAAAAGTCCCACTGCCCTTGACCTGCGTAATCAGGCCACGCTCACTCAGCTTGGCCAAAACCCGTCGAACAGTGCCGCGCGAAATATCGAATTGTTCGCACCAGGACCGCTCCGTAGGCAATCTGGCTCCAGAGGCCAAGCGGCCGCTGTCCAGCTCAGCCGTCAGATGCTGTTCAAAGGCTTTAACGCCGCCAGCCATAAAGTGCTCACTTGTTGAAAATTGCTGTTTTATACAAAAATAGGGTTCGTTAAGGTGAATGCTTGGGTCTGTGTTATGGGTGGGTTTATTTCGATTGTGTTGGGTTTGTGGTGGCACCCACAAGGGGTGCCGCTACAAACAGGTGCCATTACAAACGGGTGCCGTTACGGAGTTTAGACGAATTTATTTTCGATCATGCCGATTCCCTCGATCTCTATCCGGACGTGGTCCCCGCTTTTAAGGTAAGTGGGTGGCTTCATGCCCATGCCCACGCCCGCCGGGGTGCCGGTGGCAATGATATCGCCCGGATAAAGCGTTATGCCGCGCGAACACGTTTCAATCAGCGTGGGAATATCGAATATGAAATCTTCCGTTCTGGCGTTTTGACGCAGATCGCCGTTAACCTTGCACGAAACCTCCAGATTCGATGAGTCCACTTCATCAGCCGTGACCAGCCACGGCCCCATAGGACAAAACGTATCGAACGACTTGCCCATATCCCACTGCTGATGGCGGATCTGGACATCGCGCGCCGTCACATCGTTGACGATGGTATAGCCAAAGACATAATCCAGCGCATCCTCCCGGGCGATGTTCTTGCCCTGCTTGCCGATCACCACGGTCAGCTCGGCTTCGTAATCGATCTGCGAAGAAATGCCCACCGGCAGGACCACGTCATCGAAAGGGCCGACGACGCACTCCGGCACCTTCGTGAACACAATGGGCCAGGCTTCGACATTCTTGTCGTTTTCCTTGAAAACCGAACTGGAAAGTTCCTTGGCGTGCGCATGGTAATTTCTGCCCACGCAAAAAATGTTCCGATCCGGCCGCGGAATCGGCGCCTGCAGCCGCACGTCGGCCATGGACAATTCGTCTGCGACACGCTCTTGCACAAAACCCTTCAGGTCTTCCCGGCCAATCAACGCGGCAACGCCGCGACCGGCCTCGCCCGCATCCAGATTGAGCCTGCGCAGGCTCTTGGAATCTTCGCTGACAAGGCCTACACAACGCTCGCCCTTATATTCAAAACTAGCTAATTTCATCTTCCATCCCTTTTCTAAAACTGCTTCAGACAATTACTTCGAGAAACCGTTATCACGTTTGAATTTATCGAGCGACGCATCACACAAGCCATCGATCAATACCCCTGCAAGGTCAACCTGCCCCGACGCGCTGGGAATGGCAACCGTATAAACGGTGTCCAGAGCGCATGATTTGGGAAGCGCGGCAACAACTGTGACGCCAGACGTCGCCATAATCTCCGTCAGTTGAGTGCAGCCCAGTGAATGGGGCGCCGCCTTTGACGCCATCGCCTTCATGGCTGTGGCGCCATTGGGAAACTCTTGAATCCGCTCTTTGATGCGATCAAATACCTGGAGCCGCTCAAAGACATTCTTCATGTGTATGCCGGCCGTGGACTTGGACATATCGGGCACATAGACACCGCTGGCCGCCAACAAGGCCTTGGCCAATGACACCTCATCGGTGATGACCGGGGGGGCCTCCCCCTCAATGACGGCCGTACCCGTGCTCACGACGCCCAGATCCCGGATGCTTTCCCTGATCACCCTTGCGTCTCGCGCCAATTGGTCGATCAGTTTGCGCGAAAGGATAATGACATCGCAGGCTTCGCCCGCAAGCAGCTTGTCTTTCATCATGCCTACCGCGCCGAACTCGCCTGTAATGCAACAATGATTGCGGGCCTCGAAATCCTTCCGTATGTGGCTGACCAGGCCGAATGCCGCTCCGCCACTCAATAAGCACAGATCCATCTACATTGCCCTCAAAAATTCTACGTTGTTGTCAATTCCCGCCGCCTGCGCATCGACTGCGCGAATCACGGCCTCGGGTGTAATGGGCAGAATACGAACTCGCACGCCCAGGGCATCACGAACCGCATTGCCGATCGCGGCCGCCGTCGGCCCCAGCGACGGCTCGCCGGCGCCCACAGGCGCCACCCCGGCGCCTGGCATGATTTCGACCTCGATGTCCGGAACCTGACTGAACTTGATGATGGGATAGCTTTCCCAATCACCGTCGATAAACCCTTTCCGGTCGAAATGAGCCTCTTCGTACAAGGCCCAGGATGTTGCCTGAATGGCCCCGCCCTCGATCTGTTGAACGACGCCGTCAGGGTTGATGACCTCGCCCACATCGACGGCAATAAACAATTTTTCAACACGGATTTCGTGTGTCAGTTTCACCTTCGCAACCACCGCACAATAGGCGCCTTCGGTCTTGTAGCGCGCAAAACCTATTCCCATACCCACATCGCCCGCACGGCCGCCATCGTGCCGTTCATGCCAGGCCGCCAACTTGGCCACCGCGTTCAGAACGCTTCTGGCACGTTCGTCGCGCAAGTTATCCAGCCGGTATTGGAGGGGGTCGCGCCCCGATCCGATGGCGATATCATCGATCAGGGATTCAATCGCAAACACATTGCCAAACGCGCCCAAGGCCCGCAAAGCCGATGTACGCAGGGAACAATCGACCACTCGATGGCAAACCAGCGCGCTGCATGGAAAGTCGTACAGGGGAACGAGATTGCGGTCGGCGCCACCTCCGGACTCCAGAGGCGCATTGATAGCCGAGAGTGCCGGATGCGGACTTTCCTTGTACCAACTGCCCAATAGCGTCGGCGTGCCGGCCCTGCCGGGACGCAAGCTGTGCCCCGGTCCCCACACGGTATGACGCCAATCGAGCACCCCGCCGTTCTCATCCACGTCGGCTTCGATGCGTACGGACATGGCCGGACCCACCGGCGACCAGTTCAGTTCATCGGATCGGGACCACTGGACTCGAACCGGCCGCTCATGGGCGTGCAGGCACAACCACGCCGCATCATAAGCCACATCGTCGGCCCCATTGTGACCATAGCAGCCCGACCCGGGCACATGCTGAATCTCGACGAGCGCAGCATCCCTATCAAAGGCCAGACACAGATCGGCCTTTAAATTATGTATGCCCTGGCTATGGCTCCATATTTTCAGGCCGGTATCGGCGATGGCCTGCGCATAGGCGCAGGATGGGCCAATGGAAGCATGTTTGGTGAACGACTTTAAAAAATCACCGGTGAATGTCCCGGCGGCGCCGGCGACAGGGGTCTTGGCATGGACAGACGGCCGGGACAAAACCGTGGTTTCGCATTTGCCGCTGCGCAACCATAACGCCAGGTCACTTTGAAGCGGCAAAGAATCATGCTCGGTCCAGACAGCCTTCCTGGCGATCTGCCCAACAACCCGTTCGGCAATATGCTCCTGCTCGGCGATGACCCCGATCAGGGATCCGTCGCGAACAATGCTCACCACACCAGGGCTATTTTGCCATTCGGACAGATCCAGATCGCCCAGCACGGCATAGGGTGAAGGCGGCCTGAGAACCCGGCCATGCGTCATGCCGGGAAGCGTCAAGTCATGAATAAAAGGGTACTGTCCGCTGACTTTCAATTCCAGGCCGATCGGCCGCAGGCTCGTCCCCAGATAATCGCGGCGCCCCGATGCGGTGCCCGCATCGAACCCGGTAACGGCCACATGCAAATCAACGCCATCGGCGATTTGCCAATAGGTTCCATACGAACGGCTATTCGAAACGAACTCCCCGTTGATCACCGTGACCATCGAGGCATCCAAATGAAATTTGCGCGCCACCGCCTGTATGAACAACAAACGGATTTGTGCGCATACCGCTCTTAACGACAGCCCGGAATGCTGGATGGACAAACTACCCGAAGTCACCGATTCATTGGGGCTATAACGGGTGTTGGCTGGCTGCATGCGCACCGCGGCGATATCCACCAGCAATTCGTCCGCGACAATCTGAGCCAGGGCCGTCACGATGCCCTGCCCCAGTTCCACTTTCCCGGTGTATACATCGACACAACCGTTTTCGGCCATCGACACCCAATGGTCGAGGCAGGGATTGTTGATCAGGCTGAGGGGCAATTGTCCGGCTGCCGCTTGATGGACGGTGGCAAATCCAGGGTTCATGTCAATTCGGGCTCAAAGCGGCGCTGACGTTCTTCACCGCGCGAACGATCCGCAAATGAGCGCCGCAGCGGCAAAGATTGCCATCCAGGGCATTCTTGATTTGTGTATCCGAGGCCGCGCTGTCCGCCCACAGCAAACCGACGCAGGCCATGACCATGCCCGAGGTGCAATAACCGCACTGGGCCGCATTGCAGCGCATGAACTCGTCCTGGACTTTCTGCCCCAGTTCGTGCGCTGCAACGCCCTCGATAGTCGTAATGCTTTTCCCGGCGACCGACCACACCGGCGTGTCGCAAGCCAGTGCAGGCCGTTGGTTCACCAGAACGGTGCACGCGCCGCAAAGTCCGGATCCGCAACCAAAATGGCTGCCGGTCAGACCCAGCTCTGCGCGCAACACGTCGAGCAAGCTGCGATTTTCATCCAGCTCAAGTTTGACGGGCATGCCGTTAATGTTGAGATCCAAAGGTCCACTCATGCCTGGACAAACCCCCTGGACAGGACGCGGCAGGACTTACTGAACATGGATATGCGCCTCCTCCACCACCTTTCCGAGCCGTTGAATATCGCTCTCGATGTATTGTTTGAACTGGCCGGTAGTCATGACCATGGGGTCGACACCGTCTTTAGCCCAGGCCGTTTTAATCTCGGAGGTGCTGACGATGCTGCTGATGGCCTTGTTAAGCTCATCCACGACGGCCTTGGGAGTGGCCTTGGGCGCCATTACACCCAGCCAGATGTTGGCGTGATACCCCTTTAGCCCGGCCTCGCTCATCGTGGGAACTTGCGGCAAGATCGGCGAGCGCGTGAGGCCGGTGGTGGCAATCGCATGGACCCGCCCGCCCTTGATCAGACCGTTCATGGTCGCGATGGAGTCGAACATATAGCTTACCTGCCCACCCACCACGCCATTTCGCGCCTCGCCGCTGCTTTTGTAGGGCACATGCACAACGTTGATCCCGGCCATGGATTTGAACATCTCGCCGGCTATATGGTAGGGAGTGCCTACCCCGGAACTTGAATAATTCAGCTTCCCGGGCTCGGATTTCGCCAAGGCGATCAAGTCTTTCAGGGTTTTGGCCTTGACGTTGTCGTTGGCCACCAGAACCAGGCTGGCCTCGTTGATGGGAGCGATAGGCGCGAAGTCGCGCAGTAGCTTATAGGGCTTGTTTTTCAAAAGCGTTTCGTTGACGGTGTGTGTATTGGAGATCACCAACAAGGTGTAGCCGTCCGGCTTCGAGTGCGCGACGTAGTTCGTGCCGATGATGGCGCCCGCACCCGGCTTGTCTTCCACCACGAACGACTGCCCAAGCTTTTGTTGAAGTTTCTGAGCCAATTGACGCGCATAGATGTCGGCGGACCCGCCCGCGCCATACGGAACGATGATGGTGACAGTGTGGCTGGGATAATGGTCAGCGGCATAAGCGCCAGCGCCGCACAATGAAAACAAGGCTGCCGTCAGCGATAAGGCCCACGATTTTTTTCCTGACATGCTGTGTGTCTCCTTTATAGTTTGTGTTCATAAATTGTACTACACCACTTTGAACATAATGGTACATTTAAAGATACAACTTTACTATAAAACAGTGTTATTTTGAACAAATAGTTTTTGTACGCGCATATATTCTTTTGCAACCGCACCCGTTTTTCTGCAACCGCACCCATTTTTCTGTAACCGCACCCGTTTTCTGTAGCGGCACCCCTTGTGGGTGCCATTCACGCAACAAGTCGCACCGCGTTTATTGAAAATGGCAGCCACAAGGGCTGCCACTACATGAACGGCGGGCATATCTTTGTGGATACCGTCTGCTTGCCATTCAACCCCAATGCAGAAAGGCCTTCCAGCGGATGCTTCGGACCCCAACGCAGAAAGGCCTCCTTGCGGAGGCCTTTCTGGCGGACGAGCAAACCGTTATTTGACCGATTTGCTGATGGCGTTACCGGCGTTGCTGATGTCCTGCCCCGCGCCCTCTACCGTGTTGACGCAACCCGACAGGCCTATGCAGGCCAGAATCAATAATGATATTAGAGCTTTGAAACGCATCATTGTCTCCTTGACAAACAGTCCGTTATTTAACGGCCATACTTGAAACTATCGATTACTTAACCGCCACATGAAGCTCGCCCAGGCCGGCAATGGCGCCCACCATGGTCTCGCCCGCCACGACCGGCCCGACTCCCTCGGGAGTGCCGGTAAAGATGATGTCGCCCGCCTTGAGCTCAAACAACCCCGACAGATAGGAGATCGACTCGGCGATGTTCCAGATCATGGAGGACAGGTCGCTCGACTGCTTGCTTACGCCATTGACGGCGAGGGAAATCGCCCCTTTTGCCAAAGTGCCTACCTTGCTGCGAGGGTGCAAGGGGCCAACGGGCGCCGAATAGTCGAAGCCCTTGCCCACTTCCCAAGGACGACCCAGTTTCTTGGCTTCGCCTTGCAGATCGCGGCGCGTCATGTCCAGGCCTATGGCATAGCCCCAGACGCAATGGGCGGCTTCCTCTACAGACAAATCACGCCCGCCCTTATCCAGCGCCACCACCAGTTCGATCTCGTAATGCAGATTCGATGTTTTGGCGGGATAGGGCATGACGCCTGTCTGGCCATCGGCCACACATACCAGCGCATCGGCAGGCTTGCAAAAGAAAAACGGGTCTTCACGGCCTGTATAGCCCATCTCTTTGGCATGTTCGGCGTAGTTGCGGCCCACGCAATACACACGCCGCACGGGAAATTGCGAGGCGGACCCCGCTACGGGAATAGCCGCCACCGGCTGGACGGGAATGATGTAATCCATTTTTATCCTTGATTGTTTTGAATACCTGGTCAAACAGCGCACATTACATTAACGCATCAACGCACGCGAGAAAACCCGACGCCTTATTTAGCGCTTTTGGCGTAGCGAGCCGCGCCATCGACGATTTCTTTGTGTGCAGCCTCGGGGCCATCCCAACCTTTGACCTTAACCCATTTGCCTTTCTCGAGCTCTTTATAGTGCTCAAAAAAATGCTTGATGCGAGCCAGGTCTTCGGGAGGCAGATCGTCCGGTTTTTGAATATGACGATAGGCAGGGTATAGCTTTTCGACCGGCACCGCCAGCAGCTTGGCATCGCCCCCCGCTTCATCATCCATCTGCAAAACACCGATGGCGCGGCTGCGCACGACGGCACCGATCTGGATCGGGAAAGGTGCCATGACCAACACGTCGACCGGATCGCCATCGTCGGAAATGGTTTCAGGGATATAGCCGTAATTGCAGGGATAATGCATGGCAGTCAGCATAAAACGATCGACGAATATGGCACCCGACGCCTTATCCACTTCGTATTTAACAGGGTCTGCATTGGCAGGAATTTCGATAATCACATTGAATTCATGCGGCAATTTGCTACCTGCCGGCACTCGATCTAGACTCATTCTTTAGCCTTGAAATAAATAAAAATTAACGATTTTTTGATCGGTCTGAAGGGCGATCCGACGTTTGGGACAAATCCACGCCCGGTATAGGCGCGCTATCGAAATATTCGTCAAAATCGGGCTCCGCCGATTTCGAACCAAAGCCGCCCGAAACAGGCGCAAGCACCTCTGCAGCCGGTTTCCCCTCGTGCTCGACCACATAATCCGCGGCGCTGGCCGCTTGCGGGATCACCTCCTGCCCCTCGCCCGCCAGATCGGTTTCGGGCATATTGGCAAACGCAATCAGCGTGGGATCGCCACGTGTATCGGCGGCAGGCAAAGCCCGATTGGCGGCCAGCACCGGCAACACCCCGGCCACGCCGGAAGCCAGCCGCCAATGTTTCATGGCATCGGCGCGCCGCCCCAAACGATCGTACAAATTACCCAATAAGGCATGTATGCGCACGTCGCTGCGGATTTTCATGCTTCGCAGCAGATAGCGCTCGCCCTGCCCCCACAACTGACCAGTCAGGCATAAATTCCCCAGCATGGCGAGCAGCGCGGAATCGTCAGGCTTGCTCTTTAACCAGACCTCGGCCTTGCTTAAACGGCGCGCAACCTGCTCCGGCGGACATTGGGAATAAGCGCTAAGCAGGCGTGGCTCGAATTTGACGTTGATGGCGGCTTCGAGAATTTTCGAGGCCTCGTCGATATTGCCGGCCGATTCCTGGATTGCCGCGCCCGCCAGGGCGATCTCGGGCAACACCCGTTCGTCGGACTTGAGGTCGCCCCATATTGTCTTGAAGCCGGCCAGCCCACCCTTGTGCAACCGCGCCGCCACGGCCGTTTCCAAATACGACAAGGCCTCGGCTTTGTCGATGACGCCACGGCGCAGCAGCAGACGCGTCAGATCATAGACACGATCATGGTTATGCAGTTGCTGATGGGCGCGCAACAACAAACGGGTCGCGTGAAAGTAGCGCGAGCTGGCATCCTGCAATGGCTGCAAGAGCCGCAGCGCCTCGTTCGGCCGGTTTTGGTCCAGGTACATTTCGGCCGCCACGGTGGCCGCAGCCTCTTTAAGCCGAGGCTCGGATCCCGCATTCTCGCGGGCAATTTGAAGAGCGTCGTCGCGCCGAACAAATTCGCCCAGGCGATGCGATGCCCGCGCCGCGGCCAACGCCGCCAGGACTTTGCGATTGGGCGACCGGGACTGAGTCAGTACTTTGGAAAAATCCCGTTCGGCCTGGGTGTAACGCCCTTCCAGCAAGTTCACCCAACCGGTTTCAAGCCAATCATGATCGCGCTTTTGCGCCCTTACCCCACGCCACAGGCGAAACCTTTCGGGACTGGAGGTCAGCCACGCCAACAACCGAATCACTACATAGAGCAGGAAAAAAACCGCCAGCAGCAGCAATACCGCAAAGGTAATGGATAGCTCGATGCGCCAGGGCTGAGCGACGATCAACACATTGCCGCCGTGCTCGCGCAGCACCAGGGCCAACCCAACCGCCAGCGCTAAAAAAACGACCGACCAAAACCATGTCCGCATAACTTATTCCCGTGGCGCAGCGGGCTGCGCCGGTGTGGCTGGCGTCTTAGCCGCGGTATTTGAATCGGGGGCCGGCCTGGCCGCCGTATTGGCCTCTTGGGCGGCTCGGGCACTGGCATCACGCAAGGTTTCGAGCGCCTGCAGGCTGTTGTTGACCGTTGGCAGTTTGAGATCGATGGACGTTTGCGCCAATTGCTCGGCAAGTTTGTGTGCCTGCCGGGTCTCGTCCGCCTGCCCGTCGTAACGCGTATCTATCGCCTTGACCAGCGCCTGCGTTTCCGTTTTCCACAGATCAGGCTGATGCATCAGCAAAGCCAGTTGGGCCGTCATGATGCGCAGACGCAGATTCTCGCGCAGTTGGCTGGCCTGATCGGGCGACATCAACAAGGCTGCCGGATCCTGGGCGCGTCGCACACTGATGAATTTGCCCAGATCGCTGGCCAGCGACGTCCAGGCACTCGCGGACCAAGTGCGCGCAGTCGCCAGGGTTTGCTCCCACCAGTTTGCATCGGCCCCGGCCGCATTGTCCTGTGCAGTAGCAGGCTCCGGCGCTTGCGAAGCCACGACCCTCGATACCTTGGGCGCCGCATCATCGGGCACCCACAGCGGCGCCTTGCCAATCAGTTGCGACAATTCGTCGAGCCGGCCCGTAAGCAGCGGCACATCTATGCTGGTGACCAGGCGCAGGCGATCGAGATCGCCGTTAATCGTTTGCTGCAAGGAAGCCAGGCTGGCCCGATTGGCGCGCGCCAGTTGCGTCTGCGCCGTTTCGAGTGCAACGATGGCATTGGCGACATTGCCGCCCAAGGACAATTGCTGGTGGGCAATCGTGACCAGTTGATCCACATCGTTGACCAGGGCCACATCGGAACCGCTGTCGGTCAAATTCTGAAAAGCCTGTTCAAGACTTTGATAACGGGATTGCGATTCGTGCAGCGATGCCTGCAAGGCAGCCAACTGGCTCGCCTGAGATTGCGCCAGGGATATCGCTTGCTGAGCCTGCTCGCTCGCCTGGTTGGCCACGCTGCTGCTGGCGGCAACCTGGCTACTGACCGCGGCCTGAGACTGCTTGAACATTTTTTGCTGGTACCACACGCCCGCACCCAGAGCCAGGGCCACCAGCACCACGATTACAAATGCGATCGGCAAAGCGTAACGCTTGCGTGGTTTGGCCGCACCCCTGGGGCCGGTCGCGGCGGCCGCGTTACCTGGAGAGGATTCTTTTTTGCCGGCAGCCAAAGGGCTGGCTTCGGGACTCTCGGGTTTTTTATCAATCATGGCGGGATTGTAATCCTTAGCACCTTTTTATAGGGATGCGGTCGAGGCAATCATCTCAAAAATTGCGTCATCGTTGGGAGAGCATACTTTTACCACCGGATCGGGCGTCATGCCACCCGCGTCGGCGAACACGGATTGTAATCGGCGGGCCACGCGTTCATGTATGACCACGTATCGCGCTCGGGCCCAGAACTCCTGCAAACCATTACGCTCGATATTAAGACAAACCGCGTCAATGCTTTCGCCGCTGGTCAGGACGCATACAGGCGTTGCCCGTGCATCAAGGCGAGTCTGCAAATCGTGGCATTGCTCGCGCGTCCAATGCAGCGGTTTACGGCTGTACAAGGCATAGCGCCGTACACTCGCGCCCGCCTGCTCGAACTGCTGCCCGAGCCACTCCCGGCCCGTTTCTCCACGCACAATCAGCACCCGTTCGAACCGCTGCTCCGTGCGCTGCAGGCGCTCCCACAAGGCCTTCGAATCCTGCCCGCCGGCCGGATCGGGATGCACAATATGGGCATGAGGAATGCAGCCCGCCTGGTAAAGCGCCCCGGCGCTGGATTGGCCGACAGTGGCCACCCAGCAAGAAGATGGCCACGGCGTCGGCGCGCGGCGCCGGCCATATAGGTCCAGATAGAGGCGCGCGGCACTGCCGCTGACAAAAATCAGCAGATCATAGTCGTCGGGTACAGGCAGCAAACCCGGGTCATCGAGCAAGGGCTGTATAAGCAGGCCCGGCAGCAGCAGCGTATCCATGCCGGAATCGCGCAGGCGCGCGGCCAGGCTTTCGTTCTGGCCTTGCGGGCGCGTCAGGACGACAAACGAAGTCATGGCCGATTCTTCCAGGCATCGCCGATCAAGCGGACGTTGCCGCCGCCAGCTTGTCCAGAACGGCCTTCGCTCCCTGATCGAGCAACGTTTGCGCGGCCTGTTCACCCAACCGCAGGGCAGCCGCGACAGGGCCGGACACCTGGGCGCGAATAATGCGCGAACCGTCGGGCTCGGCAACCAGCGCCCGCAGCTGCAGGGTATCGCCGCCGACCTGCGCGTAGGCTGCCAGGGGCACTTGGCACGAGCCACCCAGCACGCGCGACACGGCGCGTTCAGCCACGGCGCAGGCCGTCGTATCGGGACAAGCCAGTGGCAATAGCCACGCGCGCAGGTCGGAACGACCGACCAGTGTTTCGATCGCCAAAGCACCTTGGCCAGCGGCCGGCAGGCTTTGCTCGGGCGTAAGATAGCTGCGTATGCGCGCCTCAAGGCCCAGACGCTTCAAGCCCGCAGCCGCCAGAATAATGGCCGCATAGTCGCCGTGGTCGAGCTTGGCCAGACGCGTATCCACGTTGCCGCGCAAAGGCCGCAAGATCAGTTGCGGATAGTGCTGGCGGATCTGCGCCTCGCGGCGCAGGCTGGAAGTGCCCACCACAGCGCCGGCCGGTAATTGATCGAGCGTATCGTAAAGATTGGACACCAGCGCGTCGCGCGCATCTTCGCGCGCAAGGACGGCCGACAACTCAAAGGATTCGTGCAGGTCCACCGGCACATCTTTGAGCGAATGCACGGCCAGATCGGCGCGGCCATCGAGCAGCGCCGTCTCCAGCTCTTTGATAAAAAGGCCCTTGCCGCCGATCTTGGACAGCGTACGATCCAGTATCTTGTCGCCGCGCGTGGTCAGGGTCAGCAGGCTGACCTTGCAACCCGGGTACAGGGCAGAGAGGCGATCGCGCACGTGCTCGGCCTGCCACAACGCGAGCCGGCTGGCGCGGGTCGCGATAACCAGCGTAGCGGGAATCGACGACATGCCTAACCCGCCAGCTTGGTCACGACAATCGCAGCGACGATGCCCACAATGGCCAGGATGAGCAAGCCCTGCAGTAGAGACAAGCCCGAATCCCGGTGTTCGGGATCGGACGATTTAAACAGACCCATAATCAGTTTCCTTGATAGCCGGTTTGCGGCCGGCAAACCACTTGCCCAAAAGAACAACCAGTATCGCGCCAGCCACTTCAGCCGCTATTTTAACCGGAGCCGCCGTAGCACCGAACCGGTCGACAATAAAGATGTCGGTGACCAGCATGCCCCCGGCAATCCAGCCCAGCAGCCCGGCGCCTATCGTAACGACCACCGGGAAGCGGTCGATGAGCTTCAGGACCAGGGTGCTGCCCCAGACAATGATCGGCACGCTGATCAGCAGGCCGAATATGACGTAGCCCAACTGATGGCTATCCTGGGTGTTTTCAGCCGCTCCGGCAATGGCGATGACGTTATCGAGGCTCATGACCAGGTCTGCAATGATCACCGTCTTGACCGCCGACCATACAGAACTCGCGCCCTTGACGCCGTCGTGACTGTCGTTTTCAGGTATCAGCAATTTAATGCCGATCCACAGCAACAGCACGCTGCCCACTATTTTAAGAAAGGGAATATCCAGCAAGACCAGGGCAAATGCGATAAGAACGACCCGCAAAATGATGGCGCCGGCCGTGCCCCACAAAATGCCCTGAATACGCTGCCGCGGCTGCAGATTGCGACACGCCAACGCGATGACCACCGCGTTGTCGCCCCCCAAGAGAATGTCGATCATGATGATCTGGAAAACCGCTCCCCAATGCAGGGCCTGAAAAAGCTCAATCATTTGAAATCCTGTATGTTTGGATAAAAACGCCTCGATACACAACGTGCATCGAGGCGTACCCAGTGACAGCCATTATAATTCAGCTTTCAGTCAGGCTTTCAAAATCAGCGAAAAATCATCCTGAATGCCCCGACAACGGGCTGCCGACAGGCTTACAACACCGATTTCAGCAATTTGCCCATTTCCGATGGGTTGCGCGTTGTACGGATGCCGCAAGCCTCCATGATTTCAAGCTTGGCGTCGGCCGTATCGGCGCCGCCCGAAATCAGGGCGCCGGCGTGGCCCATGCGCTTGCCTGCGGGCGCTGTAACGCCGGCAATAAAGCCCACCACAGGTTTTTTCATATTGTCTTTGGCCCATTGCGCTGCATTGACTTCGTCGGGGCCGCCGATTTCGCCGATCATGATGACCGCGTCCGTGTCGGGGTCGTCGTTGAACATCTGCAGCACATCGATGTGCTTCAAGCCATTGATGGGATCGCCGCCCGTGCCCACCGCGCTCGACTGGCCCAGGCCCAGTTCGGTAACCTGCGCCACCGCTTCATAGGTGAGCGTGCCCGAACGGCTGACGATGCCAATACGGCCTTTGCGATGGATATGACCGGGCATGATCCCGATCTTGATTTCTTCGGGCGTGATCAGGCCGGGGCAGTTGGGACCCAGCAGCAGGGTTTTCCTGTTTTGATCGCGCATGCGGTTGCGGACTTCCAGCATATCGCGCACCGGAATGCCCTCGGTAATGCAGATGACGAGGTCCAGATCGGCCTCGACCGCTTCCCAAATCGCAGCCGCCGCGCCCGCGGGCGGCACATAAATGACCGACACGGTCGCACCGGTCTGGGCACTGGCCTCTTTGACCGAGGCAAAAATGGGTATGCCTTCGAAATCCTCGCCGGCTTTTTTCGGATGAACGCCGGCGACGAACGCTGCGCGGCCATTGGCATATTCGCGGCACATGCGGGTATGGAACTGGCCGGTTTTGCCGGTAATCCCTTGGGTAATGACTTTAGTGTCCTGGTTGATCAAAATCGACATTTACAAATCCTCGGCAATATTCTTATTTGACGGCAGCAACGACCCGGGTCGCAGCTTCGGCCATCGTGTCGGCACTGATAATGGGCAGGCCCGAATCGGCCAGCATCTTCTTGCCCAATTGCTCGTTGGTGCCCTTCATGCGCACCACCAGCGGCACGCTCAAATTCACGGCCTTGCAGGCGGCTATGACCCCTTGGGCAATCACGTCGCAACGCATAATGCCGCCGAAAATATTCACCAGGATTGCCTTGACGCTCTTGTTCTTGAGCATGATCTTGAAGGCTTCGGTCACTTTCTCGGCCGTGGCTCCACCGCCCACATCCAGGAAATTGGCCGGCTCTGCGCCAAACAGCTTGATCGTGTCCATGGTAGCCATGGCCAGCCCGGCGCCATTGACCAGGCAACCGATATTGCCGTCCAGCTGGATATAGGCCAGGTCGAACTTGCTGGCTTCGATTTCGGCCGGGTCTTCTTCGTCCAGATCGCGATAGGCGACGATGTCGGGATGACGGAACAGGGCGTTCGGGTCGAAGTTGAATTTTGCGTCGAGCGCAATAATATCGCCCGAACCGGCCAGAATCAGCGGATTGATCTCCGCCAGCGAGGCGTCGGTTTCGCAATAGGTTTTATACAGCTTCTGGAATTCGGCCGCCGCCTTGGCCACCGAGGTTTCCGGCACGCCAATGCCGCGAGCCAGCTTGGCGGCTTGCTCGTCGCTTAAGCCGACTTCAGGGTCGACGAAGGCCTTGAGAATTTTTTCGGGCGCACTGTGCGCAACCTCTTCGATCTCCATCCCGCCTTCGCTGGAGGCCATGACGCACACCCGCTGCGAGGCACGATCGGTCACGATACCGACGTAATATTCTTTCTTGATGTCCGCGCCCTCTTCGATGAGGAGGCGGCGCACCTTCTGGCCTGCGGGGCCGGTTTGATGCGTTACCAGCTGCATGCCCAGAATTTCAGATGCCAGCGTGCGCACTTCGGCCATCGAACGGGCCAATTTGACGCCACCGCCCTTGCCGCGGCCACCCGCATGAATCTGGGCCTTTACAACCCACACCGGGCCGCCGAGCTTTTCGGCATTGGCAACCGCCTCATCGACGGAAAAAGCGGGATATCCGCGCGGCACTGTCACGCCAAATTTTTTCAGCAGTTCCTTGCCTTGATACTCGTGAATTTTCATTGATTACCTGTCAGAACGTAAAAAATAAGAAAAAATGCTCACGCCGATGTCTGGCAAGACCCGCCGCGCGTCAAACTCATATCTATCTATTCGCATTTCGCCTCGGAGGACGGCGCGACATACCATTGGGGATAAAATTCTTTGGCCACCGCCCCATCCACGCGCAAGGCATGGCAGCCATCAAGCTGAAAAGGCCTTTGGGGCACGGCGGCGTTGCGCATTTCTTTGCGCCGCCGATTCGCCATGGACTGCACGGCCACGGTAGGCAGCACATAGGCAAGCTCGGTCAGATGCGTGCACCCGGCGGTTCGCGCAAACCGGTCTTTGACCGCCTGGCGAAAATTGCGCAACAAATTCAAGCCGACCAGCGCCGCATAGTCGGGCGCGATGGCGCTGCATTGGGCATCGTAGGGGGCCGCGTCATAGGCGGCGAGCGCCGCGGTGACCGTGAACTGATCGTCGATCGTGACACGCAGATGCATATGGTGCACGGGCGTGCCCGCCTGATGGACCGCGCCATTGCTGTGCGGAAAATCGTAGGCCTTGACATCGACCAGCTCTGCTTCAAGGTCCCACTGGCCGTCGTCGCGGGCGAATGAATTCACGCGTATGGAACGCGTGTGCAACGGCTCGCGGGCGATCTCGGACGGTGGCAGGGGCATGTACGCAGGCAAAAACACAAATAGGACGATAAACCCGGCAAGTATAACGCAGGGTACGCCTTGCCCGAGCAGGCCGGCCCAAACCGGAGGCTATGCGCCACGCACCCGGTTCGGGCCGAATTCTCGCATTACGCCGGCTGGCGCAATGTCCGGGCTGCCTGGACCATGGCCAGCAGGGCCGCTTCCGTTTCAGGCCAGGCGCGGGTTTTCAGGCCGCAGTCCGGATTGACCCACAGCCGTTCGGCCGGCAGACGGCTGGCCGCCTTGCGCATCAGATCGACCATAGGGCCGATTTGCGGCACATTGGGCGAATGGATGTCGTACACGCCAGGCCCGATGTCATTGGGATAGCGGAAGTCCTCGAAGGCATCGAGCAACTCCATATTGGAGCGCGAGGTTTCAATCGTGATCACGTCCGCATCCATGGCGGCGATTGCGCTCATGATGTCGTTGAATTCCGAATAGCACATATGCGTATGGATCTGGGTTTCTTCGCGTACGCCGGCGGTGGCCATGCGGAAGCTATCGACCGCCCAGGCCAAATACACGGCCCAATCGGCGCGGCGCAAAGGCAGGCCTTCGCGAAACGCGGGTTCATCGATCTGGATGATGCCGATCCCGGCCTTTTCCAGATCGACCACTTCGTCGCGCAGGGCCAGCGCCAATTGATGGCAGATTACCTCGCGCGGCTGATCATCGCGCACAAACGACCATTGCAAAATGGTTACCGGGCCGGTCAGCATGCCCTTGACGGGTTTGTCGGTCAGCGATTGCGCATAAGCGGCCCAGGCCACGGTCATCGGCGCGGGGCGGGCCACATCGCCAAAAATAATCGGCGGTTTGACGCAACGCGAGCCGTAGCTTTGCACCCAGCCGTTTTGCGTAAAGGCAAAGCCGGCCAGCAGCTCGCCGAAATATTCCACCATATCGTTGCGCTCGGGTTCGCCATGCACCAGGACATCGAGCCCGATTTTTTCCTGGAAACGTATGACATGCTCGATCTCGCCGCGTATGGCTTTTTCATACGCCGAATCGCTTATCGCGCCCGCCTTCCAGTCGCGGCGCAAAGCGCGGATCTCGCTCGTTTGGGGGAAAGACCCTATGGTGGTGGTCGGATACGCGGGCAATCCCAGTTCCTTTTGCTGGCGCGCAATGCGTTGGGCAAAGGGCGCGCGGTTGCGGCTAAGTTCAGCTGCGCCCTTCAGGCGCCGCTGAACAGCGGCATTGTGGATGCGCGACGATGCGCGCCGGCTCTGCAAGGACACCCGCTGCGCTTGCAGCGCCGCCTGAATTCCCGCATCGGCCGTATTGTCCAGAAAGGCGGCCAGGCAACGCAACTCATCGAGTTTCTGGGTGGCAAAAGACAACCACCCTTTCAATTCGGCATCCAGCTCGTGCTCATGCGCAAGATCGACAGGCACGTGCAACAGGGAGCATGAAGGCGCGAGCCACAAGCGTTCACCCAATTGCGCTTTAACCGGGGCCAGCAAGGCGCGAGCCTCATCCAGATCGGTGCGCCAGATATTGCGGCCATTGATAATGCCGGCCGACAGGACTTGATCGGGCCGCAACAAAGCCACGACGTCGGCCAGCTGGGCGGGCGCGCGCACTAGATCGATATGCAGCCCCTGGACCGGCAAGCCCTTCAATACCGGCAGGTTGTCGCCCAGCGCTTCAAAATACGTGGCCAGCAGAATATTCAAGCCCGCCGGCGCCAGGCCGGCGTACACTTGCGCAAAGGCCTCGCGCCATTGCGCAGGCAGGTCCAGAGTCAGTATCGGTTCGTCGATCTGCACCCATTGCACGCCCATGGCCTTGAACCGCGCCAGCACCTCTTTATAGACAGGCAACAGGTTTTTCAGCAGCGTGAGCTTGCCCACGTCGCCGGCGCCTGTGGAGAACGCATCGCCTTTGCCCAGCCACAGCCAGCTTAAAGGCCCGGGAATGACAGGTTTGACCTGATAACCCAGGGCCTGCGCCTCGCGCACCTGATCGAACAGATCTTCGCGCGCAATGCGGTAGTCCTGCTGCGGCACAAGTTCCGGAACGATATAGTGATAATTCGTGTCAAACCACTTGGTCATTTCGCACGCGGCGGCGGGCGTCCCCGAAGGCGCCCTTCCGCGAGCCATCCTGAACAGGGTGTCAAGGCTGACGGGCCGATCCGCAGGCTGGGCAAAACGTGCGGGCACCGCCCCAAGCAACGTCGTCCATTCCAGAATTTGGTCGTACCAGGCAAAATCGCCCACCGGGACGAAAGCCACCCCCGCGTCGGCCTGCACGGCCCAGTGGCGGGTACGCAAATCGCGCCCTACCTGTTGCAGCTCTTCTGCGTTTTGCTTGCCGGCCCAATACCCTTCCAGCGCCCGTTTCAGTTCACGCTGCGCACCGATGCGAGGGAAGCCAAGATTATGAATAATAGTCATTATATTTTTAAAGAAACCAATAAATTATCAAAGTACTGTTATTGTGCGCCGGCTTATCCTTGAAAAAAAATCAAATGCAACATCTATAGAATGAAAATTATTCATATAATGACGGTATCAATCCAAACTAAAAATCAGCGATAGTCCCCTACGACGGCCATATCCCATGCTGGAAATACGACATCTTGAAACCCTGAGCGCCATACGCGAGGCCGGCAGCCTGCAAGAGGCGGCGGAGCGGCTGCATGTGACGCAGTCGGCGCTGTCGCATCAGTTGCGCGATCTCGAGGTCCGGCTGAAAACCTCTTTGCTGAATCGCCGCACCCGCCCGGCCCGACTGACCACCGCGGCTTTGCGCATTTTGGCGTTGGCCGATGAAGTTCTACCGAGGGTCAAGGCCACCGAGCGGGAATTGCAGCGCCTGGCCGCCGGGCGAACAGGCCGCCTGCACCTGGCGATCGATTGCCACTCATGCTTTCAGTGGCTGATGCCGGCACTGGATGCGTTCAGGCAAAACTGGTCGGATGTCGCTCTGGATCTGTCGGCCGCGTTTTCGTTTGCTCCCCTGCCGGCTTTGGTACGGGGTGATCTGGATGTGGTGATCACCTCCGATCCGCAGCCCATGGACGTGATTCAATACCTACCGCTTTTCAGCTACGAACTGGTGCTGGCGGTCGCCACCGGCAACCCCCTGGCCCAGTACAAGCATATCGAACCCCAGCAACTGGCCGATCAAGTGCTGATTACCTACCCGGTCGAAAAGCAAAGGCTGGATGTCTTTACTACTTTTCTGGATCCGGCCGGGGTTGAACCGGCGGCGCTGCGCAAGGCCGAACTCACGCCGATCATTGTGCAATTGGTCGCCAGCCAGCGTGGCGTGGCAGCCCTGCCCAATTGGGCTTTGACCGAATATATAAACCAGGATTGGCTGCACATCTGCCATCTGGGCGCGCAGGGGGTCTGGCGCACACTTTACGCGGCCGTTCGCACTGAAGACGCCGACGCCACCTATCTGCATGCTTTCGTAACCCAGGCGCGCGAAACCTGCTTTCGTACGCTGAGCGGCATCAAGGCCGTGCCTGGGCCGCGTGCAATGGCGGCAACTGGTAAACAACAAACCATTAGCCATTAGGGCGTTTTCGGTTGACGTGTTTACGGAACTGAATGCGTTTCGTGTCGCTTTTTTTTGAGCCGTTTGGGGTGAGTAATCGTTTTGGGTGAGGGGTCATTCTGTTAAGACGCCGCAGGGCGAGGCAGATCCGGATCAAGCACGCCGTGCCGGCCCCGCCCCGGCCTCCATAGACGGCGTCTCCAGATACCAACACGCCCAAAATACCAAAACATCCTGTGCGGTATACCGTTTGACCAAAAACGCTCTATCCGACGGCCTTAACGGCGAAACGTTGGCCGAACGAATCGGCGCCGGCGGCTACGCCCGGAATCCACTCGCAACAGATTTCCAGGGATAGAAGACGAGACATCAGGGCCGCCTGCTCGGCTCGGCTGCCCGCGCCAAATACACAGACGACGTGCGATCCTTCCTGGGCCAGAGCTCGCATCTGTGTACAAAGGGATTCGTTCTGCGAAACACTGGCGCCCGCGACCTCGCGCTTGTCGGCATCGCGCCTGGCCAAAGCCAGCACATCGTCGCCCACCCCCTGTTCGTACAGGACTACATCCGCTTCATTCAAGGCTCGCAAGCCCTTGAGTGTCAGCAGGCCCGGATCGGCGCAGCCCGCACACACAAAAGAAACCAGCCCGCCGGAAAAGGTATTTCCTGCCGCCAAGGCCTGCATCAAAGCGCCTTCGGCCTGGGGGACACGCGCCTGCCTGACATGAGCCGCAACAGGCCCATCCAGCATCCAGGCATAAAAGCGGCGGCGTTCGGACACGTCGCCAAATCGCTCTCGTATCCGGGTCCGGTATTTTTCGGCCAGTTGCGCGAGCGACCCCCAGCCCTGATCCAGCAAGCTTTCCAGCTTTTCCCGCAAACGTCTGGCGAGCACAGGGGCGACTCCCGATGAAGAAATTGCAATCACCACCGGCGAACGATCGACAATGGCCGGCACATGAAAACTGGACAGCTCGGGGTCGTCGACCACATTCACCCACAAATTGAGCGCAGCGGCATCCTGTGCAATTCGCGCATTCACTTCCCGAACGCTGGTGGCCGCGACGGCCAGGCACTTCCCGTCCAACCAGGCGCGGCAATAGGCGCCTTCCAGATACTGCACCTTGCCCTGCTCGACCAGGCGCGCCATATCGCTGCACAAGGTCTGCGCCCCCACGGTCACCCGGGCAGCGGCCTCGAGCAACAGAGATACTTTGCGCAACGCCACGCCGCCCCCGCCCACCACCAGGACGTTTTTCCCCTGGAGATCGCAAAATATTGGAAATAGCCGCATGGCGTGCTCCTTCGCATTGGATGAGCCGGCGCGTGTGTTTGAACCGGCGGATGCTTGTTATTCAAGCAATCTTCGTGCCCGTCCGTCGCACGTAGCGACAGGCCTTGTGCCTGTCATCCATGCAAGATATGGTCTGATCCCCAGGATTATGGCAGCCACAAGGGCTGCCGCTACAGGCGACGGCTATGCCGCTCAAAAACGCGCCATTCAGACGCACCGTCACGGTGCAATCCGGAATGCGCTTCGCATCCCCTCCCGGTATTCCCTCCGATTTTCCTCCACGTACAAAATTGGCACGCTATTTGCTTAATGTCTCTTGAGGATCAATCAATGAAGAGCAGGCATTTATGAAAAAACTGAAACTCGTTGTGGTCGGCAATGGAATGGCCGGCGTCAGGACTTTGGAAGAGCTGCTGAAGCTGGATCCGAATCTGTACGACATCACGGTGTTCGGTTCGGAACCCTATCCCAACTACAACCGGATTTTGCTGTCGCCGGTGCTGACGGGCGAGCAGACCATTCAGGATATTATTCTCAACGACCTGGACTGGTACGCGCAAAATCGTATCGAGCTGCTGTTGAACCGCAACGTGGTCAAGATCAACCGCGCCCGCAAGGAAGTCCAGGCCGACGATGGAACCGTCGCCAAGTACGATCGGCTCTTGCTTGCGACCGGTTCCAACCCGGTCATCCTGCCGGTTCCGGGTTGCGACTTGAACGGCGTGGTCACCTTTCGCGACATACGCGATGTCAATCGCATGATCGACGCAGCCAAGGTCTACCGACATGCGGTCGTTATCGGCGGAGGGCTGCTGGGCCTGGAAGCCGCCAATGGCCTGGCGGCGCGCGGCATGAAGGTATCGGTCGTGCATTTGGGTTCAAGCCTGCTGGATCGCCAGCTCGACAGCGCCGCGGCCGGCTTGCTGCAAACCAGCCTGGAGCAGCGCGGCCTGACGTTTCTGATGGCGCATCAGACCGAATCAGTCATGGGCGATGAAGCGGGCAAAGTCAAAGGGATACGTTTCAAAGACGGCAGCGAATTGGCCGCCGACCTGATCGTGATGGCTGTCGGGATCCGGCCCAACACCGAACTGGCGGATCAGGCCGGCATCCATACGGACCGCGGCATTATTGTCAACGACACCCTGCAAACCTACGACCCCAGCATCTATGCCGTGGGCGAATGCGTCAGCCACCGCGGCATGGCCTATGGTCTGGTCGCGCCTCTGTTCGAACAGGCCAAGGTCGCCGCCAACCATCTGGCGTTCTTCGGCATCTCGCGCTACCCGGGCAGCGTCACGTCGACCAAACTCAAGGTCACTGGCATCGATGTGTTTTCGGCGGGCGATTACACCGGAGGCGGCGATACCGAGGCCATTACCCTGTCCGACCCTATAGGCGGCGTGTACAAGAAACTTGTCATCAAGGACGACAAGCTGATTGGGGCCTGTCTGTACGGCGATACCGTCGACGGCGCCTGGTACTTTCGCCTGATAAGAGAAGCGAAATCGATCAACGATTTGCGCGATCACCTGATGTTTGGCGAGGGCTCGGTAGGCGACACCGGACATGCGGGGCAGAACAGCGTCGCGGGCATGTCCGACGATACCGAGGTCTGCGGCTGCAACGGCGTTTGCAAGGGAACCATCGTCAAAGCGATCCGCGAACAAGGCCTGTTCACCGTCGATGAGGTCAAAAAACACACCAAGGCGGCGAGTTCTTGCGGCTCCTGCGCCGGTCTGGTCGAACAGATATTGATCAACTGCGTGGGCGGCGCCGCCAACATCAAGCCCAAATCGGAAAAGCCCATTTGCGGCTGCTGCAACTTTACCCATGGTGAAATTCGCAAGGCCATCCGGGAACATCGCCTGATGTCCATTGCCGATGCCATGCGTTTCCTGGAATGGCGCAGTGCGGACGGCTGCGCGACCTGCCGTCCCGCCTTGAACTACTACGTCACGTCGACCTGGCCCGGCCAGGCTAGGGACGATGCGCAATCCCGCCTGGCCAACGAACGCACACATGCCAATATTCAGAAGGACGGCACCTATTCGGTCGTGCCCCGCATGTGGGGCGGCGTGACTACCCCGGCTGAACTACGCCGGATTGCCGATGTGGCCGACAAATACCACGTGCCCAGGGTGAAGGTGACCGGAGGCCAGCGCATCGATTTGCTGGGCATACAAAAAAAAGACCTGCCCAATGTCTGGAAAGACCTGGACATGCCCTCGGGCCACGCCTATGGCAAAGGGCTGCGCACTGTCAAAACCTGTGTAGGCAGCGAATTTTGCCGCTTTGGCACGCAAGACTCCACCGCCATGGGCATCGCCCTGGAAAAGGACCTGGTCGGCATGAGCAGCCCGCACAAGGTCAAGCTGGCGGTGTCGGGCTGCCCACGCAATTGCGCGGAATCGGGCATCAAGGATATCGGCGTTATTGCGGTGGACTCCGGCTGGGAGCTTTATGTCGGCGGCAACGGCGGCATCAAGACCGAAGTGGCGCAATTCTTCGTCAAAGTGAAAACCGCCGAGGAAGTTCTGGAATATTCCGGCGCCTTTCTGCAGCTTTACCGCGAGGAGGCGTTCTACCTGGAGCGCACCTGCCATTACCTCGGCCGCGTCGGCCTGGACCACGTCAAAGCCCGGGTCGTCAACGATGCAAGCCACCGCGCCGAACTGTATGCACGCCTGAAATTTGCCCTGTCGTTTGAAAAAGATCCTTGGGTCGAGCGCATTGCAAACCCGGCTGCCCGGCGTGAATTCGAAACCCTGACTGCGTGAAGCTGATATGAACACAAGCACTTTGATACATGAATGGACCGCCATTTGCCCTCTCGCCGAAATACCCAGGGCGGGGGCGCGAGTCGTGCAGCAAACGGGAACCGACAATATTGCGATATTCAGGGCCTCTGACGACCATGTGTTTGCCGTTCTGGACCGCTGCCCGCACAAGGGCGGCCCCCTGTCGGCCGGTCTGGTTCATGGCCACTGGGTCACCTGCCCTTTGCACAGCTGGACCATCGGGCTCGAAGATGGCCAGGCCATGGCGCCCGACCAGGGTTGCGCGCGCACCGTCGCCGTCAAGGTCGACGCCGATACGGTCTACCTGAATCTTGCGCACAAGGAGTAGATCATGAACGACACGTCCGTGCCCGAGCCGGCTGCGTCCTCACGCGCCGTTCTGTCCGTATGCTGCTACTGCGGCACCGGTTGCGGCGTGCAAATCCGCAGCCAGGGCAATCGCGTCGTGGAGGTGACCGGAGACAGGGAACACCCATCCAGCCACGGCAAGTTATGCAGCAAAGGGATGAATCTGGCGGCCACGGTCAAGGCCGATGGCAGCCGCATCTTGTCGGCCCAATTACGCCGGCACAAAAACGAGCCGCGCCAACCTATCGCCTTGATGAGCGCCCTGACGATTGCCGCCCGGGTACTGGCCGACACCATCGACAAGCATGGGCCCGACGCCATCGGGTTTTATCTCTCGGGACAACTGCTGACGGAAGACTATGCCGTCTTCAACAAACTGGCGCGCGCACTCGTGGGCACCAACAACATCGATACCAACTCGCGGCTGTGCATGTCCAGTGCCGTCTCGGCCTACAAGCTCACTCTGGGCGCGGATGCCCCACCCGCCTGCTACGAAGACCTGGATTGCGCCGAAACCGTATTCATCGCCGGGTCGAACACCGCCTTTGCCCACCCTGTGCTGTTTCGCCGCCTGGAAGCGGCAAAAGCCCGCAACCCGGCCATGAAAATTATTGTGGTGGATCCGCGGCGCACCGATACCTGCGCGATTGCCGATCTGCACCTGCCCATTTCCGCCGGCACCGATGTGGCGTTATTTCACGCCATGCTCAACGTCATGGTGTGGGAAGATCTGATCGACCGCGATTACATCGCACAGCATACCGAGGGCTTCGATGCGCTTAAACAGCGCATCCACGACTTCACGCCCAAATCGGCCGAAGAACTATGCGGCGTGCCCGCGGCCGATATCGTCCAGTGCGCCCGCTGGTTCGCCCAGTCCAAATCGACACTATCGCTCTACACCATGGGCTTGAACCAATCGAGCAGCGGCACCGCCAAGAACGCGGCGCTGATTCATTTGCACCTGGCAACCGGACAAATCGGCAGGCCGGGCGCCGGCCCTTTTTCGTTGACAGGGCAGCCCAATGCCATGGGTGGCCGCGAGGCCGGCGGCATGGCCACCCTTTTACCCGGCCACCGCGATCCGGACAATGCCGCCCACAGGGCGGAGGCCGCCGCCTTATGGGGCGTAGAGCAATTGCCCCAAACCCGGGGACTCACGGCCGTCGACATGTTCGATGCCGTGCTGGCAGGAAAAATCAAGGTGCTCTGGATCGCGGGCACCAACCCGGCCCACTCCATGCCGGACCAGACCAAAGTACGCGCGGCTCTCGCCAAAGCCGAATTCGTGATTGTTCAGGAAGCCTTCGCTCATACCGAAACGCTGGCCTATGCCGACCTGGTGCTGCCCGCGTCGACGTGGCCGGAAAAAGAAGGCACCGTCACCAACTCCGAGCGCCGGATCAGCCGCGTGCGCGCCGTCATCAAACCGCCCGGCGACGCCAAGTCCGATTGGAGGCTGGCGTGCGCCGTCGCCAAAAAACTGGCGGCAAAAATCGCTCCGGCCAAGGCGGCGCTCTTTAACTATCGCGACGAGGCGGAAATTTTTGCCGAACATGCGCGATTCACGGCTGGCCGCGACCTGGACTACAGCGCGCTGAGTTACGCAAGGCTGGAAGCCGAAGGCCCTCAACAATGGCCCTATACGTCGGCACGCACCGACTCGGTGCGTTTGTACCAGGATGGCATTTTCCCGACGGCAAGCCAGCGCGCCCGATTCATGGACATAGGCTACACGCCCGTCGCCGATCCGGTGTCTGCGCAATACCCCTTGCGTCTGACCACTGGGCGCTTGCGCGACCAGTGGCACACAATGAACCGCAGCAGCCTCGCGCCGATGCTGACGCGCCACGAGGAAGAGCCGCGCATGTACCTGCACCCCGTCGATATGCAACGTTACCGAATCGGCGAGGACTCCCTGGTCAAAGTGACATCGCGGCGCGGCGAGTTCATCGCTCCAGCTCGGCGGGATACAGGCCTCAAACCCGGCCACGCTTATATCCCCATGCATTGGGGCAGTGCATTCATGGCGGGCGATGGCGTCAACGCACTGAGCCACAGCGTCTGCGATCCGATTTCGCATCAGCCTGAACTCAAACACAGCGCCGTCGGCCTGGAGGCGCTCAACTATCCGTGGCAAGCCAGCGCCTGGATTCAGGGCCCGAGCGCCGCCTTGCGGCAAAGACTGGGCAAATGGCTAAGCGCATTCCCGTACGCCGTTGTGGTCCCGACCGCCATCGGCCAGGAAGGGGTGCGCCTGCGGCTGGCGGGTCCGGCCACGGCGGACGCGGCTACCCTTCTAGCCTTGATCGACGACCTGGACCTGAATCAGGCCGATCTGGCTTTCGACGATCCAGCTCGCGGCGTCATCCGCCGCATCCGGCGCTCAGGACAAGGTTTGGGCGCCTTTTTGCTGACGGGCGACACACGCGCAGAAGCCGCTCTGCTGCAATGGGCCAACGACGAAAACGCCCCGGACAATGTCATCCTGGTGCTGATGGGGCGCACAAAACCGCCTGTGCGCGCAGCCATCATCTGCGCCTGCGAGAACATCAGCGAAGCCGCCATCAGCCAAGCCATACAAGCGGGAAAAAGCCTGGAAGAAATCCAGGCCAGCCTGAAATGCGGCACGGGCTGCGGGTCCTGCGTTCCGCAAATGAGACGAATGATTCAAGACCACGCCGCGATGGAGTTGGCCGCATGAACACATCTACCCGCACCGAAAGGCCGCCCTCTTCCGGCAAGGTTTGGCTGGTTGGCGCCGGCCCCGGCGATGCCGAGCTACTGACACTCAAGGCGGCTCGCGTCCTCGCGCAATGCACGGTCTGGCTGGTCGACGATTTGGTGGGTCGGGATATTCTGGATCTGGCCCAACCCGGAACAAAAATCATCGAGGTTGGCAAACGCGGCGGATGCGCGTCCACGCCGCAGAATTTCATTCTTCGATTGATGGCCCGGTACGCCCGGGAAGGCCACGCGGTCGCTCGCGTCAAAGGCGGAGACCCCTTCATTTTTGGGCGTGCCGGAGAAGAAATGACCTGGCTCAAAGAGCGCCGCATCGATGTCGAAGGCATCAGCGGCATTACGGCCGGGCTGGCCGTCGCGAGCGCGCTGGGGCTGCCGCTCACGCATCGCGAAGTATCCCGCGGGGTGACGCTGGTCACCGCCCACACTGTCGATGACTCCCGCCCCGACTGGTCATCGCTGGCTCGCAGCGGCCTGACGATCGTGTGCTATATGGGCATGAGCCAACCGGATATGCTGCAGGCTGAACTGCTGGCGGCGGGCTTTCCTGCGACGCTTCCTGTCGCCATCGCGGCGCAGGTATCGTGCGCCGCGCAACGGCATGCCGTCACGACCCTGACACACCTGGCCGCCACTGTGCAAGCCCGGCATATGACCAGCCCCGCCGTCATTATCCTGGGCGAAGTCGTTCGGCACGCGCAAGCCTTGCCGCAGCAGGATGCCGACGGGGTTGATTCGCTTGCCATGGCTATATAGATCCGGGTCAGGCCAAAGCCTGGCAGCCCAAAACAGGGTTTGTACGAGGATCAGAAACCGGCGTCGTTGTCCGGGTCGCCCAGTATCTGGCGCAGACAATTGGCGGAGAACCCGCGTGAGGCCAGAAAACGGAACTGCCTGGCGTATTCCTTGACATCGCCCGGAGGCTGCGAGAATTTTTTTTGCCAGACCTGCCGTGCACGCTGGACTTCGGTGGACTGCAGCTCAGCACGCAACTGTTCAAGTTGTTCGTCGGCCAGACCGTGCTGCCTGAGCTCTTGCATGATGCGCGCCGTCCCCTGAAGCGGCGCCTTGCGGTGCGCCAGACCCTGCGCGAAGCGCGCATCGGACAACCATTGTTCGCGCTCCAGGTCGTCGAGAACGCGCTTTAACTCGGCCGGATCATCGACATGCGGGGCCAGTTTGCGCTCAAGTTCGACACGCGAATGTTCGCGGCGAGAAAGAAAGCCCACGGCCCGGGCTTTAAGGCTGGGCCCGGGTTTTTTCTTGCCCTGTGGCGAAGCCAGCTGCTCGAACGCTTCGTCTTTATCGATAACATCTGGCATAAGAACGACCCAAATGAACGACCCAAATGAGCGACCCAAATGAGCGACCCAGGTCGCCTACTTGGCGGCTTCGGGTTCAGCCTGGACCGGCGCTAGCGCTGGCACCACGGCTCGCGCCTTGGCGACTACCCCCAATTGCTCACGCACCCGATCTTCGATTTCGATAGCCATTTCGGGATGCTCTTTGAGATATTCGCGCACATTATCCTTGCCCTGGCCTATGCGAGTGCCGCTATAGCTGAACCACGCACCCGCCTTGTCAATAATATTGGCTTCGACGCCCAGATCGATGATTTCGCCTTCGCGCGAAATACCGTTGCCGTACAGGATGTCGAACTCGGCCTGCTTGAAGGGCGACGCCACCTTGTTTTTAACCACCTTGACGCGGGTTTCGTTACCCACCACTTCATCGCCCTTTTTAATGGCGCCGATACGGCGGATATCGAGCCGCACCGAAGCGTAAAACTTAAGCGCATTGCCACCTGTGGTGGTTTCGGGGTTGCCGAACATGACGCCGATTTTCATGCGGATCTGGTTAATGAAGATGACCAGGCAATTGGTGCGCTTGATACTGGCGGTCAGCTTGCGCAAGGCCTGGCTCATGAGGCGAGCCTGCAAACCGGGTAGCGAATCGCCCATCTCGCCTTCGATTTCGGCCTTGGGCACCAGCGCCGCCACCGAGTCGATGACGATAAGATCAACCGACGCCGACCGCACCAGCGCGTCGGTAATTTCCAGCGCCTGTTCACCCGTATCGGGCTGGGAAATAAGCAGGTCGTCCAGGTTCACACCCAGCTTGGAAGCGTACTGGACGTCAAGCGCGTGCTCGGCATCGATAAACGCGCACGTGCCGCCAATTTTCTGCATTTCGGCCAGGACCTGCAGGGCCAGCGTGGTTTTGCCCGACGATTCAGGGCCATAGATTTCCACCACCCGGCCGCGCGGCAAACCACCGACACCCAAGGCGATATCAAGCCCTAGCGAACCCGTGGAAACCACCTGAATGTCGTGTTCGACCTCGTTATCGCCATAACGCATGACAGACCCTTTGCCAAACTGTTTGTCGATTTGCGATAAGGCGGCAGCAAGTGCCTTGGCGCGCTCAGAAGCAGCGGCTTTGCTAGTTTTGTCATCCATGTAGGAACCCTTGGCTAAAAATTGAAGACGAGCGCAAATCGCGCCCAAACCATATTCTGGAAGTGATTATCACATCAAATTATACTGTATGAATAGACAGTATGTTAAAAATATTCAAGATCAAACGGTTATTTTCGGAAAGTGCGCGATGGCAGCCACAAGGGCTGCCCCTACAAAAACGTGGCCGTGAATCATGTAGCGGCACCCCTTGTGGGTGCCATAAACCTTCACATCCAAAACCATTCCCACAACACCCATAACGCTCAATACACAACACATACAAAAGTTATTTTAATCGTTTAAAACCGCGGTATTCTCGCGTACGGACACTTCTGGCCTGGTCAGGTTGCATATCCCATAATGGATTCGCGTGCACGGATTAGCATGCCATCCGGCCACGGGCTTACCTATACAGGCCCGCTCACCCATCCGGACATGTCACAAGGTTCGGGCTTTATTTCCAATAAATATCGCAATACGATACTTTTCAGGCGGACGTCAGGGTACCGGGCTAGAATCTGGAACGTAGGTAGGGCTTGCGAATCCGGACGGCGGAACTATTGATCCCCCTGTTCAACCGTCCCGCAAGTTGCTCTCTATCACTATGTTGCGCTCCCCGCGAGCCTTTTTATGGCGCAACATCGTGTGCTTGTGTATCGGCCCGGTGCTTAGGCAGTCCGGGCCTTTTTTTGCCTTGAACCACCCCAAGGCAAAATGTGCCCCCTCGGAGGCAGCGAGGCGCGCAGCGATGAAGCGTGGGGGCTTATTTTTGCCGCCGGGCCGCCCCAAGGCAAAAAGCGCCCCCTCGGGGGGCAGCGAGGCGCGCAGCGACGAAGCGTGGGGGCTTATTTTTGCCGCCGGGCCGCCCCAAGGCAAAAAACGCCCCCTCGGGGGGCAGCGAGGCGCGCAGCGACGAAGCGTGGGGGCTTTTTCTACCGGCATAGTTCGTGCTGAAAATAGGCTTACAATCGGCGGGCTTCCAAACCCGGCGACGACCGTCTCCGCCGCTGCCCGCTTCACGCAACTTTTCTTACCCCAATTCAGATTCAAATTATGTGGTTTAAAAATCTTAAAGTATTCCGCCTCGCCCCCACCTGGTCATCCACGACCGACGAACTCCAGACAGCCCTAGAAAAACACGCTTTCCAACCCGGCAACTCGCAAGAGATGCAAAGCCTGGGCTGGGTGCCGCCCCGTGAAAACGGCGGGCTGGTGCACACGCTCGACGGCCAACACCTGATCAGCCTGCGGGCCGACAAAAAACTGTTGCCCACGACCGTCATCAACCAGGTGGCCCGCGCCAAGGCGCAGGACATCGAGGAGCAGCAAGGCTACAAGCCGGGCCGCAAACAAATGAAGGAAATCAAGGAACAGGTCATCGACGAACTGACGCCCAAAGCCTTCAGCATTTATCGCGATACCCGTGTCTGGATCGACACCCGCAACCATTGGCTGGTCGTGGACGCGGCGGCGGCCGCCAAAAGCGACGAGGTAATGGGCATGCTGGCCAAAGCGATCGATCCTTTTCCCGTCAATTTGCTGCACGTCGAAATATCGCCCGCCTCGGCCATGACCAGTTGGCTCATCGGCGACCAGGCACCTGCGGGCTTCACCATCGATCAGGACACCGAACTACGCTCGACGAGCGAAACCCGGGCCGCCGTTCGCTATGTGCGGCAAAGCATCGACATCGCCGACGTGCAAAAACATGTGCAGGCCGGCAAGCAGTGCACACGTCTGGCGCTCACCTGGGCCGACCGAGTGTCGTTTGTACTGACCGAAGGGCTGGATATCAAACGCGTAACGCCTCTGGACGTCTTACGCGAAGGCCAGGAAAACGCCTCGCACAACGACGACGAACAGTTCGATTCGGACATGGCATTGATGACAGGCGAGCTGACGCAATTGATCAGCGCCCTGGTCGAGGCGCTGGGCGGCGAGAAGAAAACGGTTTAGGGTATTGACGTGGGCCGGGTGGATTGTGCGCTGAAATGGCACCCACAAGGGGTGCCGCTACAAAAACGTGACTGTTCGTCATGTAGCGACAGCCCTTGTAGCTGTCATATCACAACCTGGCGCCATGGGTGAATTTCAACAACGGTAGCGCCTTGACCGGCCACGGCGCGGGGATAGAAGGTTCTAAGCAAGAAGAGATTAATGCGAAAGGACGGATGCCACCCACAAGGGGTGGCGCTACAGGGTGGCGCTACAGGGTGCCGCTACAAAACGCAATCAGTCCAGGCCGTGGAAAACGCTATCGTCGGGGCCCAGGTGCGACGGGGGACTCCAGGTCACATCGCGCAGCGAATGCTGCACCAGGCCCTCGACGCCCAGCAACACGGCGAAAATGGCCATGCGCACAGGAATCCCGTTATCGGTCTGCCGGAAAATCGCCAGCCGCGAATCGTGATTCAGGTCGACGCTTAAATCATGCGCACCTTCCCGGCTGTCGCGCGGCAAGGGATGCATCACAATCACATCAGGCCCGCAGCACTGATCGACCATCGCCTTGTTGACCTGAAAATCGGCGGTATAGCCTTCCACCTCCTCGCCCACAAAACGCTCTTTTTGAACCCGCGTGGCATAAATCACATCGGCACCCTTCAGGCCTTCCGCCAGGGAATTCGTCTGCTCAATGGTATGGCCCAGCCTGCCCGTCTGTTCAAGAATGTAATCCGGCATTTCCAGACCCCGTGGCGACACCAGCGTAAAAGTCAGCCCACGATACAAAGCCAGCAGCTTGATCAGCGAATGCACCGTACGGCCATACTTCAAATCCCCCACCAACGCGATATGCGCGCCATCGAGCAATTTTCCCAAGCGCGAAAACTCGGTCAATATGGTGTACAGATCCAGCAGGGCCTGGCTGGGGTGCTCGCCCGGGCCATCGCCGCCGTTGACGACTGGAATGTTCGTGGCCTCGGCGAACTCGGCCACCGAGCCTTTTTCCGGGTGGCGGATAACCATGGCGTCGACATAACCGCTCATGACCCGACTGGTATCGTAAATGGACTCGCCCTTGGCCATGGACGAAAAGGTAAAGCCCGTGGTGTCGCACACCGACCCGCCCAAGCGGCAAAACGCGGCGCCGAAACTGACACGAGTGCGGGTGCTGGCTTCGAAAAACAAATTGCCCAGCACCGCCCCTTCGAGCACACGCGACACCTTCTGGCGCCGCGCAATCGGCTGCATCAAATCGGCCACGCGAAAGAGTTCTTCAACCGACTCACGCGAAAACTGATCCACCGACAAGAGCTGATGCTTGCCCTGGTAGGCAATTCGATCACGCAAAGGCCCTGACTGTGCGCTTTGCGCATACTTTTGCAGCAAGGAGTCGTTTTCCACGATCTCCGTGACGAAACGGGTCACGACTTCGGGCATGGAACGAAACTCTTGCGAACCCTCCGGCAACAGCCAGGTATCCAGTGCACGCCGCTTGACACCGATGCGCGTGGCGAAAATATCGCGAGTAAGATTCAGGCGGCGCATCGCGTCGCGCAAAAAGACCTGTTGTGAAACGGACATATCACCTCACAAGTATATATACGCAAAGCGTATATTTTATTCTTGGGAAATGAAGTTGGCGAGCATAATTTGACGAATGAATCAAAAAAACATCAGCCGCTATTGTGTCGGCTGTGCCGACCACGATGGCAGCCACGAGGGCTGCCACTACATCACGTGGCGTTTTAAAAAAACCGCATCCAACTGCCCGGGCGCGTAAAGCTCGGGGGTCCGGCCCGACTGGTCCTGGGGCGTCATGCCACGCTCGTCAGAGGACGGCGCCAGGTCGGTATCGTGCGACATGAGATTGGACACACCCAGGGTAAGCCAACACCCCATCACAAAGGCCATCAGGCTCAAGGTATAGGCCACCAGCGCACAAAACAGAGGCACCCAATGCGAGCGCCTGGCGTGGCCGGTAATGAGCTGGGTAAAGAGGCTGGCATGAACCAGATAGAACCAGAGCAGAGCCAGGCCGCAAAAAGCCAGACCGGCGGTGAAAGCCGTGAGCGGCAAACGTAAAACGGCAGGCGAAAAATCGCTTTGCACCAGACCGAGCGAACACAGGAGCACGACCAGCACGCCCAGCCCGTTGATCCAGGCCAGAAACTTGAACCCCAGTGTAAATACGCCGCTTAACGCCTGGTAGGCGGGAACTTGCCTCATCCGATCCGAATCCGTAGTGTCCGCCACAAGCCGCCACCCCTGTTGCTGCCGCCTGAACCCAAGCCCGGCAATTTATCCATGATACGCGTGCATCGGCCTCAACGCACCGGTGTAGCGCTAGAAGGAGCCGACGGCGCAAGACTGGTCGCGTCCGGCGCCGCCGCGGGCTTTGAACCGGAGCCTGCTATGGCCTGGGCCGCCGCCATGGCGTTTTGCTCGGTTCCCACCACAAAGACCAGCTGCGATGCCGTTATCGGCTTCGAATATCCCGGAGCGGCCATCATGGTGCGCCCTACCACCAGGGCCAAGCGTTTGTTGGGATTTTGGGTCGTGATGTCCGTAATTTTTTGCTTGCCCGTGCTATTCAAGTCGAGCGCCAACAATCCGGTTCCCTGCTTATCGGCCCCCGCACGCACGCTGGCCAGATCGGTGCGCGTGATAACCGGCCGAGGGTTCACATACAAGGTGCCTTCGGAAATTTTCACGGCAGTCCAGCCCGCCTGTACTTGGGTATCGGCGAGAAAAACGGCCACCGGGGCGCCTTGGGTAGCGGCTTGCGGAGCAGGTGTCGGCTGCGGGACGGCCTCCGGGGTAGCCTGCGGCGTGGCGGCTTGCTCGGGAGGCGATATGGCCGCTGTATTTTTCTTGCCCGGCACGGACTGGCAAGCTGCCAGCAAGATCAGGCTGCCCGGCACAATAATGCGGCCCAGCAAACGAACGATTTTCATGGATACCCCTCATAATTCACTGCAGTATAAAAGTTTAACAGGATGGCTTCTGTGCTCTAGCCAACATTTGTCAATTTTTAGGTGCAAATATTAAAAGGCATGACACGGCAACCAGGCAGACGCAAAAATGGCTCGCATTTCATGAGTACGTAAGCAGGAACCTGCCATAATCAATTGTTTTTTGAATTGTTTTGGAGAGCCTTGTGGCTGACAACAAACCTAAATTTTCTGCCGGAATGGTCGTCGCTGTCATTACCGTGGTATTTGCGCTGGCCTTTGGCGCGATCATCGTCCACGGGCAAAACATGATTTCGCAGCAGGAAAGTGGTAGTCGTTCTTAAAAGTGTTGTGCAAGTCTTGCGGCGATGGCACCCACAAGGGGTGCCGCTACACAAACCTAGGGTTGCGCCAGGTGTTTGACCTGTGCGCCCCGCACTTCAATGAACACCCGATCCAGCACTTGGCCGCTTGCATCGAGCAATTCAATGTCATGCTTGCCGGGCCACGGCGCCCAGGGTAGCTCGGCGCCCTGTCCAATTACCTTCTGATCAATTCGCCATTGCACTCGTGCCGGCAGCCCTCCGGCCAGATTGGCCGCGCGCAGCCAGATCTTCTGATTGACGAAAGGGATGTCCGGGTCCAGGGCCACAATCGTGCCGCTCACGGGCCGGGCAATATGCAACGCATTCGAATCGACCCGCACCCTGTCGGCGCTCAAATGCACACGGCTAACCGCGGTATCGCCCAAAAATACGTCTTGGCGAGCGGGTTCGACATTGTCATCGAAGACCACCGACCGCGCGGCAACACCAGGCGGCCTTGGCGGCTGCACGCTGTCCCGAGCGCGCTGCAGATAGCTGATGACATCGTGCCAGATGGGGCCCGCGCCCGATACGCCCGACACCTCTCGCATGCTATCGCCATGGCTATTGCCCACCCACACCCCTACCGTATAGTGCTGCGACCAGCCTATGGTCCAGTTGTCGCGCATGTCTTTACTGGTGCCCGTCTTGACGGCAGTCCAGAATGGCGTGGAGAGCGGGCTATCCAGGCCGAAAGTGCGCGTGCGCGCATGGCGATCCGATAAAATATCGCCCACGATCCACGCCGCGGCCGATGAATAAACTCGTTGCGGCACCGGTGTTTCTGCGTCCGGCGCAAATTGCGGCGCCGAATACAACCCCTGATTGGCAAGCGCCCGATACGCATTGGTCAGGCTTAGCAGCGTGACATCGGCACTGCCCAGCGCCAAGCTATAGCCGTAAAAATCGCCATTGCGATCCAGCGGCAAACCCAGCGCCACCAGCTTTTGTTGAAACGCATCGGGGGTCACCATCACCAGCGCGCGCACCGCCGGAATATTCAGCGACGAGGCCAACGCAGTACGCACACTCACCCAGCCTGAAAAATGCTTGTCGTAGTTTTGCGGTATGTACATCCCATTGCCGGTCGGCAGATTGACCGGGCCATCGTTAAGCAATGACACGGTGGTCAAACGCTCTTGCTGCAGGGCCTGCGCATACAGGAAAGGTTTCAGGGTAGAGCCGGCCTGACGCAAGGAACGCGCATTGTCCACTTGGGACGTTAGCGACAAATCGCCCGACGAGCCCACGTAGGCCAGGACCTGTCCGCTGCGGTTATCCAGCACCACCACCGCCGCATCGCGCACATTGCTCGCTTGCAAAGCCCGCACGTTGCGATCAACGCTATCGATCACAAAGCGCTGCAACGCGCCATCGATCGACGTCGTAATGGCCTGGCCAGGGCCAACCCGATTCCGCCCCAGCACCAGTTGGGCAAACTGCGGCGCCAGACTGTCGGTATCGCTTCTGGGTGCCGACTTGTGCAGCAGGCTGCGATATATAAAATCGCCCAGCCCGTCGCATTCCCGAGGCACGCCCATGGTCTTGAGCAGGCCGCAGGCGCGTTGCGTCAGTACCGATCCAGACGCGTTGGGGCCACGCAGCAAGACGGCGGCCACGGCCGATTCACGAGCATCGAGCCCACTGGCATGCTTTTGAAACAGCACCCGGGCCAACGCGTCCACGCCCACCAGTTCGCCGCGAAACGCCGCCAGATTCAGATAGGCTTCGAGAATCTCCGGCTTGCTCCAATGCTGATCGAGCGTGCGAGCCTCGAGTACCTGGTCGATTTTCTGCAAAACCGTGCGGCCCGAGCCGCTGCGAGCGTACTCGGCGTCAAGCAAGGCCACCAATTGCATGCTGATCGTCGAGGCGCCACGATGCCGGCTGTGCCACACATTGCCCCAGGCCGCAGCGGCCAGCGCCTCCCAATCAACCCCCGCATGGCTGTAAAAACGGCGGTCTTCAGAAAAGATGACGGCGCTTTGCAAAGCGGGCGAAATATCGCCCAAAGCCACCCAGTCGCCGCGGCGCCCCTGATAATCACGCCGCACCCGCTGCAAAAGCCCGGCATGGCGATCCAGCACCCGCACATCCGAGGCGCGATACGCCTCCTTGACCTGCTGGTACGAAGGCAATGCGGCGAGCGCCGGCGCGCATGCCAGCACGCACGCAGCGAGCGCACTGGCCGTCAACCACCGGCCTGGCCGCCGCCCCATCCACCTTGACGGCTCCATGGCCTGTACAGTCGCACGCATCAAATCGCCCCCCTACTACGGCTGCTTATCGGCCCGTACGGCCACGCCAGCGCTATTGGGCGCCACGCCGAACACATCCGGCTGATACATCGCCTCGATACGCGTGGGCGGCAACTTGAACTGCCCGACGGTATTCAAGCGCACGGTGTACTGGACGCTGCTCGCACCCTTGGGCAAGTATTCATAATAAGCCCGATAGGAATCGAAACCGCGTTCGATAAAGCTCGGCCAGGCTTCGTTGTCGGCTGTCTCGGTCGTCGCGGAAATCGAAGAATCGCGCCCCAGCCCACTGCCCAGGATGGTCGCCCCTCCCGGCACCGGGTCGGTCAGCACCGCCCAGGTGGTGGCCGCCTCGGCCACAATATCCAGCTTGACGCGATACACATCGCCGCGCGACCAGACGCCCGGCGTTGCCTGAGAAACCGGCGTCACCGTGCGCGTAATCCGATAGCCCGCCATCAACGGTTTGATCAGAGGCACCGCCGCCATGGACCGCACCGTCGCCCAGCCTTGCCCCGCGCCGTTTTGCTCGATCAGCAAGGTATCGGAAGATGCCCTCCACGGTCGAAACACCTGCCTGGACCGGATCCCGGCCTTTACAGGAATAGCGCTCCAGTTAATGGTCTGGCCTTGCTTGTCAGATTCCAGGCGCAACAGCGTTTGACCCGAAATGGGCGTTTTTTCGTAATGCTGCGCAAATTTCTCCAACGCCAGGCTGCCCATCAGATTGGCGGTCGTCGTGCGCCAGGCGCCCCGAACCTGCGCACGCAACAAGCCTTGCACCATACGCGGCATGTCTTCGTCCCAGCCCGGCTGCCCCAGGGTGGTCAGTATCAGGCGAGCCATATTGACGTCCGGGCCGACCATCAGCCACCACCAGTTGTTCTGGGTATCGTCGGGAAAAACCATTTCCGTGCCGCGCACCAGCATGCGCGCCTGAAGGATTTGCGTCGCCTGCGCCAATCGCGCCGCCCGATCGGGAATGGACGGCACCCGTTGCAACAAAGCCAGCCAATCGATCACCGCCGAAGTCGGCCAGCTATTGGGCTTGATCGCAATGCTATCGAGCAAACGGGCATTCACCGGACCCACGCGCGACAAGGCTTCCAGCGCGAGCAGCTTGCGCACATCCAGGTCTTCCTGCGGCGACCAGTAGCGACGCACGATTTTCCCCTGAACAAACGCCAGCAGGCCGCGCTGCATCGATGCCTGGACAGCCGACGGCAAAGCAAACGGCAGGCCCAGCGCCTGGGCCTCGTTGCTGGCCGCCAGCACGTAAGCGGTCAACACTTCGCTTCCATGGCGCATGCCTGGAAAATACATCAGCAGGCCATCGCTATCCAGATAGTTGGGCAGGCCTTGCATCAACGCCTGCCAACGCTTGACGCTGCGAACCCCCAGCGCCACAGAGCTGAGCTGCTCGAGGCATGTGTAAGGGTAGTTCAGGAACCACTGCTTTACGCCCGGCAAACCGCCCGCCAATGAAGACTGCAGCGTAATGACCAGCCCGCCGCGCGCATGGCCGTCGGGACCGGCCAAGGCGCCCTTGGGCACGCCGACGGGCAGGCGGGTCAAAGGTTGACGCGCATCGACGGACAACAAGGTGGCCTGCATGGCCGTGACGGGCACGCTGGGCACCAGGGTTTGAGTGACGGACAGGCGATCGGACGCGGGCGCCGCCACCGCGCCGACATCGGCCAGTTCGTGTGCCTGCATCGTCCACTTCAACGTACTTGAGCCCTCGACATCGCTATTGGGCGCCCGCACCGTCCAACTGGCCACCCGAGCGGCGCCGGCCGCGACCTGCAGCGTTTGCGCAGCCAGCGACTGACCCGCCATGCCGACGGCGCTGACGCCCGCACTGACCTCGACCTTCATCGCGCGCGAAGTGGTGTTGCGCACCGTCACCATGGCCTGGTAGGTATCGTCGGTTCGAACCAGGGCCGGCAAGCCGGAAATCAACTGCAAATCCTGAGTGGTCGCCACGCTTGTGCTGCCCGTGCCAAAACGCTGCGCGCCGTAATCGGCCACCGCCACAAATTTGAACTGCGTAATGGAATCGTTCAATGGCACGGTTATCTGGGCGCGCCCGTTCTGGTCCAGTTGCACATTGGGCTGCCAGAGCAACAAGGTATCGAGCAATTCGCGGGTCGGGCTTTTGCCTCCGCCGCCGCCCGCCGGCAACGCGTTGCGGCCGTAATGGCGCCGGCCCACAATCTGCATCTGGGCCGTCGAAGTTTCCACCCCGTAGCTGCGCAGCTGGCGCATGGCATTTAGCAGGTCCCAACTATTATTGGGCAATAATTCCAGCAAGGCCTGATCGACCGCGGCAAACGCCACCTGGCCATTGGCGGCGGGCTTGCCGTCAGGCGTATTGACCTGCACCGTTACCGTCGCCTTGCCCCGCACCTGATACGTCTTTTTATCGGCCGTCACCTTAACGACCAGTTGATCCTCGGTGTCGGACACCCGGATTTGCGCCAGGCCGAAGCGAAAGGCCGGCTTGGACAAGTCGACAAACTGCGTCGCCGCGGCGTAAGCATCTTTCCCCGTGCCCTTGTAGGCGTCATACCAGGCCTGCGGTTGTTGCCAACCCCAGGTAAAGAAGGAGTACCACGGCACCTCGCGCACCCGGCCGCGCAGCGCCAGAACGGACACATACACATTAGGCCCCCACTCGGGCTTGATCGGCACACTGACCGTTGGATCAACCCCCGACAAGGTCACCACCTGCGTCGCCAACACCCCTTCGCGCTCAACAGCCACCAGGGCCGTGGCTTCCCGAAATGGCATGCGCACCTGAAAATGGGCCGTCTCGCCCGGCTTGTAGGTTTTCTTCTCGGGAATGACGTCGATGCGGTCGTCATTGGCGCCGCCGAACCAGGCCTGGGCCGTTCCATAGACCCAGATGGTCGTGGCAGCCCGTGAAACGTGGCCCTGGCGGTCGGCCACACTGGCCACCAATTGTATTGACCCGGATTCTTTCAATGCTACGGAGCATTCAAGCAGGCCTTTGTCATTGGTTTGGCCCTGACATACGGTGCCCAGATCGCGCGATTGAGTGTGGCTATCGTAGCTATAGAACCCGCCCACCATACGTTTACGGGTGGAATACCTGACGGTTTGCACGGCCTTGACGGACATCGCCACGTTGGCCTGCGGCGCACCCGCCGGCGTTAACGCCACAGCGCGTATTTTCGTCGCCTCGCCCGAGGTTACCCAACTGCCGGCGCGTATGCCCGCCAGAATAGCGGCCGGCCATACCGGCACGGTTTGGCTTAACGTCTGGATCTCGCCATTCGGATCGGGGAAGCTTGCCTCAAAGACCAGGTCTTGCGGCCGGGAAAAATCAGGCAGCGTATCCACCGTAACGCGTCCGCCGCCCTGGGCATCGAGCACCAGCGCTTTCTTATTCAAAAACAGCGACTGCGTGTCGGCCGGCGACGGCTGCTCGCCGTCCCCGTTCTCATCGACGCTGGACTCTTCTTTTCGGGGCGGATCAAAAGAATAATCGTCGTAACCGTCGAAATAAACACTTTTGGGGCGCGTCACCCCCGACAGGCTTACCGGCAGCTGTCCCGCCGCACCGCCCGACACGTAGGATATCTGCACATCGGCATTGAGCGACTTGGGCGCCACGAGGACCGCATCGCCGACCGCATCCGCAATTTTCAGGCTGCCCGAAAGCACCGGCAACTTGAACTCCTCGACCCGAAAACCGCCGCTGTACAAACTGCTGCTTGCGTCCTGCCCGCCATCGTCGCCGGACCGCGCCGCCTGACTGGCTTTACGCACCAGCGTCACACTATAGTTGCCCAGCTTGGCCGTCTTCGGGATGGCAAAGCGGCTGGCGGCATCGAGCCCGCCCGACGCCGTGCGATGCCACGTCAGAGCTTGATCGTAGTGCTCGCCCGAGCCTTCATGCATAACCACCAGTGTATCGGGAAGCGTGCCGATATCCGTCGGCAGCTCCAGGCCACGACGAGTTTCGTCGCGAACGAAATGCTTCATCGACACGGTCTCTCCCGCTCGCAGCAGGGTGCGGTCAAAGACCGTATGCGCAACCACCGATCGCTTCGGACTATTGTCGGTCGGCACGTTGAAACGCCACGACTCGATGCCTTGATCCCAGGTGGACAACACAAACGCATAATCCGCCTTGTGACGGGCCAGCGGGTGATCGGCCGGAATCCGTGCCGACACAAAAATCCCGCTAAGCCCCGTATCCTCGCATTCTTCATAGCGGGAGAAAGCCTTGGGGTAATGCCACAGGCCCTGCGCATCGGTCTTGCCGGTCGCCAGCAATTGCCCGCTGCAATTCAAAACAGCAATCGCGGCATCGGGTACCACCTTGCCGTCATCCAGCGTCGTCACCCACACCAGGGTATCGTCACGGCCGCGTTTCAGATGCACGCCCAAATTAGTTACCAGCACCGAAGTGCGCACATACATGGGCTTTTGGGAAGCAACCAGCGACTCGCCCAAACGGGGCGATTCGATCTCCAGCACGTGAAAGCCCGGATCGACCGGGATGCCTATCACCTCGAAGGGTCGCACATCGTTCTTCGCCGCGCCGGGCAGGGTCAGTTTGCGAGCCGCGGCCACCGTACCAAGCATCGATATTTCACGGGTATCGACCGTTTTCCCTTTGTTGGAATCCGGCTTTTTATTCGCCATGATTTCCTTTATCTGCGCCGGCGTCCAGTTGCCTTCCTGGAGCCGCGCAACCCGCGCAAACCAATGCAGCACGTCCGCGTCGTCTTGCGGCGTGTAGTCGCTGACCTTGCCGGTTGAGACGCTTAATTCCTTGCTCGCCAAGGCGGCTTCGACATTACGCACCGTCAAGGGCACGCTGGCGGGGTAGTCCGCCTCGGAACCCCCGGTGGGCTGATTCGCAAAGCGCTCAATAACACCGAACGGCGCCGCGGCAAACTTCACCAAAGGCGGAAACGCCGCCGTACTGACCGACAGGGGAAACTGGTCCGCATTGCTCAATGCCCGGCCGGCGTCATCCTTTAAATCGGCGGGCAGCACCAGGCTCATCTGAGCCAGTTCGGGTAAAGGACCATTGAATCGAACCTCGGTCACCGACCCGCTGCGATCCGGTTGCTTATCCTCTATAGGAGTACGCTCACCTGACGGCGTTTTCAAGCGAACCTTCTGTGCATCCTGGTACGAAATACCCGCATTGAAAACAAGACTGACAGGCAGCACCGGGTTGCAGGCCGCGCGAGCGTTTTCACGCTGACAGCTGAACGTCGCCTTGAACGGCGCGCGCACCGTGTAGTTGAGCGGTTCCGCGCTTGTGGAGGCAACCCCTGAAAGCGTCTGAACGCCCGGGCCCACCTTCAATTGCACCTTGGCATCGGCGGGCAAACGGCGCTTGCATTGCAGCAACTGCACCGACGCATCGTCATCGGCGGGAACCGGGTAATAGCTAACCTTCAGAATCGCGTGGCGATCAACGCCCGTAATCAGACGCACCGGCACGGCCTCGCCCAAACCCTCGACCAGACACGAGGCGCTACCCACCAAAGAATCTGCCTTGACCGCGCCGTTGAACTTCAATACAAAAACCTGATCTTCGCTGATATGGTCGCCATCGGGGCGCGAAGAGCTGATGCGCGGGCCGCCCGTCGTAAACGAAAACCGGCTTTTGCCGGTCAGGGCCTTGCCATCCATCGCGCGAAACGCCGGATTGACCGCCGCCGTGCAGCTCACCCCGGCTCCGGGAGGGTTGGTGAACACGTAGGTCCAGCGTCTGGCGTCGACCCAACGGCCCGCGCCCTTGACGCTCGCATCGTTGCAAGTCACATCCAGCGGCGCCGCAACTCGCGGGGCACCAAACTGGACAACAGGCACATCGAACATCGCGTTCACGCTTTCAATTCTGGCGACCTCGCCCTGCGGGGAGAACTGCGTTATTTGGGCCGCCATGACCGTGGTGCCGGACAAAAACAACCCCAAGGCAAGTGTTCTGATCCCAACCATACGACCCTCTTTCTTATTTGCAGGCCGCACGCCTGTTGCAGGCGAGCGCATAGCGCCGATAAACAGCGCCGGGCTTCTCATTTCCCTCGTGTACGGTAGCCTGCTTTATGCAATCTCGCAAGACCGGACGGCAGACTAATCGACATCGCAGGGATACGTTCTTGTAGCGACAGGCCTCGTGCCTGTCATCGACGCAAGACACGATCCGGCTATTAACAGATTTGGCACCCACAAGGGGTGCCGCTACAAAAACTCAGTGCGTATCCGAGTAACAGGCAACCCGATAGTCAATAAAACATTTTTAGACAAGCGATCAGCGCACACGTGGGCTATCCAAACTGAAGACGCGATCAAGCGCGGCGTCTTTGAGTTTGGCAAGCAAGATGCGCCGACGCTACGCAAAGCCCTGTCTACCTACCTGAAAAAAATTACGCCAACAATGGTCAACGGCAGACGGTAGACTGAAGATTGCGTTTTCGGTGATCCCCAGCCGTACACTCTGCCAAACAATAGGGAGAGGCCATTAGCTCATAGATCCGGGTTCCTCCTGATGCTTATGCGACGAGCTCTACCCGCCCTGTTTTGAGATCATAGAGGCCGCCGATGACCTTGACCTTGCCGGCCTGAACCGCCTTGCTCAGTATTGGCGTGGCTTCTTGCAATTGCTGGACGTTCTGTTTGATATTTTGAATGGTAGCCGCGTGAAGCAATGTACCCTGATGGGGTTTGGAAGCGGCGGCGCGTACGGCCGGCATCAGCGCCGTGACGATGCTTTGAATATGGCCTGGAAATTCGGCGTGTTTTTCCAGTGCACTGACAGTCGCACTCACCGCGCCACAACTGGTATGTCCCAGCACCATAATCAGCGGCGAGTTCAGAACTGCGACGCCATATTCCAAGCTTGCCAGAATATCGGTGGTTACATAGTTGCCTGCCACGCGCGTCACGAACAGATCACCCCTTTCTTCGTCGAAACATAATTCGGGGCTGACGCGCGAATCAGCACAGCTCAAAATAGAAGCATAGGGATTTTGCCCACCGGCCAATACTGCACGTGTCGAGGCAAAGCTTCGGCTCTGGGTCTTACCCGAGGTGTACCGCTTGTTTCCTTCCATCAAGCGCTTAATTGCCTGATCGGGTGAAAGTACGTTACCCGGTTTGGGTGGGGATTTTGCGTACGCAACCCCGCCCGCTGTAGATATGCCAAGCAATGAGAGCGCACCCATCATGCCAATGGCAGCCCGCCTGGAAGGCGACGCGGGCGAATTGCCCAGTACGGCACTCTTTACACATGATTTGCACATCATTTATCTCCTTGTTTTGACATCTGACGCCGAACTGGATTTCGGAATAGTAGTATGGGCAGAAACCTTGAGCAAGGTTGTCCCACACCCGACAGAGAAAGAGGCGGCGCACTTAAAAGCTTCAAAAGAGCGCGGCTACTCCATACCGCAGCAATTCGCCCCCGCAAGCCATTAAACACGCCGGCCTAGGCAACCCCACCACTTGCAGGGAGAGCGCTTGGCACAGGCCGTTTTCCGGTGACACTGTGGTGACAATTTCGTGCATCGCGTTGCCGAGTAAACACCCTTAATTTCCACTGTTAAATCATCAATAACCCATTGATAATAAATAGTAATAGTGCAACACAAGCGCCCTTTTCTGTGTAATAACGCTCTTACTGTCTAAAAACAGCGATTTTCTTAATAAATTGCCTCTTTTAGACGGTGATTTTCTCAACAATTTGTCCCCATAGTGTCGGAGTTAGGGAAACAAGAAAAGCACGTATTCTTGGAAGGTCTGAAGCTGGCAAGCCCTTGTCCAGCAACGATCTTCGGATTGTGCGATAATTTCGCGCTTGGTGATGCGGCCATCGTTTTTGCACTTGCAGCACGCAAATAGCCAAGATGGCCGGCCTCATTTGCCCCTCTAGCTCATGCTTGGTTAGAGCAGCGGACTCATAATCCGTTGGTGCCGTGTTCGACTCACGGGGGGGGCACCATCTAGTTATCTAAATTAGAAACCGCCCTCAAGTGTTGAGCATGCCGGTTTTGCGCCCGATAAAAGAATGGCGCCACACGTTCTTAGCCAAGAAGGGCCGCTGTGAGCAACTGGTTCAAGATTTCCCACATTTCTGCCGGCTTCATTGCGGTACTTGTCGGCTACACCAGCTCGGTAGCCATTGTTTTTCAGGCGGCGCACGCCGCCGGGGCAACTCCAGCCGAACTGGACTCATGGCTCTGGGCTCTGGGCGTAGGCATGGCCGTAACCTGCATCGGGCTGTCCCTCTATTACCGCAGTCCGGTGCTGACGGCGTGGTCCACGCCCGGTGCCGCACTACTGGCCACCAGCCTGACCGGCCTGAGCATGTCCGAGGCGATTGGCGCCTTCCTCTTTTGCTCGCTTCTGATAACGGTATGCGGAATCACAGGTTGGTTCCAAAAAATCATGCATTACATCCCGAAGGCCATTGCCTCGGCCATGCTGGCCGGGATACTGATCCGCTTCGGGATGAACCTGTTTACCGCCATGCAGACCCAACTGGTGCTGGTCGGCCTCATGTTCCTCACCTTTTTGCTGGCCCGGCAATGGCTGCCTCGCTATACCGTTCCGCTGGCGCTGGCGGTAGGTATTGTGTGGGCAGCGGTGCAAAACCTTCTACAGCTTGATGCCTTGATCTGGGCTCCTGCGACCCCCGTATTCATGATGCCCAGCTTTTCCGTTTCAACCTTGATCGGGGTCGGCATTCCTCTGTTCATCGTCACGATGACTTCCCAGAATGTACCGGGCCTGGCGGTGCTGCGCGCCAACGGCTATCAAGTGCCGGCATCGCCGCTTATCAGCTGGACGGGAATAACGGGTTTGCTGCTGGCCCCGTTTGGCGGTTTTTCCTTTAATCTGGCCGCCATTACCGCGGCCATCTGCATGAGCAAGGACGCCGACCCCAATCCCGAAAAGCGCTATCTGGCCTCGATATGGGCTGGGCTCTTTTACTTGGCAACCGGTATTTTCGGCGCAACGGTGGTTGGGCTGTTCACGGCCTTCCCTCCGGAACTGGTGGCGGCCATCGCAGGCCTGGCGCTACTGGGCACTATCGGCAACAGCCTGGCGGGGGCACTTGACGAGGCGAGCGGACGCGAGGCAGCCCTGATCACGTTTGTAACGACTGCGTCCGGACTCACGCTCATGGGCATAGGCAGCGCGTTCTGGGGGCTGGTGTTTGGGACTGTTGCGCATGTGATAAGCCAATCCATACGAATCAGGCTCCGTTAGCGGCAACAAAGGCTGGCGACGATGAACCCCGAAGACCTGCAACTCCTGGTGACGCGTACCATGCCTTACGGCAAGTACAAGGGCCGCCTGATTGCCGATCTGCCGGGACATTATCTTAATTGGTTTGCCCGCGAAGGCTTTCCCAAAGGCGAGATCGGCCGCTTGTTGGCATTGATGCAGGAAATCGATCATAACGGCCTATCGCCGCTCTTGGCGCCTTTGAGAGGCCAAACAGGCGCTGCCGACACTTGATGGGAGCTCCACTCGATGGCGAACGAACGTCATGCTTCTGCTGTCAGATGGTGCCGCATAATTCACTGGTATGCCTCTGCAAGTGCCATCTTGATTGGCAACGATTTTGGCAGCCACAAGGGCTGCCACTACACCCGCTACGGACACGTTTTGTAGCGGCACCGTCAGTTGCAGCCAGACGCGCGCAAATCCGCACTCAGGTCGGCGACTCGCGTATCGGGCGCAGCAGCGAGCAATGTATGAATCAGGCGCTGCTGCGCCTCGGGGGCATATAGGTTTTTGGTATTCGATAGAAACTTGGCTTGAATTTCGGTGGTTGATGCCGGCCGTTGTGCGCTGCCTTTGACCTGATCGACGCGTGCATTAATTTTTTTCCCATCATTCAAAGTGATGCTTATCTCCGCCTCGAACTGGGTCGGGAAGTTATCGTGCAACAGCGGAATCCACGATATTTTCCGGGCAAGAGCGACCGCCTGCGCGTTCACCTCGCCGTCGATAAAATGCGCAGCAACGACAGGAATATCAAGAAGAACCAAAGCCAGGCAATACGGCAGGCTGTACTTGGCTTCATTCAAGACCTTCGGCTGCTGCTTGCGTTCCCAAGGTTCGCAAATAATCGCCGCGGCCCCCGCCGGAACACGGCACTCGATGGAGTCAACAGCCAATGTCGAGCCCCATTGCGACTTCAGTTGTTGCGCACACTCAAGAAACGGATGAATGTAATGGCAACACGGAAAGAGCTTAAACGCCGCTTCGCGCAAAAACCAATGCTCGCCCAGGCTTGCGAGTTGCCGCCGCAAGTTGTCGGCGGCGCCCTGCGCGTCGGTGTAGGTGTTATATAAACCGTAACGGCCTTCGTATACCGTGGAGGGCCCTGTCATTCCAGCCGCCGCCAGTTGGGCCGCCAGCGCACCGGCGTGCGCCGCCCAGCCCGGATGCAGCGACTTTACGGTAGAGCCTTCAGCCAGAAACTCGAATATCCCTGATGCCTGACTACCCGCAATGCCTTGCGCAGACACCAGTTCATCACGTGTCGCGCCAGAGGCAAGGGAAGCCATCAACGCCGACACCAGCGTGCCGGCCACCGAAGTGACCTGAAAACCGCGACGCTGAAACGCGCCGGGAGCAGCAAGGCCGACCCGGATCAGGACTTCCCAGCCGATAACGATCAATCGTATTAAATCGGCCAGGGTAAGCGCGTTCTGTTCGGCCGCGGCCAGAGCGCTAGGCACCAATACGGCGCTTCCATGGACGATAGACGCCATATGCGTATCATCGTACTCAAGAGCGTGGATGAATGTTCCATTCAAAAGAGCCGCCGTCGCGGCGGCCGTCTGACGAGAATCGCCCAATACACTACAGCCTCGCATGCTCGCACCCTGACCCTGCACCATGCGATTGAGCATATTGCGCTGGACCGCGCCCGCCGACGCCGCCACGCCCACTCCTATGGCATCGAGGGTATGCAGCCTGGCCAACTCGTTGACGTCAGCGGGAATATCCTGATAGCGCAGCGACAAGGCAAAATCGCTGACGATCTCACTTAAGGTCACGAAGGTTCTCTCTTGAAAGCCGCACGCAATTCCCCGGCAGCGGCTCTACCACCTAAATAACCCAGACCCAACGCGCACAACAGGCCATTGCCCGAGGCATAGCCGGCCGCGCCGGCCCGGCCGCTAATCCCTCCCGCAGCGCCTCCGCCCGCAAACAAATTGGGAATCGGCTCGCCGTCGGCCTTTAATACGCGGCCGGCCGCATCAATCGCCAAGCCGCCTTGCGTATGAAACAGGCCAGGCGTAACCCGGCATATCCAGAACGGCCCCTGCAAAGGCGCCATGCCGAATTTGCGTCGGCCGAAAACATCATCGCCCTGTGCGCCGGCAGCCATCGTATAGGCATCCACCGTCCGTGCCAGGGCCGCAGCCGGTAAATTGAAACTAGCGGCAAGTTCGGCAACGGTCGCCGCCGATTTGATGCCACCGTGATCGGCCAGTTCGCGAAATTCTTCTTCTTTGGAGGCGATCGTTTTAATGCGTTCGTCAAAAATGGCAAAAACCGGCGTTTGCTGCGCAAGCACTTGCCGGGCATATGCGGAATAGCCCAAATCCTCATTACCAAAGCGCTCGCCAGCCGCATTGACCAATATTCCGCCTTTTTCAATTGTGGTCCAGGACAACAGCGACCCATGAGGATAAGCGACCGCCGCATAGCCCTGATAGGCTTGCATATTGGCCAGGCCTGCATCCAATTCGCGGCCCCACCCAACCGCTTCACCCGTGCTGCCCAGGGCTCCAAAATACTCGGCGCCGGCGATCTCGGGACAAAATTCCTTGACCAGAGCACGATTGCCGGCAAATCCGTTACACGCAAGAATAATTTTGGATGCCTTGATTCGAGAGGTTTGAACTCCTTTTCCTGCAACGAGCACTCCCATGACCCGGCCCTGTTGCGATCGCAATAAAGACTGTACCGGGTTGCCGACAGCCAACGGAATATCGCGTTGCGCGACGGCGGCGAGGAGGTCATCCATCAGGTCTTGTCCGCGCCGCGAGACCGGCGCATGCAAGCGCGGAACCGAGTGGCCGACATGGCAGTAATCGGTGATCAGGCTCAACCGCACGCCGACACGATCAACCAGCCATTCGCACAACTCGGCGGAAATCGATACGAGCGCGCGGCTGACGTCGGGCAAATCGTGCTCGCCGGCAATACGCCGCAGGTCGTCCACCATTGTTTGGGCGCTATCGGCGATACCCGCCGCGCGTTGAAAACGGCTGCCCGCTCCCGGAACGGAACCGGTGCTTAGTGAGGTATTGCCCCCGGGCCGGTCCATCTTTTCGACAATGGCAACATCGGCCCCCTCATCATGCGCGGCAATCGCCGCCGCCAATCCGCAGCCGCCCGCACCGACAACAAGTACGTCGACCTCCATGTCCCAAGCATTTTCATTTTTGTCCATAATCTGCGAATTCCTGTCATTAGCCAAGGTTCTGCTCGATAGGCCGATTACTGAAAAACACATCGACCCATTGCCCCCAAGGGCGCTCCAGGTCGCCATGTTGTGCTGTTTCAGCCACGCAGGCGTGCAGGCGCCGCATCGCAGGCAACAGGCCCGGCATCGTGGCTTGAGATAGGCCGCGTATCTTTTCCCATAACTCCTCATCGTCGAAAGGCAGATCGGGGCCTCCGCGCGCACTCAGGCAAACCGCCGTGTGTTCGCGCCCGTCTTTCCTGACAACGGTCAAATAAGCCGGCCGATCCTGCGGCCATGGCAGTTCCTGCACCACCAAAGACATATCGACGTGTGCGCGCAGGCGCTTGACACGCTCGTCTTGCAACGCTTTGGAATCGAATGCGGCCGCGCCGCCGTGACCATGAACCAACGACGTGGCCAAAGCATGAGGCAATGAAAACTTGGCCCCCAAAGTGGTCGTGGGCTGATAGTCGTTAAGCGTGAGTCCAAGGCGATGCGTTTTGATACGAATACGTTGCACATCGGCCCCGCCCAGCAGATCGGGCTGTTCATGCACTATCTGCTGCATGGCCTCGATGGCCGAGTGGGCATACTGGCAGCAGGCATTGATCTTATGGTAGCCCGATGCGACGGCCCATTCCTGGCCTAAACCCTCGGTCAGGCTGGCCGGATCGGCATCGCTTCCGAGCGTTTCAAAATAAACATCATGCGGGGTCTGCGCCAGGCCCGCAATGCCGGCCTGGGCCCATTCAATCGCATGAAAGCCGTTGGAGATTCCGGCCGCTGCCCACGTATTGCGAACCAGGGCGCCCCGTATGGCCTGGCTGTACGGGCCGACCACACCGAGCGTGGCGGCGTTGGAAAGCGCGGCCAACATGATATCGGCGGGCAGACGGCGAAGGAATCCAATCGACGCGGTAGCGCCGACCGCGCAAAACAAGGCGTGCGGATGAATTTTAAGCGCCGGAAAAGACCAGGTTTTGGCAAATCGTGCAGTCGTCTCATACGCAAGGACGCCAGCGCGTATCACTTCGGACGTGGCGATATGCTCGCTTTCGGCTATGGCGAACAAAACCGGCAAGGTGTAGAGGCCGGCATGGCAAACAGCCTTCCGATAGCCTTCATCGAGTTCATTCCAGCTTGCGGCCAGGGCATTACCCATAGCCGCCTGGGCCATCGATAATTGCGGCCGGCCATTTCGAAACAACGATGCACGGCCTGCAGGCCCTCGCTTCACAAGGCCTGCATGCGCCGCAATGACTTGAGGCTCCTGTTCGGCGGAAAGCATGGCTGCCAGGTCATCGGCCATGATCATGACAGCCTTCTTGCGCGCCGAACCGGGAATATCGGCCAGCTCCTGGCTAACAGACCATTGGACAAACGCTTGCAACTCACGGCCTGCAGCTTCACGCAGTTCGTGTTCATTCATATCGATTTCCTCGGCGATATCGCATTGAGGCGGTTCTTTCTCAGAACAAATGCCACAGGCTTTCTTCTTGCAGCAATTGTTGGCTGGGGCCGTCGAAAATAATGCGCCCCGACTTGATCACCAGCGCGCGCTCCACCTGTTTCAAGGCCGCCTGTACATTTTGCTCGACGATGACCACCGTCGTGCCTTCATCCTGATTAACCCGCCTGATGCATTCCAGTACGTCCTTCACAATGATGGGAGCCAGGCCTGTCGTAGGTTCGTCCAGCAACAGCAGGCTCGGACGCGTCATCAACCCCATTCCCAGCGCCAGCATCTGCTGCTGGCCACCGCTCATGGAGCCCGCCAGATGCCGCTTTCTTTGGCCCAGGACAGGAAATATCCGGCACACGGTTTCGCTATAGGCCGGATCATGCAGCAGCCCGGAAATACGCAGGTTCTGTTCTACGGTCAAATCGCGAAATACGTTGTGCCCTTGCGGCACGAATGCAATTCCGGCCCGTACGTTCAGGTGAACCTGTCCAGGTACAACCCGCCGATCTCCATACTCGATACGCCCGGTCATGTGCGCCATATCGCCCACACAGCTTTTAAGCAGGGTTGTTTTGCCTGCTCCATTGTGCCCAAATATTCCGACGCGCTCCCCATCATCGATTTTCAACGACAGATCATGGAGTACTTGCAGCTTGCCGTAATAGGCGTTCACGTTATCGACATTCAACACGGTAGGCTCTCTTTTCTCGAACGCTTATGCACCGAAATACAATTCGGCCAATGTTTTGCTGGAAAGAAGGCTCTCGACGCTGCCGCGCTCAAGAATTTTCCCGCTAGCCATGAACACGGCACTGTTGCATAAATCCTTGATGAAAGAGACGTTATGCTCAACCACGCACACCGCCCTTCCCCCCTCGGCCTCTTCGCGCACAATCGCTTTCATCGTGTCGTAGGCATGCCCCTCGACTCCCGCCATAGGTTCATCGAGCAACAGGCAATCGCCATCATTCATGAGGGCACGGGCCAAACCGACCAGCTTCTGCTGGCCAAACGGGATGTCATTAACGCTGGTGTTGGCTATGGCATCAAGTTTCATCCGGGCCAATATCGACATGGCCTGCGCGCGTAGCGCCGCATCGGTTTTTGCGAGATTTCGTGGATGCAACACGATATGGGACAGCCGTTCGCCCGGATAATCACGCGGGGCGATCAGCATGTTTTCCAACGCGGTCATTGTCGAAAACAGGCGCATATTCTGCCAGGTGCGCGCCACGCCCAGCCGGGCGCGGCGATGCAAAGGCAGGCCGTCAAGACTCTGGCCACCTACAGAAATGGAGCCCGAGTCCACCGGGAATACACCCGAGATCAAATTGAACAGCGACGTCTTGCCTGCCCCATTGGGGCCGATCAACCCGAGAATTTCGCCTCGTTGTATCTCCAGCGATATCTGATCGGCCACGACAATGCCGCCAAAACGTTTGCAGACTTGATCGAGCGATATGACCGTTGCCATGATGCCTCCTCAGTGTTGACGCTTGCGCGGCGCGACAAGGCCCTGAGGGCGCAAGAACAGAAAAAGAATAACCAGCAATGAAAATATCACCCCCTGCAAAGGCGCCATGATGCTTAACGGAAGGTTCAAAAAGCTGATTGCCTGCGGCAAGATCAACAACAACATCGCGCCAACGACAGGCCCCCAGTGCGACCCCATGCCGCCTACCACGACCATGGTCAGGATCATTGCCGATTGTAGAATTTCAAACTGCTCAGGACTCACATACTGGTAATAGTAGGCATAGATCCCGCCGGCAATGCCGGCCAGCCCCGAGCCGATCGCGAAGATTGTCAGTTTGATGTTCATGGCATTTCGCCCCAGTGTGGAAAATGCCAATTCATCATCGCGCATCGCCGAGACCGCCCGCCCGTAAGGCCCGTTAATCAGCCAGCGAATGAACAAAACCACGACCACTGCCATAGCGCAGGACACCACGGCGAATACGGCGCTTCGATTCGAACCATGAACAATATTGGGAATGCCTCCCAGGCCGCTGGCACCTCCCGTTATGCCAAGATGCTTCATGATTTCAAGCAAACCCAATTGAAATCCGATACTGGTTATCAACAAGTAATCGCCCGATACACGCAGCGAAGGCAGCGACAACATGATCGACGCGACAAAAGCGAGGCCGCCGCCGCAAAGAACCGCAAGCACCGGGTTCAGATTGAAATGGATCGCCAGCAGCCCGGTGGTATAAGCACCGATCGCGAAGAAAATCGGATGGGCAATGCTGATCAGCCCGCCAAAGCCGATAATCAAGTTGAAGCTGGAACTGAGGATGACGTAAATTCCAATTAAAACCGCCAGCGAGACAAAATATTCCATGCCTTACACCCCCCGGTATGACAGTGCATTGGTTGCAAGAACAACATCTGGCCTGGTCGAAGTAGCAATCATTTTTATCCACGCGCCCATAGTTTGAATTTTTTGAACTTGACGCCTTGCGGAAAGAACAGAATCGTCACGAACAGGAACACGTACAAAATAACGCCCTGCCACTGAGAAGGGATCACGATAATGCTCAGGCTCTGTATCAGCGAAAGCGCCACAGCAGCCCATGCCGCCCCATAAATACGCCCCATGCCGCCCAGCAAGGTCGAGATCACCGCAAACAACATCATTTCCAACGGGGTGCTTGGAATCATCGAGGCGCGCGTGCCAAACAGATACATACCGGCGGTAATCAATATGGCCGTGATCAGGAAGGTCATAAAATAGGCCTGCTTCACACTGATGCCATACAGCTTCGACAGCTCGGCGTTGTCGGCGACGGCCGCCATGAACTGCCCTTGCCGTGTCCTGCCGATGAAGATGGACAACAGCAGCAGCAACACGGCGGTGATCGCCAGAGCCTTCATGTCCCAATGGCTGATGACAATGCCGTGGACGATCTCGACCGGCGACATAATGCTTTGTGTGAGAGACAGAGGCTCCGTGCCGAAGATCATGGCCAATAGATAGGCCAGGAATTCAGACACCACCAAGGTGAAAATAAAAAACGTTAAGCTGGGTGATTTTCGGGCCCGCAAAACCTGCAAGCCGTAAATATCCATGAACTGGCTGGCCGAAATCGTGACGGCCAAACCGAACAGAACGCTGGACCACAACGGCCAATGCAGCCAGTTATGCGCTGCATACATGCCGTAAAACGCGACGGCCATCAGCCCAGCCTGCGCAAAATTCCAGATTTTCACAACCTTCAAGACCAACGAGAAGGCAACTGAAAACAGTATCGCGTAAGTCGACGCGGCCAGTCCGGTCCACACAATCTGCAGCAAGATGGAGACATCAATCACATCGGTCCTCCGCGAACCTGGAACGAGCATATTGGCCGCTCACGCAACCATACGCTCGCCCATTATTTTTTATTTGATAGTCGCCAGCGGAACGAACCGGCCATCTTTCACCGTCAGCAAATACACGGGTTTTTTGACCCGATGATCCTCTCCCACCACAAGGCCGCCAGTCATGGGCAAATCGAATGTTTTGACGGCAAGCAACGCTTTGCGCATATTCTCGCCGGTAGCGGGCAGCTTGTTCTTTTTTACCCATTTATATAAGTCAGCGACAAGATACGGGCCGTCATACAAGTATTGGGTGTAGGGCAATCCATTGGGCACCCGGTGCTCGGTCTTTTTCCAGCGTTCGATGAACGCCGCCACGTTGGGGTTATCGTTCTCGCCGGGGGCCAGCGACGTCACAATTAGCCCCTCGGCGGCAGTGCCCAGCTGCTCGATGACTTTGGGGTTATACCCGGCCGAATAGGTCGACACTCGCTGCTTTAGCCCCAGTTGCCGCATTTGCGCGATAACTTGCGGCAAATCGGAAACCAGCCCCTGAATATGCACAATATCGGGATTGGCGACGCGCAATTTAAGCAAGGCTCCGGTAAATTCCGTGGCCTTGGTATCGTAGGCCTCGTAGGCCACAATCTTGCCGCCGGCCTTTTCAAACACACTCTTGTATATCCGCGCGCCCTCGACGCCGCTGTCGTTATTGATATATAGAACCGCAGCCGTTTTCTTGCCCAGCGTGTTATAGGTATAGGTCGCCAGAGCGCTCACATCCACATCGGCCAGCGGGAAGGTGGTGTATACATAGTCACCAAGCTTGGCAATCTCGGGTGAATTCGCACCCACACTGAGTTCCAGCACCTTCTCACGATTGGCGATGGGTGCGACCGCCTTGACCACGGCGCTCCAGGCAGTGATGAACACAGGCACCTTATCGACGCTGGTCAAACGATTGACTGTACTGATGCCCAACTGCGGGTCGGCCTGAGTATCCAGCACAATCATGTCCAGCATCTGCCCATCAACGCCGCCTTTGGCATTGATGTCGCTGACGGCCCACTGTGCCGCTTTGACCTGATCGGCGCCGTACAGCGCCTGCGAACCCGACAGCGGCATAGCCAGGCCAAACTTCAGCGAACCCGCTTTGCCCTGCGACCATACATAAGACGGTACCGTTGTGGCTCCCAGTGCAAGCGCCGATAATTTCAGCATCTGGCGTCGATTCATTTTGCTCATTTTGTCTCCTTGACGGAATGGAAGGTGTTGAATGTGTGTGACGATTGAACGTTAAGCTTCAACTTTTCTTAATTGCGCCAGCACCGCCTCAGTAGAGGCGACATCAGCGTATTTTTCGGACATATCAAATAAATTAACCGCATGAGAAACACGGCTTCGGTCATACACCGCATCTTGTGGAACCAGTACCTTGAAATTCAAAGAAAAGGCATCCACCACACTGCCGCGCACACAACCACTCGTCGTGCAGCCCGTAACAATCAGCGTATCCGCTTGCAGATCGATTAAATGGCTCGCCAAAGCAGTGCCGAAAAACGCACTGGGATGCTTTTTGGGAAGCAGAATATCTCCCTCGCGAGGCGCAACTTCAGTCACGAAGTCATAGCCATGCGCCGGAATATTCATAATGGCCGGCACTTTCTGCGCCAACCGCCCACCATCGGTTTTCTTTTTCGGCGCAACATGCGGGTACAGTACCGGCCAGCCACGGAGACGAAACTCATCGAGCAACAGCTTGATATGATCGACGGCATGCCAGCCAACCTCGCCGCAGCTCGTGGGAAATTCTTTAATGGATTCCCAAAATGGAAGCGGCGTCGTCCCCACGGTACGATACTGTACGTCGATAATCAATAGTGCCGGCCGTTTGCCGATGCCGCCCGGGCGACCAAAGCCGGCCGCCCGGTAGGCGCGCTGTTCGTCGTCACTGATAATGTCATCCCAAGGTTTCACTTCACGCTCCTGTTCGCGTAGCCGGCAGACTTCGATGCAGGTAATGCCCGTAGCCCGGCTGCCCGATAATTTTTCCATCTTCCATCACCGTCTGGCCGCGCACAATCGTGCGTACCGGCCAACCTTTCAATTCCTGGCCCTCATACAGGCTGTAGTCGGAATACGAGCCCAATTCATCTGGATTGACGGTACGAACCCGGTTAATGTCCACAAGCGTTATATCGGCCTGTGCGCCCACGTTAAGGGAACCTTTGTAAGGCGCCAGATTGAAAATCCTCGCCGGAGCCGCCGTCAGAAGCTCGGCGATTCTCCGCAAGCTCAAGCGCCCCTTGTGGTAACCCTCGTGCAACAACACGGGCAAAATAGTCGCCGTGCCGGGAAAACCTTGCGAAGCCAGCCATAGCGGCTTCTCTTTCGTGGCACGCTTGCGCGGCACATGATCGGAGGCCACCACGTCAATCGATCCGTCGCGCAAGCCTTCCCACATGGCTTCGACATCCTGGGCCGTACGAAATGGAGGGTTGGCTTTACCCAGGCTGCCAAGGTCGGCATCCTCGGTATGCGTCAGGTAATGCGGGCAGGTCTCAACGTACACGTTATCGTACCGCTGGCGCCATTTGCGCACCTCGTCAAGCGCCAGCCTGCTGCTGATATGCGGGATATATAAACGTGCGCCCAGGTGTTCGGCAAAATACATGGCGCGCACACAGCTTTCGGCCTCGGTAAAGGCAGGCTTGGAAGCGGACCAGTCTTTAAGAGTGGCCCGACCCTGGGCCTGCAACTTGCGACGAATATGATTAACGATTTCAATATTTTCCGTATGGCAAACGATGGTGACGTCGCCGATTTTCGCTGCTGCCGCCAATAAATCGTAAAGATAGCTGTCATCAGTCCCATCAAGCCCAAGGTATCGGCCTTCCTCGCCCTTGAAGTTCATGAAATATTTGAACGATGTCACGCCGTAGGTGGAAACGTAATCCTCCAGCTCTGCAATGTGGCGCTCATTGGCCGCGCTGAAATGAAACGCATAGTCGACATAGGCACGGGTCCTGGCATATTCCTGTTCGCGCCGAAAGACGTCGGCATAGGCTTCGTTATTCAGGAAATAGCCGATTACCGTCGTGAAACCGCCTTGAGCCGCATAAATTGTCTCGGTTTCATATTCGGTGATTTTTTCCGCAAAACCAAAATGGACATGCGCATCAATCAAACCAGGAAACACATGCAGCCCTTTGGCCGATTGCTCGGGCATGCCTTCAGCGACAGCAACCCCTGGCGCCAGCCGGGCCGCAATTTTTCCATCCAGAATCAACAAATCGGTGGGCGTGCCCTCCGTCTCGTGGTCTACCAGAATACCGCCACGCAATACATAGTCAGCAGCCAATTTCTTTCCTTTCATGACAAACAATCATTGACCTCATCGAGCGTAAGCGGGCGGCTTGAGGGCTCAGCGATGGACAATGCCCGCACACTGTCCTGCAGCCAGCCCGCATCGAGATCCAAACCAATGCACACCAATCTGGAACGGGGATCGGCGTCGGGCCAGCGCGCAAGAAACGTCGGACTGTGAAATACCTTTCCCACTCCTTGAATAAGCACGAACGGACGCGCATCATCCATACGCAACAGCCCTTTGCAACGCAGCAGGCGGTCTTCATAGTGATGCACCAGTAAATTCCACCACGCCGACACTCCGGCCCAGGTCGGTTGTACGTCGATAAACGCGCTCCATGATCCAATGCCGTGATCGTGTATGCCATGGTCATGGGCCTCTTCAGGCTGAGCCGCGGAAAATTGAGAGACCGCCACCCCGCTTTCGATATGGCGCTGTTGGGACGAAAGCAATGCCATACTGCGGCAAACCTCATCGACCGCGAATACCGATGTCGCCGCTTGGCCGGCAGCCGATTCGCTGACCTGCGCGTGAGGATTCACCTGCTTGAGCAAGCCGCGCAACACCTTCAATGGCGCGGCGCCGGCCAAATCGGTTTTGGTAATGACCAGTTGATCGGCGACACTGGCCTGCCGCAACGATTCCCCATGGGTATGCAACTGCGCTGCGCCTTGAACCGCATCAACGGTTGCAATGACCTGTCCAAGTTGAAAGTGATCCATCAGCACCCGGTCGCCCAGCAACGCATGCAAAATGGGTAGCGGGTCAGCAAGGCCGGTGGTTTCGATGATGACCTGCCGTAAATCCGCTTGGCCCGCCTGGGCCGCCACATCCTTGATTTGCAACAGAGTTTCGCGCAAAGAATGCGTCACCGTGCAGCATAGACAGCCGGAATCAAGAAGATAAACGTTATCGGCCACTTCTTGAAACACGAATTGATCCAATCCGATAGCGCCAAATTCGTTGACGATAACCGCGGTGCCACCTGTTCCGTGCTGACGCAGAAACGCATTGAGAAGAGTCGTTTTCCCGCTGCCGAGAAAGCCCGTCAAGACGTTGCAGGTGACCTTCCTGTCCATAAAGAAACCGACCTCATTAGAAAGCCCTCTACTTGATGCCACCAGGGTTTTTGTAACGGCTACCGAAATTCTTTTCCATTGGAAATAGATAATATCGAATTTTATTATGACAGGCAATATTTAATTTCGCTAGATATTACTTTATGATGACTCAATATTGTTTTCAGACAACTCTAAAATAACGATGTTTACTCATGAACGACTTGGAAAAAATGATATCTATGCCTCAGCCTGAACCCAAAAAAAGGAGGGCCGGCCCGGACACGCCGCCACACAAATCCAACTCGGTCGATGCCATTAGGGTCGCTATCCGGATTCTGGATGAAATAGCGCTGGCACGACGTGCAATGCGCATTACTGATCTGGCCGATGCCCTGGGTGAGACGAAACCGCGTATACATCGTCATCTGGCGACCCTACGAGAAGCGGGCCTGGTCGAACAAGAAGAATCAACTGAACGATATCGGCTGGGATGGCGGCTATTTCAATTGGGAGAAGCCGCCGGAACGCAGTTCGACCTGCGCTACAGAGCTGAGCCCTACTTGATCAAACTACGGGATGAGCTTAAGCAAACAGCAGTCCTGGCTGTGCCCATCAATGGACAGCCCGTCGTCATCGCCACGGCAGACAACATTTACGCCAGGCTGTGCATCTCGGTCAAACCCGGCAACCGGCCGCTGCCGCACTGTTCCGCATTCGGGCGCCTGGTATTGGCGTTCTCATCCAAAGCCGAGCAACATAAATTATTGAGCCAGGAGCTGATTGCCGAAACGGATAAATCCATGACTGACCGGGTAAAGGTAGTGGCCCGGCTCGCGCTGATCAAGAGCCGGTTTTACGAATACGCCGAAAGCGAAATGATGTTGGGCGTCAATACGATCGTCACACCGATTTTCCGCCAAGACAACATTCTGGCCGGCGCCATCGGCATTGTCGGATCAATTCAGGATATTCCCAATCCGCCCCACCCTCACCAGATTGCCGTGCTACAACAGGTCTCGAAAGAATTATCAAAGCAATTGAATAGCGATGCCTACGATAAAATGTTCAACGATCCAATCCAGGCCGCATAGGACTGCATCCGCACTGGACACCACAACAGATTTCGCGCACCGCATCCTTGTCCGCGATACAACGATGTCGGGAGCTTATTCCAATGAGCCAGAATCATGATATTTGTTCTATGACAGCGACCGAAATGGCGGCCGCCATTCGAGCCGGCCATCTCTCTGCAACCGAAACCGTTAGTGCACATCTGGCCCGTATCGAAAACGTTAACTCCAAGGTCAACGCCATCATCACATTGCATGCAGAGCAGGCGATCGCGGCAGCCAAGGCCGCCGATGAAGCTCAGGCGCATGGAGCAACGCTGGGGCCCTTGCACGGCCTGCCGGTCGCGCACAAGGATCTGCTGCTGACCAAAGGGATGCGCACCACTTTCGGCTCCAAAATTTACGAACATTTCGTGCCGACCGAAAACTCGCTGATCGTCGAACGTCAGTTGCAAGCAGGCGCCATCAGCCTGGGCAAAACCAATACGCCGGAATTCGGCGCCGGCTCGCAAACATTCAATGCGGTATTTGGCGCCACACGCAACCCCTATGATCTGTCCCGAACATGCGGGGGTTCAAGCGGAGGTTCGGCCGTTGCGCTGGCAACAGGCATGGTTGCACTGGCCGACGGCACCGACATGTTCGGATCGTTGCGCTGTCCGGCCAATTACACCAATACAGTTGGGCTGCGGCCCTCTGTCGGCCGCGTTCCGCAAATCCCCGAACACAATGGCTGGGACAGCCTGTCCGTCAGCGGGCCGATGGCGCGCACCGTCAAAGATATCGCGCTGCATTTGTCCGTCATGGCCGGGCCAGACGCGCGCGATCCGCTATCCATCACGGAAGACGGCGCGCGCTTTCGGGCACCTCTGGAGCGCAGCCTGAAAGGCGTGCGCATCGCCTTTAGCCCGACCATGGGCGGCCTCCCGATCGACAAGCAGGTTTCACAAGCCATCGACGCGCAGCGCCACGTATTTCAGGACTTGGGCTGCATCGTTGAAGACGCCTGCCCCGATTTCCGCCACGCGCATGAAATTGCCATGGCGCTGCGCGCCTACAGCTTCGAGCTGCGTCTCGGCCCAATCATGAACCAGCACCCAGGCGTTATGAAAAGCACAATCGTGCGCGACATCGAGGCCGGTCGCCGGCTTAGCGCATCGCAACTGGCGCAGGTGGAAAAACTGCGTACCGCGCTATTTCAGCGTGTACATCATTTCATGCAGACCTATGAATTCATGGTATTTCCCGTCAATCAGGTGCCGCCCTTCCCGATCGAACAGGAATACGTCACCGAGATCGATGGCGTAAAGATGGAGAGCTACATCGATTGGATGCGCTCTCTTTACTATGTCACCACCACTACTCACCCCGCCATTTCGGTGCCCTGCGGTTTTACAGAAACAGGGTTACCCGTGGGCGTACAGATCGTCGGCCGTCACCGCTGCGAGTTCGAGCTGCTGCAAATGGCCTACGCCTTCGAGCAGGCGACGCAAATCGGATTGCGACGGCCCGCCATTCTTGATTAAAGCGCAGCGCTAAACAGGGCGTGCAGATGTTGAACGCGCAGGCGAGCGGCTTTCCCTTAGAGACGATGATCGAATTTGTACGCCAGTGGTTTTGGTGGCAGCCACAAGGGCTGCCGCTACACCCGCTACGGGTACGTCAACATCAACGATTTGGCACTCACTAAGGGTGCCGCCATATGCGCAACGATTGCGCCAATCAAATCCGCCAACGACCACGCGAGCATCTACCGATCGAGCGTCGTGGGCGGTCAAGGTGGGGCGGGCGATTCGGGCGCGCCGCGCGCAGGGCCGGCTTCGGGGATTCAAGGCGTGCGCTGTTTGAGCAGGCGCTTGCGAATAGCCCAGTGGGCTATTCGCCCTGCGAGTTCGCACGCCGCCCCGAAGCCGGTCCTGCGCGCGGGAAGTCATGGCGCAGCCATGACCGGGCCCGTCAGAGCCCGATCCACCTTGACCGGCCACGATGCGGGGCTAGAAGAAAGTTCTAGCGAAGGCGATGGGATTCTCTAGGCAAGATAAGATTAATGCGGAAGGATGAATGCCACCCACAAGGGGTGGCGCTACAACGCAGCAGCCAGAATACAAGCCACATGCACGGCGTCAACGTCGGCGCCATCATGGATTTGATGACGGCAGCTTGTTCCATCGGCCACCACTACCGAACCGGCGGGCCGCTGGCGCACCGCCGGCAACAGCGTAAGTTCAGCCATGGCCAACGACGTCTCGATATGCTCGGCCTCGTAGCCGAAACTGCCCGCCATACCGCAACAGGACGATTCGATAATAGATACCTTCAGGCCCGGAATCCACCCCAGCACCGTTTGCACCGGTGTAAAAGCGCCGAACGCCTTTTGATGGCAGTGCCCATGCACCAGCGCCTGCTCTACCGCCAAAGCCTTCAAAGGCAAGGACAGGCGCCCCGCCGTCTTTTCCCTGACCAGGAATTCCTCGAACAGGAAAGCCTGTCGGGCCAGCTGACGCGCCTCATCGCCGTAGCCATAATCGAGAAACTCGTCGCGCAGCGACAGCAGGCAGGACGGTTCGAGACCCACTATCGGTATCCCGCGTTCAACGAACGGCTTGAATGTATCGAGCACGCGGCGCGCCTCGATCTTGGCCTGACCGACCAGGCCGGCCGCGAGAAACGTCCTCCCACAGCACAGCGGCCGCTCGCCGGCCTTGATATTGAAATGCACGGTATAGCCGGCCGCCTCCAGAACGCGCTGCGCCGCCCGGGCATTCTCCGGCTCCAGGCTATTGTTGAAGGTATCGACAAACAACACAACATCCTTGCCGCTGCCGCCGATGGCGGACGGCGCCTTCACTGTGGACAAGAATGCAGGCTTAAAGCGCGGCAGGGAACGCTGCGGCGCAAAACCTATGCGGCGTTTCAACCAAGCGGAAACGATGGGGATGTTGTCGGCCAACGCCATCGCCCACCTCAGCTTGCCGGCCAGCGGCGCATAGCGCGGCATAAAGGCAATCAGACGCTCGCGCAAGGTGATGCCGTGCCGCTTCGCCCAGGCGCTGCGCGCCTCGATCTTGAACTTGGCCATATCGACGCCCGTCGGGCAGTCGCGTTTACAACCCTTGCAGGACACGCAAAGGTCCAGGGCCTCTTTCACTTCCAAGCTGGCCAGGCCGGCGCTGCCCAATTGCCCCGAAATGGCCAGCCGCAAGGTATTGGCGCGCCCGCGCGTCACATGCTGCTCGTCGCGGGTGACGCGATAGCTTGGGCACATGGTGCCCGCGTCGAATTTACGGCAATGGCCATTGTTGTTGCACATTTCGACGGCCTTGGCCAAACCGCCCGTCTTGTCGCCGCCCGTTCCCGCCGCGCTTTCTTCGCCGCTTAAGGGGTCGCGCTCGACGTTCCAGGCCGACCAGTCCAGAGCCGTATCGATCGCCGGGGTGTCGTAACCCGGCCCGAAGCGGAAGTTTCGCCTATCGTCCATTTTGGGCGGCCGCACGATCCGGTCGGGACTGAACCGATTGTCGGGATCGAACAGCGCCTTGATTTCACGAAAGGCTTCATTGATGCGCGGGCCATACTGCCAGGCCACCCATTCACCACGGCACAGCCCATCGCCATGCTCACCCGAATAGGCTCCCTGATACTCGTGCACCAGTTCGGACGCTTCCTGGGCAATCGCGCGCATTTTGACCGCGCCGTCGCGCCGCATATCGAGGATAGGCCGCACATGCAGCGTGCCCACGCTGGCATGCGCATACCAGGTGCCTTCGGTGCCGTGCTTGTGGAACACATCGGTGAGCCTGCTGGTGTATTCGGCCAAATGATTGAGCGGCACGGCGCAATCCTCGATGAACGATACCGGCTTGCCATCGCCCTTCATGCTCATCATGATGTTCAGGCCTGCCTTGCGCACGTCCCACAACGCTTTCTGGGCCGAGGCTTCCGACATGAAAATCACGGAACCCGGCAGCCCAAGGTCACCCATCAAGTCAGCCAGCTCGCCCAGCCTCGCAAGCTGGGCGGCCTTATCGTCGCCGGCGAACTCGACCAGTAAAATGGCCTTGGGCTGCCCGACCAGCGCCTGCTCGATGACAGGACGAAACGCCGGATTGCCGATCGCCAGATCGATCATTGTGCGGTCGATCAGCTCCACCGCCATGGGCTTGAGCTTGACAATATGCTGCGCCGAATCCATCGCCTTGTAGAACGTTGGGAAATTGACCACGCCCAACACCTTGTTTACAGGCAAAGGCACGACATCCAGGGTCAATTGCCGGCTGTAGGCCAACGTCCCTTCCGAACCCACCAGAAGTTGGGCCAGATTGGCCACGCCATCGTCCGCATAGGCACGCGGATTCTGGCAATCGAAAATATCAATGTTATAGCCGGCCACCCGGCGCAATACCTTGGGAACGCGCTCGGCAATCTCGTCGCGCTCGCGGGCCGCAATGCCGCGCAACCCTTGCACAATGCCCGCCATGCGAGTGCCCTCGGGCGTATTGCGCAAAGAGCCGAAATGCGCCTGCGTGCCATCGGCCAGTACCGCGTCGACGGCGCGCACGTTGTGCACCATATTGCCGTACTCGATCGAACGCGATCCGCACGAGTTGTTGCCGGCCATGCCGCCGATGGTGCATTGCGCCGCCGTCGATACGTCAACCGGAAACCATAGGCCATGCGGCTTCAGCCAGGCATTCAAATGATCCAGAACCATGCCGGGCTCTACCGTGACCGTGCGTGCCTGCAAATCAAAATCGACCACCTTGTTAAGCCATTTGCTGGTGTCGATGACCAGAGCCTCGCCGGTCGTCTGGCCGCATTGGCTCGTACCCGCGCCACGCGCCAGGACCGGCGCCTTCTGGTCGCGGGCGATTTCGAGCGCAAGCAGCACATCGGCCTGATCGCGCGGCACCACCACCCCGATCGGCATGATTTGATAGATGGACGCATCCGTGGCATAGCGGCCGCGGCTGGCTGCATCAAAGAGCACATCGCCTCGCAACTCCCGGCGCAGCCGGGCAAGCAGCGGCGTGGACAGCCCACCGGCAGCGGACGGAACAAGGTGGATCGGCCTTATCGGCAACGGGGAAAGTTTGTGCGCCATGGCAAGACAGGCCTACTCGATAACAAGTTGCACAGGAGGCAGCCCGGCAATCTGCCCAATGGCCGTGCCAGGCCGATCGGGAAAATGAACGCCGGAGTAGGAGCCTGCCGTCACACTCATCTCCGGAGTCAGAGCCACACCTTGCCCGATGCAGTGATTCACCAGCCACGGCAGCAGGCGGCGCGGATCGCCCGCGGGATTGAATGGCGACTCGCCAAGGATGATATCGGCCCCGTCATACGAAAACGTCATGGACGGATTCGTAAAAGGATACGTCGCCTGGTAAGGCACGGGCTGGCCGACGATCAGCGCGCCATGATTCTGCAGATCGGCCAGTTGCGCCAGCTTGTCGACCTTGGGCCATGCCGCAAAACGGCTGGACACGATTTCGATCGTCGCCGCCATAGCCTTCAGTCCGCTCCCAACCTCTTCATCCGAATACGGCTGCTCCCTGGGCTCGAAGACACGGCCGAAATAAAAAGCGATTTCCAGTTCCAGTCCCAGCACCCCGAAGGCCGAACGCTTGACCGTCGCTGGGCTCGGGTGCAGGCCTTCGATGGGCAGCGGCGCCCCCTGGATGGGCCCGGTCAGCGACTTCGCCCCAACCTTCCAGCCGCCCAGGCTGGCGCCAGCCAGTGTCAGGCACGCCTGTTGCACAACACAGGCAGCCTGGGCGCTCGACGGTATAAGCTCTGCAGACAAGTCGGCAATGGGCGATACGCGCTGGCGTGCCTCCACCAGTTGGCGAGCAAGTGTGAGCTCAGGGCTTTCGGAATGATTCATTTTTTTCCTTATCGTGAACCAGGTCCAACCGGACTATAGACTCTCACAGAGGCGCCTTGCCCGGTTCGGCCGACAACGGGACTGGTGGCAAACCGGTACTGGCGTCGAACTTGCTTTCGGGCTGCATGCGAAATGCCAGGACAACACCTACCGCCATTAAAATCATACTGCCAACGAAGGGCAGGTCCCAGTTGCCGAAACGGTCGATAAGAAAGCCGCCCACGACAGGGCTGAGAATAGCCGCCAGCGCCGAGCCCGTGTTCATCATCCCGCTGGCGGTTCCCGCATGTTGCGGAGCAATGTCCATCGGGATCGCCCACATCGGCCCTATTGTCATCTCTGCAAAGAAAAATCCCGCCGACAGGCTCATGGCCGATACGACGAGATGATGTGTGAACAGCAGCGGCACCAGCGAGAACAACGCCAGCAGCATGCATGTCGACACCATCCAGCTTCGCGCATACTTCAGGCTTCCGGTGCGCTTATAGATTTTATCGGTAACCACGCCGCCCAGCGTGTCGCCAATGACTCCGGCCAAGAAAACGCTGGAAGCGAAGATGGCCGATTTCTTTAAATTCAGGTCATAGTTGTGCAGGAAGTATTGCGGGATCCAGCTAAGGAATAGCCACAGCGTCCAGCCGTAGCAAAAATAGACGATGGTCACCGGCGCCATGCGTTTGAACAGATGCTTCCAGGCTACTTTGATGGCCCGCTTCTTGGGTGGAGTGGGCAGTGAATCGAGCTCTTGTTGCGTGATGCGCGGGTGATCTTTCGGGTGCTCTGTGTAGGAAAACGCCCACAGTGCCACCCACATCAGGCTAAGGGCGCCGACGACATAAAACGAAGCGCGCCAGCCATAGCTGGCCATAATGGCCACCACGATCAGAGGCGCCACCGCATTGCCGATGCGCGACGCCGAGTGCGTAATGCCTTGGGCAAAGCCACGCTTCTCCTTAGGCACCCAATGCGACATCACCGACGTGGCACTGGGGAAGGTGGCGCCTTCACCGAATCCCAAAAGCACTCGGGCGATCAGCATGGACGTCAACCCTCCCGCCATGCCGGTCAGCACCGTCGCAACGCCCCAAACCAGGCCGCAGGCAATCAGCGTTCTACCCGCGCCGAAACGGTCGCTGACCCAGCCGCCGATCACCTGAAACAACAAGTAGGGATACGCAAAGGCTGAAAAAACCAGGCCGACTTCCGTCTTGTTCAGGCCAAAATCCTTGGAAAACCCGACAGCTGCGATACTGACATTGACCCGATCGAGGTACGTAAAAAAATACATCAGGCACAGCAAAAGCAAAATAGTACTTGTCGCGCGAAAGCGAAAGCGTCTCATGATGGATTGTCTCCGTTATATTTTCAGTGGCAGCATCGCTGCTGTGCGTTAACTTCCCTCTGGTGCCTGCTTCTACGGGACGGTCGCCAGTGCATTCATTGGATTCGCCAATGCTCTAAGCCACCGCCTTGAGCGCCGACGATCCGGCAGGAGAAACCAGGTAATCCATAGCCGCCGTCACGCCGCTGGCCGCCAGCCGCACGCCCGAGAGCCGCAACCCCATCTCACAACCGGCGAGCGCCGCCATCAGCGTCAGATCGTTGCAGTCGCCAAGGTGGCCAATACGAAACATGCGGCCCTTGACCTTGCCCAAACCCGTGCCAAGCGACATATTGAAGCGCTCGTACACCGTTTTTCGCACGACGTCTGCATCCATGTTTTCGGGCGTCATCACGCCCGTCAGCACCGGGCTGTAGGCGTCGGTATCGGCACATTGAATTTCCAGGCCCCAGGCGCGCACCGCCTCGCGACACGCATGAGCCAGGCGCTGATGCCTTGCGAAAACGTTCTCCAGGCCTTCGTCCAGAATCATGTCGAGCGCCTCGGACAGGCCATACAGCAAATTGGTATTGGGCGTGTAAGGCCAATAGCCCGTCTTGTTCATCTCGATGATTTCAGTCCAGTCCCAGAAACTGCGCCGCAGTCCGGCGGTTTTGCTGGCTTCGATGGCCTTGGGCGACACGGCATTCAAGCCAATGCCCGGGGGCAGCATCAAGCCTTTTTGAGAGCCTGAAACCGTCACATCCACGCCCCACTCGTCATGGCGGTAATCAATCGAAGCCAGGCCGGAAATGGTGTCGACCAGCAAGAGAGCCGGATGGTTCGCCGCGTCGATGGCGCGACGCACCGCGGCAATATTGGATGTCACCCCGGTCGATGTTTCGTTGTGTACGACGCAGACGGCTTTAATGGCGTGGCCGGAATCGGCCCGCAGACGTTCTTCAATTCTTTGCGCCGACACCGCATGGCGCCAACCGTCGCTGCCGGGCGAGCCCAGAAACTCGGGCTTGAGCCCCAGCTTCTCCGCCATTTTTTTCCACAAGGTGGCGAAATGCCCGGTTTCATACATCAGGACGATGTCGCCTGAGCTCAGCGTATTGGATAGCGCCGCCTCCCAGGCACCCGTGCCCGATGAAGGATAAATGATGACTGGATGCTGGGTTTTAAAAACCTTCTTGATGCCGGCCAATACCTTGAGCCCCAACGCCCCGAACTCCGGACCGCGGTGGTCGATCGTGGGGTAACTGATTGCCCGCAATATGCGATCTGGCACAGGGCTCGGCCCCGGGATCTGCAAAAAATGACGACCCGCAGGGTGGAAGTCAAGTTTGATCATGCGATTTCCTTTTTGCATTTTGAATGCAAAATACTATACCAAAGAAAATCTGACCAGAAAAGCAAAAATTTCATCGCCCACATAGCGTTTACCCTGCTTTGTCTGCGCCTCGCAACATGAAGTAAAATCGCCCCACATCATCTATCTGTCATTTTGCATGCAAAATTTAAATACCAAGGTCGATCAAGTCTTGGCTCCTGTGCTGTCCAAAGTGCTGCGGTTGAGACTGCATGACACGGTGGTCGAGCAATTGCGCAACTTCATCGTCGAAGGGGTGTTGACACCCGGGACCCGGCTCAACGAGCGCGAACTCTGCGAAACCCTGGGAATCTCCCGCACCCCTTTGCGCGAAGCGCTCAAGGTGCTGGCCGCGGAGGGGCTGATCGACATCGTTCCGAACCGCGGGGCTACAGTGTCGCGCATGTCGGAAGCGGAAATCGGGGAAACCTTCGAGCTGATGAGCGGCCTGGAAGCCTTTTCGGGAGAACTGGCCTGCGAGCGCATCACCGCGGTGGAGCTTGCCCAGATCAAGGCGCTGCACTACGCCATGCTCGCCTGCCACGCGCAGAAAGACCTGTCGGGCTACTACAGCAAGAACCAGGAAATTCACGATCGGATCAACGAGGCTGCGGGCAACTCGGCGCTGCGGCAAATTTATACGTCGGTCAACCGGCGTTTGCAGTCATTGCGCTTTCGCTCCAACCTGCACACCGCAAAATGGGACAAGGCCGTCGAGGAACACGAAGAAATGCTCAAGGCGCTTGAAGCCCGCGACGGCAAGCGCCTGGCCGCGATACTGCGCCAGCACCTGCTGGAAAAACGCGACGCTGTGCTGGTACTGCTGGCGGACCAAGAAACACCAGACAACTGAATGCCTATGCAGTCAAAAGCGGGCGCCTGATTTCTACGGCTCTATTTTGGGCAAGTCTTCGGCCAGCACTTTCAGGCTCGCTCGCAACGCGCGCTCATAACGCGCCCGCTCGGCTCGCATGCTTTCATCCGACCATTTATAAAACCCCTCGCCCGACTTCATTCCCAGCGTGCCTTTTTTGGGTTTATCGGCCAAAACGGGTGGGGGGGCAGAAATATTCGACAACGTCGGATAAATCGTGGCGGCCGCCGCCGCGTGCACATCCAGCCCGGCATGCTCTTTTTGCATAATGGGGCCAGCCGCCAGATAGCGAAAGCCGAAACCAAAACGCACCGCGGCGTCGATATCCTCAGGCGTGGCGATGCCTTCCTGGATCAAGGAAAACGCCTCGCGACCCAGCGCGTGTTGCAAACGATTGGCAATAAACCCGGGAATATCTTTTCTGACCAGGATAGGAACCGAGCCGCAACGGCGCATAAAGGCGGCCAGCGCATCAGCCCTGCCCTTATCGGTATCGGGCCCCATGACGACTTCCACCAAGGGCACAATATGGGCGGGCATAAAAAAGTGCAGACCCAGCATGCGCTCGCGCGTCGGTAAATCTTGCGCGATCCGGCTGATCGGAAAGCTGGAGCTGTTGCTGGCCAAAATTGCCTGGGCGGGCGCCCGATCGACCAATGTTTTAAAAAGCGTGCGCTTGACCTCCAACACTTCGGGCACGCATTCGATCACCAGATCCACGTCCGCCCACTTGACGCTGTCGATGGAGCTTTCTATCTGCAAAAGAGCCCGGTTTTCGGATTTACCGATGGCTTGAAGATTAAGCCCGATTCGTTCGGCCATGGCCTCGTGCGATTCGCGGTTGGGCTCAAGCACCAGCGTCGGGCAATGGGCACGCAGCAATACCACCGCCACGTCGGCGCCCATGGTCCCGCCGCCGGCGACGACAGCAAAAGCCCGCGAGGGCCGTTCGAGGTGTCCATTTTGCATGATGATTTCAGCGCCCCATTAAAGTCGGAACATGCATCGTAACGCGCAATTCTGTGGGCGCGGCTCCAATCTGATTAAAATACCCGGCATGTCTGATACCCACCCCGCCCCCTTATATTCCACCCTGTCGCACGCCGAAGTCCGTTCCGTCATCATCGGACTGATGCTGGCGATTGTGCTGGGCGCCTTGGACCAGACCATTGTGTCGGTGTCGCTGCCGATGATGGCCGCCGATCTGCAAGGCGTGGATCTGCTGGCCTGGGTGGTGTCCGGCTACTTGATTGCGGTCGCCGTGGCCACCCCCATTTATGGCAAGCTGGGTGATCTGTACGGGCGGCGCGTCATGCTGTCGACGGCCATCACCATCTTCCTGGTGACCTCCATCGCCTCGGCCCTGGCGCCATCCATGCCGTTTCTCGTGGGCGCCCGCATTTTGCAGGGCTTGGGAGGCGGCGGCCTGATTTCGGTCGCACAAGCCATTATTGCGGACGTGGTCTCCCCCCGTGATCGTGGACGCTACCAGGGCTATATCAGCGGCGCGTTCGCGGTAGCCAGCGTATCGGGGCCGTTGGCCGGCGGGCTTCTCACCACCTACTTATCGTGGCGCTGGGTGTTCTGGATCAACCTCCCGCTGGGGCTGGTGGCGCTGTTCATTTCACGCCGGGCGCTCACGCGCCTGCCCGTGCCCAAGGTGAAACGACCCATCGACTACCCTGGCGCAATACTGATGATAATCGGCCTGGCGACCTTGCTGATCGGCATCACGCGGGTCGGCCAGGGCGCCTCATGGGTCGACGCCGGCAACCTGCGCCTGTTCGGCGCCACGCTGGTTGCCATGGCGGCCTTCTACTGGCAAGAGCAGCGCGCCGAAGAGCCGATCGTTCCGCTGGGCATGTTCAACAACCGGACCGTGGCGATTTCCTGCACCATTTTGTTCATCGCGTTTATACAAGTCGTTTCGCTGTCCGTCCTTATCCCCTTAAGGCTGCAAATGCTGACCACGGTCGGCGCCGACGGCTCGGCGCTACAACTGGTGCCGCTGAGCCTGGGAATTCCCGTGGGCGCCTTCATCGGCGGCAAGCTGATGACACGTTCGGGGCATTACAAAAAAATCCAGCTCGTCGGCGCGCTGATCGTGCCTATCGGCGTGCTGGCCCTGGCCTTTGTCGACCCGCATGGCATCCTGCCGGGCATCTTCTGCATGGGGGCGATTGGGCTGGGGATAGGGATTCAGTTGCCGACGTCCACGGTGGCCGTGCAAAATACCGTTGAGTATCGCTACGTGGGCATCGCCACGGCGGTGGCGGCTTTCTGCCGGTCGCTGGGCGCGGCCATAGGCATTGCCGTACTGATGGCCTTGCTGCTGGCTGCCCTGCAGGCTGATGCGCCCGCGTCGGCCGCCTCATTTTCAGGCGGCGAAATCATCAAGGCCATGATGGGCGACGCCACGGTGCATGTGAACGCCATGGTCAAAATGCAGCTGGCCGGCACGGTAGAAAATGCCTTCCGGCAAATATTCAGCATCAGTGCCGCCATCGCATTCGTTTCCTTTTTGCTGGGCATGTTCATTAAAGACGAATACCTGGGCGACGCGCCGCCGAGGACGGATGAGCCGGCGATGGTGGTGGATTGAGTCGGTGGTGGTGGTGGTGATGGCACCCACAAGGGGTGCCCCTACAAAACCTATCCGTAAATCATGTAGCGGCACCCCTTGTGGGTGCCATTTTCACATTCCCGAGAAATAAACATCGCTCACCCAGCCATACAATCCAACTATCCCAAAACGAAATATCGAACACCTGAACCGCACCGGAACCTCCCATGATTCGCGATCCCGAAACTCAGACCTTGCTGGAAGACAGCGTTCGCCGCTTTGTACGCGAAGTGCTGGTACCCATTGAAGACCAGGTCGCCCAAACAGACCAGATCCCACCACACATCGCGCAACAAATGAAAGACCTGGGCTTGTTCGGCCTGTCGCTGCCCGAAGAGTATGGAGGCCTGGGCATTACCATGGAGGAAGAAGTCCGGATCGCCATGGAACTGGGGCAGACTTCCCCCGCGTTTCGTTCACTGATCGGCACCAATAACGGCATAGGCTCGCAAGGCCTGGTGATCGACGGCACGGCGGAGCAAAAGCAGCGCTATCTGCCCAGGCTCGCCTCGGGCGACCTGATCGGCTCCTTTGCCCTGACCGAGCCGGAAGCCGGGTCGGACGCCGCCTCGCTCAAAACCACCGCCGACAAAGACGGCGACATGTATGTCATCAACGGCACCAAACGTTTTATTACCAACGCACCCCACGCCGGCATTTTCACCGTTATGGCCCGTACCTCCCGAACCGCGAAGGGCGCCTCTGCCATTTCCGCCTTTATCGTAGAGGCCGGCACGCCAGGCTTGTCGCTAGGCAAAATCGACAAGAAAATGGGCCAGAAAGGCGCCCATACCTGCGATGTGATTTTTGAGAATTGCCGGGTCCCGGCGGCCAATCTCATCGGCGGCAAGGAAGGCGTCGGCTTCAAGACGGCCATGAAAGTACTGGACAAAGGACGCCTGCACATCTCGGCCGTTGCCATCGGCTGCGCCAAACGCATGCTGCGAGACGCCTTGCACTACGCGATCCAGCGCAAGCAGTTCGGCCACGCGATTGCCGAATTCCAATTGATCCAGGGCATGCTGGCCGACAGCAAAACCGAAATCTACGCGGCCCAATGCATGGTGCAAGATGCCGCGCGCCGCCGTGACGAGGGTGAAAACGTTTCGGCCCTGGCCTCCTGCGCCAAATACTTCTCCACCGAAATGTGCTGCCGCGTCGCCGATCGCGCCGTGCAGATCTTCGGAGGCGCAGGCTATGTTGCAGAATACGGCATCGAACGCTTTTACCGCGACGTGCGCCTGTTCCGCCTGTACGAAGGCACGTCGCAAATACAGCAGATCATTATCGCCAAGCACCTGATCAAGGAAGGGGATGTTTAAACACCACCTCGCGTATCGAATTCCTCTTCTTATTCATCAGGCAAAGCACCTATTTTTTCAAGACTCGATTAAGCACCAGCTCGGCCAATTCCCCAAATCCGGCAGAACCCCGTTGTCGCGGACGGGACAACTCGACGCGTTCGTCCATCCCGATCCGGCCCTCTTCGATCAACACCACCCTGTCGGCCAGGGCAACGGCCTCGTCGACATCATGAGTAATCAGGATCACGGTGAAATCATTGGCCTTCCACAAGGTCTCGATAAGCAGTTGCATCTCGATGCGCGTCAGGGCATCCAGTGCGCCGAGCGGTTCGTCCAACAGCAATAACCGAGGCTTGTGAACCAGCGCTCGAGCCAGTGCAACGCGCTGCCGCTGGCCGCCCGACAACATGGAAGGCCAGTTGTCAGCCTTGTCTTTGAGGCCGACCTGCGCCAAAGCATCCAGAGCCACCGTGCTCCAGTCGCCTTTCATGCCAAGGCCGACATTCTGAAGAACTGTTTTCCAGGGCAGCAAACGATGCTCCTGGAACATGATGCGGGTTTCGTCGTTGACGCCCTTCACCCGCAAGCCGTTAATCGTAAGTTCGCCGGATGAAATCGCATCCAGCCCCCCTACCAACCGCAGCAAAGTGCTTTTGCCACAGCCACTGCGCCCCACAATGGCCAAAAACTCGCCAGGCCGTACTGAGAGGCTCAAAGAGTGCAAAACTGCTTTCTCGCCAAAGCGTTTGGTCGCATCAGTGACAACCACCTCCAGGCCGCGCCTTGCCCCTGTCGTCTTGGACGATCCCCGCTCCATATTATTATCGTTATTAATAGTCATTGCCCGGCCTCCCTGCTCCAACGCAACCATCTGCGCTCCAGAATGCGCGCCAAGACATCGGCCAGCTTGCCCAGCACGGCGTATAACAGAATGGCAACCACCACGATATCGGTCTGCATGAATTCGCGCGCATCCATCGCCATCTTGCCGATCCCCGAGTTGGCCGCAATCGTTTCGGCAACGATCAGTGTCAGCCACATGAAGCCCAGAGCGAAACGCACTCCCACCAGGATGGAAGACATGGCGCCGGGCAGCATAATGTCTCTGAAAAGCTCCCATTTGGACAAACCATAGACCCGGCCCATTTCAATCAAGCCTTTATCGACGGAACGGATCCCGTGATAAGTATTGATGTAAATGGGGAACATGACACCCAGGGCCACCAGAAAAAGCTTGCCTTCCTCGCCTATGCCAAACCAGATAATGACCAGCGGAATCAGGGCAAGGTGAGGGATGTTACGGATCATCTGGATCGTGGAGTCCAGAAACTGTTCCGAGAAACGTGAAACGCCGGTCAGCAGCCCCAGGCCGAATCCGATGCTGCCGCCGATAATAAAGCCGACGAAAGCCCGCCGGAAGCTGGCCGCCAGGTTGATCCATAGCTCACCACTGACCGTCAACGCCCAGGCGGCGCGTACCACCGAGCTTGGGGACGGCAAAATCCGATTTGGCAAAAACCCGCTTTGGGACGCGGCCTGCCAGACAATGACGATAAAAACCGGCAGCACCCAAGGCAGGACATGGCCGTGGAATTTCCCATTTTTCATATGCCGCGCCTCATTCTAAATGCCTTGCATGCAGTCACTCGGCCGGCTTCCATACAGCCTCGTTGACATTCACATTTTTGGGGATGATTTTCAAACGATAAAAGGCATCGGCAAGTGTTTGCTGTTCAGCGATGATTTCATCATTGAGCGGCGAAATAATGTCGTTGACTTTATTTCTCTCCAGCACCACCTCAAAGGTCTTGGCATCCAGGCCGATAAAACCCGCATATTTTTGCGCGACTTCTTTGGTATTGTTGTACGTGTATTGAGACGTTTTACGTATTTCCGCCAACAGGTCTTTGACCAGTTGCGGATTCTTGTTGGCAAAATCTCGCCGGGCGTAATACATTTGCCGGTTATTGACCTTGACCTGGAATCCATCGGCAAGCACTCGCACACGGCCCGTGGCCTGGGCGCCGGCCATCAAGGGATCAAAAGCCGCCCATGCCGCTACCGCTCCACCTTCCAGGGCGGCCCGTCCGTCGGCTGGGCTTAAATACACCGGCGTGATATCGCTGAACTTCAGCCCATTGCTTTCCATGTACTTGATCACCATGTAGTGCGCCATGGATCCTTTTGGAATGGCTACCTTCTTGCCGACCAGATCCTTGGCGGATTTAATGGGCGAGTCTTTTTGAACCAATATCTGCTGATCGCCCGGCGTGGGGGCTTCCGACGCTATGTACACAAAATCGGCACCGGCAACCTGAGCGAACACTGGTGGCGTATTGGCCGCTGCCGCTACATCGAGGCTTCCCACATTAAGGGCTTCCATCATCGGAGGGCCAACCTGGAATTCGGCCCACTCGACATCGATACCCTTTGCTTTAAGGGATTTGGCCAGATCACCCTGAGCCTTGATCACGGCTTCATTGAACACCCCTTTTTGCCAACCAATACGAATTTTTTTCGCTTCCTGCGCCCAGGCGCTGCCGCCATGGGCAATCAGCGCAGCCCCAATTATGAAGAGCATCGGCTTCAAGGTTTTTTTAAAATCAAACATGTTGTCTCCAATCAAAATATATACTTTTAAAACTGAAATTTTGAAAACTGAAATGCGTCTACCACTCGCCTATCTTCATTCCCTGGAATCGCTTCAAGCCAAGCCAATTCTCGACGTATTCATCGGACGCGGTGGTTTTTGTTTTACGCAGGCTAAGCCACACTGCGACCTCCTGCGAATACCGTTCAACGATGGCTTCATACCGGCTATCACCCCCAAGATCACAGAACTCATGAGGGTCGGCTTGCAGATCAAACAAGAGCGGCCGCATGCCCTCGCAAAAAACGAACTTCCACTCCCGGTCGCGCAGGACTAGAGTGCGGCAATTCTTGACAGGCCGGTTCAACTCCTTGCGGGTAGACGTCCTGAACGAATAATCAAACTCGCTAATGATGAATTCCCGCAAGGGCGCACCGCCGACGCCTCGCAGTAAAGGTAATACCGACTTGCCTTCGATGACATCGCCAGCATGGGCAATGCCAAGGAAATCCAGAAAGGTGGGTACCATATCAACGGCTTCCACAAAGGCATCGCACGGCTTTCCCCGCAAGGCGTCGGCGGCGGCCGATGGGTCATAGATAATGAGCGGCACCTTGATCACCGTATCGTGCCATAGCTCCTTTTCGCCCAGATGATGGTCGCCGAGATAATCTCCGTGATCGCTGCAAAATACAATCAAGGTATCCTTGAAACGGCCATGGTCTTCCATGAACTCGAATAATCGGCCCAGATGATCGTCAATCTGGGTAATCAAACCCATATAGGTCGGGATCACTTTTTCGCGCGTTGCCTGATCGCTGAAAGTCACACTGGCGCGATGCTTTAAATACGACGCATAAAGCGGGTGAGGATCCGCCCGCTCGATTTCCGACTTGACCGCGGGGACGACATCGGCAGGACCATACATATGGTGATAGGGATCGGGCGCAACATAAGGCCAGTGCGGCTTTATGTACGACAAGTGCAGGCACCAAGGCCGATCGCCCTGCTCCGTCATGAACTCCATCGCCCTATCGGTGGTGTAAGCCGTCTCGGAATGTTGCTCGTCGACGCGTGCCGGTAAATCAGCGTAGCGCATGTTCCAACCACTAAGAACGACCTTGTCTTCCCCAAGCGCGGAGTTGGCATAATCCAACCAGGGGTTGATGGACTCGTACCCTTTTTCCAGTAGAAATTTCGTGTATTTATTGCTCAAGGCCTCGGGATCATGCGGATCGGCCAATACACCGTCGTGCCGATCGAAAGGCTCGAAGCCTCCTTGCGAAATCAACTGGCCGACCTCCGATTGAGGCTCGATCCGTAATCGGGAGAGCACGTTCGGATCCGGGGCCTCGACATGGGTTTTGCCGTCGATGGCCACCCGGATGCCGTGAGGCCGCAAATAGTCGCCCAGAGTCAGTTCATCGAGCGGCAGAGGTACAAAATTGCCGAACGCGCGATGGCTGCTTACATAGCGACCTGTGTAATAGGACATCCGCGACGGACCACAGGACGCCGATTGAATATAGGCATTCGTAAAGCGAACCCCTTTGCGGGCTAAAGCATCGATATTGGGCGTGCGTATCGTGGGATGTCCGTAACAGGACAAATAATCCCATCGCAGCTGATCGCACATGATAAATAAGACATTACGAGCGCTTGACATGCCGGACTCCTGTCGCCGTTAGAACTCTATTTGCTTGAATTTATTTGTCTGCGCCACCAGGGCATGCTCTGTAGGCAAGCGCTCCATACTGCTGGCGCCATAGAACCCGTGACAATACTTGGCTTTCTTCAGCACATACTCCGCGTCCTCCGGATTCGCAATTGGGCCGCCGTGACACAACACAATAATGTCTTCCCTGATCCGGCGAGCCGCCCCGGCCCACTCGTCGATAAGCGCCACGCAGTCATCCAGGGTTTTGGAGGTTTCGGCGCCGATCGACCCCCCGGTAGTCAGTCCCATATGCGCAACCAGGATATCGGCTCCGGCTTCAGTCATGGCGACCGCATCGCCCACGCCGAATACATAGGGCGTAGTCAACAATCCCACGTTATGGGCCTGAGCGATCATCTCGACCTCCAGCGCGTAACCCATGCCGGTTTCTTCCAGGTTTTGACGAAACATCCCATCAATCAAGCCCACCGTCGGGAAGTTTTGCACGCCTGAAAAGCCCATGCGTTTCAGATTGTCCAAAAATGGCTCAAGTAACAAAAAAGGGTCCGTACCATTTACACCAGCAAGAACCGGCGTATGCTTGACGACAGGCAACACTTCTTTAGCCATGTCCAACACAATTTCGTTGGCATTGCCATAAGCGAGAACGCCCGCCAGAGATCCGCGTCCCGCCATGCGATAGCGCCCCGAGTTGTAAATCACGATCAAATCGATGCCACCGGCCTCTTCGCATTTGGCCGACAAACCCGTTCCGGCTCCACCGCCCACGATCGGGCGCTGCTCGACAACCATTTTTCTGAATTTTTTCAACAACTCGCTACGATCGATACCAGCCACAATTAAATTCCTTTGGAAATTTTCTTAAATTCATCGACCGCGATCTGCGCAAATTCCACGTCGTTAATATGGAAAGGTACGGCGATCAACTTACGGCGAGTCGTTTGCCGAACCACTTTCTCCAGGGTCGAAAACAACGCCGCGTCAGCTTGAGGATCATGAAATGCCTGGCCCGGAGCATCCAGCGCCGACACGCCTTTCAGTGGTAATAAAAAACGCACTTCGCCGTCGCAGCGATTCAGGCGCTCGCCTATCCATTCACCCATTTTTTTATTTTCCTCGACAGTAGTGCGCATTAGGGTGACCTGCGGATTATGTTTGTAGAAACTGCGGCCCTCGTAATGCTGGGAAATCGTCTCGAAGGCGCCGAAATTCACCATGTCCAGCGCACCGCAAGAGCCCACATACGGTGTTTTGGTGCGAGCGACTGCGCCGAATCGATCATCAGTACAAGCCAGCACACCTCCAAACAGATAGTCGCAAACCTCAGTGGTGGTTAAATCCAGCAAGCCCGACAACAAACCGTTATCCAATAGTTTTTCCATTGACTGCCCGCCCGTACCGGTGGCGTGGAACACTAGGCAGTCAAAGTCTTTTTCCAAGCGGGCTGTCACATGCTGTATGCATGGGGTCGTCACGCCAAACATCGTCAGCCCCAAGGCCGGACGATTATCGCCGCTGTCGAGATAAGCCTGGGACTGCCTGAAGGCGCCCCCTATGGCGCCGGCGGCGTTGGACAATATGCGCGCCGATATGCGATTCAATCCCGCAACGTCTGTCACGGAATACATCATCGAAATATCGGTAGCGCCTACGTAAGGCGCTACATTGCCCGACGCCATGGTCGACACCATTAACTTTGGAACACCCACCGGCAATGCTTGCATGGCGGGCGTGATCAAGGCGGTGCCGCCGGAGCCGCCCAGGCCCAATACCGCCCCGACATCCTTTTGCGTAATCAGGAATTGCGTAAACGCTATCGCCATCGCAGCGATAGCCGTACCACGATCACCGGTAAACACGGCGTCCGCTCCCTGCGGATGATATTGCGCAATTTGTTTAGCCGATATATCAGCATCCGAGGAACTGGCATCGGTTGATAAATCGATGCATGCCACCGGCAAACCTTGCCTTGCCAACTGGTGACGCAAATATACGAGTTCGTTGGCCTTGGTATCAAACGTGCCAACCACGTATATGCGACCATTGTTCGTCCCCATGCTCTTTCCCTGGCGTAATAAGTTAACGGGTGTTTATTTCTAATCTAAGGTATTAAAATAATATGGCTGAATATTATTGAGACTACAGTCTCATGTCAAGAATAAGATCTTTAAATAAGGGAAAACCTTGAGCAAAGAAAATCCGCCCACGGCCACCGGGCCGGGATCGTTTTCAAACACCGGCCCACAATCAAGCGAAGCGCTGACTCGCGGGCCCCGAGTGCGCATGCGCAAAGTCCTGCTCACGACCGCCATGCAAATGATGGCGGACGGGATTACCCCTTCCCTCACCGAATTGGCTGAGGCGGCAGAAGTCTCGCGAGCAACGGCATACCGCTACTTTCCGACCCAAAGCGACTTGATTGCTGCTGTCGTGGATGAAAGCCTAGGCCCGATCTTGAGCTGGGAGTCGCCGTCGAAAGATGCAGCAGCACGTATTGATGAACTCATTAAATATGCCTACCCGCGCCTCGAGCAATTTGAAGTACAGCTGCGCGCAGCAATTCAGATATCGCTGCAACAAGGCGCTCAGGAGCGCGCGAGCAAGCTGAAAAACGAGCATCCCCTAGTTCGCGGCCATCGGGTCGAATTGCTGAAACACGCCATTGCACCCTTACGGGAATCCGTCAGTGACCGGCTGTTTTTAAAAACGACCCGGGCACTTTCCATGATTTACGGAACCGAAGTATTCCTAGTCCTTAAAGATATCTGGCATCTGGACATTGACGAAATCATAGACATTGTGCGCTGGACAGCCAGCGCAATCATGAAACATGCTGTCGACGAATCAGCAGCCGCAAAGCCAAGCAAAAAATCGCCCCGGAAGGCCTAACCGCAGACGGGCACCCTTGGTACCTTCGCTAGATTGGCAGGGCTAGGCAAACCTTCAAAGCCAGGAAACTGTCGGAAAAACAACACACTACATCGAAATTTCGGACTCTACACAAAATAATATTAAGCCAAAATTCAGAATTATTCGATAATAATACCTAGTTATTCTTTATCGTTATTTTCGGCTTGACCGAAGGATGTGCCCCGAATGCTAGTCGCCGAAAGTATAGAAACCGAGATATTGGCTATCGTCGAATCGGTTATCTTCAAATCCGTAACACCCGACGCCTCGCTGGTTAAATCAGGGCTGGTCGACTCCATGGCCGCCGTCGACATTGCACTGGCCATCGAAGACAAGTTCGCCTGTGCAATTCCCGCGCCCGAAATCGCCGAGATCATGGAAACGGCCAAAAGCATGGCCGAGTACGTCGCGGCTCACGCCTAAGACCCTACACCCCATCCCCTCAGCAAGACAAACGGCATTACCGAAATGTGGCGGCGAATACGTCATAACGCCCTACTTCTGCACCTGCTCGCGATACTGGTGGCCCTAACCATTGCCGTCGCGCTCATTCTTGGCCTCAGCCCCTATCTTGACCGCACGTTAAAGCCCGCAGCGACAGACGGCCTGAACCCCAGGGCGGGAGTCTATCTGCCCAATATGGGAGACAACTGGAACGAACAATCGGTCAACTTCCAGCGTATGCGCACAGCCCTGGGCAATGGCACACTGGTGATCCTGGGATCGTCCGAGCTGTCCAGCCACGATTTGCGCTTCGAGCCCTACCGTTTTTTCCCGACCGAACTGGGCGTTCCAACCCTCGCCTACGGGCATGCCAAATTCCAGTCGTATGGCATTTTCCGGGTGCTGCAATCGCTCTCTGACTCCTTCACACCCGGCACCAAGCTGGTCATCATGCTGTCTCCCGCCTGGTTTGCGGCCGAAGGTGAGCTGCCTTCGAGCGCCTTTGCCGAGCATATCTCCGGCCCCGTGCTGACCGAGCTGTGGAAACGGCCTGCGGCACGCAAAAACCTGATCTACTGGGTACGGCACCATGAAATGTGGGGCATATTGGGGCTGCTGGCACAGGCAGAGCTCACGAATTTCCGCGACAAAATACAAATGTGGGTGAGCGGCAAACCCATCGCCAGCGGCGCCGCCTACGACCCAACCCCTGCCGCGATCGCCGCCACTCGCAATGCCACCTTTCCCGTGCCCGCCAAGCTGCCTCAGGCGGATTGGCAAAAACTGCTGTCCGAGGCACGCGCCACAGGGATGTTGTTGAGCAATGCCAACCCTTATGCGGTGCGCAATCAATATTACAAATCGCACCTGTCGCTGGTCGACGATCCCACGCACCAGGAATTTGCCCGGGGCAATCCTCTTGCGGCTCACGAATTTGCGGATTTATCGCAATTGATGGAATTTCTGGCGCAGAAAAAAGTGCGCGCCTATTTTGTGCTGCAACCCTTGAATACGAAATTGGTTCTGGATTCCGAGCGATTCATCCCCACGGCCAGAAGCATTATGTCCATGTGCCGGCGCTATGAAATGTCCTGCCTCAACCTGTACCGGCTCAAAGCCGTGCCCGGCATCTTCCACGACGACATGCATTTGGCCGAGCTGGGCTGGGCCCTGGTGGACGAAGGCATAGACCACCATTTCTCGCAATGAAACGTTTTCTGATCCTGGTTTGTCTGTATTTGGGCCTGATTCTCGTGCTCACGCTGCAAGCGCACGCGCCGTCCGACCTGGGCGGCCCCATGAAAGTCGAATACGAGTACCAACAGTTCTAAGCCTTATGGAATTATTTGCAAGCCTGGAGTTTTTCACCAACGCGCTACTGGCAAGCCTGGCCGTATCGCTGTTGGGTCCACTCGCACTGCGAGTCAAGCTCAGCCTGCGTTACGTGCTGGCATTTTTCAGCATACTGACCTCAGTCCTGGTGTTTTGGAACCGGCCTCTGCAGGCCATTATCGTGCTCATCGTCTGCGCCGCTGCGCTGTGGCTTTGCCGCCGCGGCCTGATTGCGACCCGTGTCGCCGTTGTCCTGACCATGCTGCCCCTGCTGCTGGTCAAGACTCATGCCATGACGCTACTGGGCATGCTGGGGCTGTCTTTTGTAACCTTCAGGGCCGTCGACGTGCTGCTGTTCGCCCATAAAAACGAAGCGATCCGCCCACTGGATTATCTGACCTACCTGTTCTTTCCCCTGACGCTGCTGGCCGGGCCCATGTACCGCTGGCGCACTTTCCAGGCCGACCTCCAAAAAGGATTCGGCCAGGTCAATATGGGGCATTGGCGGGTAGGCTTCGAAACACTGCTTCTGGGTATCGTGCAAAAATTTGCCGTGGCGCACCTGATATGGCTCTACGGCCTCAACGAGGTCTCGGCGCACGACTATTCATTCACAGGCATTGTGCTTAACGCTACACTGTACAGTGCCTATCTGTACTTTGATTTTGCCGGTTACTCGAATATGGCCATTGGCATAGGCAAGATGTTCGGCGTCAACATACCGGTCAATTTCCAGAACCCGATACTCAGCAAGAATCCGCAAGACTTTTGGCGGCGCTGGCATATCAGTCTGTCCGAATGGCTGCGCGACGTCGTATTCATGCCGATCTACAAGGCTCTGTCCAAGAATTCCTTTTTTTCGCAGCACCGATTCGCCGCGCAGAACATCGGCATTTTCGCCACCCTGTTTTGCATGGGCATCTGGAACGGCCTGCAGTGGCACTACATCGTCAGCGGCATGATGTTCGGATCCTATTCGGTAGCGCATAACCGGCTACTGCTCAGTGCACGAAAGCGTCCGGCGCTGCAGCAGTGGCTTGCCAGCAAGCCGGCAAATCTGGGCGGACGCATTCTGACCCTGGTATTGGCCGCACTGGCCTTGTATGTCTTCAGTGGGCGCAGCCCCATTTAGAAAGGTATATTCCATGCATTTAGATCTGCGCACGATGCAATTTGCCGACTCCACGGTCGACGCGGACCGGCTTGCCGTAGCTGGCAGCGACCGCCTTTTGAGCTGGGCCGAACTGCAAGCCGAAGTGACGCTATGGTGCCGCCAGGCCCGCGACCTGGGCATCCACAAAGACATGCCGATCGTGCTGACGGGCCACAAGGAAGTCCACTTTTTTGTCGCCATGGTCGGCTGTCTGGTTCTGGGCGCCCCCTTTGTTCCGGTCGACACCATCTACCCGGCAGAACGCCGCCAAAAAATTACCGACATCATCCAGGCGCCACTGACCTATGACGCGGTCAACGGCACATTCATTCACAGCGGCCATCCCTTTGCAGCCCTGCCAGAGAAAGACCTCGCCTACGTCCTGTTTACGTCGGGCAGCACCGGCGAACCCAAGGGCGTGCAGATCGGCCGCGAAAGCGTACGTCTGCTGGGCGACTGGATGCAATCCCGATTCCGGCTCGGGCTCGCGCCCGTTTTCATGAACCAGGCACCCTTCAGTTTCGATCTATCCATGTTCGAGGTGTTCGACACCCTGGCCAGTGGCGGCGCGTGCATACTGAACTCACGCGAACAGATTCAAGACGCCGCAGGCTTTTTGCATCGCCTGGCCGGGCACCACATCACCTGCTGGGTTTCAACCCCCTCGTTTGCGCACCAGCAATTGCTGAACAAGAACTTCTCCGGTGAAGCCCTGCCCTCCCTCAACACCTTTTTATTCTGCGGCGAAGTACTGCCTCATGCTTTATGCAAACGCCTGCTGCAGCGCTTCCCCAAAGCCAAGATTCTCAATACCTACGGCCCAACCGAGGCCACCGTCGCCACCACGCTGATCGAAATCGACCAGACGGTACTGGACACGCATAACGTTCTGCCTGTGGGCTATCCCAAGCCCGACTGCGAGATCGTCATCGACGACGACGAGATCTGCATCATCGGCGACCACGTCATGCGCGGCTACCTGAACCGTTCCCAACTCAATCGCGAAAAACTGTTTACGCACCGCAACGGCCAGCGCGGATTCCGCACGGGCGATCTGGGCCGCATCGACGAAGCCGGCCTTTTATGGTGTCAGGGTCGACGCGACGACCAAGTCAAACTGAACGGCTATCGAATCGAGCTGGCAGAAATTTCCCGGGCGCTACAAACATTGGACCAGGTCAAGGCCGCAATCTGCGTCGCCCTGCGCCGCGCCGACCAAACCGTGGCACGCCTGCTGGGCTTCGTCGAACTGGAGCCAAGCTCAAGCCTGGCCGCCGCCACCGAATGGGCACCCTACCCTGCCGAGCAATGGAAGCACCAACTGGAACAACACCTGCCGCCGTACATGCTGCCGTCCGAAATCCTCACCGTTACGGCGCTCCCCATGTCCGTCAACCACAAAATCGACGGCAAGGCGCTTTTGCAAAGGTATTTGAAGCTATAGGTGCAGGCTTTGTAGTGGCAGCCCTTGTGGCTGCCAAAATCGTGGATGGCCAAAATGGTGCGCCTATAGAACACCATGCCACCCACAAGGGGTGGCGCTACAAAAACGTGCCCGCCGCTAATGTAGCGGCAGCCCTCGTGGCTGCCATTCCCAACAGTCTAGCGTCGTGGCCAGTCAAGGTGGGGCGGGCGATTCGGGCTCGCCGCGCGCAGGGCCGGCTTCGGGGATGCAAGGCGTGCGCTGTTTGAGTGGGACGATTGCGAATAGCCCAGTGGGCTATTCGCCCCACGAGTTC
>NZ_SMAJ01000012.1 GCF_004346225.1 Paralcaligenes ureilyticus | reverse complement strand
TAGAATGACCCCGCCCAAAACGATCCCCCCACCCAAAGCGGTTCAAAAAAACAGCGACACGAAACCCGTTCAGTTCCGTAAACACTTCAACCGAAAATGCCCTAGAAGGACGACCCACAGACCAAGAATTGGTTGTCAGAGAATCCCGCGCGTCAGCGGCGATTGAGCCGAGTGTGTTTCATGGCCGCCGCCGCGGCTTTCGACGCCAGATCAATGAACGCCCGCGCGGCGGCTGTCTCGTAAGCCCTTTTGCGCCGCATGAGAACTGCGGTTCTCTGCAGAAGTGGAGGATCCAGGGTAATGGCTTTCAGCTCTTCGTGTTCGAAGGCGATCATGGCCGGCAGCAGCGTGGACAGAGTCGTCCTGAGGATGATCTCGATGACGGCGCTGACTGAATTGACCTCCATTGATACCCGAGGGCGGATGCCATGCTGCAGGCAGCACTGGTCGATCTGCTCGCGCGTAGAAAATTCCGTGCTAAGAAGAACGAGCGATAGTTCGTTCAGCGTGTCCAGGTTCATAATGCGCCTCTTTGCCAGAGGGTGATCCCGCCCCACCACCAGAGCAAGGGTTTCGTCCAGCAGGCGCCGGGCATTGATGTCGTGTGAGTGCGCTTCGTCGAACGCGATGCCGATGTCGAGCTCGTCGTCGAGCAGCATCGTTTCCATCCGTTCCTGAGGTAGCTCGTGGATGGTTAGCGTGACGTTCGGATACCGGTCGTGGAATGCTTTGACCAGGGGGCCGACAAGGTAGGCGGTGAAGGTAGGCGTGACCGCGACGCGCAACGACCCGCGGCTAAGATCGGCGACGTCGTGGATGGCGCGTTTGCCTTCGTCCAAGTCCTGCAGGGCACGACGTGCGTAGTGAAAGTACACCTCACCCACGTCGGTCAGACGGATCGTGCGCCCTGTCCTGTCGAAAAGCTTCGCTCCGAGGGAATCTTCGAGTTGTTTGATCTGTTGCGACAGTGCGGGTTGAGAAACATGCAGGGCGGCAGCCGCGCGCGTGAAGCTTTGGTTCCTCGCCACGGCCAAGAAGTAATTGATGTGTCGAAGCAGCATGTTTATTATAAGTAAAACAAATAGGCTTGATTATAAATCGATATTTTATCTTATGTAAGTTAGAGCGTAATCTTCGCCCCATCGACTCGACAGCGATCTGTCCGTCGACGGTCCGTGCCGGCGCGCACGCACTGTCGCGGGCCTGATCCCGTCACCACTTGTTGCCCAGGAGGTACGTTCCCGTGGATTTTGTGAAGCGCACCATCGATCTTGCGATGAAGAATGTGGAAGAGGGTGGGCGCCCGTTTGCCGCAGTCATCGTTCGCGACGGCGAACTCATTGCCGAAAGCCCGAACCGGGTCGCGCAGACCAACGACCCTACCGCGCACGCGGAAATCCTGGCCATACGTGAGGCATGCCAAAGACTCGGCACCGAGCATCTCACCGATTGTGATATCTACATCCTGGCCAGCCCGTGTCCGATGTGCCTGGGTTCGCTGTATTACTGCAGCCCGAAGCAGGTCATCTATATCACGACTCGCGACGACTATGCGCCGTTCTACAAGGACGATCGCAAGTACTTCGAACTGGACACGTTCTATGACGAGTTCGCCAAACCGATCGGTGCGCGCCGCCTGCCCATGGTTCAAAAAAATGACGAGGGTGCGATCAAGGTATATCGGCGCTGGCAGGCGCTGAACAAGAAGTGATTCGCTAGTGTGTGGCCCGTGGTTCACGCAGTCGGACGGTTTTCATGCAGTACACCATTCAAATTCACAAGAAAGGATGCTCTCAAATGAATAAGGCCAATGTCGCGAGTCACCCGCCAGGGCTCAGTGGTGTCAAACTCATCCTTGCGGCCAGCGTTCTCGCGCTGGTGTTGTCGATCATTGCTCAACTCATCGGCACCTATAAGATAAAACTCGGCACTAGTGCCATCGTCCTGTTCCCCATCATATGGGTTGTGCTCATCGCAGGGTTTGTGAGCATCCAGCGATTCAAGCCCCTGTCCCAGCCGATCCAGGACGTCAGCATGAGTCTGATGATGATAGGCATCACCATTTTTCTGACTCGTCTGGGCATGCTTATCGGACCCAGCCTGGGCGAGATCAAACAGGCTGGCGCAGCCATCATGCTGCAGGAAGTCGGCCACGTATTTGGCACCGTGATCCTTGCGCTGCCGATTGGTGTCGCCCTGGGGCTCGGGCGTGCCGCAATAGGCGCAACATTTTCGATCGACCGCGAGCCGCAACTCGGCTATATGCTGGAGCGTTTCGGCGGCGACTCCCCGGAATACAGTGGCACCTTTGCCGTCTGGCTGCTGGGAAGCGTGTTCGGTGCGCTCTACGTATCGCTGCTTGCCGGCGTCCTCGCCAGTACGGGCATTTTCAACCCCCTGGCACTTGCGCTTGGCGCAGGTGTGGGCTCCGCCTCCATGATGGCCGGCGCCGCAGCCGCGCTGTCGGTCGTGCATCCAGAGATCAAGGACCAGATTTTCGTGCTTGCGGGCCTTTCGAACCTCGTCACGAACATCGTTGGCATCTATGCCGGCTACTACATCGCCCTACCTCTTGCCCAGCGACTTTATGCTTTCTGGTGCAAGGTGTTTCGGCGCGACCCTGAACTCGTCAGCAACGTGGCCGAAGCCTCCGCAAATCTTGAAAAAACACCCCCGATACAACTGAAAGGCCTCCTCCAGGCCACCTTGGCCCTGGTGGCGCTCGGCATTGCGGCATTGATCGCAAACTGGGTCGGCCCAAAATCTTACGCCTCGACCGACATCCTGGGGATGGTCATTCTGTGTGCCGTAACCGCGCTGAGCCTGGCCTTGCGCCGCCTCATTCCCCAGGTTCCCGCCGTCATCTGGGCATTGAGCATCGGTGTCGTACTCACCACCTCGTACCTACCCTTTGGGCCGGTCATTGCACGTTGGGTCTCGCACCTGGACCTCATCAGCGTGGGCGTGCCCGCTCTGGGGTTCGTGGGGCTGTCTCTGGGCCGAGACGTCGCGTTGCTGCGCAAGCTTGGCTGGCGGGTGGTGGTCGTTGCTCTGGTCACCTACACGACAACCTACGTGGCTGCTGCTGCAATCGCGCAATTCGTGATTGAAAGGTAAACAATGAGCAAGTCGATTCTTATCAAAAACGGCTATATCTTTCCCCTGGGCGCCCGGGCCGATATGTTGATCCGCAACGGGGTGATCGATTCCGTGGCTCCGTCGATCGACCCGGCAGAGGTGCCGGGCGAGGTCATCGATGCGGCCGATTGCATCGTCATTCCAGGGCTCGTCGAGGCGCACTGCCATTTGGATAAAACGTTGTGGTCTGGTCCATGGCTGGCCGAGCGTAGCGCGTCGACCATCGCCGAGCGTATTGCGCTGAAAGCGAAGAACGCCGAATACGGACTACCCAACGCCACCTATGCCGACACCCTGCTGCGTCATATGGTTTCTTTGGGCACAACCCATGTCCGCACACATACCGACGTCGATCCGGAAGTCGGCTTGCGAGGCATCGAGCTGATTCAGGAGGTCGGCGACCGTGCGGCAGACCTCGTTTCAGTTGAGCAGGTCGCATTCCCGCAAAGTGGCGTCGTCAAGGCCCCCGGCACGCATGCGCTCCTGCGCAAGGCGGCGCGCATGCAAGGCGTCGTTGCAATCGGAGGCGTGGACCCGGCAGGCTACGATGGCGACCCTCACGGCCAGTTGCGCGCAATCTTCGAGGTCGCTGACGAAGCCGGCTGCAAGATCGACATCCACCTGCATGACCCAGGCACACTGGGCGCCTGGGAGCTGGAGCTGATCGCACAGTACACCAAAGCCCACGGCATGCAGAACAGGGTGACGGTCAGTCACGCATTTGCGCTGGGTACGGTAGAGCCCGCCATGCAGCAGCGACTGGCCGAAACGCTGGCCGAACACGGGATTTCAATCATCACGGCACTCCCCTACGACCGGCCGCTGCTGCCCACAAACATGCTGCTCGAGGCTGGGGTGGCGCTAGGGATGGGTAATGACAATATCGACGATTTGTGGTCAGCGTTCGGTACGGGCGACATGCTCGAGCGGGCCTGGCTGCTTGCGTATCGCTCGGAATGGCGTAAAGATGCCCATATCCGGACCGCCCTTGACATCGTGACAACGGGCAGCGCCTCCGTGCTTCAGCTGGACCGATACGGCGTCTCCCCCGGTTGCAAGGCGGATCTTGTCGTGGCGCGGGCGCGGACCCCGGGCGAGCTCGTCGTCAAAAGGCCCCGGCGGCGGTGGGTGATAAAGAACGGCGTCGTGATTCATCAACCCGCTTCGGATTGATATGCCCCGTTCACCTCGACGACTTTAATTCAGAATAGGAGTAAGAACCTGGCCTGTTTGGGCGAACGCCAGGGCATTTCTTAATACCAGGTCGACCATGGCCCAACGGGTTTCAACGGTAGCGCTGCCGATATGCGGCAGCAAAACGACGTTATCAAGGTGCTTGAGGCTATCGGGCACCTTGGGTTCGGCTTCGAACACGTCCAGGCCCGCCGCGCCCAGTTGGCCGTTTTCCAGTGCATGCACCAGTGCCGTTTCGTCGATGACCGAGCCGCGAGAAATATTGATCAGTACGCCCTTGGGGCCAAGCGCTTCAATGACGGCCTGATTGACAAGATGGCGGGTTGTGGGGCCACCCACGGTAGCTACCACCATGAAGTCGGCCCAGCGTGCCAGCTCGAGAAGTGAGGGCTCGTACGGCCAGCCGGCATCCTGATGGGCGCGGCGGCTGTGGTAGCGCACGTCCATTTTGAAGCCGCGGGCGCGTTCCGCGATTTCCCGGCCGATGCGTCCCAAGCCGAGAATGCCCAGTTTTTTTCCACTGACTTTGGTGGCCAGGGGCAGGCGTGGGCCATTGCCCCATTGTCCGGCGCGCACATAGCGTTCGGCGTGGCTGATGTGGCGCGCGGTCGCCAGGATTAGGCCCCAGGTCAGGTCGGCCACGCAGTCGTTGAGGACATCTGGGGTATTGCTGACTTGTATGCCTTTTTTGTGGGCATGGTCCACATCGATATGGTCATATCCCACGCCGAAACTGCAAATCGCTTTCAACTGAGGGAGCTTATCGATTAATTCAGCCGGAGTCGGGGTTGACGGGCCCGTCACTACGGCCACGACGCGGTCTTTACAGGCGGCCAGCGCCGCGTCCTGGTCGTCGGCTTGCCAGAGCTGGATCACGTCGAAGTCTTGTTCCAGGCGCGCCAGGGTATCGGCTTGCTGGCCCAGGGGGAGTCGTTGCAGAAGGGTGGGTTTGGTCATGGCAGCCTGGATGTGGGTATAAATAGAAAAGGACGGCTAGTGCCGTCCTTTTTACTGCCGGGAGCAAGTCCCGGTGCTTGTTAAGCAAGTGCCGAATCAGGCCAGTGCTTTAACAGCGGCGGCAAGGCGGCTCTTGTGGCGAGCGGCCTTGTTTTTATGAATGATGTTCTTGTCGGCGATGCGGTCGATTATGCTGGTTGCTTTTTGCAGAATATCGCTGGCAACGGCCTTATCGCCAGACTCAATGGCTTGACGCACACGCTTGATCGAGGTGCGAAGCGCAGAGCGCAGGCTGGAATTGTGTTTATTGCGCTCAACCGATTGGCGGGCACGTTTACGAGCTTGGACAGTATTGGCCATGAGTGGTAATTAGTGACGATATAAGTAAGTGTTAGTGGCGCTAGGGGCGGCGTTCAGGTTTCTGCTTCGCGGGTTGCGTCGCTATAACTATATAAAACTAGCAACACAATGCCAAAACATGCTGATTTTGCCCAGCAAAGACAGCTATTGTATAGGAGGCAGGTTGCTATGTAAAGTGATGTTTTAAGACGTTTTTGGATGGTAGCCACATTAGCGATGGAACCGTTTTTGTAGCGACAGGCCTTGTGCCTGTCATCGACGCAAAATACGGTCTTGGCTGTTTAGGGGTTTTGGCAGCCACAAGGGCTGCCGCTACAACTACGAACCCATGCCCCGGCGCGTGAAGTCGCTGGGGCGAAAGCCGCAGAGGAACAAGGCGGCAAAATAGGCCAGGCCACCGGCCAGCAGCACACCGGCCAGCCACAGAAGGCGCCGCCCGGCGTGAGGTGCCAGCGCGACCCAGTCGATGGCATGGTTGGCGGCAAGCAGTACGGCTGCCAGGGCCGCCAGGGCCGGGATGACTCGCAGGGCGAAGCGGCCCCAGCCGGCGCTGGGCGTGTAGATTTTTCGCTGCCGTAATACCCGCAGCAGACACAGCGCATTGACGCTGGCGCCCAGGCCAATCGATAGCGCGAGCCCCGCGTGGGCGAAATACGGGACGAAAATCACATTAAAGACTTGAGTCAGGATCAGCACGAAGATGGCGATTTTGACCGGGGTGCGTATATCCTGTTTGGCATAAAAGCCTGGCGCCAGTATCTTGATGGATAACAGCCCGACCAGGCCGACTGAATACGCCATGACGGCCAGGCGGGTTTGCAGCACATCATGGGCGTTGAATGCTCCATAGTTGAACAGGGTGGCGACCAGGCCGTTCGACAGCAGGGCCATCCCCACCGCGGCTGGCAGGCCCAGCAGCAGCATCAGGCGCAAACCCCAATCGAGCAAGGCGCTGTAGCTCTGGTGATCTTGTCTGGCATGGGCTGCCGACAGGCTGGGTAGCAGGACCGTGCCCAGCGCAACGCCCAGCAACGCCGTTGGAAACTCCATCAGCCGATCGGCGAAGGAAAGCCACGTGACGCTGCCCGGAGCAAGCCAGGTGGCGATATTGGTGTTGATAAGCAGAGAAACCTGCGCCACCGATACGCCGAGTATGGCCGGCAGCATTTGGCGCATGATGCGTTTAACGGTGGGGTCCCGCCAGGCTTCGCGTACCCTGAACGAATAGCGCGGCAGCAGGCCGAGCCGGGCCAGGGCGATCCACTGCACGACTAATTGGGCCAGGCCGCCTATCATCACTCCGATCGCCAGCGCATAGATGGGAACGTCGGCATAGCGGGTCAGGAACAGGCACGCCCCGATCATCGAGAAATTCAGCAGCACCGGGGTAAATGCCGGCACGGCAAAGCGGCTCCAGGTATTGAGCACGGCCGAGGCGAAGGCGACCAGCGACATGCAGATAATGTAGGGGAACATCAGCCGGGTCATCCAGGTGGCCGCCTGGAATTCGGCTTGACGGGATGCGCCGCGCAAGCCGCTGGCCATGGCGGTGACGACCCACGGCGCTCCCAGAATGCCAAGCAGCGTCACGGTCATCAGAGCGACGGTCAGCAACAGAGCCACACGATCGAGCAGAATATGCACTTGCTGCGGCGAGTTTTTGGTCCGCGCCTGTCCCAGTATGGGCACGAAGGCTTGCGAAAACGCGCCTTCGGCAAAGAGGCGGCGCAATAGGTTGGGGATGCGAAAGGCAACCCAGAAGGCATCGGTCAGGGGGCCGGCGCCGAACGTGCTGGCGATCAGCACGTCGCGCGCGAGGCCGGTAATGCGTGAAAATAGCGTAAAGCTGCTGATTGTTGCGGCCGACCGAAACAGGCTCATGGGGCGTGGCTCGTTTATTTTGGCGCCATGCGGATAGCGCCATCCAGGCGTATGGTTTCGCCGTTGAGCATTTCGTTGGTAATGATGCTGTTGACCAGCTTGGCGTAGTCTTCGGGGCGGCCCAGACGAGAGGGAAAAGGAATGCTGGCCGCCAGTGAGTCCTGCACTTCTTGGGGCATGCCGAAGATCATGGGGGTGCCAAAAATGCCGGGTGCAATGGTGCAGCAGCGTATGCCTACCTTGGATAGATCGCGCGCCACCGGCAAGGTCATGCCGACAACCCCGGCTTTCGAGGCTGCGTAAGCCGCCTGGCCTATCTGGCCGTCATAGGCGGCTACCGAGGCGGTATTGATCAGCACCCCGCGTTCGCCGGTAGGCTCGGGCGTGTTTTCGCTCATGGCCGCCGCGGCCAGGCGCGACATGTTGAAGGTGCCGACCAGATTGATCATGACCACTTTTTGAAAAAGGTCCAGCGCATGAGGGCCGTTTTTCCCCACGATGCGTGAGGCTGGCGCCACACCCGCGCAATTGATCAGGCCAAAGATCGGCCCCAGTTTGCGGGCGGCGGCGATGACTGCCTGGCCATCGGCTTCCTGGGTGACGTCGCAGTGTACGTAGATTTGTCCCAGTTCTTGGGCTACGGCCTGTCCCAGTTCATCTTGCAGATCGGCCAGCACGACGCGAGCGCCCTCGGCCGCCAACATGCGCGCGGTTCCGGCGCCCAGTCCCGAGGCGCCGCCCGTGACGATGAATACTTTGTTCTTGATGTCCATGGATGAGTCTCGGTGTGTGGAGCGCGAATTGGCCGCCGGCGATCGCGCAGACAGTGGTCAGGGTTGCAACGCCTCGAAAACCCGCAGCTTGATTTCGTCAACGCTGCCCAGTCCGGATATTTGCCGGAACACGGGCGCTTCGGGAGCACCGCTTTGAGCCCAGCTTGAATAATAGGCGACCAGCGGGCGGGTTTGATCGCGGTAGACGGCGAGTCGATGGCGCACCGTTTCTTCGAGGTCGTCCGCGCGTTGTACGAGAGGCTCGCCGGTTATGTCGTCTTTGCCGGCGACTTTGGGCGGGTTGAAAATGACGTGGTAGGAACGGCCGCTGGCCGGGTGCACGCGGCGCCCGCTCATGCGCTCGATGATGTTCGCTTCGGGGACGACCATTTCCACCACGTAGTCCAGTGGGATATGGGCGTCTTTAAGCGCATCGGCTTGGGGAATCGTCCGTGGAAAACCGTCAAACAGGTAGCCGGGTTGACAGTCGCCTTGCTGTAGCCGGTCTCGCACCAGGCCAATAATCAGATCGTCGGAAACCAGGCCGCCTGCGTCCATGACTTTTTTGGCCTGGAGCCCCAGCGGAGTCTGGGCCTTGACGGCAGTGCGCAGCATATCGCCCGTCGAAATCTGCGGGATTCCGAATTTCTGGGTGATGAATGTGGCCTGCGTGCCTTTTCCGGCGCCTGGGGGACCGAGCAAAATCAGTCGCATGATGAATTCTTCTCCTGGATTTTTCTTAACTTTTTCGGATTATGCCGCAATGCAATAATTTCTGCAGGCCGTCCGCGCGAGAGGGGCGAGCCCAAGCCGATTTATAACCGATTTGTAAATACCTCACGTACACGGGCCAGATCGGCAGGGGTGTCTACGCCGGCGGCGGGATGCGTGTGGGTGACGTAAACGGCAATCGAATAGCCGTTTTCCATGGCCCTGAGCTGTTCGAGCGATTCGAAGCGTTCCAGGGGTCCAACGGGTAGGGATGGAAATTTTTTCAAAAACCCGGCTCGATAGGCATACAGGCCGATATGGTGCAAGGCGGGAAGGCCTGGCGCCAGTTGTTGGCTGCCATCGGCCAGAGCATCGCGGGCCCAGGGTATGGGCGCGCGGGAAAAGTACAGCGCGCGTCGCCTTTGATCGCAAACGACCTTGACCGCATTGGGGTTGAACAGGGTCTCGGCCTGGACAATCGGGCTTGCGCAGGTGGCGATCGCCGCGTCGGGCTGCCCGGCCAGCAAAGCGGCCACAGCATTGATCTGCTCGGGGTCGATCAGGGGTTCGTCGCCTTGCACGTTCACAATGACGTCATCGCCGTCCAGACCCAGGCGCGCGGCCACTTCGGCGAGCCGGTCGGTTCCGGTCGGGTGCCCGCTGCGGGTGAGCAGTGCCTCGAAGCCGTGAGATTGGACGGCTGCCTGAATCTGCTTGTCGTCGGTGGCAACGATGACGCGGGTGGCTTGGGATTTGGCGGCTTGTAAAGCAGTGCGCACCACCATGGGCTTGCCGGCGATGTCCAACAACGGTTTATCGGGCAATCGGGTTGAGGCGGCCCGGGCCGGGATAATGACAATAAAACTCACGCAGCGCTCGCGTCAGGCTCATCAGCTGCTGCCTTGGCGTTCAAGTCGCGAGCTTCCCCTTCGAGCATGACCGGGATGCCATCGCGTATCGGGAACGCCAGTTTGTCGGCCGAGCAGATCAGTTCCTGTTGCTCGCGTTCGAGACGCAAGGGGCCTTTGCACAATGGGCAAACCAGAATTTCAAGCAGGCGGGATTCCATGCCTGGCTCCAAGTAGAAAAAAGGGCATTGAATTAGCTAGTGTAATTCGCCGGAGGATTTTTTGAAATTTTCTCGTCGGCGACGGCTCTGAGCCGCTTGTCCAGATCGTTGAGCCAGGTTGGGTCGGAAAACTGCGGCAGCACCCTGACTTCCCACACGCGTTCGTCCTGGAAGCGAGCGCATTTCACCGCGTCTTTCGGGGTGACAAGAACGAGATCGGTGTCCAGGAACTCGAAGGGTGAGCGGTGGTATGGGTCGTGGTCCGGCAAAGCGATAGTCTGTTCCAGCTTAAGGCCGCAGGCGCGCAGCATATTGAAAAAACGTTCCGGCTGGCCTATGCCGGCTACGGCGCTGAGCGAGGCATACATGTAGTGTTCGTGCCAGTCGGCCCATTGCAGCGTTTGGCCCGAAACCAGATGGCGAACGGTATCGGGCCCCAGCTGCATCCTGATTTGGCGGCCCGCGATGGCCAAGGGTTGCATTGCCTGGCCGGCGATCAGGTTGGTGATCACGTAATCGACGCTGGCCAATCGGCTGGCCGGCTCGCGCAAAGGCCCCGCGGGCAGCACTCGGCCATTACCCGTGCCGCGCGCATCTTGCACGATGATTTCCACGTCGCGCGCCAGCGCCAGGTGTTGCAGGCCGTCGTCGGCGATGATGAGGTCGACTTCGGGATAATGGGTTTGCAGTGCCCGCAGGGCCAGGCTGCGGCGCGGATGTACGGCGACGGGAGCCTGGCTGATTCGGGCAATGAGCGACGGCTCGTCGCCGAATTCGTGCGGGTCGAGGTCGCCGCGGCCGGTTTTGGCATGAGCGCCAAGATGGCTACCGTAGCCGCGGCTGATGATGCCGGGACTCCAGCCGCGGGCTTGCAACGCTTTGACAAGCGCCAGGACGACCGGGGTTTTACCCGTACCGCCAATATATAGATTGCCCACCACGATGACTGGGCAGACCGACGTAGCGCCGTGTTTGCCGCCGCTCTGGTAGAGCCTGCGTTTACGTGCGACAAAGAGGCTGACCAGCCACGAAAGGGGCAACAGGAACGTACTGAGCAGGCCTTTTCCCGACCATATCCGGTGCAGGGTTCGGCTGACGAAAAGGGCAGGCTTCACGGGATGCTGCGGGTGGCAAAATTAACCCGCCTGATATGCGCCAGGCGGGCCGCTTCCATGACACGGACCACAGATTCATGTGTGCTCTGGGCGTCGGCGTTAATCACCAGCACGGGGTCTTTTTTGCCTTGGGCAGCGGCGAGCAGGGCCTGTGCGATGGCGTCGGTGTCGTGGCTGGAGAGCAGTTGGCCGTCTAAGGCATACAGGCCCTCCTGGCTGACGGCGATGTGGATGGCGCCGGTGTCCACTGCATTGGCCTGTGCTTGCGGAAGATCGACCTTGAGCTGGCTGAGCCGGGTGAATGAGGTCGTGGCGGCCAGAAATATCAGGATCACCAGCAAGACATCGATCAGCGGGATCAGATTGATCTCGGGTTCGTCGCCAGGCTGCGGTTGGCGGAAATTCACGGACGGATCTCCGCTTCGCCTGGTGGTTTTCGGGCCAGCAGACGATTCAGCGCACTGGCCTCGAGTTCCATTTGATGCAGATAGTCATCTACCCGGGAGCGGAAGTAGCGATGAAAAATCAGTGCGGGGATGGCGATAATGATGCCAAAGCCGGTGTTATATAGCGCGATGGAGATGCCGCGCGCGAGCTGGGATGGATCGCCGCCCGCCGGACTATATGAAGCAAAGATTTCGATCATGCCGACCACTGTTCCGAATAGGCCCATCAGCGGGCCTATGACCGCAATGGTCGCCAGGGCCGGCAAGTAGCGATTCAGTCGATGTGCGACATCTTTGCCCACATCATCGACCGCCGCGTTGCGTTGGGCGTCACTGTCGTGGCGGCATAGCATTACCTCAGCCAATACCCGGCCCAGTGGCGAGCTGGCCGCCAGCTTTGCGATGGACTCGGGGGTGTCGTTATTGCGCCGGATCAGTTCCATCACCTGGGAGGTGACACGGGGCGGTACGATCAGTTTTTTCCGCAGCGACAGAAAACGTTCAATAATCAGCGCCAGGCCCAGTACAGAGGTCGCGACGAGCAGCCATATAGGCCAGCCAGCTTGGTTGAGGATGTCGAGCAAAATGGGTCTCCGCCGTAGTCGCTTGCGTCAATGATGAGGCAGGCCTGCCATGAGGCAGCGCTGCGCAAGTGCCTATTTTAAGGGCAAGGAGCGACAAGCGCTTGGGCGGGCGCATACCTGGCGGCACGGGGCGGCGCAAGCCCCGCTGCCTGTGCGTGTGTGGGCGGAGCGATGCGGATAGTGCGGTGGTTGGCGGGTGTCGGACTGGTGCCAACTCAAATTGCGCGTGCCGCGGGGTTTTGCAATGACGGTGGGCTTAAAATGCCCATGTCGCTTGAAGGGTATTAGGTAAAATGGCTTAGGGTCTTGTTCTCGGGGCAGTATCCACAGAATCTGTGGATAATTCTGTGCAGAACTTCCGGGTCAGGCGCTATCCATTGGGCTTAGAGGTCGATTGATCAATTTGAAGCCAAACTGAATAATTAAAATTAATTCATGTATATCAATATATTAGCGCTTGAATTTAAAGAAAGATTTGATGTTCTGGTCTAATTCGATTGATATTTCAGTAGTTTGACAGATCATTTTTCCCTGTGGACAGTGTTTTGGGCCAAGGGCGCGTTGCCAGAGTATTTATAGCTGTGTCTGTCCGGATGTTGTCCGCTGTCACGATAGGCTTTCGTGGCTGGGGTGGGCTTGTCTTTGCTATCGGGATTGTGGCACCCACAAGGGGTGCCGCTACAAAAACGTGCCCGCTGTTCATGTAGCGGCACCCCTTGTGGGTGCCACCTCAACAATCACTACAATACCCACATTAAAAACGGTTTAAGGGCCGATATGCATACGGATAGCTTTTTGGCGCCGCGCGGCGACATCGTTTTGTCGGTATCGCAGCTCAATCGCCAGGTGAGCGAGTTGCTTGAAGGCCATTTCTCACAGGTTTGGGTCAAGGGCGAGGTGTCGAACTTTACTCAGGCGGCGTCCGGGCATTGGTACTTCACGATCAAGGATGAACGTGCAGCTGTGCGGGCGGTCATGTTTCGGGGCCGTGCCCAGTCGCTTGGTTTTATTCCCAAGGCGGGGGAGCGTTTCGAATTTCGCGCCAGCGTGACCTTGTACGAGGCGCGCGGCGACTATCAATTGCAGGTTGATACGCTAAGGCGCGCCGGACGTGGCGATTTGCATGAGGCCTTTTTGTTGCTTAAGGAAAAGCTTGGGGCCGAGGGCTTGTTCGATCCCGGCCGCAAGCGGCCGATCCCGCTGATGCCGCGTACTATCGGAGTCGTGACGTCGCTCGCGGCGGCCGCCTTGCGCGATGTGCTCTCGACCATGGCGCGCCGCGCGCCGCATATTTCCATCATTATTTATCCTGCGCCCGTCCAGGGGCTCGATGCCGCCGCCAAGCTCCGAGAGGCGCTCGGCGCGGCGTACCAGAGAAGCGAGGTCGACACGCTGCTTTTGGTGCGAGGCGGAGGCAGCATCGAGGATCTGTGGAGTTTTAACGATGAGGGCCTGGCGCGGCTGGTGGCGGCAAGCCCTGTTCCGCTTATCAGCGGCGTGGGCCACGAAACGGATTTCACCATGGTGGATTTCGTTGCTGATCTGCGTGCGCCCACGCCGACCGCGGCAGCCGAGCTGTGTTGCCAGGCGCGCGAAGACAGCCTGGTGCAGCTCGAATCGGTGTTCGCGGCCCTTGGGGCGGGACAATATCGTTTGATCGAGCGCGCGGCGTTGCGGCTGGACCGTGCCGTTGCTTCGTTGGTGTCGCCGCGTCAGCGTCTGGCGCAGCAGGGTGAACGGCTGATGGCCTTGCGCCATCGCCTGGCGCGGGCTGCGCCAGGCATGCTGGAACGTCAGCTTTCTCGCGTCGATGCATTGCGATCGCGCCTGGCCTATGCCCGCCCCGATGTTGATCGCAGGCGCCGCGAGCTGGCCGGGCCGCTTCTGCATTTGGCACGTGCCGCGCAGCGCCAGGTGTCGCGGCGCACAGAAGGTTTGGCGTCGCTGATGCAAACCCTCGAGGCGCTCAACCCCAGGAAGATATTGGGCCGAGGCTATGCCATCGTCCGCGATGAACAGGGGGGATTGGTAAAAAGTGGACAAGGCTTGAACGCCGGTGACCGGCTTAGCCTGGAATTGAGCCAGGGCGGGGCGGAAGTTGCGGTATTGCAGGCACATGGTCTAATCTAGAGCGGAATTTGTCATGATTTATTCCCGCCGTTCTCGATACAATGAACGCGTTAATCTGTTTTTTTGAAGGACTTTGAATATGGCTCATACGCTTCCTCCCCTCCCTTACGCCATGGACGCTCTGGCTCCCAATATTTCGAAAGAAACGCTTGAATTCCACTACGGCAAGCATCACCAGTCGTATGTCACCAATCTGAACAAACTGATCGAGGGCACCGAATTTGCCTCGGCATCGCTTGAAAATATTATTAAAAAGGCGTCGGGTGGCCTGTTTAATAATGCGGCGCAAGTCTGGAACCATACCTTCTACTGGAACAGCCTATCGCCCAATGGCGGTGGTGAGCCCACTGGAAAGCTGCTCGACGCGATCAAAGCCAAATGGGGCAGCACCGCTGCATTCAAAGAAGCCTTCAGCAAATCGGCAGCGGGCAACTTCGGCTCAGGCTGGACCTGGCTGGTAAAGAAAGCCGACGGCTCCCTCGATATTGTCAACACCAGCAATGCCGCCACGCCTCTTACGACTGCCGACGTGCCTTTGCTGACCTGTGATGTGTGGGAACATGCCTACTACATCGACTATCGCAATGCGCGCCCCAAGTATCTGGAAAATTTCTGGAATCTGGTCAATTGGAAGTTCGCCGCGACCAATCTTGGCTGATGGCTCTTAGCCTTCGTGTTGTGCCAGACCCCCGGTTTTCGGGGGTTTTTTGTTGTGTCTTTGTCCTGGCGTGTCGGGTTTGGGTGATGGCACCCACGAGGGGTGCCGCTACAGAAACGTGGCCGTCGCGAATGTAGCGGCAGCCCTTGTGGCTGCCATCCAGGCGTTTACCAATTCGCCCCGTAACCCATTCTAATCGCCATCAGACGGCGCGCGCCGCAGGTGCTTAAAAGATCAGGCTCGATGGGATAAGATAGAGGCGGATATTTATTGTTTCTTGGCAATCTCCACATTCTGAACCCCCAGGTATCTATGACCACACATGCTTTTATCTGCGATGCAGTTCGCACTCCTTTTGGCCGTTACGGTGGCGCTTTGGCGCCAGTGCGTACGGATGATCTGGCGGCCGTGCCGTTCAAGGCGCTGATTGAGCGTAATCCAGGCGTGGACTGGGCACGGTTGGACGACACCTTGTTTGGCTGCGCCAACCAGGCCGGTGAAGACAACCGCAATGTGGCCCGCATGGCCATTTTGCTGGCGGGTTTGCCGGTGGAGGTTCCCGGCGCCACGATCAATCGTTTGTGCGGTTCAGGCCTGGATGCAGTCGGGTCAGCCGCACGTGCAATACGCGCGGGCGATGCGCATTTTGTGTTGGCGGGTGGCGTCGAGAGCATGAGCCGTGCGCCGTTCGTGATGGGCAAGGCCGAGTCGGCCTATGCGCGCAGCGCCGCCATTTACGACACCACTATAGGCTGGCGCTTTGTGAATAAATTGCTCAAGGCCCGGTACGGGATCGATTCCATGCCGGAAACGGCCGAGAATGTCGCCGATCAATTCAAGGTATCGCGGGTAGACCAGGATGTGTTTGCGTTGGCCAGCCAGGTCAAGGCGGCCGCGGCGCAAAAGGCGGGAGTTTTCGCGGCGGAAATTACGCCGGTCGCTATTGCCCAGAAAAAAGGCGATGCAGTGGTCGTCGATACGGACGAGCATCCACGCCAGACCACACTGGAAGCCTTGGCGCGTCTAAAGCCTATTGTCCGTCCCGATGGCACGATTACGGCCGGCAATGCGTCAGGCGTCAACGACGGCGCGTGCGCCTTGCTGGTGGCGTCCGAGTCCATGGCTAAAGCGCAGGGGCTGACGCCGCGTGCACGCGTGGTGGCCATGGCCACTGCCGGTGTTGAACCGCGCATTATGGGGATCGGGCCCGCGCCTGCGTCCCAAAAGGTATTGGCGGTGGCCGGGTTGACGCTGGCCCAGATGGATGTCATTGAACTTAACGAAGCATTTGCCGCGCAAGGATTGGCGGTCATGCGGTTGTTGGGCCTGTTCGATGACGACCCGCGCGTCAATCCCAATGGCGGCGCCATTGCATTGGGCCATCCCCTGGGCGCGAGCGGCGCCCGCCTGGCGATCACCGCGGTGAATCAGCTGCATCGCACAGGAGGACGTTATGCCTTGTGCACAATGTGCATAGGGGTGGGCCAGGGTATTGCGCTTGTCCTGGAGCGTGTGTAGCGGGTTGGTTTCAGGGCTTGGGCAGGCCTGTCACGGTCTGGCCGGCCTGGATCTGGTGGCCGGCGAACCATCCTTGCTGCATTTCCAGCGCATAAACGATGGGCCCCACAGGGCAGTGCGCATCTTCAGTCTGTGGCTGCATGTCGGCGATATTCAGGATTTTGCCGTCGCCCGCAATAAAGGCAATGGATAGCGGCAAAAGCGTGTTCTTCATCCAGAAACATTGCACGTCTGCGCTGTCGAATACAAACAGCATGCCGTGGTCGGGCAGCAGCGATTGCCGGTACATCAGGCCTTGTTCGCGGCTGGCTTCGGTGGCGGCAACTTCGGCTTGTACCGTCTGCGCACCAATGGCAATTTCGGTGGTGGGCAGGAGCTGCATGGTCTGGGCGTTGCACGAGCTGGCCTGCATGCTGCCGGCCAGCAATGCGGCGCAGAAAAAAAATGCGGGACTGAATAGTCCCGTTATTTTGTGTACTGCAAACATTATGATTATGGCCTGCCGCGATGGCTAGGCTGCCGTAATATTGAGGGCTTGTTTCCCTTTTGGTCCTTGGGCGATTTCGAAGGCTACTTTCTGTCCTTCTTTGAGTGTCTTGAAACCATTCATCTGGATAGATGAAAAATGAGCAAATAGGTCTTCGCCACCATTGTCCGGGGTTATAAAGCCGAAACCTTTGGCGTCGTTGAACCATTTAACGGTCCCTATTAGTTTTTGAGTATCCCCAGGGACGGTGGGTGTGGTTGGATCTGACATTCGGACGGCCTCTCGACTATAGTGTTGACTTGAATGCTCGGCGGTGAAACCGGGGTTAGCCTTTAAATTCTGTTGATGCTGACATCAGCGTGAAAACATTCAGAATATGATGATAATGCTTAATGTATCCATGCTAGTCAACTATGGAAAGCACTTATTCGGCTAAAAAGCCATTTTTTTCTTGACTTATTATACGATTTATTGCGTGTTTTGCGATAAATAAGTCCGGCTCGATGCCCGAAGGCAGATGGGCGGTATCAGGCCCGGACGGTAGTCCGTCCGGCGGCGCCTTCATCGGCATTTGACAGTTTTATTTTTTTTATGGCTCTGACAACCCAAAACCAGCGTGAAACGGTGCTCGATCGTCGGGTTGCCCGGCTTGCGCCTCCGCCTTTGTATCAGGTGGTTCTGCTCAACGACGACTACACCCCCATGGAATTTGTGGTGCATGTGCTGCAGCAAATTTTTCACAAGAACGAAGAGGATGCCGCCCGGATTATGTTGCTTGTGCATCACGAAGGGCGTGGCGTGTGCGGCGTCTATCCGCGCGATATTGCGGCGACGCGAGTCGAGATGGTTCGTCAGTTGGCGCGTGCGCACCAGCATCCCTTGCAATGCGTTATGGAGCCGGCGCCTGATGTTTGACTCCCGCCACATGCTGCACGATTGAATGAATAAATTCGCAGTTTTGATGCAATCCGGTAACATCGGTACTGTTTGGACGATACGCCGACAGAATTTAGTCATAGAATAGACTCTGTCAACGTGTTTTGTCCGCTTCGAAATGTCATGGAGGAAGCGTGATTTCCGAAGAACTTGAAGTCAGCCTGCATATGGCCTTTGTCGAGGCCCGTACAGCAAGACATGAATTTATTACCGTAGAGCACTTGCTGCTCTCCTTGCTCGACAATGCGTCGGCGGCCGGGGTGTTGCGTGCGTGCTCGGCCAACATCGACACTCTGCGCCAGGATCTGCGCAAGTTCATTGCGGAAAACACGCCCGTGTTTCCAGGCGATGGCGAGGTCGACACCCAGCCCACGCTGGGGTTTCAGCGTGTGATCCAGCGTGCGATCATGCATGTGTCCTCGGGCAATTCCGCAAAAAATACGGTGACTGGCGCCAATGTGCTGGTGGCCATGTATGGCGAGAAAGATTCGCACGCGGTGTATTACCTGCTGCAGCAGGGCGTGACGCGTCTGGATGCCGTCAATTTTCTATCCCACGGCATCACCAAAACGGCCGATGAGCCGGCCGGGGAACCCGCCAGGCAAGCCAGCCCCGATACCGAGCACAAACCCGATCAGCAGAAGTCGCCGCTCGAGCTTTATGCCCTGGACCTCAATGCCGAGGCCAGGCAGGGCCGCATCGACCCTCTCATCGGCCGCGAGCTCGAAGTTGAACGTGTCATCCAGGTCTTGTGCCGCCGGCGCAAGAACAACCCCTTGCTGGTGGGCGAAGCCGGCGTGGGCAAGACCGCCATCGCCGAAGGCCTGGCTTGGCGCATCACCCGCGGCGAGGTGCCCGACATTCTGGCCAATGCCGAAGTGTATGCGCTCGACATGGGCGCTTTGCTGGCCGGCACCAAGTATCGGGGCGATTTTGAGCAGCGCCTCAAAGCGGTGCTCAAGTCGCTCAAAGACAACCTCAATGCGGTCTTGTTCATTGACGAAATCCACACCTTGATCGGCGCCGGGTCGGCCTCGGGCGGCACGCTGGATGCATCCAACCTGCTCAAGCCGGCCTTGTCCTCGGGGCAGCTCAAATGCATGGGCGCGACCACCTACAACGAATATCGCGGCGTTTTTGAAAAAGATCATGCGCTGGCGCGCCGCTTCCAGAAAATCGATGTGGCCGAGCCGACCGTCGAACAGACCATACAAATTCTGCGCGGCCTCAAAGGGCATTTCGAGGCGCACCACGGCGTTCGGTATTCGGCGGCAGCCATTACGGCGGCGGCTGAGTTGTCGGCACGGCATATCAATGATCGTTTTCTGCCTGATAAGGCTATCGATGTCATCGATGAAGCCGGCGCGGCGCAGCGTTTGTTACCGCGTTCGCGGCAAAAGAAGCTGATCGGCAAGGCCGAGGTGGAAGCCACGGTAGCCAAGATCGCCCGCATACCGCCTCAAAACGTATCGAGCAACGATCGCAACAAGCTGGCCACCCTTGAACGCGACCTTAAAACAGTGGTGTTCGGCCAGGATGTGGCTATCAAGGCACTGGCGGGAGCCATTAAAATGGCGCGTTCCGGCCTGGGGCGGCCGGACAAGCCGATCGGATCCTTCCTGTTTTCGGGCCCGACGGGAGTCGGTAAAACCGAGGTGGCGCGGCAACTGGCGTTTACGCTGGGCGTCGAATTGCTGCGCTTCGATATGTCCGAATACATGGAGCGCCATACGGTATCGCGTCTTATCGGCGCGCCTCCGGGCTATGTGGGTTTCGATCAGGGTGGCCTGCTGACCGAGGCCATAAGCAAACAGCCCCATTGTGTGCTGCTGCTCGACGAAATCGAGAAGGCGCACCCGGATGTTTTCAATATTTTGCTGCAAGTCATGGACCATGGCACCCTGACCGACAACAACGGCCGCAAGGCCGATTTCCGCAATGTGATTATCGTCATGACGACCAACGCCGGCGCGGAAACCCTGAACCGTGCGTCCATCGGCTTTTCCACGGCAGCCAAGGTTGGCGACGAAATGGTCGATGTCAAGCGCATGTTCACGCCGGAGTTTCGCAATCGCCTCGATGCCATTATCGGGTTTACCCCGCTGTCGCGCGAAGTCATTTTGCGCGTGGTCGACAAATTCCTCATGCAGCTCGAAGATCAGTTGCACGAGAAGCACGTCGAGGTGGTGTTTTCGCAAGCGTTACGCGATTATCTCGCCCGTGAAGGTTTCGATCCGCTTATGGGTGCGCGCCCCATGCAGCGGCTTATCCAGGACACCATACGCAGCGCCCTGGCCGACGAGCTGCTGTTTGGCCAGCTGGCGGGTGGCGGCAGCGTGACTGTCGATCTCGATGCGCAAGGCAAAGTCGTGTTGTCGCTGAGCGATAAGGCGGCTAAAACCAAGCCGCAAGCGGCGGTGGGGTCGGAAGCCGAGCTCGTCGATTGATGACGCGGCGGCCCCTGATAGCCTGCCCGCACTGCGCGCAGTTGCACGAGCGCATTCCCATTGCCCAAGGGGCAAGCGCCGCTTGCGTGCGTTGCGGCTATGCTCTGTATCGCCAGAGTGCGCTGCCGCTCAAGGGTTGGCTCGCACTAACGCTGGCAGCCTTGCTTGTCTTTGCCATCGCCAATTATTTTCCCATTGCCACGCTCACCGCCAACGGCAGACAGATCGACGCCACCTTGCCTCATGCATTGGTCCTGACCTGGCAGCAAGGGCGTCTGCTGGTAGCGATCATGACGGGCCTGTTCGGTTTTGTCTTGCCGCTGATGCAGCTGCTGTTTTTGTTTTGGGCCCTGCATGCGATTATTTCGCGCCGCCTGCCTGCCGATTTTCATTTTGGCATGCGTGTTCTCCAAGGTTTCTCCTCGTGGTGCATGGTGCCGGTACTGCTGCTTGGCATCCTGGTGGCCATAGTTAAATTGTCCGGTCTGGCTCGGCTAGAGCCCGGGCCTGGCCTGTGGGCCTTTGGCGTTCTTACGGTTTTACTGACGGTTTTAAGCCGAGTTACCGCCCTGCGGCTGTGGCACTGTGCCGAAGACGATGGCCTGACGCCTTTATCGGGCGCTCGGGTGGAGCCCGGGCATGTTGTGGGCGCCTGTCATTCTTGCGGCAATGTGCAGAATATCGAGTCCGTTTCGGGTTCTTATTCGTGTGAACGATGTGGCGCGAACAACCATTTTCGCAAACCCGATTCGGTGTCGCGCACATGGGCGTTTGTGATTGCCGCCAGCATTTTGTACATTCCCGCCAATATATTGCCGGTCATGCAGGTACGCCTGCCTACCGGCGTCACGGCTCATACGATTCTGGGCGGTGTGATAGAGCTTTGGAGATTGGGTTCCTGGGATCTGGCGCTGATCGTTTTTGTCGCCAGTGTGGTGGTGCCGATGACCAAGCTGTTCGCTTTGGCGGTATTGCTCGCGCAGCGCCGATGGAAGGGCGTTGCCATTGCCCGCCAGCGCACACGTCTGTATGAACTGATCGAATTCATCGGTCAATGGTCGATGCTGGACGTGTTCGTGGTGCTATTGTTGGCGGCGATGGTTGATTTTCCTGGCCTGTCGCAGGTTACGGTGGGCCCCGGGGCGGCCAGCTTTGGCGTCGTGGTGGTTCTGACGATGTTTGCCGCCATGAGCTACGACCCTCGCCGCGGCTGGGATGCCGATCCCAGTCGCGATCCTCGTAGTTCCCCGGCCCGTGGTCGGTCAGCAGGTTCTGATCGATCGCCCGTCAACCCTACTACGCAGATCGTGTAAAGAAGAGAGGCATGAGCGAAACGCCAACCCCGTCCGAACCCGTAGATCCGAATCCCGAGCCCTCTGGCACGCCGCCCCAGGAGCCTCCCGCGCCTGTGGCGCCAGCACCCGTCGTTACTCCCAAGCGGCAGACCCGAATTTCCTGGATCTGGCTCATCCCTTTGCTGGCGGCGGCGATAGGCGTGTCACTGCTCGTTAAGGACTGGTTGCGCATCGGGCCTGTGGTGACAGTCAGCTTCGAATCGGCCGAGGGGCTCGAGGTCGGGCAAACCAAGGTGCGCTATAAAGACGTGACGATCGGTGTCGTCAAGGACATCGGTGTATCGGAGGATCGTCACAGGGTGCTGGTGCATATTGAGCTCAGCCACGATGGATCAAGCTACATTACCCGGGAGGGGACGCGTTTCTGGGTGGTGCGCCCAAGGCTGGGAGTCAGCGGCGTTTCGGGGCTGGGCACCTTGCTGTCAGGGGCCTATATTGCCGTGGATACGGCCAGGGAATCCGATGCGTCTAAAAGTGCGCCCAAAGCCAAATATGATTTTGTGGGGCTGGAAAAACCACCTGAAATTACCAGTGACCGGCCGGGGCGAAGATTTACCCTGACCAGTCCGGATTTGGGGTCGCTCGAGATTGGCTCGCCGATTTATTTTCGACGCATCCAGGTCGGACGGGTAATTGGTTACGATCTGGATCCTAAAGGCCAGGATGTGCACATTCAGATATTTATCGATGCCCCCAACGACAGGTTCGTCACTAATGCCACTCGGTTCTGGTATGTCAGCGGCGTCAATGTATCACTGAATGCAGACGGTTTCGTGGTGCAGACCGGGTCCCTGGCTTCGGTTTTGGCCGGGGGTATAGCGTTTGCATCGGTGGAAGACGAACCAAACGTCAAGCCGTCCGCGGCCGATTCGGTTTTCCCGATTAGCGCTACGCAAGGTGAGGCCATGGCCGAGCCCGACGGAACGCCGTTTCGGCTCGATATGGTGTTTGAGCAGTCCGTGCGCGGCCTGAAAGTCGGCGCACCCGTCGACTTTCACGGTATGGATCTGGGCAAGGTATACGACATCGATCTGGAGTTCAACCCCAAAATCAAACGCTTTGTGGTCTTGGTGAAAACACGCTTGTATCCGTCGCGCTTTGGCCAGGCCTACCAGGATCTCTTCACGGCGAGCGAAAAAGAAGGTTACGAAGGCCAGGCTTTGCTGGGCCCGTTGGTCAAGCATGGCTTGCGTGCGCAAATACGTTCGGCCAATCTTTTGACCGGCCAGCAATACATTGCCCTGGATTTCTTCCCCAACGCGCCGCCCGTTGAATTCGACAGCAAAGCCGTGCCGGTTGTACTGCCCACCATCGCGGGGAGTTTCGACCATTTGCAGCAGCAGGTAAGCAGCATAGTGACCAAGCTCGATGCCGTGCCGTTTGACGGCATTAGCCAGGATTTGCGGGCCAGTTTAAAGTCCCTGACCAAGCTCATGAATCGCCTGCAGACCGAGGTCACGCCGCAGGCGACGGCCACGCTCAAGGCGGCGCAGCAGTCTTTGGGTCGAGTCAACAGCATGCTGGCCGACGACTCTCCCTTGAACGGCAATCTGGAGCAGACTCTGCGCGAGTTGGGCGATGCGGCCAAATCACTGCGTGCGCTGGCTGATTATTTGCAGACTCATCCCAGCGCACTCTTACGGGGGCGTGCAGCCGATGTGTTGCCGACCAACCACTAACAGCCGGGATCCCGAGGAGTCATGATGCGCGTTTTCAAGTTGATGCCGATGTTAAGTGCGTTGCTGCTGGCAGCGGGCTGTGCATCTCCTGTCAGCCATTACTACACGCTGTTGCCGGAAGCGGCGCCATCGGGCACTGTTCGCACCGCCCCGATTCCGCCCGCATACGCCATCAGTGTCCAGGCAGTAACGGTTCCCGCCCAGGTCGACCGGCCGCAAATCGTTATTGGGTCGCCCGACAGCGTGGCGCTGACGCCTTTGAACAACTCGTTGTGGGCGGCGCCGCTGGGTAGTGAAATCCGCCAGGCGCTGGCCTACGATTTGTCGCAACGGCTCGGCGTGCTGGATGTGCCGGCCGGCGTGGCGCTCAAAACTCAAGCGTTATGGAAGATCAGCGTTATCGTCCACCGTTTTGATTCCATCTATCAGCAAGGGGTGGTCATTGATGCGAGCTGGCGCTTGACACCGGTTAACCAGCCCAAACGGACGTCCCTGATTTGCCAGGCTCGAGTGGATGTGTCTGCGGGGCCCGGTATTGCCGCGCTGGTTCAAAGCCACCAGAAGGCCCTGCATGCGCTGGCCGGTGTGATTGCGGCCCAGTTATCGCATAAGGCCATACGCCCGGATTCGACGGTGCACCTAAAAGGTTGCACCTAAAACAGCTGTTATGGGCTATAGGGTTAACCTTAATTTTGAAATAGTTGCAACCCGTTTAGTATTCCACCTCATTATGCAGAATAGCTGCTCACAGGCGTGTTGCAACCTCTATGGGTGCGCCGCAGTGCAATGGGAATACTAAGATGGCAAGCACGACACTGGGCGTCAAAGTCGATGACGCTTTGCGCGAGCGGCTTAAGAACGCCGCGGAAAAATTGGGGCGTACGCCGCATTGGCTGCATAAACAGGCAATCCTGTCGTATGTGGAGGCCATTGAACGCGGACAGTTGCCGGCCGAGGTCGCGTATCTGAACGCGTCTGACGCGAGCAGTGCCGCCGAGCCGGCGCATGTGTCCGAGGGGCCGCTGCCTTTTTACGAATTTGCGCAAGACGTGCAGCCTCAGTCAGTGCTGCGCGCCGCCATTACGGCGGCCTATCGGCGGCCGGAAACCGAGTGCGTGCCCATGCTGGCCGATCAGGCTCGCGGTTTGCACACGGCCGGCGTTCATGCGCTCGCCAGCCGCCTTGTGGGCGCTTTGCGCAGCAAGCGCGGCGGGGGCGGGGTAGAGGGGCTAATCCAGGAGTTTTCATTATCGAGCCAGGAGGGCGTGGCGCTGATGTGCCTGGCCGAGGCTTTGCTGCGCATTCCCGATCGGGCTACGCGCGACGCCCTGATTCGCGACAAAATCAGTCATGGAGACTGGAAGTCGCACGTGGGCGAGTCGCCTTCGCTATTTGTGAACGCGGCCACATGGGGCCTGATGCTGACCGGCAAGCTCGTCAGCAGCAATAGCGAACAGTCTTTGTCCAAGGCACTGACACGCCTGATAGGCAAGGGCGGAGAGCCATTGATACGCAAAGGCGTGAACATCGCCATGCGCATGATGGGCGAGCAGTTCGTCGCAGGGCAAACGATTTCGGCCGCCATCGCCAATAGCCGCAAACATGAGGTCAAGGGTTTCCGTTATTCCTACGATATGTTGGGCGAAGCGGCTACGACGGCCGACGATGCGAACCGCTATTACACGTCGTACGAGCAGGCCATACATGCCATTGGCAAGGCGTCGCAAGGCCGTGGAATCTACGAAGGCCCGGGTATTTCGATCAAACTATCGGCGCTGCACCCGCGCTACAGCCGGGCGCAGCGCGAGCGCGTCATGGCCGAGCTTTTACCGCGAATAATCGCTCTGGCGCTGCTCGCACGCAGCTATGACATCGGTCTGAATATCGACGCGGAGGAGGCGGATCGCCTGGAAATATCGCTGGACTTGCTTGAGGCCCTGTGCTTCGAGCCGCAACTGGCGAGTTGGAATGGTATCGGCTTTGTCATCCAGGCTTATCAAAAGCGCGCGCCGTTTGTCATCGATTATGTTATCGATCTGGCCAAACGCAGTTCGCATCGTTTGATGGTGCGCCTGGTCAAGGGCGCTTATTGGGATTCGGAAATCAAGCGCGCGCAGGTCGATGGCCTGGAGGGCTATCCCGTGTTCACGCGCAAGGTCTATACCGACATCTCCTATCTGGCTTGCGCGCGCAAATTATTGTCCGACCCGGTCGCCGTTTATCCGCAGTTTGCCACGCACAACGCGCACACGATGGCAACCATCTATCACCTGGCTGGCCAGAATTATTACCCCGGGCAATACGAATTCCAGTGCTTGCATGGCATGGGCGAGGCACTCTATGAAGAGGTGACCGGACCGATCTCGCAGGGCAAGCTTAATCGCCCATGCCGCATTTATGCGCCGGTGGGCACGCATGAGACTTTGCTCGCGTATCTGGTGCGCCGCCTGCTTGAAAACGGCGCCAATACCTCGTTTGTGAATCAGATAGGCGACGCGGAAATTTCCGTTGAGTCTCTGATTGGCGACCCGGTGGCCGCGGCCTTGCGAATTTCGCCGCTGGGTGCGCCGCACGATAAGATTCCCTTGCCGCGCGATTTATATGGATCGAGCGATGCGCGGGCGAATTCGGCCGGCCTCGATTTAAGCAATGAGCAGCGCCTGGGTTCCCTGTCGGCCGCCCTGTTGGGCAATGGAGCGGCCCAGTGGCGCGCGATGCCTATGGTGGGCGGGCGCGACTATGAATGGGATCAGGCGTTGGGTCGCGCGGTGCGCAATCCGGCCGATCGTCGCGACATCGTAGGCTTTGTAATGGAAGCCGGCGCGGCCGATGTGCAGGCCGCTCTGGACGAGGCGCAGCATGCGGCGCCTATCTGGCAGGCCACTCCTGTTAGCGTGCGGGCGCAATGTTTGATGCGTGCCGCGCAATTGCTTGAAGACGAAATGCAGCCTTTGCTGGGGTTGATCGTGCGCGAAGCCGGTAAATCGCTGCCCAACGCCATTTCCGAGGTGCGCGAGGCGGTTGATTTCCTGCGCTATTACGCTAGCCGGATCACGGCGACGTTTTCCAATGACACCTACCGTCCTTTGGGACCGGTGTTGTGCATCAGTCCGTGGAATTTTCCCCTGGCGATTTTCACAGGCCAGGTAGCGGCGGCGCTGGCCGCCGGTAATCCGGTTTTGGCCAAGCCCGCCGAGCAGACTTGCCTGATTGCCGCTCAGGCCGTGGCGATTTTGCGCCGCGCCGGCGTGCCGGCCGGTGCGGTGCAGCTTTTGCCGGGGCAAGGCGAAACGGTAGGCGCAGCGCTCGTGGCAAGCCCGCTGGTGCGTGGCGTGATGTTTACCGGTTCTACCGAAGTGGCCCAGTTGATTTCCAGAACCTTGTCGCAGCGGCTCGATGACGCGGGTCATCCCATCCCCTTGATTGCCGAGACCGGTGGGCAAAATGCCATGGTGGTAGACTCCTCGGCCTTGGCCGAGCAGGTTGTGTTCGATGTTCTGACCTCGGCCTTTGATTCTGCCGGGCAGCGCTGTTCGGCCCTGCGCGTTTTGTGCGTGCAGGAGGACTGCGCCGATCACGTGCTGACCATGTTGCGCGGCGCCATGCGCGAATTGCGCGTGGGTAATCCCGATCGCTTGAGCGTCGATGTCGGGCCGGTCATCGACACGCAAGCGCAAACCGCCATCCAGACTCATATTGAGGCGATGCGTGAGGCGGGTCACAAAGTCGACCAGCTCGACCTCGATGCGGCGTGCCGGCACGGCACGTTTGTGGCGCCCACGCTCATTGAAATCAGCGACGTGGCGGCGCTCAAAAAAGAGGTGTTCGGCCCGGTGCTGCATATTGTGCGCTACGCCCGTAACGACCTGGACTCCCTGATCGACCAGATCAACGCCACAGGCTATGGTCTGACCTTTGGTGTGCATACGCGCATCGACGAAACCATTGCGCGCGTCAGCCGGCGCATACGCGCGGGCAATGTATACGTCAATCGGAATATTGTGGGTGCCGTGGTAGGGGTGCAGCCCTTTGGCGGCGAATGCCTGTCGGGCACGGGCCCCAAGGCGGGCGGCCCGTTGTACCTGTTGCGCTTGCTTGCGCAACGGCCCGCGGGTGGTTTGCCGGCCGGTTGCGAGGTGGGTGAGGGCGCGCACGAGACCCAAATCACTTTGCAAGGTCCCACCGGCGAGACTAATTTTTATCATCTCAAGCCGCGTGGCCGCGTGCTGTGCATTGCCGCCTCCGAAGTGGGCGCGCAGGTGCAATACCAGGCGGGCGCGTCGACCGGCAATACTTTGTCCTTGCTGGATAATTCAGCGGGCAAGGCGTTCTACGCCACGCTCGGCGCTGATCAGAAAAAGCAATTGCGTATGGTGCCCGATGGTGAAATCGAGCAGGGCGATTATCAAAGCGTCTTGTTTGAAGGCGACAGCGACGCCTTGCGCGAGATCAATCAGCGGGTCGCAGCGCGCAGCGGACCCATTATTTCGGTGCAAGGCCTGAACTCCGACGAAATCCTGACGGGTCGGCGTTATGTGCTGGACCGGCTTTTGCGAGAAGTTTCAGTAAGCATCAATACCACTGCGGCAGGCGGCAATGCCAGTCTGATGATGGTGGGGTGATGTCATTTTTACAGGCCGGCATCCGGCTTATTAATCAACAAGAGACGATTTTGGTCTCATGCATTATTGGAGAGAGTCACATGCAGTCCACCAGGAAATTTAAACTTCTGGCCGCTTCAGCCGCTGTGCTGGCCGGTTTCGCGTTCGGGCCGGCTCACGCCGCCGGTACCGAAACCGTGAAACTGGGTTTCGCGGCGCCGCTTACCGGCCCGCAGTCGCACTACGGCGAGGACATGAAAAATGGCCTGACCCTGGCGCTCGAAGAAGCCAACAAGCAAGGCATCACGCTCGATGGCAAAACGGCCAAGTTCGAACTTGTGACGCGTGACGATCAGGCCGATCCGCGCACCGCCGTGCAAGTGGCGCAGCAGATTGTTGACGAAAAAGTCGATGGCGTTCTGGGTCACTTCAATTCCGGCACCTCCATTCCTGCATCCAGCGTTTATCATGACGCGGGCTTGCCCCAGATTGCCATGGCTACTTCGCCTGAGTACACGGCGCAAGGCTACAACACGACCTTTCGCATGATGACCAGCGACACCCAGCAAGGCGCGGCCGATGGCGAATACATGGTCAAGGATCTGGGCGCCAAGACGGTTGCCCTGATCGATGATCGCACCGCTTACGGCCAGGGTCTGGCCGATCAGGTTGCCAAAGCGGTTGTGGCCGCGGGCGGCAAGGTGATTGCACGCGAATACACCACTGACAAGGCCAATGATTTCACTTCCATTCTGACCAATATCAAGGCCAAGAAGCCGGATGCCATTTTCTTTGGCGGCCTGGATGCACAGTCTGGCCCGATGCGCCGTCAGATGGCGACTTTGGGTTTGAAGGCTCCCCTGGTGTCAGGCGAGATGACGCGTAGCGATACCTTCCTGAAGCTTGCCGGCGATGCGGCCAATGGTACGTTTGCCTCGTTGGCCGGCGTGCCTTTGAAGAACATGGCGAAGGGCGAGAAGTTCGAGGCCGATTACAAAGCCCAGTTCAAGAAAGATCCGGGGGTCTATGCTCCTTACGCTTATGACGGCGCTTGGAACATGATTACCGCCATGAAAGAAGCCGGCTCTGCCAAGCCCGCCGCTTACCTGCCCAAGCTGGCTGTATTGAAACGCAGCGGCGCCACCAGCGATCACATTGCTTATGACAAGAATGGTGATCTGAAAGAAATTTCGGTCACGATCTACGAAGTCAAGAATGGCAAGTGGGAAATGGTCAAGACCATGGTTAGCCAGGCTAAGTAAGTGTTGCCCTGACGCCGCTTGTGCCGCTTGCCGACGGCAACTGCGCAAGCGGCGTGAATTCTTTCAATTTCAATCTCGCACGGCCGGCCTGACCGGCTCTGCGTGCAGGTTATAGAGCATGGATATTCTTCTCCAGCAGCTAATCAACGGGGTGACCGTGGGCAGTGTGTATGCCCTGGTGGCGCTCGGCTACACCATGGTTTACGGGATTATCGGCTTGATCAATTTTGCCCATGGCGACGTGGTGATGGTGGGCGCCATGGTGGCCACAACGGTGGTGACTGCCCTGGTCAGCGCCGATCCGGGCGGCCTGTCGCCGTGGCTGGTCATCATCGCTTCTCTGGCCCTGGCCATTCCGGCCTGCGCGGCCCTGGGCTGGATTGCCGAACGGTTCGCCTATCGGCCCTTGCGGCGTGCGCCGCGCCTGGCTCCGCTCATTTCCGCGATTGGGGTATCCATCATTATTCAGACCTTGGCCATGATGGTTTGGGGTCGCAACTATTTAAGCTTTCCGCACATCATCAAGCCTGCGATCTATCAGGTTGGCGGAGCACGCATCAGCTCTTTGCAACTGATCATTATTTTGTCGGCGGTCGCGATCATGGCGGGCCTGCTGCTGGTGGTGCATCGCACGCGTCTGGGCACGGCCATGCGGGCCACGGCGCAAAACCGCGAGGTGGCCGGCTTGATGGGCGTGAATATCAACACGGTCATTTCAGCGGCCTTTATCATAGGCTCGGTACTGGCCGCCGTCGCCGGCGTAATGGTCACCACCTATTATGGCGTGGCGCAATACACCATGGGGTTTTTGTTGGGTCTGAAGGCCTTTACGGCGGCCGTGCTGGGTGGGATCGGCAATCTGGGCGGCGCCATGTTGGGCGGCTTGCTTCTGGGGATTATCGAATCGCTGGGGGCCGGCTATATCGGCGACCTGACCCACGGTGTGTTCGGCAGCAACTATCAGGATGTATTCGCTTTTATTGTTTTGATCCTGGCCCTGGTTTTTCGTCCGTCGGGCTTGCTCGGTGAGCGGGTGGGAGACCGCGCATGATGAACAATTCTTCCGCAAGTTCGCAACAGGGCGCAACACCCAAGGTCTGGTTCGGCATCGCGCTCTTTGCCGCGGTGCTGGCCGTGTTGCCCTTTGTGCTGGGCATGGCCGGGCAAAGCTGGGTGCGCACGATCGATTTTGCGCTGCTGTATGTCATGCTGGCGCTGGGCTTGAATATTGTGGTGGGTTTTGCCGGCCTGCTCGACCTGGGCTATATCGCTTTTTATGCCGTGGGCGCTTATGTTTGGGCGCTGCTGGCGTCGCCGCATTTCAATCTGCATTATCCCTTTTGGGTGATCCTGCCGGCCGCCGTTTGCCTGGCGGGATTTTTCGGGGTCATCCTGGGCGCGCCTACGTTGAAGCTGCGCGGCGACTATCTGGCGATCGTGACCCTGGGCTTTGGCGAGATCATCCGCATTTTCATCAATAATCTGGACGCGCCCATCAATATCACCAACGGGCCGCAGGGGATCAATCGCATCGATTCCTTTTCGGTGGGCGGCGTGGCGTTGGGGCGCACGCAGGAGCTGCTGGGCTTTCGCATCACAGGCCCGGAAAAATATTATTACCTTCTGCTTTTGCTGGTCATCATCATTGTGATTATGTGCGTGCGCCTGCAGAATTCGCGCATCGGCCGCGCCTGGCAGGCCATACGCGAAGACGAGGTCGCGGCCAAGGCGATGGGGATCAACACGCGCAACATCAAGCTGCTGGCCTTTTCCATGGGCGCGACCTTTGGCGGCGTGGCCGGCGCCATGTTTTCGTCCATGCAGGGCTTTGTCAGCCCGGAGAGCTTCAGTCTGACTGAATCAATAACGGTATTGTGCATGGTCGTGCTGGGCGGCATGGGCCATATTCCAGGCGTTATCCTCGGCGCTGTCTTGCTATCGGTCTTCCCGGAATTTCTGCGTGAAGTGGTGGTTCCCTTGCAGCAGAACCTGCTGGGCTCGGTGATGTTCGACCCGGACGGTATACGCATGCTGTTGTTCGGCCTGGCGCTGGTGTGCGTGATGATCTACCGGCCGGCCGGTTTATGGCCCTCGGCCGTGCGGCGCCGTGAACTTGACCGCAACAAGGAGGGCCAGGCATGACGCAGGCGAACATTAATCAGGACGCTCGGTCCATGCCCGATCTTTTGTTGGTGGCCAGCAAGCTGAGCAAACGCTTTGGCGGTCTGCAGGCCTTGTCTGACGTCAGTTTCTCGATTTGCAAGGGCGATATCTATGGTTTGATCGGCCCCAACGGGGCGGGCAAGACGACCTTGTTCAATGTGCTGACCAGCCTGTATGTACCCGAATCGGGAACCTGCAATTTCATGGGCCATCAGCTTACGCGCTTGAAACCCCACGAAATTGCTATTGTCGGGATTGCCCGCACGTTCCAGAATATTCGTTTGTTTGGCAGTTTGAGTGCCATAGAAAACGTCATGATAGGGCGCCATATTCGTACTCGCGCCGGTGTCTGGGGCGCGATCACCCGCAACAAATCCACTCGCAGCGAAGAGGCGGCGGTTGAACAGCGTGCGCACGAACTGCTGGAGTATGTGGGTATCGCACATCGTGCGAACGATGTGGCCAGTTCTCTGCCTTATGGCGATCAGCGCCGGCTTGAAATAGCGCGGGCATTGGCGACCGATCCGACCTTGCTTGCGCTGGATGAACCGGCGGCGGGCATGAACGCATCGGAGACGGTGGTGCTGCGCCGTTTGATTGAAAAAATCCGCAATGACGGCGTTACGGTATTGCTGATCGAGCACGATATGAAGCTGGTCATGGGTTTGTGTAATCGGGTCCTGGTGCTGGAATACGGCAAGGTCCTGGCTGAAGGGCGGCCGGCCGAAGTTCAGCGCAACCCGAAGGTCATCGAGGCGTATCTTGGAGCCGGGTCGGCCGAGGTGGCGGTGGGGGTATCGGCATGAACCAGCCGAGGATTGTGTTTGGATGGGATGGGCGTGAATCGAGGAGTGCAAGATGAGTCAGGCTGAAAATATGCTGGAGCTCGACTGCCTGGAAGTGGCGTATGGCGGCATACGCGCGGTGCGATCGATTAGCCTGCATGTGGGCAAGGGCGAGCTGGTTAGCCTGATCGGCGCCAATGGCGCGGGCAAGAGCACGACGCTGCGGGCCATTTGCGGCTTGGTGCCGACGGTCGGCGGCGATATTCGCTACGACGGGCGGTCGATCACCGGGGCGCCGTCTTTTACTCTGGTGCGCCAGGGTCTGGTGATGGTGCCGGAGGGGCGGGGTATTTTCGGCCAGTTGACTATTGAAGAGAATCTGGAGATGGGCGGCTATAGCCGCCGCGATCTGAATGCCGTGCGGCAAGACACCGAGCAGGTATTTGCGTTGTTTCCGCGTTTGGCCGAGCGCCGCAGGCAGTCGGCGGGAACTCTTTCGGGTGGGGAGCAGCAAATGCTGGCAATAGGGCGGGCAATGATCTCCCGGCCTCGCTTGTTGTTGCTCGATGAGCCGTCGATGGGCTTGGCGCCGTTGATGGTTGAGAAGATTTTTGAAGTGGTGCGCACGATTGCCGCGGAGGGCGTGACGATTTTGCTGATAGAGCAAAATGCGAAACTGGCGCTTCAAACCAGTCATCGCGGCTATGTTATGGAGTCGGGTGAGATCATTCTCGAGGGGCTATCGGCGCAGTTGCTGGACAACCCAAAGGTGCGCGCTGCGTACCTGGGGGAAGAAGAGGTCGCTGCTTCGTAGCGTCACGTTTTTATAGCGCCGCCCCTCGTAACACCCTCGTCGCGCTACCCCTGTGGCGCCACCCCTGTAGCGCCACCCCTTGTGGGTGGCATTCGCTGCAGGTGGCATTTCTGGCAAGTGGCGTTTGGTGGGTGGCATCCTTTTTTCGCATCATCCTATCCTGTTATAAAACCTTCTAGCCCCGCGTCGTGGGCGGTTAAGGTGGATCGGGCTCTGACGGTCACGGTCATGGCTGCGCCATGACTTCCCGCGCGCAGGGCTGGCTTCGGGGCGGCGTGCGAACTCGCAGGGCGGACAGCCCACTGGGCTGTCCGCAAGCGTCCTGCTCAAACAGCGCACGCCTTGCATCCCCGAATCCGGCCCTGCGCGCGGCGTGCCCGAATCGCCCGCCCCACCTTAACCGCCCACGACGCTCGTGTGGTGGATGTTGGTGGGGTCGTTGGTGGGTTTGGTTGGCGTGATCGTCGCTTGTAGTGGCAGCCCTTGTGGCTGCCATCGGCGATCTATAAATATCACCTCGGCTCTCAACGATTATGGCAGCCACAAGGGCTGCCACTACAAATACAACGAATCAATGGCACCCCTTGGGGTGTCAGACGTCACGCGCGCCCGGTGCTTCCAAATCCGCCTGCCCCTCGGGTACTCTCGTCGAAATCGCAGACGATGTCGAACTCTATGTGCTGCACGGGCACGACGATTAGTTGCGCTAGCCGCTCCATGGGTTGCAGCACGAAGGCATGTTGGCCGCGATTCCATGCCGACACCATCAGCGGCCCCTGATAGTCGGAGTCGATCAGGCCGACCAGGTTTCCCAGCACGATGCCGTGCTTATGCCCGAGGCCTGAGCGCGGCAAAATAATGGCTGCGTAGGCCGGATCGGCAATGTGGATGGACAGGCCGGTTGGAATGAGTTCGCAGGTGCCTGGTTCCAGGGTGATTGCTGTATCCAGGCAAGCGCGCAGATCCAGGCCCGCCGAGCCCTCGGTCGCGTAGGCGGGCAGGTAGTCGTTCATGCGGGGATCGAGAATCTTTAGTGCGATTTTTTTCATATATGAAGGCTCAGAAGATTTAAGGCGATTGTTCCAACGCGGCATTTGATGCCGGAAATGTAGTGGCAGCCCTTGTGGCTGCCATTTACCGGGACTACCTGCTCATCGATAATAAACATGGCAGTAAAAAGTTTAAGCAATGAGGCGTGGAAGTCGGTTGGCAATGGCCTGAATCAGTTGGCGCGCGGCTTCGATTTTGGGTAGGACCGGCAGCGGGTGCGATCCCTGGTCGTCGAACAGCACGAGTTCGGTGATGTCGGCGTTCATGGCGTGTTGCGCCAGATTGCCCACCAGCAGGGGGACCGCCTTGCGCCGCCGTTTGGCTTGGGCGTATTCATGCAGGTTTTCGGTTTCGGCGGCAAAACCGACGCACCACGGGCCGTGCGGGAGCGCCGCCACTTCGGCCAGGATGTCGGGGTTGGTCGCGAATTCCAGTGAAGGTGCGCCCGCCGCGCCGGTTTTTTTAATCTTGCTATCGGTGGCGTTGGCCACGTGCCAGTCGGCCACGGCGGCTACGGCAATAAACAGGTCGGTGTCGGCAATGGCGTGCATGACCGCGCTACGCATGTCGCGTGCGCTTTCCACATCGATGCGTGCGACGCCATAAGGGGCAGGCAAGGCCGTGGGCCCCGAGATCAAGGTTACCTGGGCGCCGGCTTCGCGCGCCGCCTGTGCAATGGCGTAGCCGGTTTTGCCCGAAGAGCGGTTGCTGATGACGCGGATGGGGTCGATTTTTTCGATGGTGGGTCCGGCGGTGATGACCACTCGACGTTGCGCCAGGACCTTGGGCTGGAAGGAGGCGATCAGCTCGGCCAGCAGTTCGTTGGGTTCGAGCATGCGGCCGCTGCCGACTTCGCCGCAGGCTTGGTCGCCCACGCCTGGGCCCAGTACCTGGGCGCCATCGGCTTGAATTTGACGAACGTTGCGCGCTGTGGCCGGATGCTGCCACATTTCGCGATTCATGGCTGGCGCAATAAGCAGTGGACATGCGCCTCTGGCCACGCATAGCGTGGATAAAAGATCGTTGGCCAGACCCTGCGCCAGTTTGGCGATGAAATCGGTGCTGGCCGGAGCGATCAGGATGGCATCGGCTCCGCGGCTCAGGTCGATGTGGGCCATGTTGTTGGGTATCCGGGCATCCCAGGTATCCAGAAATACCGGGCGCCCCGACAGCGCCTGTAGCGTGACAGGGGTAATGAAATGCGTGGCGGCCTCGGTCATGACGACGTCGACGATCGCACCGCGTTCGATGATGCGCCGCACGAGTTCAGCCGTCTTGTAGCAGGCAATCCCACCCGTCAAGCCCACGATAATGCGTTTTTGCGCCAGATCTAATGTCACAGAAGTCTACCTGCGAAATACAGAGGGTTGGTAGGAATATCGTAGTGGTTTTATAAGGTATCAGTCAGAATATCTTGTAGCGCCACCCCTTGTGGGTGGCAAAATCGTTAATAGTCAGGACAGCATCTTGCATGGATGGCAGGCACAAGGCCTGTCGCTACATGGTTCGTGGATATTCTATTCCTTGGCCGGCTTGCTGCGTTCGCGCCGCCAGCGCAGAAACTCGTCGAGAATTAAAAGGATCGCGCCGCAGGTTATGGCGACATCGGCCACATTAAAGGCCGGAAAATACCAGCTATTCCAATAAAACAGGAAGAAATCAATGACGTATCCGTGCTGGATGCGGTCTATGACGTTGCCGACGGCTCCCGCCAGGATGGTCATGAGCGAGGAGCAGAACAGCCATTGATTGGGGCTGCGGCGCAGCAGATGAATGATCAGCCCGGCGGCACCCAGCGCAATAGCCGTAAACAGCCAGCGCTGCCAGCCGTGGCCTTCGGCCAGAAAACTGAATGCCGCGCCGCTATTGTGCAGCAGGGTGAAGTCAAAAAAGGGCAGTACATGCCAGCGCTGCGCATAGGGCAGGTGAGCGCTGAAATAGCCTTTGCTGAGCTGATCGACCACGACAATTAGAATGGCGCCCAGTATCCATGCCCAGAAGCGCAGGCGATTCCTTTGTCGCCGTGCGGCTGCGGCAATGGCGCCGTCGACGTGATTCGACTCAGGCATGATGGCGCAGTTCGCCCAGGCCGAATAGGTTGTCGACGCAGCGACCGCAAATTTCGGGATGCTCGGGGTCGGCACCCACGTCGGCGCGATGGTGCCAGCAGCGTTCGCATTTTTTATGCGGGCTGGGACTGACCACAATGCGCAGATCGCCGGGCGCCTCATGCAAGGTGGCGCGCGACACGATAAAGACGAAACGCAGATCGTCCTCCAGCGAAGCGAGCAGGCGATGATCGTCGCCGCTGGCGTACACATCCAGTTCGGCTGCCAGGGATGAGCCGATCCCGCCAGTGGTGCGCACGGCTTCGATCTCGCGCATCGCATGACCACGGATTTCGCGCAGCCGATTCCATTTCTCGATCAGGGCCTGGGCGTTGGCCAGGTCGGGCAGGGTGTGGAAGAGTTCGGTAAAGATGCTGGCCGTTTCGTGGCCGGTGTGCAGATCTTTCCAGGCTTCTTCGGCGGTAAAGGAAGTAACGGGTGCCAGGAGTTTGAGGAGCGAATGGGTGATGTGATGGATAGCCGTTTGCGCAGAGCGCCGCGCCAGGCTGTTTTTATCGGCCGTGTACAGGCGGTCTTTGAGTATATCGAGGTAGAACGCACCGAGGTCTTCCGAGCAGAAAATCTGCAGGCGCGACATGGCGGGCTGGAATTCATAGCGATTGAAATTGGCCAGCACATCGGCTTGCACGCTTGCGGTCATGGCCAGCGCGTAGCGGTCGATCTCGAACATTTCAGCGGGCGCCACCGCATCCGTTTGAGCATTGAAATCCTGCAGATTGCCCAGCAGGAACTTGAGCGTATTGCGGATGCGGCGATAGCCTTCGACCACGCGTTTGAGAATTTCGTCGGAAATCGACAGTTCGCCGGAATAATCGGTAGAGGCCGTCCACAGGCGCAGGATTTCGGCGCCCAGGGAGTCAGAGATTTTTTGCGGTGCAATCACATTGCCCACCGACTTGCTCATTTTCCGCCCCTGGCCGTCCACCACGAAGCCGTGCGTGAGCAAGGCCTTGTAGGGCGGCCGGCCATACAGCATGCAGCTGGTCAGCAGCGACGAGTGAAACCAGCCGCGGTGCTGGTCCGAACCTTCCAGGTACAGATCGGCGGGCCATTGCAGTTCGTCGGCGTGCGAGCCGTGGACAGTATGGTTCTGGCCGCCCAACACGGTTGCGTGGGTGCTGCCCGAGTCGAACCAAACGTCCAGCGTATCGCGGTTCTTGACGTATTGGTCGGCTTCGTCACCCAGCAGATCGCGTGGGTCGAGCGACTGCCAGGCTTCAATGCCATGCTGCGCCACGCGTTGTGCAATCTGTTCCATCAGCTCGACCGTGCGGGGATGCAGCTCGCCCGTTTCCTTGTGTACAAAGAAGGCCATGGGCACACCCCATTGGCGCTGGCGCGACAAGGTCCAGTCGGGGCGATTGGCAATCATGGCATGCAACCGGGCACGGCCCCAGGCGGGGAAGAAATCGGTTTGATCGATGCCGGCCAAAGCGGTTTCGCGCAGCGATTTTCCGGTTTTCGGTGGCCGGTCCATACTGGCAAACCATTGGCTCGTGGCGCGATAAATGATGGGCGTTTTGTGCCGCCAGCAGTGCATGTAGCTGTGCTTGTGGGTCTCGACTTTGAGCAGGCTGCCCACCGACTCCAGCGCTTCGACAATTTTCGGATTGGCTTTCCAGATCATCAGGCCGCCAAATACAGGCAGGCTCTGTGCGTAGTGGCCGTCGCCCATCACCGGGTTCAGGATCTGTGAATCCTGCAGGCCGTGGGCTTTGCACGACAAGAAGTCTTCGATCCCGTAAGCGGGCGAGGAGTGCACCACGCCGGTCCCCGCTTCGAGGGTAACGTAATCGCCCAGATAAACCGGCGCCATGCGCTGATAGCCCTCGTCCAGATCGTAGAGCGGGTGCTTGAATTCGAGGCCTGCCAGCGACGCGCCCTTGGTCGTGGCCAGCACGTGACCGCTAAGGTGCCATTCGTTCAGGCACGATTCGACCAGATCGTGGGCCAAAATCAGCATGGAGCCGGTTGCGCGCGCCTGATCGAGCTTGACCAATGCGTAATCGATGTCGGGATGAAGGTTCAGGGCCTGGTTGGCGGGCAGCGTCCAGGGCGTGGTGGTCCAGATGACAATGGCGCCGTCTTCCACGTTGGGCAGGCCGAACGCCTGGGCCAGCTTTTCACGGTCGCCGAATCTGAATGCCACATGCACCGCCTGGTCCTTGCGATCGGCATATTCCACCTCGGCCTCGGCCAGCGCTGAACCGCAATCAAAGCACCAGTTCACGGGTTTGAGCCCGCGGTAGATATAGCCTTTGTCCAGAATATGGGCCAGCGCGCGCAGCTCGTCGGCTTCGTTGCTGAAATTCATGGTCAGATAGGGATGGTCCCAATCGGCCAGTACGCCCAGGCGCTTGAAATCCTTGCGCTGGCGGTCGATCTGCTCGAGCGCATAGGCGCGGGCTTTGGCCTGCACCTCGGCCACCGGCAGGCTCTTGCCGTATTTTTTTTCAATCTGGATTTCGATCGGCATGCCGTGGCAGTCCCAGCCCGGCACGTAATGCGCATCGAAACCGGCCATCGAACGGCTTTTGACTATGATGTCTTTCAGGATTTTGTTGACGGCGTGGCCGATGTGTATATCGCCATTGGCGTAGGGCGGGCCGTCGTGCAGTATGAATTTGGGTCGGCCCCGGCTGGCCTGGCGTATGGCCGCATAGACTTTATTTTCTTCCCATTGGGCAATCCAGCCTGGTTCGCGGCGCGCAAGGTCGCCACGCATCGGGAAAGAGGTTTCGGGCAAATTGAGTGTGTTTCTATAGTCCATGGAGGGCGAAATAATCACGAGCGTTTTGCGCATCGATGTCGATGGCGGCGATCATGGTGGGTAGGTCAGGAAATTTTTCTTCATCCCTCAGGTAGCTGAGGAATTCGATCCGTGTAAGTTTACCGTATGCGTCCAGGCTGCAGTCCAGAAGGTGGACTTCAAGCAATACCTGGCTGCTGTCACTGACGGTGGGGCGCACTCCCAGACTGGCTACGCCGTGGATGGCGTGTGCGGCCAGGCCGTGGGCGCGCACGACATAGACGCCGGAACGCGCCGCACACAGCGGCGGGACGCGCAGGTTCAGCGTGGGGTAGCCGATGCTGCGGCCCAGCTTCTGTCCGTGTATGACATGGCCGCTGATATGGTACGTGTGGCCCAGCAGATGCGCGGCGCGTTCCAGATCGCCCACCGCCAGGGCGGTGCGCACCTCGGAGCTCGAAATGCGATGGCCGTTTTCGTCGGCCACATCGGCAATGGTTTCCACCTCGAAGCCGTGCTTTGCACCCATTTTGCGCAGCAAGTCGATATCGCCGCTGCGCTTGTGCCCATAGCGAAAATCGGCGCCTACCAGAAGCCAGCGCGTGTTCAGCCCCCGCACCAGCAGTTGTTCAATGAACGTTTCGGCCGACATCTCGGCCAGCCTCTGGTTAAACCGTTCGAGCGCCACCTGTTCGATGCCGTGGTGCGCGAGCGACCAGATTTTGTCGCGAAGGCTGCTGATTTGCGTGGGAATAAGCTCGGGCCGTTGCCCGCGCGTGGCAAAATAGGCCCGTGGGTGCGGCTCGAAGGTCATTACGGTCGGCGCCCAGCCGCGTTCGGCCGCCAGTGCATGGACGCGGGCGAGTATGGCCTGGTGGCCCCGGTGCACACCGTCGAAATTGCCGATGGTCACCGCGCTGGGGCGGTCAGAATCGAAGCGCGGAAGGGAACGATAAATTTTTGAAGCGGATTTCACACCCGAGAGTTTACAATTTTGCACCGCCTTCGCTTGGGAATATTTATTTTGCCTGCCATAACCTCTTCCAACTGCCGCCTGGTGGTGCTGATTTCCGGACGCGGCTCAAACATGCAAACCATCGTCAATACGGTGCGCACACAGGGTTTGCCGGCCGAAGTTTGTGCCGTTATCGCCAATAAAGCCAATGCCTCGGGCCTGGAGTGGGCGCATGCGCATGGCATACAGGCTAAACTGGTGGCTCATCGCGATTACGCCACGCGCACAGAATTTGATCAGGCGCTTGCTCAAGCGATCGACGCCTATCGTCCCGATTATGTTTTGCTGGCCGGTTTCATGCGCGTGCTGACGCCCGAGTTCGTCGAACATTTCAATGGGCGGCTGCTTAATATCCACCCCTCGCTGCTGCCGGCGTTTCCCGGTTTGCATACGCATCAGCAGGCTCTGGCAACCGGTGTGCAGTGGCATGGCTGCACGGTTCATTTTGTGACGCCGGTGCTCGATCATGGCCCTATTGTGGCGCAAGGCGCGGTGCCTGTGCTGGCCGACGACACGCCCGATACGCTGGCCGAACGGGTTCTGGGCGTGGAGCATCATCTTTATGCGCAGGTGGTGCGCTGGCTGGCCGAGGGCCGGGTTTCGCTGGACGCGATGCAGCGCGTGCATGTGCGCGGGGTGGCCAGCCGCTCCTTTGCCATTGCGCCGCAAGGCCCCGAATCACCCTGGATTACAACGAGTAAAAATTGATGAACAAAGCAGAAAAAGCCGCCCGCTCCTCGCCGACGCGAGCCCAGACCCGGGGCGCCGAGAACCGGCGGCGTGCCGCCGAAAGCCGGTTGTTGCGCCCCGACGGCGAACGCCGCGCCAAAGATGGGCAAAGCGCAGCTGCGCCAGGCGCGTCGCGTGCGGCCACCTCCGACGGCGCTCCGCGCTATGTCATGTCGGCTGTGCGGATCGAGCAGGTGCGCAGCGTTCTGGGCGAGATACTGCAGTGGGAATACCCCGCCGATGCCACGCTGTCGCACTGGCTGAGGGCGCACCCCAAGCTGGGCGCGCGGGACCGCGGTGAAGTGGCCGGGGCCGTATTCGACGTATTGCGTCATTTGCGCCGCTATCGCCATTATGCGGAAAGCGGGACCGGACCGGCCACGCGCCGTCTGGCCATTCTGGGCCTGGTTTCGGTGTTCAGCCACGATGTCCTGAATGCGGGCCTGGCCGAGCAAGAGCAGCATTGGCTGGCTCATGTGCTGCGTATCGATCTTCAAAGCCTGCCGCGCGCCATCCGCCACAGCCTGCCCGACTGGCTCGACGAGCGGTTGGCCGAGCTGGAGGATGCCGATGCGCTGATTGAAGCGCTGAATCGTTCGGCGCCGCTCGATGTGCGTGTCAACCCCCTGAAAACCGATCGCCCGACGATGCTGAAGAAAATGCGCGAAGGCGGCGCGCTGCGTTTCGATCCCGAACCGACTCCTTATTCGCCCTGGGGCATACGCCTGCAGGGACGTCCGCCGGTGAATCGCTGGCCGATGTTCGAAAGCGGCGAGATCGAGGTTCAGGACGAGGGCAGCCAGATTCTGGCGGCGCTGGTTGGCCCCAAGCGGGGCGAGATGGTCATTGATTATTGCGCCGGAGCCGGCGGCAAGACCCTGCTGCTGGGTGCGCTGATGCGCTCTACAGGCCGGTTGTACGCGTTTGACGTCTCGGCGGCCCGCCTGGCGCGGGCCAAACCGCGCTTTGCGCGCAGCGGCCTGTCCAACGTGGTGCCGGTGGTCATCAGCGCCGACAATGATCAGCGCGTCAAGCGTCTGGCCGGCAAGGCTCATCGCGTGCTGATCGACGCGCCGTGCAGCGGTCTGGGCACCTTGCGCCGCAATCCCGACCTGAAATGGCGTCAGCACCCGGAGTCGCTCGCCGAAATGATGGCCGTACAGGCGCGCATCTTGCGGCAGGGGGCTCGCTGCGTGGCGGCGGGAGGGCGGCTGGTCTATGCCACCTGTAGCTTGCTGCCGGAAGAAAACGAACGGCAAGTTGAGGCCTTTTTAGCTGAAAATCCCGACTTTACGCTGGTCGATGCCAGCAAAGTGGTGCTTGATCGTTGCGAAAATCTGACACTTTCAGGGCCTTATCTGTCCATGCGCCCGGACCGCCACGGCACAGATGGCTTTTTTGCCGCGGTCATGGAGCGTGCCAAGCCGGATTTACCCGCTTAGTGCCTGACTTGGCGCCTGATTTCCCTGGGGGCCTTCCTGAAATTTAGCTGTCAAGCAGGGGGTAAGTGGGATAAACTACCGGGTGTATTCACTGCGAGGCCCAAATAAACGGCTATGGACTATACCTTGAAGTTTCTCTCTGGCGGCTTCCTCCAATTATCCTGGTGGCAGGTCGCTTTGGTCACGCTGGTGATTACCCATATCACCATCGCTGCGGTCACTATTTTTCTGCATCGCAGCCAGGCGCACCGCGGTCTTGATCTTCATCCCGCAGTGATGCATTTCTTTCGTTTCTGGCTGTGGCTGACTACAGGCATGGTCACCAAAGAGTGGGTGGCTATCCATCGCAAGCACCACGCAAAGTGCGAACGCGATGGCGATCCTCATTCGCCGGTTGTCTTTGGCATAGGCAAGGTATTCTTCCGCGGTGCCGAGCTGTATCGCGAAGAAGCCAACAATGCCGAAACGCTCAAGCGCTTTGGCACCGGCACGCCCGACGATTGGCTCGAGCGCAATGTATATACACGGCATAGCCTGCTGGGCGTGCTGATCATGCTGGCGCTCGATCTTTCGCTGTTTGGTGTTCTGGGCCTGACCGTCTGGGCGGTTCAAATGGCCTGGATTCCCTTTTGGGCCGCCGGCGTGGTCAATGGCCTGGGCCATTTCATAGGCTATCGCAACTATGCCTGCCCCGATGCCAGCACCAATGTGTCGCCATGGGGCATCATTATCGGCGGCGAAGAACTGCACAACAACCATCACGCCTATGGCACTTCGGCCAAGTTTTCGACTAAATGGTACGAATTCGACATAGGCTGGGGCTATATTACGGTGCTGCGTTTCTTTCATCTGGCCACGGTCAAGAAGCTGGCTCCCAAGCTCAAGCTCGAACCCGCATCGGCCACTGTGTCGGTTAGTTTAAGCACCTTGCAAGGCGTCATTACGCATCGCTACGAAATTCTCGCGCGGTATACCGACCTGGTAAAAAAGGCCGCCAGCGAAGAGCTGGCCAAGCTCAAGCCCAGCCGTAAAGAAGGCAGTGCCGATTGCCGCTGGTCATTGCTTAGCCGTGCCAAGGATGTCCTTAGCCGTACCGACGACGCGCTCGAGCCTGCCCAGCGCGTAGAACTCGATTCGGTGTTGGCCGGCAATCAATCCTTGTCGACGCTGGTGCAAATGCGTCGTGAACTGGTGCGTTTGTGGGAAAGCTCCAGCGCGAGCAGCGAGCAGTTGCTTGGCGACTTGCAAGCCTGGTGCCAGCGCGCACAGCAAAGCGGCATTGAAGGCCTTGAGCAGTTCGCCTATCGGTTGCGCCGCTACGCGGCATGATCGATCGCCTTAACCCCGAACAACAAGCCGCGGTCACACTTCCTCCCCAACACGCACTGGTTCTGGCCGGTGCGGGGAGCGGCAAAACCCGAGTACTCACGACCCGCATGGCCTGGCTGATTCAAACCAGTCAGGCCAGTCCGTTTGGGCTGTTGGCCGTTACGTTCACCAACAAGTCGGCGCGTGAAATGCTTACGCGCCTGACGAGTCTCTTGCCTATCAATACGCGAGGGCTATGGGTGGGTACGTTCCACGGGCTGTGCAATCGCATGTTGCGCGCCCACTATCGGGATGCCGGCCTGATCCAGACCTTCCAGATTCTTGATAGCGCCGATCAACTGGCCTCTATCAAGCGCTTGCTCAAGGGTGCGGGGATCGACGACGAAAAGTACCCGCCTCGCGACGTGCAGCGATTCATCAATGGTGCTAAAGAGCAGGGTGAACGCCCCAGCGATATCGAGGCCTGGGATGATCATCGGCGCCGCCTGATTGAGATATATAAACTGTATCAGGCGCAATGCGAACGCGACGGCGTGGTCGATTTCCCGGAACTGTTGCTGCGTTCCTACGAACTGTTGCAGCGTAATGCTCCCATACGTGAACATTATCAGCGGCGCTTCCGGCATATTCTGGTTGACGAGTTTCAGGATACCAATGCCTTGCAGTATCGCTGGCTGATTCTACTGTCGGGCGGCGGCGCATCGATATTTGCGGTGGGCGACGATGATCAGTCGATTTATGCTTTTCGCGGCGCCGATGTAGGCAATATGGCCGACTTTCAGCGCGACTATGCGCGTGGCACGGTGATACGCCTGGAGCAGAACTATCGGTCCTACGGTCATATCCTGGACTCGGCCAATGCGCTGATTGCCCATAATACGTCGCGCCTGGGCAAAAACCTGTGGACCGAGCAAGGTGCGGGCGAGCCGGTGCGCGTGGCCGAGCAGCCGTCCGACCTGCTCGAGGCTCGGTGGGTTATAGACGAAATCAAGGCGCTCATCCACGATGGCGGCCTGCGCAGCCAGATTGCGGTGCTGTATCGCAGCAATGCACAATCCCGCGTTATCGAGCATGCCTTGTTTTCAGCAGGTATTTCGTACAAAGTGTATGGCGGTTTGCGGTTTTTTGAACGCCAGGAGGTCAAGCACGCCCTGGCCTATTTGCGGCTGATGGATAACCGCAACGACGATACCTCGTGGCTGCGGGTCGTCAATTTCCCCACGCGAGGCATAGGTGCGCGCACGCTTGAGCAACTGGCCGATCTGGCGCGCGAGCACAATATCAGCTTGTGCCAGGCCGTTCCTTTGATGAGCGGCAAAGGCGGCGGCAACCTGTTGAAATTTGCGGCGCTGATTGAAAGCATGGCCCATGAGGCGCAGGTGGTGTCGTTGCCCGAGCTGATCGAACATGTGATTCATCACAGTGGCTTGCGCAACTATTATCAGAATGAAAAAGAGGGCGCCGAACGCCTGGAAAACTTGCAGGAGCTGGTCAATGCGGCCACGGTGTTTGCGGCCGAGGAAAATTTCGAGGGTTTGCCCGCCGGACGCATGATCGAGCAGCCTGTTCCTGCAACGCCTCCAGAGGTATTGGGTACGGATGAGCCGGCCGAGCTCGATGCAGCCGATGTACCCATCAGGGCGTTGGACGATTCCGGGTTTGCCGGGGCGGTGCTCGAGCAGACCATGTCGCCTTTGGCGGCATTTCTAAGTTATGCCTCGCTCGAAGCGGGCGACAATCAGGCTCAGGCGGGCCAGGATGCGGTGCAGCTTATGACGGTGCATGCCGCCAAGGGGCTGGAATTCGATGCCGTGTTTATTACCGGTGTGGAGGAGGGCCTGTTTCCGCATGAAAACAGTCTGCTTGAACCTGCCGGTCTGGAAGAAGAACGCCGCCTGATGTATGTGGCCATCACGCGCGCGCGCGAACGTTTGTACATAACCCTGGCCCAAAGCCGCATGTTGCACGGCCAGACCCGCTACGCCATGCGGTCGCGGTTTTTGGACGAGATTCCGCAAGAGCATCTTAAGTGGCTGACCCCCAAGGCCGGTTTGGCCCGGGACGCTGCAACATGGGGCGATGATACCGGCTCGGGTGCTCGGTCGAGCGCGGGGGGCGGCGCTTATCGCCGTGGCGATGCCTACAATCGCCCGTCTAGCGGCACCATTGCGCCACGCGCGCCGCGTAGCCTGACCTCGGGCGTGACGGTGGGCGACCAGCATTTCCGCATTGGCCAAGGCGTGCATCATCAAAAATTTGGCGACGGCACGATTATCGGGCTAAGCGGCAGCGGCCAGGATGCGCAGGCGCAAATTCAGTTTCGCGACGTCGGCCCCAAAACTCTGGCGTTGGGCGTGGCCAAGCTGGAAGTGATCGCCGCTTGATTCGCGTTTGTAGCGGTAGCTTGTAGCGCCACCCCTTGTGGGTGGCATTCGCTGCAGATGGCATTTTTTACATCGCCGTATCTTGGTTATAAAACCTTCTAGCCCCGCGCCGCACCCGATTAAGGTAGGTCAGGCTCCGACGTGCACGGTTCTGGCTTCGCCAGAACTCCCCGGGCGGATGGGCGGCTTCGGGGCGGCGCGCGAACTCGTGGGGCGAATAGCCCACTGGGCTATTCGCAAGCTCCCACTCAAACAGCGCGCGCCTTGCCTCCCCGAAGCCGTCCATCCGCCCGGCGTGCCCGAGTCGCCCGCCCCACCTTAACCGGCCACGGCGCTACCGTTGTTGAAAATGGCAGCCACAAGGGCTGCCGCTACAGATGGCGCTAAATTATTCACGGGTACGCAGTTGTAGCGGCAGCCCTTGTGGCTGCCGTCTCCAACCTCAAACGCTATTTCAACTCTTGCGATCAACCCGCCTGATGCGTCCAGCGCTGGTGCAGTTTCTGGGCGCAGCCGTCAAGCAAGAACCCCAATGCGCCGATCAGCACGATAACCGCCATTAGCTCGGAATAGGCAAGGCGGTCGCGCGTGTCGAGAATAAAATAGCCTAACCCCGAACTGACGCCCAGCATTTCGCAGGGTACCAGGACTATCCAGACGATGCCGATGGCCAGGCGCAGGCCGGTCAGGATGTCTCCCAATATGCCGGGCAGCATGATTCTGAACAAAATCTCCCGGCGCGTTGCGCTCAGGCTACGGGCCAGCATGAGCCATTTCGGATCGATCTGGCGCACGCCCGCCGCTGTGTTCAGAATGATCGGCCAGATGGCGGCAAAGGTCAGTAGAAAATAAATAGGCGCGTCGCCTATGCCAAACACCATTACGGCGATGGGCATCCACGATAGCGGCGAGATCATGCGCAAGAATTGGAATGCGCTGCTGGTACTGTTGTGCAGCGCGCGCGATGTTCCCACGGCCAGCCCGATAGGCACTCCCAACCCCAACGCAAGAGCCAGGCTGACAAGTACGCGTTTAAGGCTGATGAGCGTGTGCACGGTGAGCTGGTTTTGCACCACGAGCTGATACAGGCTTTCGAACGTGTGGCCGGGACCGAGCAGGCCGGCGAGCGCCACGCTTTGGCCAAGCCATCGTGTGGCGATCGACCATGCCATCAGCAGAGTAGCCAGGCCCAGCAGGCTTAGCCCCAGGCGGACGCTGGATTGGGTGAGTTTGACGTTCGCGCGCATGATAAGGCTCACGCCTCAATGGTTTCGCGGCGGGTAAACGAGTCGGGCAGGCCGAAGGCCGACATTCCGCCTACTGCGGCAATAGCCTTTCTGACAAAGCGATCGTCGACCAGATCTTTGGCTACAAAGGCAGGGTCCAGCGCCTGCAAAAAATCGTTTTTGCCGGAAACCAATGTGCTTTTGAGCATCGACACCAGCGCTTCGGTGTAGCTGGGGAAAGGGAAGGGCTGGAAGTCGATGCGTTTTTCTTTCCAGTCAGGATGGCGGATGGCGCCCGACGCCTCGTACAAAGCGTTTTGCTCTGGATGAGGCACAAGCACGCGGGCTAGCGTTTCGTAGCTGTGCGGCGTGTAATGGTCAGGGTTGCTCTTGGACAGAATGTGCGCCGTTTCGTCGCGATGATCGAGGATCCAGGCCTGGGCTTGCACGATGCCGTTGATCACCTTTTGCGACCAGGCTGGACGCTGCTCCAGGTCGTTTTCGTGCATGAGCACCACGCAGCAAGCGTGGTCCTTCCACACGTCGCTGGTAAACCGCATGATCTTGCCCACCTTGAGCAATTCGGCCGACGCATTGAACGGCTCTGCAACGGTATATCCTGCGATCTGCCGGGTGGATAGCGCAGGCAGCATGTCGGCGGGCGACATGACCACCAGCTTGACCTGTTTCGGCCCAGGCGTGCCGTCGCTGATCGCTTCGATGCCCTGGTTCTTCAGTATGTATTGCAGCACCACGTTATGGATGGAGTACCAGAACGGAATGGCAACGGTCTTGCCGCCCAGATCCGTGAGTTGATTCACCTCGGGCAGCACCGTCAGGCTGGAGCCCGACATATGGTTCCAGGCCACCACCTTGGCGCGTGCCTGGCTGCCGTACCGGGCCCATACCGTCATGGGCGAGAGCAGGTGCACTACGTTGACCTGGCCGCTTAAAAACGCTTCTACTACTTGCGCCCAACTGCGAAACCGGCGTGGCGGGTCGACTTCCAGCCCCTGATCCTGGAAAAAGCGCTTGTGGTGTGCGACCAGCAGCGGCGTGGAATCGGTCACGGCCAGATAGCCGATTCGCAGGGGAGCGCTGGGCTCGGCGGCTATGGCTTTGTTGTAGGTTTGCAGCAGAGGCAGCGCACCCGCGGCCGTAAACATGGCGGAGAGTTTTAGAAATTGGCGGCGTGCGTCCGCGGTGGCGGTTGGGCTGGCGGGTGTTTTCATGATGGTTCTCAAGAGTCCAGGTGAGCGTGGTGAGGCGCGGTGCGGCGAGCATCGCGCAGCGCCGCAACGATTTCGATCCGTAGGTGAATGAGTTCGGGCGCGGCCTCATCGCGCGGATGGGGCTGATCGATATGCCATTGGCCGATCAGACGCCCCGGGTAGCGGCCGATAAGCAAAATGCGGTCGGCCAGAATCAGGGCTTCGTCGATATCGTGTGTCACCAAAATTGCCGATGCCTGGCGGCGCACGGTAATTTGCTGCAGCAAGGTCTGCATCTCGCCGCGGGTGATTTCATCGAGTGCGCTAAATGGTTCGTCCAGAAGCAGTATCTCTGGCTGCCGGGCGAGGCTTCGGGCCAGCGCCGTGCGCTGCGCCATGCCGCCGGACAGTTCCGCCGGATAGCGTTGGGAGGCGCGCTGCAAGTCGACTTCGGCAATGGCGGCGCGTACGCGTTGCTGCTTTTCGTCACGGGTAATGGGCGCCTGATGGGTGAAGTCCAGGCCAAAGCCAACGTTCTCTTCCAGAGTCAGCCAGGGCAGCAGGCTGGGGTCCTGGAAGACAAAACTCAAGCGCGGATGCGGGCCGCGAAGTGGTTCGCCCTTGACATGCACTATGCCTTTGTCCGGCGCTTGCAGACCGGCCAGTACGCGCAGCAAAGACGATTTTCCTACACCGCTGGGACCCAGTACCGCCACAATTTCGCCTTGCGCCAGCTGCAACGAAAAATCGTGCAGCACAGTATTGCTTGCCCGATTTTCCTGAGGGTAGCTCAGCTCGATTCCATTGGCATCGAGGACGATATTGCGGGCCGGCGAGGCGTGAAGTGGCATGTCCATCTTTAGTCGGGAATAAGAAAGAAGTCGGCCTTGGTAACCCCGCAGTCCGGGCAAACCCAATCATCGGCAATCGCCGAAAATGGGGTGCCGGGGGGGATGCCATCTTCAGGCATGCCTGCCGCTTCATCATAGATATAACCGCAAGGGCCGCACATCCATTGCGTCATCACGCGGCCTCGGCATGCGGCTGATGGATTTCGAGATCGTGGATTTCCTTGCGCAGGTGTTTCAGCGCGGGCGTGACGATGGCAACGAACACGGCTTCTCGCAAGCGGCGCTGTGCCGGATGGCGCATCAGATAGCCGCGGGCTCCGGCGTGCAACATGGCCGAGTTGGCGGCCTTGAGCGCGAGCTCCGATGTCTGTGCACGCACTTTCAGTACGGGCAGCAAAGGTGCGATGCCATGTTGGGCCTGCTTGGCCAATGCGCTGGCCGCCGTCTTGATTTCGGCCAGCTCGGCAGCCAGCTCGGCGCCTTGCGCGTCAAGAAATAAATTGACGTGTCCGTGGCTGATATTGCTTTCGCGTATGGTTTTCAGGCAGCCCTCGATAACGCCGAAACCCATGCCCGTCTGCCCCAAAATGAATCCAGCCTTGATGCGTTGCATGTATTGGACAAACTGGCGAGGGTGGGCCAGTACGTCCGCGGCTTCAATGCGGACATCTTTGAAGCGCAGGTTTAGCGTTTGTGTACCTTCCATTCCGGAAAACTCGGGGCAGGGGTGCAAGCCCAAGCCTGCCGCGCTGCCATGCACGGCAAACATGACATAGCCTTCGGCTTCGACCTCGGCTGCCACGATAACCAGATGCTCGGCGCCGACGTTGGAGACCCAGGGCAGGGTACCGTCGACAATGTAGTCATCGCCGTCGCGGCGGGCACGTAGATAGAGTCTTTCGATTCCGGCCAGATGTTTGGCCGTATTGGACATGCCGGTGCCCGATAACAGCGACCCTTTGACCACGCGCGCGAGGTAACGCGCACGCACGGCTTCGTTGGGTGAGTGCTGCAAATACCAGGCGCAAATAGACTGGCACCACACCAGGAATGCGGTCGATCCGCATTCACGGCCGACTTCAGCCGTGACGTCGATTTGGGTGGACAGGTCGAGCCCCAGGCCGCCGTATTCGATGGGAACACTCGCCCCAAAGCCTCCCAAAGCACCCAGTTTCTGGAGGTAGCCGGCAGGGAAAAGGCCATCTTCATCGATGGCCTGGGCGATGGGGGCAAGTTCGGCTTTGATCTGTGCTTTCACCGCATCGAGCAGCGATTCCGCAGCATTGGACGATGTCATGATTGTGTCGGCTCAGGCAAACGCTTCAAGTTCGGTATTGATGGGGGTCTGCGCCAGGTTGTTGGCGTAATTGCACAGAGTGGCCAGGCTGACACCCAATACCACTTCGAGCGCGCTGGCTTGTGTATAGCCCGCCGCCAGGAAGCCCTGGAGCTCGTCGTCGGATACGCGGCCCTTGTGTTCAATGATCGCCAGCGTAAACAGGGCCAGGGCGTTTAGCCTGGGGTCGGTTAAAGCCTTCGTGCCGCGCAGCGCGATCAGCAGCTCTTCAGGCATTTGAATTTTTTTGCGGGCAATGGCGGTGTGGCCCGCGACGCAAAAGCCGCAGCCATTGCGGGTGGCCGCGGTAATCTGCACCACCTCGCGTTCCGTGGCCGACAGGCTGGTGCGCGCATTGATCGCGCTCACCGTCTGATACGTTTCGAGCGCGGTGGGGGCGTTAGCTAGCACGCCCAATAGGTTAGGCAAAAAGCCGCTGCTTTTCTGCGCAGCGTCCAGGCGTGCTTTGGCTTCGGCGGGAGCACTTTCAACGGTTTGTATGGCAAGGCGACTCATGAGGCTTATCTTCGATTCGGGTTTATAGTGTTTTAATTCTAAGGACGATTGTTTAAACACAAAACGAATATAAAGATATTTGGTTATGCCTTATATGCTTATTCCCGAGAGTTTGTCGTTGGAGAAAACGTATCTGTCGCATGTAGTGGCAGCCCTTGTGGCTGCCAAGATCGTTGATAATTGAGACGATATCTTGCATAGATGACAGGCACGAGGCCTGTCGCTACAAAGTCCGGGCGCCAAGATTCAGACGCTGGTTTCTGTAGCGGCACCCCTTGTGGGTGCCACCCCCCATTAACTAAAGAGAGAAATCATGGAAAACGATAGCAGCTCCAAGCCCCAACAAATCCCGGCGATGTCCGCGTGCATTGTCGGCCACGTAACGGTCAAGGATGCGGGCAAATGGGTTGAATATTGCAGCAAGGTGCCCGCCACCATTATTCCGTGGGGCGGACGTCTGGTGCTGCGTGGCCAAACCAATACCGTACTTGCCGGCGCGCATACGCACACCGGCGTTGTGATTATTCAGTTTCCGGATGCGAAGGCGGTGGCCGGATGGCACAACTCGCCCGCCTATCAGGCGCTTATTCCTACACGTCAGCAAGCCGTTGACCTGGTCCTGGTCAGCTACGACTGCTGACTCCGGCCTGCGCAATCGATCCTTGACGCCAGGCAATGAAATCGATACCATAGATTATCAAAAAACCCGATAATCCAAAATAATGGAGCAGAAATGATAGCTGTGAAGCCGGTCTTTACGCCGCGCGGTGTGATACCTGCGGTGCTTTTGCCATTCAAATCCGATTTTTCAATCGATGCGGCGGCCTATGGGCGGCACCTGCGCGATCTCGCCGGCGTGCCCGACGTGGCCGCGCTTACCATCAACGGCCATTCGGCCGAAGTGCACGCGCTGTCTTTCGATGAGCAAAAGCAGGCGCTGGATTTAACCATGGACGCGGTAGGCAATACCTTGCCGGTCATCTGCGGCGTTTATACAGAAAGCACGCTCCAGGCGCAGCGTTTGGCGCGCATGGCGCAAGCCGGCGGGGCGGCGGCCCTGCTGGCGTTTCCGCCCAACGTTCTCATGTTCCGCGGCGAGGACAGGCCGGAACTCTTTGTCGATTATTACAGGGCCCTGGCTGATGCCACGGATCTTCCCATTGTCCTCTTTCAGTTTCCCAAATGGACCGGGCTGCAACTTGCTCTGGAAACACTGGTCGAGGTCTGCGAGAGCGTGCCGACGATCGTGGCAATCAAGGACCTTTGCTCCGAGCCCGCATTGCACGAAAAGCAGATTCGCACATTGCATTCCCTGACGCGGCCGGTAAACGTATTGACCACCCATTCTTCCTGGCTGATGGGGTCGCTTGCCATGGGCGCGCGCGGCATTATCTCGGGCGCGGGCAGCGTTATCGCCGATCTGCAGGTTGCCCTCTTTCGCGCCTACGAGCAGGGCGATAAGGCCCAGGCCGCCGCGGTTGGCGAGCGGGTTTATGCCGCTGTCCAGGCGTTCTACGACAAGCCCTACATCGACTGGCAAGCGCGCATGAAGGAAGCGCTGGTTATGCTGGGCAGGTTGCCGGCAGCCTATGTCCGCCCACCTTTGAAGGCGATCAAGGACGCGGATCGTCTCGCCTTCTGGCTCGACAAGGCAGGGCTTACTCGCGAAACGGTGTACGCCGCGGCGGCCTGATCTCCATGTCTATCAAATCTTCCAGCGTCCCGGGATCCGACGAATTGGTGCTCTCGGGCACGCCGAGCGAGGGCGTGCTTGTGTTGACGCTGAATCGGCCTTCGAAAGCCAACTCGCTAAGCAAGGAGGCCGTCGTTCGCTTGTGCGAGTGTCTACGCGCGGCGGCGGCCGATTCTGCGGTTCGTTGTGTGGTGCTGACGGGGTCGGTTCGCATTTTTTCGGCTGGCGCCGATATATCGGGTATGGCGGAGCACGGTGTCGATTGGTACCTGGACGGCGAGCGTCTTGACCGCTGGCGCGAAATTCAGGATTTTCCCAAACCAATTATCGCCGCGGTTAATGGGCCGGCTATTGGCGGGGGCTGCGAGCTTGTCTTGCTGTGCGACATTGTTGTCGCCGGCGAGGAGGCGTCCTTTAGCCAGGGCGAGATTACCGTTGGCGTAATCCCCGGAGACGGCGGAACGCAGCGGTTACCGCGCGCCGTGGGCAAATCGCTGGCCTTGCAAATGATTCTGACCGGAGAGCGCATTTCGGCGCAACGCGCTTATGAGGCGGGGCTGGTGTCCGAGGTGGTTCCGACGGCGCGCACGGTGGCTCGCGCCGTCGAGATTGCGGCGCTCATTGCGTCGCGTCCGCCGCTGTCGGTTCAATTGGCCAAGCGCGCCGCGCTTGCTGCCTACGCCTTGCCGCTGGCGGAAGGCCTGGCGTTCGAGCGCGATAGGGTGGTGGATGTTTTTGAGACCGAGGATCGGGCAGAGGGAATGCGCGCCTTTCTCGAAAAGCGCCCCCCGCGATATGTAGGAAAATAGCGGTGGACCGCGGCGCCATTCCTGGCGCCGCGCGGCATTATGGGGCCGGCGGGGCGGTCGTTCCGCGCAAGATAAGATTGGCTTCCAGTTCCACATAGGCCCTTTCGGTGCTGCCCGAAAGCCGCGCGATAAGGTGGCGGGCGGCCCCTTCGCCCATGGCGGCTGCGGGAACCTCGATGGTCGTCATGCCCGGGGGCAGGTGGGCGCAGAATTCGAGATTGTCAAACCCGATGACCGATAGCTGACGGGGTACGGCAATATGCTGGCTTGCACATTCGACCAGTACGCCAAACGCCAGCACATCGGAGGCGCAGAACACGGCGGTTGGATGGGGTTTGACCGAGAGCAGTGTTCGCAGGGCTTCCCGGCCGGCCGCAATTTGATAGGGCTTTTCGATGAGGTAGTGCGCGGGCAGCGAGAGGCCCCGTTTTTTCAGGGCAGCCCGTACGCCGGTGACGCGGCCGCTCGCCCGATCGTTATCCCGCGTTATGCCGGCGATCATCGCAATGCGCGTGTGGCCAAGGTCGATCAGGTGATTGATCACTTTTTCGACGACGGTGACGTTGTCAAAGCCCACGCAGGATCGGCTCCCTGTGGGATGGTAAACGTACGTGTCGATGGACGGAATCTCCTGTTCTTCGAGCATTGAGATGAGGTCGGGGTGATGGGACCCGCCAATCAAAACCAGCCCTTCAACGCCGCGTTCAATGAGCGTGCGCGCCTGATGGAATTCTTCCAGCCGGGAGTAACCCGATGACGTGACCAGCAGCGAGTACCCATGCTTGCCGAGAGTCTGTTGAAGAGCCTCGATTTGACGGCTGTAAATGGCGTAATCGAGGGTGGGCAGCACTGTGCCGATGAGCCGCGTGCGGCGTGAGCGTAACGCGCGCGCGGCGCCGTTGGGCATATAGCCCAGCTTGGCGGCGGCTGCCTTGATCCGGGCCAGGGTCTCTGCTTGAACTTTTTGCGGCTCGGAGAGGGCTCTGGATGCCGTCGTTACTGAAACCTTGGCTGCTGCCGCGACGTCCTTCAGTAGAACGTTGCGAGTGCTGTCACGTGGCTGCGCCGGCTTGGTCGATGGTTTGGTGACGGGATATCGGGGCATTTTTCGCGATTGGCTTATTTCAGAAACACTGGAACTATAGCATCAGTGCGATCGATTCCAGCCATCCACAATGAATCATTCCAATAAATCAACTATGGTAAATACCCTATATTGACATTGGTTTTGCCTGAAGATATGCTTCGTTATGAAATCGATTCCATCGAATCACGTCTTTGAAGGAATGTATGCATGCTGGAGCAGATGAAGGTCCTGAGCTTTTGCCACTACTTGCAGGGGCCCGCCGCAACCCAATATCTTGCCGACCTCGGTGCCGAGGTCATTAAAATCGAGCCGCTGGCCGGCGCGCACGAAAGACACTGGGCGGGTGCGAAATCGTTTATCGACGGGGTCAGTTCGTTTTATCTTTGCGCCAATCGCAATAAACGCAGCCTGGCCGTCGATCTGAAATCCCCCGAGGGGAGGGACATCGTCCACCGCCTCGCGGCCCATTGCGATGCCGTTGTCGAGAATTTTCGCCCTGGGGTGCTGGATCGCCTGGGGTTCGGTTACGAGGCGCTGCAAAAAATCAACCCAGGGCTGATTTATGCTTCGGCCACGGGGTTTGGTTCGTCGGGCCCCATGAAAGACAGCCCGGGCCAGGACCTTCTCATTCAGGCGCGTTGCGGGTTGGCCGCGGGTACCGGCGAACGCTTCACCGATCCCAAGGTGGTGGGTGCTGCCGTCGTCGACCAGCATGGCGGCTTGCTGCTTGCGATGGCGGTCATTGCTGCCTATGTGAAAAAGCTGACCACCGGCAAGGGTACGCGGGTCGAATCAAGCCTGCTTAACGCCGGCATTGATCTTCAGGTTGAGGCGCTGGTAGCCTATGTCAACAGCGGTGCCGGGCCGCAATCCTATCGCCGTCAACGCAACCTTGCCACGTGGTTTCACGAGGCGCCTTACGGGGTTTATCGGACCAGCGACGACAAATTCCTGGCGATTGGGTTGAACGATCCGGCCCAGCTTGCCGAGGCGTTGAATAGCCATCGCCTGGCCGAGCTCATCGAGCTGGATCGTTACGATGATCGCGACATTTACGCGGCCGCGGTCGCCGATGCCGTGCGTGCCCTGGCGTATGCCGAATTGGCGCAACGATTTGATCGCCTGTCGCTCTGGTATGCGCCGGTGCAGGATTATGAAGATCTCAAAACCGATCCTCAGGTAGTGCATAACCAGGTATTCAAAAAAGTCGAGTTGATGGGCCGCGATGTCACCCTGATCAGCAATCCCGTGCGCTACGATGGCCAGCCGCTGCCCGTACGTCGCATCGCGCTTCACGCAGGGGCCGATACGCGTGAGATTCTTGCTGGAATAGGCATGGGCGAGGCCGAAATCGACGACCTCGTTGCCCGCCGCATTGTTGCGGCGCCGGCCGCCGCGGTGGCCCGGTTCGATGCCGATGGCGCGGTGCTGGGGGCGGTCCATGGATAAGGCCTCGCAGGATCGCCGTGTGGCGATTGTTACCGGTGGGCGCCGCGGCATTGGACGGGCGATCGTCTATCAACTGGCCCAGGCAGGCTTCGATCTGGTCCTTAACGACGTAGTCGCCGATCCGGCCCTGGACGAGACTCTGAAAGGGGCGGATGCGCGTGGTGCGCGCGTTGAGTTCGTGCTTGCCGATATCTCCGACGTTGCCGGGCATGGCACCCTCGTCGATGCGGCCTACGAACGGTTCGGGCGCCTGGATGCTCTGGTGAACAACGCCGGTGTTCAGGTTCGGATGCGCGGCGATTTGCTCGATGTGACGCCCGAACGGTTCGATGAAATCATCGGTATCAATCTACGTGGCAATTTTTTTCTGACGCAGCACGTGTCGCAGCGCATGCTGGCCGACGGCCAGCCGACAGCCGGGCGCTCCATCGTTATCGTTTCGTCGTCCAACGCAGAGCTCGTCTCCATCGAGAAGGGCGAGTACTGCGTGTCCAAGATTGGCCTATCCATGACGGCCAAACTCTTTGCCGTGCGCCTGGCCGAGGCGGGTATCGCGGTGTTCGAGATCCGGCCCGGCCTGATCCGCACCGACATGACCGCCGAGGTGCGCGACAAATACGGCCTGTTGATCGAGCAAGGCATCTCGCCGATTCGGCGCTGGGGCGAGCCCGAAGACGTTGGCCGAGCCGTCGCCACACTAGTTTGCGGCCTCATTCCCTTTGCTACCGGGATTGCGGTCGATATCGATGGGGGATTGTTGATTCCCAGGCTTTAGCATCTTAAAGGAGTGAGGTATGAAAATGAAAAAAGGCGCTCTGTTGGGCGTACTACTAGGGGCAGTGATGCTGGCGGCTGGCGCAGTCGCGAATGCGCAGTCGGTCAACGACATTGTGAAGCGCGGCAATGTTCAAATCGGGGTAAACAGCGGGGCGCCGCCGTTCAGTTTCGTCGACGCCAAGGGTGCGGTGCAGGGGTACGATGTCGACGTTGCCAATCTGTTCGCCAAGTATCTGGGCGTTCCCGCCAAGATTACCGCGTATACGACACCGGCCCGCATTCCGGCGCTCGAGGCCGGCAAGGTGGACTTGGTCATTGCAACGCTTTCGCCTACGCCGGAGCGTGCCAAGGTGGTCATGTTCACGATGCCCTATAGCACCTTCGAGCTGGTTGTCGTGGGCCCTAAAGGCAGCAAGATCAAATCGCTGGCCGACCTGGTAGGTAAAAAAGTGGCTGTGGCGCGAGGCACGCCCCAGGAGGTCGCGCTGACACGTGCGGCACCCAAAGGGACGGTTTATTCGCGCTTCGACGATGACCTGACTGCGGCTCAGTCGCTGATTTCGCATCAGGCCGATGCCGTTGCCATTCCCGAGACTATTTTTAAAGAACTTAAAAAGGCCCGGCCCGATGCCGATATCGAAGTCAAGTTCCCGTTCTTCAATCAGTACATGTCGATAGCGGTGCGGCGCGACGCTTTTGAACTGCGTCAATGGCTAAACACCACACTGTCTTATGTGAAGCAAAACGGCGAGCTGGACGATATCGCCGTGAAATGGACAGGCCACAAGCTGCCCGCGGGCATGCCGGTGTTCTGATTCCGCGATCCTCCGTGCCTGGGCCCTGACTGGCCAGGCGCGGCCTTCACGCCGTTTTATAGGTTTTTATGGCATTTGAACTGCAATTCGCCCCCGTCCTGGCCCAAGCCCCGGTACTGCTCGGATCGTTCTGGCTAACGATCAAGCTGTCGGCTGCGGCGATCTGCCTTGGCGGCTCGGTCGGCCTTCTGGCCGCGATGACGCGCAGCATGTTGCCGGCCGCGTCTCGATGGCCCATCGATCTTTATGTCGAGCTCATCCGCAACACGCCGTTCCTGGTACAGCTCTATATTATTTTCTTCGGCCTGCCCGCCGTGGGCATCCTGATTCCGGCCGAGTATGCCGGACTACTGGCGATGACGATAAACCTGGGTGCTTATACTGCCGAAATCTTCCGCGCCGGGATTGAATCCATACACCGCTCCCAAATAGAGGCAGGGCTTTCGCTTGCGTTGACGCGGTTTCAGGTTTTCCATCACATCATTCTTAAACCGGCCGTCGCTCAGGTCTGGCCGTCGCTGGTTAGTCAATTCATTCTCATCATGCTCACCTCCAGTGTGTGTTCATTCATCTCTGTCGAAGAACTGAGCGGTGGCGCGGCCATCATCCAGTCGCTGACGTTTCGCAGCTTCGAGGTTTACATCATCGCTTCGCTGCTTTATTTGGCGCTCGCGCTGGTGCTTAAAGTCGGCTTGACCATTCTGGGCCATTTTCTCTTTTCGCAATCGCCGAGCAAGCGTCCGGCATCCCGGCCTGAATCGGGTGTGGGGGTGCCGTCATGATCCGGCCATTCGGGTTCGACGAGGTTCTGTTCCTGTTGCAGTCGACCGGCTGGACCGTGGTCCTGACGATCGCCGCCTCGACGATCGGAGGCGCATTGGGTCTGTGTATTGCCCTGGCCCGTGTGGCGGCAAACCCCGTGATGCGCGAGTTGGCCAGGGCGTATATCGCCATTGTCCAGGGCATACCGGTGCTGATGGTTCTGTTTCTGTCCTATTACGGCTTGTCGCAGGCCGGCCTCGAGCTGCCGCCTGTTGTTGCGGCCTCGATGGCGTTATCCGTATATTCCAGCGCTTATCTTGGCGACATCTGGCGCGGCGCCATTCAATCCGTTCCGCGTCAGCAATGGGAGGCCAGCGCTTCTTTGGCCCTTACCAAGGGGCAGCAGTATCGCCACATCATATTGCCTCAATCGATAAAAATTGCGTTACCCCCGACGGTTGGCTTTCTGGTGCAACTGGTCAAGAACACCTCGATAGTGTCCATCGTCAGCGTCGTCGAGTTGACGCGCGCCGGGCAGCTTGTCAATAACGTGACGTTCGAGCCATTTCGGGTATTCATCGTCGTCGCCTTGATTTACCTGGCTATTTGTTATCCGATGTCGCGCGCTAGCCGTCGCCTGGAGGAAAAATTTCGTGTCTATCGTGACCATTGAAAACGTTCGAAAAAAATTCGATTCCAATGAAGTTCTGAAAGGAGTCTCGATGCAGGTGGAGCGCGGCCAGGTGGTGGCGCTTCTTGGGCGCAGCGGCTCGGGCAAGAGCACGCTGCTAAGGTGCCTGAATGGCCTGGAAGTCATCGATGGAGGCCGCATCGAGATCGCGGGCCATGCCATGGATTACGAGCCGGCCAAGTTGCGTGAATTGCGGCGCGATGTGGGCATTGTGTTTCAAAGCTACAACCTTTTCCCGCATTTGTCGGTTGCCGAAAACATCATGCTCGCGCCCGGCCTGGTCAACGGGGTTGGCAAGCGCGAAGGCCGGGCTGTCGCCGAGCAGGTGCTTGACCGTATTGGCCTGCTCGACAAAATTGACGCCTATCCCGATAAGCTATCGGGTGGCCAGCAACAGCGCGTGGCGATTGCGCGAGCACTTGCGATGCAGCCGCGCGTGATGCTTTTTGACGAAGTCACCTCCGCCCTCGATCCTGAGCTGACCGAAGAGGTGCTGGCCGTCATTGAACAGCTTGCCCGCGATGGGATGACGATGTTGCTGGTTACGCATGAAATGAGTTTTGCCAGGCGAGTGGCCAACACGATTGTTTTTATGCACGAAGGCAAAATTCGGGAAACCGGCGAGGCCGAGGCCATGTTCGGGAACCCTCAAACGAAGGAGTTCGAGTTGTTTGTCAGGCGTGCCGCTAAATAGAGGGGGATGCGGGGAAGAGGGTAGTTGACAGGCATGGCAGCCACAAGGGCTGCCGCTACAAAAACGTACCGGTCGCAAAAACGTACCGGTCGAAAAAAAACGTACCCGCCGTTCATGTAGGGGCAGCCCTTGTGGCTGCCATCAACCCAACCAGATCACGTTACCGGCGAATAGCCTGAATGCCCCTGCGCACCGAACAACCCATTACCCCCCACGCGCCGAACTCCCCACGTCTACACCTGCGCTTCCTGCTCTTCCAACTCCTCATGCAGCATTAGCCACTGGTCTTCAAGCTCGCCGGATTTTTTACTTAGCTCACCGTGTTCGCCCAACACCTTGATGCGTTCGTCGCGGCGCTCCTGCGCGTAGAAATTCTGATCGGCAATCAGGGTGTTCAGGGTTTGCAGGCGCAGGCGGATGATTTCCAGCTCGGTTTCGATCTTTTTTATTTTTGCCTCGATGGGTTTGCGACGCGTCGCCTGGCGCTGACGTTCCTCGGCTTCAAGCCGGCGCTGGGCCTTGCGGTCGACGGTGCCGCCATCGGCTCCGTCCGGTTCGGCTTGACTGCGAATCTGGGTCCGGGCTGTTGCGGCGCGTGTGACCAGCCAGTTGCGGTAGTCTTCCAGGTCGCCGTCGAATTCTTGCACTGTGCCATCGGCCACAATCCAGAAATTGTCCACAGTCGTGCGCAACAGGTGGCGGTCGTGCGAGACCAGCAATACGCTGCCGGCAAATTCGGCCAGTGCCGTAGCCAGCGCCTCGCGCGTGTCGACATCCAGGTGATTGCTCGGTTCGTCGAGCAGTAATAAATTAGGCTTTTGCCAAACGATCAGCGAGAGTGCCAGGCGCGCTTTTTCGCCGCCCGACATGGGTGCAATCCTGCTATGGACAGTATCGCCGCCAAAGCCGAAGCCGCCCAGGTAATTGCGTAGTTCCTGTTCGCGGGCTTGCGGCGCGATGCGCTGCAGATGCTGCATGGGTGTGCCGTCCAGGTCGAGCATGTCCAGTTGATGTTGGGCAAAGTAGCCGATTTCCAGGCCCTTGGAAGCCCGCCGCTCGCCCGCCAGCACCGGCAATTCTTCGGCCAGCGTTTTAATCAGCGTGCTTTTACCCGCGCCGTTCACGCCCAGTACGCCGATGCGGCTGCCGCCGCGGACCATAAGCTGCACGTCGCGCAGCACGGTCTTGACTTCGCCTGTCGGCAGCCGGTAGCCGGTGCTGATCTTGTCCAGAATCAGCAACGGGTCGGGCATGCTGTCAGGCGTCGGTAGCTGTATATCGATGCCCGCTTCGGCGTGCAGCGGTGCCAGCGCCTCCATGCGAGCCAGGGCCTTGACGCGGCTTTGCGCCTGCTTGGCTTTGGTGGCCTTGGCCTTGAACCGGTCGATAAAACTTTGCAGCCGGGCGGTTTCCCGAGTTTGCCTGTCCCAGGCAAGCTGGGTCTGGCGCAGGCGTTCGGCGCGTTGGGTCAGAAAATCTTCGTACCCGCCGCGATAGCGCACCAGTTTTGTGTGATCAAAGTGCAGGATGGATTTGGCCACCGCATCCAGGAATTCCGTATCGTGCGAGATCAGCAATACGGTTCCCTGGTACGCGCCCAACCAGCGTTCCAGCCACAGCATGGCGTCCAGGTCTAGGTGGTTGGAGGGCTCGTCCAGCAACAGCAACTCCGAAGGTGCCATCAAAGCCCGTGCCAGCGCCAGCCGCATTTGCCAGCCGCCTGAAAAATCGCTGACCGGGCTTGACCATTGTTCGGGGGTGAATCCCAGGCCCGCCAGAAGTTGCTCGGCGCGCGAGGCGGCGCTCCAGGCATCGGCCTCGACCAGTGCCGCTTCCAGCTCGGCAATGCGTTGGCCGTTAGTATCCGGTGTCGCCAGCCGCTCGGCCTGCAGCGCGCGTAGATGGGTGTCGCCATCGATGACGAATTCGCGCGCCGCCACGGCGTTGTTGCTGATTTCCTGCTCGACGCTGGCAATGCGCCAGTGGCTGGGGATGCTAAGTGTGCCGGCATCCGCATCCAGGGTTCCTTGCAACAGTGCGAACAAGGTGGATTTGCCCGCGCCGTTCTTGCCTACGATGCCCAGCCGTTCACCCGGATTCACCACAAAGTCGGTATCGTCGAGCAACACTTTGGCGCCGCGGCGCAGTGTCAGTCCGGTGGCGCGAATCACGATGCCAATTGGTCCCGGGTTAGCAGCAGGATCTGGTCTTCGGTGCGTTCGGTGCTAAGCCAGACAGGATCCAGGTCGGGAAAAGCGGCAATGAAGTTCTCGTACTCATTGCCGATTTCCAGCACCAGCAAGCCGTCCGGCGCCATGAAGTCGGGGGCGCGGTGCAATAGCCGCCGTATCAGGTCCATGCCGTCTTCACCGCCCGCCAGCGCCATGGTGGGTTCATGGCGGAATTCGGGCGGCAAGGCTTCCATCGAGTGGTTGTTGACGTAGGGAGGATTGCACACGATCAGGTTGTATTCGCAATGCGGCAGTTGATCGAACAGATCGCTGCGATGCGTGGTGATGCGCCCGTCCAGGCCGAAGTGTTCGATATTCTGATCGGCCACTTCCAGCGCGCGTTCAGACAAATCGACGGCGTCGACCTGGGCGTTGTCGAAGGCCAGTGCGGCCAACACCGCCAGGCAGCCCGAGCCGGTGCACAGATCGAGCACGAACTCGACATCTTCGGGTTTGGTGATCCAGGGCGATAAATCTTGCGCCAATAATTCGGATATGGGCGAGCGCGGCACGATGACGCGCTGATCGACAAAGAATCGCTGCCCCTGCAGCCAGGCTTCACCCGTGAGGTAGGCGGCGGGCAGGCGTTCATCGGTGCGCCGGTCTATCAGTTTCAGAAAGCGTTCGCGTTCTGGCGGGAGGACGCGGGCGTCGAGAAACGGGTCCAGGGTATCGAGCGGCAGATGAAGCGTGTGCAGCAAGAGGTATACCGCTTCGTCCCACGCGTTGTCGCTGCCGTGGCCGAAGGCCAGCCTGGATGAATTGAATCGGGTAACCGCATAGCGCAATAGATCGCGCAGGGTTCGCAACTCTTCATGTGCGGATTCGTGCATGCTGACTCCGGGGCGGTGATGTGGCTTAGGCGAGCAAAAGATGCTCTAGGGTGCGGCGGTAGATATTTTTCAGGGGTTCGAGCGCATCGAGCCGTATATGCTCGTCGATCTGGTGAATGCTGGCATTGATCGGGCCGAATTCGATGACTTCGGGACATATCTTGGCAATGAAACGGCCGTCGGAGGTGCCGCCTGTGGTGGACAGCTCGGTCTGTACGCCGGTTTCCTGGTGGATGGCCAGGCTAAGCGCTGCGCTCAGACGCCCTTTGGGAGTCAGAAACGGTTCGCCGCCCAACGTCCAGTCCAGGGTGAACTCCAGGTGATGCCGGTTCAGAACTTGCACGACGCGTTCTTTAAGCTCGGCAGGGGTGCTGATGCTGGCAAAGCGAAAATTGAAGTCCAGTATGGCCGTGCCGGGCACGACGTTGGTGGCGCCGGTGCCCGAATGCAGGTTCGACACCTGGAAGGTGGTGGGTGGAAAATAATCGTTGCCCTTATCCCATTCGATTTGCGTCAGCTCAGCCAGGGCGGGCGCCAGCAGGTGAATGGGGTTGCGAGCCAGATGCGGGTAGGCCACGTGCCCTTGGCGGCCCTTGATCGTCAGCTTGCCCGACAAGGATCCGCGCCGGCCGTTTTTGACCATATCGCCCAGGTCTTTGACCGAGGTAGGTTCGCCCACGATGCAGTAGTCCAGCGTCTGCTTGCGCGCGCTTAGCGCCTGGCAGACCTTGACGGTACCGTTGATGGACGGCCCTTCTTCGTCCGAGGTAATCAGCAGGCCGATCGAGCCTTTATGCTTGGGGAATTTGGCGACGAATTCCTCAGCCGCCACGGTGAAGGCGGCGATCGAGCTTTTCATGTCGGCCGCACCGCGTCCGTATAGCTTGCCGTCGCGTTCGGTGGGGGTGAAGGGGTCGCTGGACCATTGGTCCAAAGGGCCGGTGGGCACCACGTCGGTGTGGCCGGCAAACACCACCAGGGGTGCCGCCACACCCTTGCGCGCCCATAGATTGGTGACTTCGCCGAACACCAGGGTTTCACATTTGAAACCCGCGGCGTTCAGGCGTTCGGCCAATGCCGATTGGCAATCGGCATCGATCGGCGTCACCGAGTGGCGTGCGATCAGGTCTTTAGTCAGGCGCAGGACGGCAGAATCGCCCATCAGGTTCTCAGTAAATCGTTGATGCTGGTTTTGGAGCGCGTTTGCGCATCGACCCGCTTGACGATAACGGCGCAAGCCAGGCTGTGCGAGCCGTCGGCCGAGGGCAGCGACCCGGGCACCACCACTGAACCCGAAGGAACTCGGCCGTACGAGATTTCGCCGGTCGCGCGATCGTAGATCTTGGTGCTTTGCGATATGAACACGCCCATGGCCAGCACCGAGTTTTCTTCAACGATAACGCCTTCGACCACTTCGGAGCGCGCGCCGATAAAACAATTGTCTTCGATGATGGTGGGGTTGGCCTGTAACGGTTCGAGCACGCCGCCTATCCCCACGCCGCCCGATAGATGCACGTTCTTGCCGATCTGGGCGCACGAACCCACCGTGGCCCATGTGTCGACCATAGTGCCTTCATCGACATAGGCGCCGATGTTGACGTAAGAGGGCATCAGGACCACATTCTTGGCAATAAAGGCGCCTTTGCGGGCGACCGCGGGGGGCACCACGCGAAACCCGCCGTTGGCAAATGCCTGTGCGCCATATTCGCCGAACTTGAGCGGCACCTTGTCGTAGAACTGCATGGGCGCCTGGCCCATGATTTCATTTGGTTCGAGCCGAAATGACAAAAGCACGGCTTTTTTGATCCATTGATGTACGACCCATTCGAAGTTGATTCTTTCGGCGACGCGCAGGTGGCCTGTGTCCAGGGCGTGGATGGTGTCTTGTACGGCTTCGCGCAGCGCGGCGTTTTCTGCGCTGGGAGTGATTTCGGCACGATTGGTCCAGCCTTGTTCGATGGTGCTTTGCAGATCGAGAGTCATAGTCGCTTTGTCATTGAAGTAAAAGAAGGGTTGCAGGGCCGTCAGTGTTTTTCCATAAACCGCGCGATTCGGTGCGCGGCTTGCAGGCATTGTTCCTTGGGCGCCACCAGCGCGATGCGAATGCGGTTTGCACCCGGATTGACGCCATGGGCCTCGCGTGCCAGGAAGCTGCCCGGCAGCACGGTCACGGCCGTTGCGCCATATAAGTCGCGGGCAAAATCAAGGTCGGAATAGGGTGTTTTCGCCCACAAGTAAAACGATGCATCAGGCCATTCTACATTGAGTAGAGGCCTGAGCAGCGGCACCAGGGCTTCAAATTTTTCGCGATATAGCCGGCGGTTTTCGACAACGTGGGTTTCGTCGCCCCAAGCTGCCACGCTGGCCTGGGACACCACCGCGCTGATGGCGCTGCCGTGATAGGTGCGATAGAGCAAAAACTGCTTGATCAGTGCCGCATCGCCCGCCACAAAACCAGAACGCATGCCGGGTACGTTGGAGCGCTTGGACAGGCTGGAGAAACACATCAGGCCGCGGAAATCGGTGCGCCCCAAAAGGCTCGCCGCCTGCAGCCCGCCTAGCGGCCTGTCGGCCTCCTTGAAATATATTTCGGAATAGCATTCGTCCGAGGCAATCACAAAACCATACTCATCGGCCAGTGCGAACAGGGTCTTCCAATCGTCCAGAGCCATGACATTGCCGGCCGGGTTGCCGGGCGAACACACAAATAACAGGCGGGTTCGCTGCCACACGTCGACAGGCACGGCCTTCCAGTCATAACCGAAATTAAGGTTTTCCTGCGCATTGATAAACCAGGGCTGGGCTCCGGCCAGAAGCGCCGCGCCCTCGTAGATCTGGTAGAACGGATTAGGGCATATCACCAACGAGCCCGCGGCGGGATCTATCACTGTTTGTGCAAAGGCAAACAGGGCCTCTCGCGAGCCCAGCGCCGGCAATATCTGCGTGTCGGGGTTTGGCGGCGCGATGCCGTAGCGTTGGGCAATCCAGTGGGAAATTGCGCCGCGCAAGGCCGGATCGCCCTTGGTAGGCGGATACACCGATAAGCCCGCCATCGCGTTTTTCATCGCATCGACGATAAATGCCGGCGTGGCGTGCTTGGGCTCGCCTATGGAAAGATTGATCGGCGCGAGATCAGCCGGCGGTACCGGCGCCTGAGCCATCAGTTGCCGCAATTTTTCAAAAGGATAAGGGTGTAGGGCGCTTAATCGTGGGTTCATGGGCCGCCGCGAGGTTCGATTCTGGTTGTCAGCGAATGATTTTAGCAAGCGGGCGGATATTCTGCCGCTACGGGTACGTTTTGTAGCGGCACCCCTTGTGGGTGCCATCGACGTTATTCTGATAGCGTTTTGATTGCTGCAGGCTTTGGCAGCCACAAGGGCTGCCACTACAGACTCTTGCCTTGCTTGCGGCCCCACACGAATGCCGCTAAACTTATGGGCTTGGTTTTTGGCGAACGTGGCGGAATTGGTAGACGCACCAGATTTAGGTTCTGGCGCCGAGAGGTGTGAGAGTTCGAGTCTCTCCGTTCGCACCAACCTTCAGGGTTGGGTATACAGGCCGGAAAATAAAGCAGGCCCGAAAATAAAGCAGGCCCGAAAATAAAGCAGGCCGGAAAATGAAGGCTGGGGCATCAATACACGGAATAAAAAAGCAGCCTAAGAAAAGCAGCCGGCTTCAACCCTGCTTTTTTATATTACTTATATACATATGTTAAGTTTATGCGACATATATAAAGGAATACCCGAGTTTTTGTAAAAAATGTCGATTAGTGTTTGAAACGATACATGCGGTAGGCTAAACTAGCGCCGTTACATTAAGTATGTTTAAGGGCTCGCAACGACCAGTGTCAATGTGTAATTTATGTAATTTACACGTGGCATATGAGGCAGCTTGATTCTAAAAATGACTTTAGTAAAAGGGATACACCTTTTTGCAAGTCTACCTATGAGGTTTTACAAAATGAATCATTCATTGTCTGCTTTGGTTGCATTGGTCGCGGGTTTGACGTTCTCTGTTGTTGCTTCTGCAGCAACACCTGTCACCGGCGGTACTTTCAATGTGAAAATCGCCATTACGGCCGAATGTTCCATGGGGACTGGCACCAATACCGCTATGGATTTTGGCAGCGCCGGCTCCACAAGTGCCACTACACCCACTGAAACCACTGCGGCCAGCTTTCAGGTGAAGTGCACCAACCTTACTCCGTATACCATTGGCTTGCAGCCTGGGAACGCGAATCTGCTGGGTGCTGGCCAAATGGCTGGTGCTATAAACACCGGGACCAAGATTGGATATCAGTTGTATCAGGATGCGGGCCATGCGACCATATGGGGCAATACGCCCGGAGTCGGCGGCAACTTGCTGAGTGCAACGGGTACTGGCAGCCTCCAAACCTATTCGGCATACGGTAAGCTTCTCGCTTCAATCAGCTCGCTAAATTTGCCTGTTGATAACTACAGCGACACGGTAGCCATTACGGTTTACTACTGACGCAATTCGAGGTCCCACCTTCCATGCAGATAGCACGTTTTGTCCGATGGCCCGTACATTTTTTGCTGATGTTGTTTTTGGGGCTGTTGGGCAATGCGGTTTGGGCGGGTGGTCTGCAAATCTCACCAGTTAGTCTGGAGATTCCGGCTGCTTCACGGTCGGGAGAGGTTTGGCTGCGCAATGCCGGCACCGATGTCGTGCATGCCCAGGTTCGGGTGTATCGTTGGTCGCAAGACAAGGGCGAAGACGTTTTAACCCCCGACAACGGTATGGCGGCCAGCCCGCCCATGGTGCAGGTGGCCGCAGGGCAGCAACAACTGGTGCGGTTGGTTCGCATCGGGTCCATGGCGGCCTCAGCGGCTAATGAGCGCACCTACAGGCTGGTGATCGACGAGCTGCCTATCAAAAAGCCTAACAGCAAGATAGGCCTGGATTTTGTGTTTCGGTATTCCATTCCGGTTTTTGTCGCCGGTACGGCGCCGGCCAAGTTTCAACTCGACTGGTCGGTTCATGAAGTCGGCAAGAAGGTTTGGCTGCAGGTGAACAATGGCGGCAACAGCCATGCTCAACTGGCCAATCTGGCTTTTACTCCATCTAATGGCAAATCGGTGATGGTGTATCAGGGCCTGGCGGGCTATGCTCTTCCAGGTAAGTATCGACGAGTCGAGCTTTCGGCGCCGGCCAGCTTGTTTGCAAGCGGTGGAACATTCAATAGTCTGATCAATGGCATTAAAACAGCGACGAAGGTACGACCTATTTCCAAAGCTCCTTAGCTGGTATGTGATGAGCTCATTATTAATGGGCAATGCCGTTACCGCCACGGCTCAGGCCTTCCCTCCAGCGCTGGCCCCCACTGAACAAAAGCCTGATTCTGTTACTGTTGTTGCCAATACCGTTTTTCTGTCCGTAAAACTGAACGGCAACCAAGATGCCGATCTGGTGCCATTTACCGAGCGCGACGGCGAGCTGTATCTGTCCAGGGAAAGCGCGACTCAATTGGGCTTTAGCGCCGATTTTCTGAATTCGGTGGCTGCTACCACGCCGCTTTCCAAGTACCCGGATGTAAAGATCGACTACAACCGCGGTCTGCAAAGCATCAACATGACCGCGCCGTTTTCCGTTCTAAGCTTGTCTACAGCCGTGGTGGGTGCACCCAGCGAGGCCCGCACGGTGGCATCGGCATCGCCTGGCCTGATGCTGAATTACGATCTGTATTCTTCCTATACGAATCAGAACGACGCCAATCTCAGCGGTTTTCTGCAGTTGCGCGCGTTTAACAATTTTGGCGTTTTGAGCGATTCGTACCTGGTTTCGGAGCAGCGCCTGCACGGCCAGCCAGGCTGGCAGCGAAGCGCGGTGCGTCTGGACACGACGCTGGAACATTCCCTGCAAGACAAAGAGGTGACGTTCAGGTTGGGCGACACCGTCACAAACGGCTTGTCGTGGACGCGTCAGACCCGTCTTGGCGGGTTTCAGATATCGCGCAATTTCGCCTTGCAGCCGTACCAGAACACGACGCCGCTGCCCGCTTATTTTGGGCAGGCCACCTTGCCATCAGCGGTTCAACTCTATGTCAATGGTATCCAGCAATACAACGGCAATGTACCTGCGGGGCCGTTCGAACTCAATGCGATGCCCACGGTCAACGGCGCCGGCCAGGCTCAGGTCGTGCTCGTCGATGCATTGGGGCGGCGTACTTCGGTTGATTTTTCCTATTACAACGCGTCCAAGCTACTGCGCAAGGGGCTGACGGATTGGTCGTTTGAAACGGGCTATGTGCGCCAGAACTATGGAATTCAGTCGTTCGATTATGGACACGATCCCATGGTCTCGGGCACGATACGCCACGGCTTTACCAATTGGTTCACGGGCGAAGGACACGTGGAAGGCAGCAAGGGGGTTGTGTCGGGCGGGCTTGGCGCCTCGGCCAATGTGGGGACTCTGGGCGTTGTGTCTGCCTCGTGGGCACAGAGCAAGGCCTTGGGTGTAAAGGGCGGGCAATATAGCCTGGGCTATCAGGTGCAGCGCGGGCCGTTTAACGCCGGGTTCAATACGCAGCGTTCCGTCGGCAGTTTTAACGACGTGGCCAGCCTTTATGGCGGTTCGCCTGTGGTGCGCAATGACAGTGCCTATGTGGGTTTCAGCGCTGGCCGTCTGGGTAATTTTTCACTCAACTATGCGCTGCTGCAGCAGGCGGATCAACCGCGTTACCGGTATGGTGGCGCGTCGTGGTCGCGTACTTTCGATCACGGCATTTCGGTCAGCCTGAGCGCCAATCAAAACCTGGATGTGCGCAGCGATCGCACCATCTACCTGAGCGTCAATTTCAGCCTGGGCAAGAATGTTTCAGCCTATACGTCGGCCGTGCGCGCGCAGGGCTCTGACACCTATACGGCCGGCGCAAGCCATTCTGCGTCCAATGGCGGCTGGGGCTGGAGCGTGCAGGCGCAGAAGGCCGATCAGCAGGGGGCTACGGCAAACGGCCAGGTCAATAAGCAGTTTCAGTATCTGGACTTTGGCGCTGGCATCAGCAGTGCGGGAGCGAATCAGTATGGCTATGCCAGCGCATCGGGCTCGCTGGTGATGATGGGCGGAGGCGTGTTTGCAACGCGCCGCATCTACGATGGTTTCGCCGTCGTCTCAACCGATGGCGTGCCCGGCGTGCCTATAAAAAACCAGAATCGCGTGGTGGGCGATACCAATGGCAGCGGCTTGTTGCTGGTGCCTTCTTTGCAGTCCTATCAGCACAACAAGATTTCGGTGGATCCCACCAACCTGCCTGTCAATATGCGTATAGGGCGCGTCAATGCCGATGTGGTGCCGCGCTACGGCTCGGGGGTGAATGTGAAGTTCACGCTGGAAACCGTGCATGCCGCGTCCCTGATACTGCACGGACCCGATGGCAAGGTGGTGCCGATGGGCGAGCAGGCGTTTCTGAATCATGGCAAGGAACCTGCCGGATGGGTGGGGTACGACGGACGTCTTTATCTTGAAGGATTGAAAGAGAACAATTATCTGTCGATACAAGGCGAAGATATCAACTGCACATTGCGATTCCCGTATAAGGCAAAAGCCGATACGGTACCCGAGATGGGGCCACTATTATGCAAACCGTAACCAGACAAACAGGGTGGACTCATTGGGCCGGGCATTTGGGCAAGATGACGCACTACGGATGCATGAGCTTTATTTTGGCGTGCAGCGTCTTGTGGGGTAGCGCGACACAGGCCCAGACCGTTTCGTGCACGACCAGCGGAACACCTAACTTGGTTATTGGTTCAGTGAATGTGCTGGCTGGAACACCCGCTCAAACGTCGGCTTCGTTCTCGTATACCTGCTCCGCAAACGCTTTTCCGAAAGATAGCTATGTCATCGTTTGCTTTAACATCAACGATGGCAGCGCCGGTAGTGGCAATTCGTACAATCCGCGGCGTTTGGCAGGAGTCGCCCCCCTTCCTTCGGCCAGCAGGCTGAATTTTGATATTTATCAAAATAGCTCATTGACGCTTTGGGGCACTCAATCCAATGCGGCTAGTGGCAACCCCGCTTTTGCAGGGCCGTTTGGTCCGTTCAAGGGAAAACTTGCCTTTCCGACGGGCTCACTAACGTTGGTGTCCACCGTTATACCGCTGCAAAACACGGCGTTGGCCGGAAATTACAGTTCTGACTTTACGGGGGCTACCTCGATTACCTGGCTGTCCGTGCCGGGCGGCAACGTTGGCTCTCCCCCGTGTGCGGGAGCGACTGCCGTTTCCGGTACCAACAGCTTTGGATTCAACGTAACGGCCACGGTGTCCAATCAGTGCTATGTAACGACCAGCGATTTGAATTTCGGGCCGGTTTCCAGTTTGGCTGCAGGGCCCATTACCGGCCAGTCCACGGTCAACGTGCAGTGCACCAACGGCACGCCGTATACGGTGGGTTTAAGCAATGGCCTGAACAGTACCGGCGGCACCAACCGTTCCATGAAAAACACGGCAACGGCGACGCTGGTGCGTTACGAGTTGTACCAGGACGCGGGGCGCAGCGTCCGTTGGGGTAACAATAATGGGATGGGTGGAGATACCTTGAACAATCAGACGGGTACGGGCTCCTATACGCCTATCACCATATACGGGCAAGCCTATCCCGATGCCTCGACGACCGCCGGCAATTACGCTGATACCGTTACCGTCACGCTTTATTATTAACGAACCATTCGCCAAGCCCGGCAAACCTTGGTAGCCTTTATGGAGTGGTCATGGTAGACTTACAAAGTGTTTCAACGTCTTGGCGTACAAGTATGGTCGCAAGAACTTCTTTACTGATGGCAAGCTTGTTTCTACTACTGGCTACGCTTATCGTGGTTGGGCCCGCTCGCGGCAGCAACCAGTTCAACGTTCGCATTTCCATTGTTTCACAGTGCGGCCCTCAGCCTGGTCCGATGTTCGGGCCGGGCTCGCAGTTCAACATCGCGTGCCTTTCCTCCGGGACTATGTTTCATGCGCAGCAATTCAGTGTAGCGCCAAGTTTTGCCCCAAGTTCCGGTTCTGGCTCTGGGAGCACCCGTACGGCTGAAGGCACGTCGAGTGGTCAGTCTGTAAGTTATGGCAATGGCACAGGAGGCGCTGGCTTTAACGCGCCGTCAGTCGACCTCCCGTCACCTCCTCTGCCTTCGGATTCAGCCAAGGATGTTGAGAAGGTGGTTTACGTGGTATTTTAAAGAAGCGCCAACTGTGTAGTTCTTCCGGTAATGCGCTGACAACGACCAATGGTCTGAATCTCGGGTCGATGTCCAATGTTGATACCCCTTAAGGCTGGCAAAGCTCCTACTGTCAGACTGTATCCACCCCGTCCATTAGCAGATATGTCCGTTAGCGCGCTGGCGGCTGGCATCGTTTGTACTCGTTTCTCTGTTTGTTTAAATCCCCAAGTTTGTTCAAACGCTCGAAATAGCGGCTTTTATGGCTCTATTTCGGCTTAGTGTTTTCCCTAGATAATACTGTTCCGCGGTTGATCGAGTTTACATTCAGCTTTATTTAAGGTTCAATATCCCCATATTTTGACTTATTTTGATAGTATTTTTACTGAATTAAAGTTTAATGCGTCAATATTTAGTTTAATTGTCAGTTGATTTACTGAATGTAATTATTAAAGTGGTGTATATGTAACGAAATTTCTGTCCATCTGGGGATTTTTATCTGTAAATAAAGTAAGCGGCAGGTTTTTAGTTCCAGTGTTCGTCAGTGCCCGTTGTGTGTGAGGCGCAGCAGGCAATATCTGCGAGCACTTGTTCAACCGTCAAGTATGGCTTGGCAAGGGGAGAAGTAATGTGTAACGCAATCGGTATGGGTGCGCTGCGAGTTTCGCTGCGCGGTAATATTTTCAGGACAACAGCATTGGCGGCGGCATTGTTGGGGGTATATGGGACGGCATATTCGGCCCCTCCCGCTGCCGAATATGCGTCTTCAGGCAGCACTATCAACCTCGATGGCGTTACCGTTGATGCCGGATCGATTATCGGCGCATGGTCGGATGGCCTCGGCTCGAAGATTACGGCACTGAACGGCACGACGATTTTGACTGATGGCGGCAAATATGGCGCTTATGCAACGGCCGGTGGGTCGATTGATCTGACCGGCGGGTCAGTAACGAACACAAATACTGCGGCTGGAAGCATGGGCATTGCCGCCGTTGGGTCCGGGTCGACCATTACAGGTCTTAATGTTGCTTTAAGCGCGAAAGGCGAAAACACAAGCTCTTCTGCGTTGTCGAATGTCGTCTCAGCCAGTGGCGGTGCGAATGTCGCTTTGACGGGAGGGTCGGTTACCTCATTGAGCAGCCGGTTTGCGCGCGGCATCCTGGCTTCGACCGGAGCAACGGTCACCACCAATGGAACAGCTGTTTCCACAATAGGCAATAAATCGGTTGCTGTGCATGCTTTTGGGGCCAGTTCGGATGTGTCGTTGACTGGGATTGGCATCGCGGGCGGCACTGTTAGCACCCAGGGTGATGAGTCTTATGGGCTATACGCGCAGCACGTGAGCAAAATCACTAGCACGGGGGCGGCTATTACGACTGCGGGCAAGGCCGGTTTTGGCGCCTTTGCGGAAGATGGCGGGCAGATTATCCTGAACGGGGGATCAATTACTACCACCGGCGCGGCGCTGCCGGTGACCGGTGGTCAGGTGGGTAGTTTCGGTGTGTTAGCCAAGGATGGTGGCACGGCGGGCTTGAGCAATCTGAGTGTTACGACCGGGGGCGATTACGCAGACGGTGTGCGTGCTGAAAATGGGGCTATTAATGTCACTAACGGCAACATTACCACCGGTGGCTTGTGGGCGCACGGCGCTTATGCAACAAGCGGCGGAACGATAGTGCTGGATGGCGGCTCTGTTACGACGAACAACGCGACCGGTCGAACGGTTCAGAATGGCGATGGGTCGCGCGCCTATGCTTTGTATGCCAACGGGCCCGGATCAAGTGTAACCACGAAAAATGGCACGGCAATCGTTACGCAAGGTCAGCGTGCTTACGGTGCTTATGCAACGGGCGGTGGCAAGGTGGACCTGACAGGAGGTTCCATCAACACTAACGGATTCATGGCGTATGGTGTCTATGCCAGTGGCGCAGGTTCTACTGTGACGACGCATGATGTAAACATCACGACTGCCGGAAATGTCGGGGATGCGATCTGGGCTTATCAAGGTGGTGTGTCCACCATAAATGGCGGCGTTGTTTCGGTGGGTGGCGGCCCCAATATTCCCGGTGCGGGCGAGACCGCCAATGGCATGACGGCTACCGGTGGAACGAACGGTTCGGGCGATGGCGTCGTCAACGTTCACAATGCGACGGTTACGACCTTTGGCGCCGATAGCGCGGGTGCGCTTGCGGGCTCGGATGTAGGAAGTACTCGTGCTTCGGGTACGATCAATCTCGACCGGACGTATATAACCGTCAAAGGCGCGAATTCGGTGGCCGCCATGGTGAGCTACGGCAGCACGTTCACGGCTGCCAATTCGTCCGGGTTGGTGTCGCTTCAAGGCGATGGCATTTCCATGAATGACAATGCGACGGTTAATCTGTCCGATACCACAGTGCAAGCCAAGGGGGCTTCGCTGGTATCGAATCTGAATACGTCCGGTGCCGTGCAAAATATCACGGCGGGCTCGGGGACGACGATGACCCAGAACAACGGTACGTTGTTGCAGGTGAATCGCGCGGCGGCCGGCATGGATGGCATAGTGAATCTAACCTTGGCGGCCGGGTCCACGTCCGTCGGCGATGTGGTGGATCTGGACGGGCTGGTTCAGGGCGGCCCCGGCACGCGCACCCTGGGTGGCAAAACCAACCTCACGGTCGCCACGGGTGCGAGCTGGACGGGGATTGTTAAAGGCATCAACGATGCGGCCACGGCCGACAATGCTTCGGCGACCTTTAACGACGCCACACCGATCGCCGGCAACGTCTCAAGCGGCAGCAACTCGACCATTACGTTTACTAATGGCGCCAATATTGGCGGTGGAGTTTCCACCGGGGCGGGCACTCAGGGCACTTTCCACGGCACTACCCAGGTTGGTGGCAACGTGGTCACTCAGGGGTCGACGCTGGCCTTTAACGGACCAACCACGATTGGTCAGGGAGTGAGCGGGGGTTCGGGTTCGAACATAGCCTTCAATCATACGACCGCGATAAGCCAGGGCGTCAGCGGCGGTTCGGGTTCGAGCTTTAATTTTGCCGGACCCACCACTATTGGTCAAACCGTTTCGGGCAGCGGTGCGAACTTCCAGTTCAGCAAGGGTCATCCCACCACCATCGGCGGAGATGTAGTGTTGAGCGATAACTCAACGCTCAAAGGCGGCACAATCGGTACGCCGATTCAGATTCAGGGCGCGGCCACCGTCACCAGTGGTTCGACCCTAGGCGGGAATCTGCTGGTAACAGGGCCTTTGGGCGGCTCTGGCGGCACCGTTAGCCCAGGGAACTCGGTCGGGACACAAAGCTACGCGACCAGTGCCGGTTTTACGGGGGCGTACAAAGCCGAGGTCAACGCGGCGGGCAACTCGGATCTGATCATCATCCGTTCGGGCAACTTTGACCTGTCGGGCATTGATTTAGCGGTTGCTCAGGAAAATGGCACGGGCGGTTATGTTCTGCAGCATAAGTACACCATCATCCAGACGCCGGGCGGCCAGGTGCAGAACACCTTCAAAAGCACTGCGCTGGATGCGAGCTTTGCCAATACGCTGGTGAAACTGGATCCTGTGGCTTACGGCGCTCAGGACGTGCAGGTAAGCTTGTCAGTGGACCCCGCCAAGGTAGCCAGCGCGCGCCGGGGCTTGAGCTCGAATCAGAATGCGACACTTGATGGAACGATCTCGGTGGCGGGCTTGAATGCTTCGGCCGCCGCCGCCCTCGCGTCGACTGACACAAAAGATGTGTTGAATCAATTGTCAGGCGAAATGCACGGCAGCACCCAGTCGGCCTTGCTCAGTTCGGGCGGTCAACTGGTGCGTACGCTTTCGAACCGCATGCGCGCCAACCTGGGCGCACCCATGATGGCGGGTGCGCCGGTGGCGCAGGCGTCTGGGTCGATGCCGGCCGGCGCTATGCCGCAGTCTTCCGCGTATCCGCTGTGGGCGCAGGTGGTGGGCGATTGGCAGACCTTCAAAGGCAATGACAACACCGCCAAGAGTTCGCTGACTACCGGCGGTTTGTTTGTGGGTGGCGATGCGAATGTCGGCGCTGGGTGGCGCGTGGGCGGGGCCTTGGGCTTTACCAACGGCAGGGTCGATGTCAACGATCGCTCGTCGAAATCCGATCTCAAGAGCTATACCGCCTCGCTGTATGGGGGCAAAAGCTGGGCAACGGAAAAGGGGCAGATCAACTTCCTGGCCGGCGCTGGCTATACACGCTACTCCGTCGACAGCCGTCGCAGCGTGACAGTGGGCGGCGCGCAGACGCTGGAGGCGAATTACCATGCCAATGCGACGCAGCTCTTTACCGAGTTGGGGTACGCAATTCCGGTGGGCCAGGCAAGCACGATCGAGCCGTATGTGGGTCTGGCCTGGATCAACCTGCGCTCGCAAGGGTTTGATGAAACAGGCGGGGCGGCGGCACTGCATGGCGACAGCCGTACCGACAGCGTCAGCACCATGACCCTGGGTTTACGAAGCAAGACCACGGTGAATGTGGGCCGTCAGACGGCGACCCTGACGGCGGGGCTGGGCTGGCGCCTTGCCGCAGGTGATGTGAATCCCGAACGGCGTCTGGCGTTTATCCAGGGCAACGGGGCCGCCTTTAACGTGGCTGGAGCCCCGATTGCCAGGAACGCCGCAGTGGTGGATCTGGGCGCCGAGATGGCGGTGGGCAAAAACGCGGCCCTGGGCCTGGCCTATAGCGGCCAGTTCGGGGCGGGCAATAGGGATAACACCGGCTCGTTATATGTGAAGGTGCGTTTCTAACCCGGCTGAATTTGTAGCGCTGGGTGAATTTGTAGTGGCACCCCTTGTGGGTGCCATTTTCGATAAACAGAGCTTAGGTTATTGCGAAAATGGCACCCACAAGGGGTGCCGCTACACAAGGGGTGCCGCTACATTAAGCGACGGCCACGTTCTTGTAGCGACAGGCCTTGTGCCTGTCATCCATGCAAGAAACAGGACGACCACAAAGATTGCCCCTGCAATCTCAATACACCGATTTCTCGCCATTGGGGCGGCGCTTGAAGCGGCGGTGGACCCAATAATATTGTTCCGGCATAAGACGAATCTGGGCTTCCAGGAACTGGTTCATTTGCAGGGCGTCGGCGTGCACGTCGCCGCAAGGATAATTTTCGAGCGGCTCGAAGATTTTCAGCTTGTAGCCGCGATACTTGGGCAGAACTTCCGTAGTGAACGGAACCACACGGGCGCCGCTGAGTTGCGCCAGACGCGAAACGGCGGTGAGCGTACAGGCCTGCACGCCGAAAAAAGGCACGAATACCGAGTCGCGCAGGCCAAAATCCATATCGGCTGCAAGCATGATCGGCTTGCCCGATTTGAGTATTCTCAGGGTCTGGCGCGCGCTGCTGTTGCGCGGAATCATTTCGGTGCCGAAACGGGCGCGCTGCACGCGCGCGATATCGTCGGTCGCATCGTCGGACATGGGGGTGTAGAGCGAAGCGACAGGATGCAGGATGGAGTATTCCATGCAGCCGGCTTCTATGGCGGCAAAGTGAAACCCCATAAAAATGGTGGGCTGGGCGTAGGAGTCGTGCAGCTCTATGGCGCTTTCAAGTTTCACCAAACGATTTAGCGTTTTGGCACTGCCGAACCATTGGGTGCCGCGTTCCAGGTAGCTGCGAATGACGTGGCGGAAGGTGGAGTGCGCCAATCGTTCCCGCTGCGCCTCGTTTTTTTCGGGAAAACACAGGCGCAGGTTGGTGTGCAGAATACCTTTGCGCCGGCTGGGGATAAGGTACAGCAATGAGCCCAAGGCTTCGCCCACGCGCGCCACCAGCCCGTAGGGCAGGACAGCGAACAGACGAAGCAGGCCGGCTGTCAGGGTGTTTTGAGTGCTTTGTTTCAATGGATGGGGAAAAAAGTTGCGGTGGGAGGGGTAGTAAATATATCTCGTGGATATTGCGCGGGTCGTTTGCGCAGATCGATGGTGGCACCCACAAGGGGTGCCGCTACAAAAGGCAGGTGGCATAACTGTGACAATCGCGACAATAATTGGAAAACGTACCCGTCGCTCATGTAGCGACACCTCTTGTGGGTGCCATCGCCCGCCGAAAAAGCAAGCCTACCTGATAAGGGTTCATGCTAGCACGAGCTGGTTACATGAAGTTGTCCGGTTTCCGGTAAAATACCGTGTTCATTTATTCAATTACTCATTTATATAGGTCTCTAATGCAGCCCGTGGTTGAAATTTTGTCTGGCCTGGAGCGCCGTGTGGATCTGGTCGTTTCGGTCGCCGACATAGAAAAAGAAGTCCAGACGCAACTCAAACGCGTCGCCCGTACCGCCAAGGTGCAGGGGTTTCGGCCCGGCAAGGCGCCAATGGCGATGATCGAGCGCAGCCACGGCCCAGGCATACGCTACGACGTGATCAATGGCGAAGTCGGCAAATCGCTGGACAAGGTTATTGCCGAGGCCAAGCTGCGCGTGGCCGGGGTTCCTAATCTGGAACCTAAAACCGAAGGGACCGAAGAGGGCGCGCTGGCGTTTTCCGCTACGTTCGAGGTCTACCCCGACGTGACCGCGCCCGATCTGTCGACCTTGCACGTCAAGCGCGCTCAGGTCGAGGTGGGCGACGCCGAAGTCGATCGCACCATCGATATTTTGCGCAAGCAGCGTGCCACCTACGAGGCACGCGATGGCCGCGCCGCGCAAGACGACGACCGCGTAACGCTTGATTTTGCCGGCACGATCGATGCCGTGCCGTTCGATGGCGGCTCTGCCGAAAAATTTCCCTTTGTGTTGGGTCAGGGCCGCATGTTGCCCGAGTTCGAATCGGCCGTGCGCGGCATGAAGGCGGGCGAGAAGAAAACCTTTCCGCTCACCTTCCCGGCCGACTACAACGGCAAGGAAGTCGCCGGGAAAACGGCTGAATTCGCCATCACGGTAACGGAAGTCGCCGAGCCGCTGTTGCCTGAAGTCAATGCCGAATTTGCCAAGTCGCTCGGGCAGACCGAAGGCGATGTGGCCAAGCTGCGCGCCGATGTGCGCGCCAATATCCAGCGTGAAATCAAGTCGCGCGCACAGGCTCGCACCAAGGGCAGCGTGATGGATGCATTGATCGCCGCTTGCGACTTTCCGGTGCCCAAGGCGCTGGTCGACAACGATGCGCAAGGCCGCGTGGCAGCAGCGCGTGAAGACCTTAAACAGCGTGGCCTGCCCAATGCGGATTCGGTACCGATTCCGGTTGAGGCCTTCACGGCGGAATCCGAGCGTCGCGTGCGTTTGGGTTTGCTGGTGTCCGAACTGGTCAATAGTGCCGACCTGCAAGCCAAGCCCGAGCAGGTCCGCGCCCGTATCGAAGAGTTCGCGCAGAACTACGAGCAGCCGGCCCAGGTGGTAGCCTATTACCTGGCCGACCGCCAGCGCCGCGCTGAAATCGAAGCTATCGTGCTGGAAGACAATGTTGTGGATCACGTTTTGTCCAAGGCGCAGGTCACCGACGAAAAGGTGGCTTTCGATGAACTCATGGGGACTGCATAAATGCAGAGATTTACTGACTTCTATGCATCAATGAATGGTGGCGCTTCGGTGACGCCCACCGGTCTGGGCTATGTGCCTATCGTGATTGAACAGTCGGGCCGTGGAGAGCGGTCTTACGATATCTATTCGCGCCTTCTGCGCGAGCGGGTGGTTTTTTTCGTGGGCGAAGTCAACGATCAGTCGGCCAATCTGGTGGTGGCGCAGCTGTTGTTCCTGGAATCCGAAAACCCGGACAAAGATATCTCGCTGTATATCAACTCGCCGGGCGGATCCGTCTACGCAGGCATGGCCATTTACGACACCATGCAGTTCGTCAAACCCGATGTGTCGACCTTGTGCACCGGCTTTGCCGCGAGCATGGGGGCGTTCCTGCTGGCCGCAGGCGCCAAAGGCAAGCGTTATACCTTGCCTAACTCGCGCATGATGATTCACCAGCCTTCGGGCGGCACCCATGGCCAGGCGTCCGATATTCAGATTCAGGCGCGCGAAATCCTTAGCTTGCGTGAACGCCTGAACCACATCCTTGCCAAGCATACGGGGCAGCCGTTGGAGCGTATCGAGGAGGATACTGAACGCGATAATTTCATGTCGGCCGAAGATGCGGTATCGTATGGTTTGGTCGACAAGGTATTGGTCTCTCGCGCCGACGAGGCGTAGGGGTCGGTTCCTGGTTATGATGGCACCCACTAGGGGTGCCGCTACATGAATTATGGTGGCGCCTGCAAAGGGCGCCCTACACTCGAAGAGTTTTATGCCTGAAAAAAAAGGATCCGCCGACGGCAAAGTATTGCATTGCTCGTTTTGCAATAAAAGCCAGCACGAGGTTCGCAAGCTCATTGCCGGACCCTCGGTTTTCATCTGCGATGAATGCATCGGTCTGTGCAACGACATCATCCTGGAAGAAACCCACGAGGCGGCCCGCGACGCCATTCACAATGAATTGCCCACGCCGCACGAAATCAAAAGCTTTCTCGATGGCTACGTCATCGGGCAAGACGTGCCCAAGCGCAATCTGGCCGTGGCGGTTTACAACCACTACAAGCGTATACGCTATGGCGTCGCCAAGGACGACGGCGTCGAACTGTCGAAAAGCAATATTTTGCTGATCGGGCCTACCGGCTCGGGCAAGACTCTGCTGGCTCAAACCCTTGCGCGCATGCTCGATGTGCCTTTTGTGATGGCCGACGCCACTACATTGACCGAAGCGGGTTATGTGGGTGAAGACGTCGAAAATATTATTCAGAAGCTGCTGCAAAACTGCAATTACGAAGTTGAAAAGGCGCAGCGTGCCATTGTATATATCGATGAAATCGACAAGATTTCGCGTAAATCCGATAATCCGTCCATTACCCGCGACGTCTCGGGCGAAGGCGTGCAGCAGGCCTTGCTCAAGCTGATCGAGGGCACAGTGGCGTCTGTACCGCCCCAGGGCGGCCGCAAGCACCCCAACCAGGACTTCGTCCAGGTCGACACGACCAATATCCTGTTCATCGTGGGGGGCGCTTTCGACGGGCTGGAAAAGGTCATTCGTGATCGCACCGAAAAGTCCGGCATCGGGTTTTCGGCGTCTGTGCACGCCAAGGACGCGAGCAGCGTAGGTGAACTCTTTACCGAGGTCGAACCCGAAGATCTGATCAAGTTCGGCCTGATTCCCGAGCTGGTGGGCCGTTTGCCTGTTGTTGCAACGCTCGAAGAGCTCAAGGAAGATACGCTGATCCGCATTCTGACCGAGCCCAAGAACTCGCTGATCAAGCAGTTCCAGAAACTGTTCGAGATGGAAGACGTCGAACTCGACGTTCGCCCGCAGGCTCTTAGCGCCATCGCCCGCCGTGCGCTCAAACGGCGCACGGGCGCCCGCGGCTTGCGGTCCATTGTCGAGCAGGCGCTGTTGGGCACCATGTATGAACTTCCGTCGCAAACCAATGTCAAACGAGTGGTTCTGGATGAAAACGCGGTTGAAGGTAAAGGTACCCCCTTGCTTATTTTTGCCGATCAAGACGCCAAGCCTGCGCCCGAACGCAAGGCCGATCGGCCCAAGCTGAAGGACGCCGCCGCGTAAGCGCCATATAACCATCTAGCGGGACAGGGGCATGTAGACGATAGGGCTTGAATATCTGGCCATCGCCCCTACATACACTGCAGGTAGTACAGCGAAAGGGAGGCAGACGCTTCCCTTTCGTTTCCAAAGCGGTGCTTTTTAAGGAAATTACTATGGCTGCGAGCCAGATTCTCTCTTCAGAACCCATGGACTTGCCTCTTTTGCCTTTGCGCGATGTGGTGGTGTTCCCGCACATGGTGATTCCTTTGTTCGTAGGCCGCCCGCGCTCCATCAAAGCGCTGGAGCTGGCCATGGAAGCGGGCAACAATATTATGCTGGTGGCGCAAAAATCGGCCAGCAAGGATGACCCGACGCCCGACGATCTTTACGAGATCGGCTGCGCGGCGGGCATTTTGCAAATGCTCAAATTGCCCGATGGCACGGTTAAAGTGCTGGTCGAAGGTCTGCAACGCGCCCGCATCCAGGATGTCAGCGATGCCGAGACGCATTTCATGGCCAAAGTCCTGCCGCTCGAGCCCGACACCGAACAAGGAGCCGAGTCCGAGGCCCTGCGCCGCGCCATCGTTGCGCAGTTCGAGCAGTACGTCAAACTGAATAAAAAAATTCCTCAGGAAATTCTCACCTCGCTTAGCGGGATCGACGATGCCGGCCGTCTTGCCGACACGATCGCCGCCCATTTGCCCCTCAAACTCGAGCAAAAGCAGAAAATGCTCGAGTCTACCGGCACGTCCGAGCGTCTCGAGAATCTTTTGTCTCAGCTTGAGGGTGAAATCGACATTCTCCAGGTCGAAAAGCGCATACGCGGCCGCGTCAAGAAGCAAATGGAAAAAAGTCAGCGCGACTACTATCTGAATGAGCAGGTCAAGGCCATTCAGAAAGAGTTGGGCGAGGGCGAAGAGGGTGCGGACATCGAAGAGCTCGAGAAAAAAATCCTCGCGGCCAAAATGTCCAAAGAAGCGTATAAGAAGGCGGAGTCCGAGCTGAAAAAGCTCAAACTCATGTCGCCCATGTCGGCCGAAGCCACTGTGGTGCGTAACTATATCGACACCTTGATCGGTTTGCCCTGGCATAAGAAAAACCGCATCAGCGGTTCGATTCCCAATGCCGAACAGGTGCTCGACGCCGATCATTACGGCTTGGAAAAAGTTAAAGAACGCATCATCGAGTATCTCGCTGTGCAACAGCGGGTCGACAAGCTTAAAGCCCCCATCCTGTGTTTGGTTGGGCCTCCGGGCGTGGGGAAAACATCGCTCGGTCAGTCGGTCGCGCGTGCGACCAACCGCAAGTTCGTGCGCATGGCGCTGGGCGGCGTACGTGATGAAGCCGAGATTCGTGGGCATCGCCGCACGTATATTGGCTCGATGCCGGGGAAAATTTTGCAGAACATGACCAAGGTGGGCGTGCGCAATCCTTTGTTCCTGCTCGACGAAATCGACAAGATGGGCGCCGATTTCCGTGGCGATCCGTCTTCGGCGTTGCTCGAAGTGCTCGACCCAGAACAGAATCATACGTTCCAGGATCATTACATCGAGGTCGATTTCGATTTGTCCGATGTGATGTTTGTGGCTACCAGCAATACCTTGAATATTCCGCCGGCGCTGCTCGATCGCATGGAAGTCATTCGCCTGTCGGGTTATACCGAAGACGAAAAAGTGCGTATTGCCTTTGACCACCTGTTGCCCAAGCTCATGAAGAACAACGGTGTGCGCAAGGGCGAAATGACGCTGGACGAATCCGCCGTGCGCGATATCGTGCGCTATTACACGCGGGAATCCGGCGTGCGTGCGCTGGAACGTGAAATCAGCAAGATCTGCCGCAAGGTGGTCAAGCGTCTTTTGGCACAATCGCCGGAAACTGCGGTGCGTGGCAAGAAGCCGGCGGCCGGTGCGCCGGCGGCGGTGGAAGCCATCGTCAACGCCGAAAACCTTGGGGAATTTCTGGGCGTGCGCCGCTACAGCTTTGGCATGGCCGAGAAAGAGAACAAAGTAGGGCAGGTGACCGGTTTGGCCTGGACCGAAGTGGGTGGCGAGCTGTTGACCATCGAGGTGGCTGATATGCCGGGCAAGGGCGTGGTGACGCGCACGGGTTCCTTGGGCGACGTGATGAAAGAATCGGTCGAGGCGGCTCGTACGGTGGTGCGTTCACGGGCGCAGCGCTGGGGGATTGCCAACACGGCTTTCGAAAAGCGCGATTTGCACGTGCACTTTCCCGAAGGCGCAACACCCAAGGACGGCCCGTCTGCCGGTATTGCCATCACGACAGCCATGGTGTCGGCACTGACGGGCATCCCCGTTCGCGCCGATGTCGCCATGACGGGTGAAATCACCCTGCGCGGCGAAGTGTTGCCCATCGGCGGCCTTAAAGAGAAGTTGCTGGCGGCGCATCGCGGCGGCATCAAGGTGGTGATGATTCCCGAGGAAAACGTCAAAGACTTGGCGGAAATCCCCGACAACGTCAAGAATCGCCTCGAGATCATTCCCGTACGCTGGATCGATCGGGTGCTGGAAGTGGCCTTGCAGCATATGCCTACTCCCTTGTCCGACGAAGAAGTCGCCAAGCTGGCGGCCGAGGCGGTCGCTACCGCCAAGCCTGTCGAGGACGCGTCCGGCGGTGGTTTGATGAAGCATTGATTTGGCGGGTTTTGTAGCGGCGACCCTTGTGGTCGCCGTTTTCGCCATTGTTTTGTAGCGGCACCCCTTGTGGGTGCCAGTTTTTTTGCATGGATGGCACCCACGAGGGGTGCCGCTACAAAAGAGGCGCGGGCGCCTTAATGCAACGGGGTAGTGCGGATGAGGCCCACGACAATGCCTTCCAGGGAAAAATCGTCGTCGGGGCCAACAACGATGGGCTTGAAATCGGGGTTTTCGGGCAGCAGCTCGATGCGGTTGCCCGATTCGGAGAGGCGCTTGACGGTAACGTCGTCGCCCAGCCGTGCGACGACGATCTGGCCGTTGCGTGCTTCGAGGGTTTTTTTAATGGCGAGCAGGTCGCCATCCAGTATGCCTGCGTCGCGCATGCTTAAACCGCGAACCCTCAACAAGTAGTCGGGTGTTTGGCTGAACAAGGAGGCTTCGACACCGATTTCGCGTTCGATGTGCTCGGTGGCGAGAATAGGGCTGCCCGCCGCTACCCGGCCTATAAGTGGCAAAAACAGTTGTGCCAGCCCAGAGACTGTAGAAGGCGCTGAGGTGGCTTGGTTTTTCAACCTGATACCACGCGACGCACCCGCGGTGAGTTCGATAGCCCCCTTTTTGGCTAAGGCCTTAAGGTGGTCTTCGGCGGCGTTGGCGGACTTGAACCCCAGCGTACGCGCGATTTCGGCGCGTGTAGGCGGAAAGCCGGTGCGCGCGATCTCCGTACGGATGAGATCCAGTATTTGTTGTTGACGCGCGGTAAGCTTGACGGCCATGCAAAAACCTTAGCTGTATTTATATACAGCACGTATTCTGCACGAGTTCTGTCAGGAAAACAAGCGGTAGCGGGTACGTTTTTGTAGCGGCACCCCTTGTGGGTGACATCTATGCAATAACCTGCACCTTGTTTATCGAAAATGGCAGCCACAAGGGCTGCCACTACATGATTCGATGGCAGCCAAAAAAGCTTACAGCACTTTGGCGATGGCTTCTGCCACGTAGTCGATGTTGCGGCTATTCAGGGCCGCGACGCAGATGCGCCCGCTGTTGATGGCGTATATCGCGTGTTCTTCGCGCAGACGGTCGACCTGAGCCGAGGTCAGGCCTGAATATGAAAACATGCCGCGCTGGGCCAGCACAAAATCGAAATTCTGTTTGACGCCGTGGGTCTTCAGCTTTTCGACCAACTGGATGCGCATGGCGCGAATGCGCTCGCGCATGCTCGTCAGTTCTTGGGTCCAAAGTGCGTAAAGTTCAGGCGTATTCAGCACCATCGAGACGACCGTGCCGCCATGCGTGGGCGGGTTGGAGTAGTTGGTGCGGATCAGGCGCTTGAGCTGGCTTAATACGCGGGTGGATTCTTCGCGGCTGGCCGAGATGAGCGTCAGGGCGCCCACACGTTCTCCGTAAAGCGAGAACGACTTCGAGAACGAAGAACTGACAAGCATGGTCAAGCCTAGCTCGGCGAACAAACGCACCACCGAGGCGTCTTCTTCCAGGCCTTCGCCAAAGCCCTGATAGGCAATGTCCAGAAAAGGCACGAGCTGTTTTTCTTTGACCACGTTGGCAATTTTCCGCCATTGATCAAGGGTGGGATCGACACCGGTGGGATTGTGGCAGCAGGCGTGCAGCACGACGACGGTTTGGGTCGGCAGCTTGTCCAGCGCCGCCAGCATGCCCTCGAAATCCAGGCCGTGGGTGGCCGCGTTGTGATAGGCGTAGGTGTCGACGGTAAAGCCGGCGTTTTCGAAGATGGCGCGATGGTTTTCCCAGCTGGGGTTGCTGATCGCAACCTTGGAGCCGGGCAGCAAACGTCGCAGGAAATCGGCGCCGACCTTCAGGGCTCCCGTGCCGCCCAAAGTCTGGGCGGTCAAGACGCGGCCCTCGGCGACAAGCGCGGAGTTTTTGCCCAACAGCAGCGTTTGGGCTCCCTTGTTGTAGCCGGGGATTCCGTCAATAGGCAGATAGCCGCGAGCCGCCGCCGCCTCGGTTTGCGCAATTTCTGCCTGGCGAACTGCCTTGAGCAGCGGAATCCGGCCTTGGTCGTCGCAGTACACGCCTATTCCAAGATTGACTTTATTGCTGCGGGTGTCGGCGTTGTATTGTTCGTTAAGGCCAAGAATGGGGTCGCGCGGGGCGAGTTCGACGGAATCGAAAAGAGAGTTCATTTGGGGTGGGTAGTTGATGAGTAGGTGGGTTTTGGACAATAGTGTGATAATAAGGGGTTTACCCTTAATGTGTCCAGCTGATGAGTGATCCAGGCTTTGTCCAGTACCTTGATAGTCCGTTTCAGTTATACCAGCCGTTTGCGCCCGCTGGGGATCAACCCACAGCTATTGAATCGCTGATCGAGGGCATCAGCGACGGCTTGATGTTCCAGACGCTGCTGGGCGTAACCGGGTCGGGCAAGACTTATACGATGGCCAACGTCATCGCCCGCCTGGGCCGTCCGGCAATTGTGCTGGCGCCCAACAAAACGCTGGCCGCGCAGCTGTACGCCGAGATGCGTGACTTTTTCCCGAATAACGCGGTCGAGTATTTCGTGTCGTACTACGATTACTATCAGCCCGAGGCTTATGTGGCCGCGCGCGACCTGTTCATTGAAAAGGATTCGTCCATCAATGAACATATCGAGCAGATGCGCCTGTCGGCCACTAAAAGCCTGCTCGAGCGGCGCGACACCATCATCGTAGGTACGGTCTCGTGTATATACGGGATAGGTAATCCTGGCGATTACCACGCGATGGTGCTGACCTTGCGTACGGGCGATACCATCCCCCGGCGGGAGTTGCTGGCGCGCCTGGTGGCAATGCAATATGAGCGCAATGACGTGGAGTTTGTGCGCGGCAAATTTCGGGCACGCGGCGAAACCATAGACGTGTTTCCCGCCGAGCATGCCGAGCTGGCCTTGCGAATCACCATGTTCGACGACGAAATCGAAAGTCTTGAAATGTTCGATCCGCTGACAGGCCGGATCAAGCAGAAAACGCCGCGCTTCACTGTGTTCCCCAGTTCGCATTACGTAACGCCGCGCGAAACGGTGTTGCGTGCCGTCGAGACTATCAAGATCGAGTTGCGCGAGCGGCTCGATGTGCTTGTCAAGGATGGCAAGCTCGTTGAGGCGCAGCGGCTGGAGCAGCGCACGCGTTTCGATCTGGAAATGCTGCAGGAGCTGGGGTTTTGCAAGGGGATCGAGAACTATTCGCGCCATCTGTCGGGGGCCGCGCCCGGCGAGCCGCCGCCGACACTGATCGACTATCTGCCGGCCGATGCCTTGATGTTCATCGACGAAAGCCATGTGACGATGGGGCAGTTGGGCGGCATGTACCGTGGTGACCGGTCGCGAAAAGAAACCTTGGTGCAGTTTGGTTTCCGCCTGCCTTCGGCGCTCGACAACCGTCCGCTGCAGCTCGAGGAATTTGAGCAGCGCATGCGCCAGTGTGTTTTCGTATCGGCTACTCCCGCTGCGTACGAAAAAGAGCATTCCGATAACGTCGTGGAGCAGCTCGTACGGCCCACCGGCCTGGTCGATCCGGAAGTCGAGGTGCGTCCGGCCCTGACCCAGGTCGATGACCTGCTGGGAGAGATCAAGAAGTGTATTGCGCTTAAAGAGCGGGTACTGGTCACCACGCTGACCAAGCGCATGTCCGAGGACTTGACCGATTATCTGGCTGAAAGCGGTTTGAAGGTGCGCTACCTGCACTCCGATATCGAGACCGTCGAACGGGTGGAGATCATCCGCGATTTGCGCCTGGGGGTGTTCGATGTGTTGGTCGGTATCAATCTGTTGCGCGAGGGGCTGGATATACCTGAGGTTTCGTTGGTGGCGATCCTCGATGCGGATAAAGAAGGGTTTCTGCGTTCCGAGCGCAGTTTGATCCAGACTATGGGACGTGCCGCGCGCAACCTGCATGGCCGCGCCATTTTGTATGCCGATCGCATTACAGATTCCATGCAGCGGGCCATGGGCGAGACCGAGAGGCGCCGCAACAAGCAAATAGAGTTCAACAAAGTGCACGGCATTACCGCTCGCAGCGTGAACAAGGCGGTACGTGAATTGATCGACGGCTTCGTGTCGACTCCCGATCCTTCCCTGGTGCCGGACGATATATCGTCCGAGGTATTGCATGACGAGAAATCTCTGGCCAAGGAGATCCGGCGCTTGGAAAAACTGATGCTCGACCATGCCAGGAATCTTGAATTCGAGCAGGCGGCCGCAGCGCGCGATTCCTTGAACCGATTAAAGGATCGCGCCTTGTTTGGCCCGGGGCATCCGTAAGGTGAATGGATTGTCGAGGGTTTGCCAACCACCTCGGAACCTGCTGCTACCCTCTTAATGTGAATTTCACCCGCTCATGTAATATTTTGTTGGAAAATACCAACAGCAAAATATGCTGATCCGCAGCAATATCAATGAATCGCGTTATCGCTTCGGCCATTTCGACGGTCGCTGCGTTCGTCTTATAACGTCGTCAGGCCTAGGGTTTACCTTAGTGCCGCTTCGGGCTAACGGATCGGCAACGCCCGAAATAAAGGGAGTGCTGCACTGCATTATTACCAGCACTTTTTGCAGGACAAACAGGTGTTTGAAACTCTCTGAAAAATCTTTAAAAGCCAGCTAAAGTCTTAATATAGTTGTATATTATATTTGTCAACCCAGTGTTCGTAGTACATTGTGACAGTGCAAAAAAGTCTTGCCTTATTGCGGGTTTTCCCTCACAATTTAACTATGATGACTAAGGTACTTTTCGTTTGCATGGGTAATATCTGCCGCTCGCCGAGCGCAGAGGGCGTCTTTCGCCATTTAATCGACGATGCCGGATTATCCGGGGTAGTAGGTGTCGATTCAGCTGGTACCCACAGCTTCCATATCGGCGAACCCCCTGATGCGCGGGCGCAGGCCGCTGCGCGCAAGCGGGGCTACGATATTTCCGGCCGCACCGCGCGGCTGGTTACAGCCGAAGATTTTCGCGAATTCGACATGATTCTGGCCATGGACTGGGAAAACCTCTCGGCCTTGCAGCAGCAGTGTCCCAAAATCTATCAGCACAAGCTCATGCTTCTGATGCGTTTTGCGAACGAATTCGAAGAGGCCACCGTTCCCGATCCCTATTATGGCGGCCCGGAAGGCTTCGGCAAGGTTCTCGACTATCTCGAGGATGCCTGCCAGGGTGTTCTTGAATTGGTGCGTAAACGCGCCACGCAATACCAGGCGGCATAACCTCGTTTGTGTTTCCATGCTGTTTGTCGTCAAAAAACCGCGCTAGCCGCGGTTTTTTGTTGTGGGTGCGCGGTACGTGGCGCACACAAGGGGTGCCGCTACAAAAACCTACCCGCCGCTTGTGGCGACAGGCCTTGTGCCTGTCATCCATGCAAGACACTGTCCAGGTGTGGTTGCCATCTCCAAAATTGCCGGACGAATTTCGACGGTTGCATACCGCAGTAAATCAGTCGGGAATTTGATATACTTGACTTAATTAGTCGGGTTAAAGAATCCCGGCTATGGTTCCACTTATTTGCATCAGGTTTGGGCAAGGAAATCACCATGCGTTTAACGACTAAAGGGCGTTTTGCAGTGACCGCCATGATTGATCTGGCGTTACGGCAGCAAAGTGGCCCTGTTACATTAGCGGCCATCAGTCAGCGTCAGAATATTTCGCTGTCTTATCTCGAACAATTATTTGGCAAGCTGCGCCGGCACGAGCTGGTCGATAGTGTGCGCGGGCCGGGGGGCGGGTATTCGCTGGCCCGTCTGGCACGCAATATTACGGTTGCCGACATGATTTTTGCGGTTGACGAGCCATTGGATGCGACCAGTTGCGGCGGCAAAGAAAACTGCACTATTGGCCGCATTGGCAAGTCCGGCAAGTGCATGACCCACGATTTGTGGTCTACTCTTAATCGAAAAATGGTTGATTATCTGGATTCGGTTTCTTTGCAGGATCTGGTCGATCAGCAGCGTATGCGTCTGCTGCAGGAGTCGTCCCAAGAGCTGGCCGAAGCGCGCCTTAACAGAATGCCCGGTGTCGGGGCCGCAGCTCCGGTTGCGGCATAAAGATTTTCAGGAGTCAGTTCGATGCGTTCACGTCCGGTGTACCTGGATTATTCGGCGACTACGCCGGTCGATCCGCGCGTCGTCGACAAAATGGTGCCATGGCTGTATGAACAGTTTGGCAATCCGGCGTCGTCCAGCCATTCGTATGGGTGGGAGGCCGAAGAAGCGGTAGAAGGCGCACGCGCTGAAGTCGCAAAGTTGCTTAATGCCGACCCGCGTGAAATTGTCTGGACATCGGGAGCGACCGAATCGGACAATCTGGCGATTAAAGGGGCGGCCGCCTTTTATGCCAGTCGCGGCAAACATATTATTACGGTTAAAACCGAGCACAAGGCTGTGCTGGATACCTGCCACGAGCTCGAACGCCAGGGCTTCGAGGTCAGTTACCTCGACGTGGGCAACGATGGCCTGGTCGATCTGAACACCTTGCTTGCGGCCATCCGGGCCGACACCATTCTGGTGTCGGTCATGTTCGTCAACAACGAGATTGGCGTTATTCAGGATATTGCCGCCATTGGTAAAATCTGCCGCGAGAAGGGCATCGTGTTTCATGTGGATGCAGCGCAGGCAACGGGTAAGACCCCCATTGACTTGCAAACGCTCGACGTCGATCTGATGTCGCTTTCGGCCCATAAAACCTATGGCCCCAAGGGGATAGGCGCTTTGTACATACGGCGCAAGCCGCGTGTCCGTATCGAGGCCCAGATGCATGGCGGGGGGCACGAGCGTGGGTTCCGTTCGGGCACACTGGCCACTCATCAGATTGTGGGCATGGGCGAGGCCTTCCGTTTGGCGCGTGAAGAAATGGCGGTTGAAAATAAGCGTATTCGCGTGCTGCGCGATCGCCTGTGGGCGGGGATATCGAAGATCGAGGCCGTTTCCTTAAATGGCGATATCGAACAGCGCGTGGCCCATAATCTGAATGTCAGCTTCGACTATGTCGAAGGCGAGTCGCTGATGATGGCGATTAAAGAGCTGGCGGTATCGAGCGGTTCGGCCTGTACGTCAGCCAGCCTCGAGCCCTCTTATGTGTTGCGCGCCCTGGGCCGCAGCGACGAACTTGCGCATAGCTCCATACGCTTTACGATCGGCCGATTCACGACGATGGAAGAAATCGATTTTGCGGTTCAACTGATTGATGACCGCGTGCGTAAATTGCGCGATATGTCTCCGCTGTGGGAAATGGCCCAGGAAGGCATTGACCTGAATACGGTGCAATGGGCTAGCCGCTAGCCGGGAAACATCTATGGTTTATAGCGAAAAACTGCTTGATCACTACGAAAACCCGCGCAACGTCGGCGCTTTCGACCAGTCCGGGGCGGACGTTGGCACCGGTCTGGTCGGGGCCCCCGCGCTGGGCGACGTGATGCGGCTGCAAATCAGGGTGAACAGATCGGGTATCATTGAAGAAGCCCGGTTCAAAACCTATGGCAGCAGTTCAGCAATAGCCGCCAGTTCTCTGGTAACCGAATGGGTCAAGGGTAAAACGCTGGATCAGGCCATGGACATACGCAGTACGCAAATTGCCGAAGAACTGGCTTTGCCGCCCGTCAAGATTCACTGTTCGATTTTGGCCGAAGACGCCATCAAGGCGGCGGTGCGCAACTACAAACAGAAGCTTCAGGAGCTGTCATGAGCATTACCCTTACACAGAAAGCAGCCGATCACATCGACCGTTATCTTAAAAAACGCGGCACAGGTATTGGGCTGCGCCTGGGCGTTCGCAATACGGGATGCTCCGGCATGGCTTACAAAATCGAGTACGTGGACCAGGCCCAACCCGACGATATCCTGGTCGAGTCGATGGGGGTCAAGGTATTCATCGATCCTCAAAGCCTCTCTTATCTCGATGGCACGCAACTCGATTATTCACGCGAAGGCCTGAACGAAGGCTTCAAGTTCGCTAACCCGAACGAAAAAGGCACTTGCGGTTGCGGCGAGTCTTTCACGGTGTAGCCTCTCTGTGGCGCCACCCCTTGTGGGTGGCGAAACCCCGGCTGGCAGGGCGGTATCTTGCACCGATGACAGGCACAAGGCCTGTCGCTACAAAATCCACCTTTACGCTCTCTGTAGCGGCACCTCGCGTGGGTGCCAATCGAGGGTATATCCCAGAGTTTTCAGAGTAACGAAACGGCCTTGTTTCATGCTACATTCACAGCGCTTACTGCGTTGCGGCGCGTTCAGCCCGGGCGCTTTACGAGACAAAGGATAAATCATGAGATATCGTCATCTGAAGCTGAGTCTGGCTGTAGCCGCACTGGCATTTGCAGCGTCGGCGGTTCAGGCCAAAACCTATGTATTTTGCTCCGAGGGTTCGCCCGAGGGCTTCAATGCGTCCCTATTTACGTCGGGGACGACCAACGACGCGACGCATCCTATCTTTAACCGCTTGGTTCAATTCAACCCGGGTACGACTGTCGTGGGGCCATCGCTGGCCGAAAAATGGGATGTCAGCGATGACGGCAAGGTCTACACCTTTCATTTGCGCAAAGGGGTCAAGTTCCACAGCAACAAGCTGTTCAAACCCACGCGTAATTTCGATGCCGACGATGTGCTGTTTACGTTTGCCCGCCAGAAAGATGCCGATAATCCCTACCACAAGATTTCGGGCGGCACATACCAGTATTTTCAGGGTATGGGCATGGGCAGCCTTATCAACAAAATTGAAAAGGTCGACGATTACACCGTCCGTTTTGTGCTGAACCGCCCCGATGCGCCGTTTATCGCCAATCTGGGCATGGAGTTCGCCTCGATCCAGTCGGCCCAGTATGCCGACGCTTTGTTGAAGGCCGGTACGCCCGAGAAAATGGATAGCGAGCCCATCGGCACCGGGCCGTTCGAGTTCGTGTCCTATCAAAAAGACGCGCGCATTCAATACAAGGCGTTCAAAAATTATTGGGGAGCCAAACCCAAGATTGACCGCCTGGTGTTCTCCATTACGCCTGACGCCACCGTGCGCTATGCCAAATTGCAAAAAAATGAATGCCAGTCCATGCCGTATCCCAATCCGGCCGATATCGCGGCCATGAAGAAAAACCCCGATATTCAGATGAAGCAGCAGGCGGGTTTGAATGTTGGATACCTGTCGTTCAATACCCAGAAAAAACCCTTTGATAATGTCAAGGTGCGCCAGGCGCTCAGCATGGCGGTCGACAAAAAAGCGATTATCGAGGCCGTCTTTCAGGGGGCTGGGCAGCCGGCCAAGAATCTGTTGCCGCCTACCATGTGGTCGTATAACAATGACGTGAAAGACTATCCCTACGATCCCGTCAAAGCCAAGGAACTGCTGAAGGAAGCGGGCTACCCGAATGGTTTCGATACCGATCTGTGGGCCATGCCGGTGCAACGGCCCTACAACCCGAACGCGCGCCGGATGGCCGAGATGATCCAGTCCGACTGGGCCAAAATCGGCGTCAAGGCCAAGATTGTCAGCTACGAATGGGGCGAATACCTCAAGCGCGCCAAGGCGGGCGAACATCAAACCATGCTGATCGGCTGGACGGGCGACAATGGCGATCCCGACAATTTCCTGGCCACCTTGTTCAGCTGCGATGCCGCCAAAAAGGGCTCGAACTATTCACGCTGGTGCTACGAGCCCTTTGAAAAGCTGATCTTGCCGGCACGCGCAACGGCCGACCAGGCCAAGCGCACCGAGCTCTACAAACAGGCCCAGGTTGTCATGCATGATCAGGCGCCTGCCTTGATGATTGCGCACTCGACGGTGTACGAGCCTTTGCGCAAGAACGTTAAAGGCTACGTTGTGTCGCCCCTGGGCCGTCACATATTCGGTAACGTCAGCCTCGACTAGAACGTTCTCGGTACTCGCTTCCAGGGTACTTCTTGCGGTTCACCTCTGCCTTGGGCGGCGGTGAACCGTGTTCGCCTGCAAGCCGCATTCATTTTCGGATGCGCACGCAGGCTTGATCAGAGAAGCTTTTTATGTTGTCTTTTATCTTTCGGCGCCTGGGGCTGGTCATTCCTACCTTTATCGGAATTACGCTCCTGACGTTTGCCTTCGTGCATCTGATCCCCGGCGACCCCGTCATGGTGATGGCGGGCGAGCGCGGCATCTCACCCGAGCGTCATGCCATGCTGATGGCGCAATTGGGGCTGGACCGGCCTTTGTACGTGCAATATTTCCATTATGTCTGGAATGTGCTGCATGGCGATTTGGGCACAACGCTGACCAGCCGCTTGCCGGTATGGCAGGAGTTTGTACCGCGTTTCAAGGCCACGTTCGAACTGGGCACGGTGGCCATGCTATTGGCTATTGTGGTGGGCATTCCGGTCGGTATGCTGGCTGCCGTCAAGCGGGGCTCGATCTTCGACCATACCGCGGTCAGCATTTCGCTGGCCGGCTATTCCATGCCGATATTCTGGTGGGGACTGATGCTGATCATGCTGGTATCGGTGCACTGGAATCTGATGCCTGTGTCGGGCCGCATCGGGGATACGGTTTTTCTCGACGACAGCCTGCCGTTAACGGGCTTTATGTTGATCGACACCTTGTTTTACGGCGAGCAAGGCGATTTTCTCAACGCGCTGCACCATATTATTTTGCCGGCGATTGTGCTGGCGACCATCCCTCTTGCCGTGATCGTGCGCATGACGCGCTCTTCCATGCTCGAGGTGCTGGGCGAAGACTATATCCGCACGGCGCGCGCCAAGGGCTTGAGCCGTATGCGCGTGATTGTGGTGCACGCGCTGCGCAATGCCTTGCTGCCGGTCATTACCGTCATTGGCCTGCAGGTGGGAACCTTGCTTGCCGGCGCCATTCTGACTGAGACGATTTTTTCCTGGCCGGGGCTGGGACGATGGTTGATTCAGGGGTTGCAAGAGCGCGACTACCCCGTCGTGCAGGGTGGGGTGCTGGTGGTGGCGACCCTGATCATTCTGGTCAATGTATTGGTCGACGTGCTGTATGGCGTGGCCAATCCGCGAATCCGCCGCCGCAAATAAGGAGCCACTGATGTCGGAACTTGTATTGGCTCCCATGCCGCCCGGCCCCTTGGCCGCTTTCTGGGGCGATTTTCGCCGCAACAAGGGCGCGGTGCTGGGGTTGGCATATATCGTTGTCATGCTGGTCATTGCGCTGGGTGCGGGCTGGCTCGCGCCGCACGACCCCACCATGCAATATCGCGACGCGCTGCTGCAGCCCCCGGTGTGGCAGGATGGCGGCTCGTGGCGGTTTGTCCTGGGCACTGATGATATCGGCCGCGATCTGCTTTCACGGCTCATGTTCGGTTCGCGCTTGTCACTGTTGGTCGGTTGCCTGGTCGTGACGCTGTCGCTAATTTTGGGAATCGTGATGGGCTTGCTGGCCGGTTATCTGGGCGGCATGATCGATATTGTTATCATGCGGCTGGTCGATATTATGCTGGCCTTGCCCAGCTTGCTGCTGGCGTTGGTGCTGGTGGCCATTTTCGGCCCATCCATCGTCAATGCGTCGCTGGCGCTTACCTTTGTGGCCTTGCCGCATTATGTGCGGCTGACGCGGGCCGCTGTGCTGATCGAGGTTAGCCGCGATTATGTGACGGCCTCGCGCGTGGCGGGCGCGGGCGCGATGCGCCAAATGTTCATCAATGTATTACCCAACTGCCTGGCGCCTTTGATCGTACAGGCTTCACTCGGCTTTTCCAATGCCATCCTCGACATGGCCGCCTTGGGCTTTCTGGGTATGGGCGCGCAGCCGCCCACCCCTGAGTGGGGCACGATGCTGGCCGACGTTTTGCAGTTCACGCAGCGCGCCTGGTGGGTCGTTGCCTTTCCGGGTATTGCGATTTTGCTGGCTGTTCTGGCGTTTAATCTGATGGGCGACGGCCTGCGCGATGCGCTCGATCCCAAGCTGAAGGTGTAAGGGGCGCTGATGTCATTGCTGGATATACAGAACCTGTCGGTGCATTTCGGTGATCGCGATGCGCCTTTCAAGGCAGTCGATCGCATTAGCTATCGGGTTGAGGCCGGAGAGGTCCTGGGCGTCGTGGGCGAATCGGGTTCGGGCAAATCGGTCAGTTCGCTGGCGGTGATGGGGCTGATCGATTTTCCGGGTGTTGTCAGCGCCGATGCCTTGAGTTTCGAAGGCCGCGATCTCCTGAAACTCCCCGAAAAGGCGCGGCGTACGTTGATTGGTTCGGAAGTGGCCATGATTTTTCAGGACCCCATGACGAGCTTGAACCCTTGTTACACCGTCGGCTATCAGATCATGGAGGCGATTGGAGCGCACCAGGGCGGCAGCCGCCACGCGCGCCGGGCGCGCACTATTGAATTGCTCAATCAGGTCGGCATTCCCGATCCGCAATCGCGGCTGGACGCCTATCCGCATCAGATGTCGGGTGGAATGAGCCAGCGCGTGATGATTGCCATGGCCATTGCCTGCCGGCCCAAGCTTTTGATTGCCGACGAGCCTACTACCGCGCTGGACGTCACCATCCAGGCGCAGATCATCGATCTGCTGCTGGATTTGCAGCGTAGCGAAGGCCTGGCCCTGGTACTGATTAGCCATGATCTGGCGCTGGTAGCCGAAGCGGCCGATCGCATTATCGTGATGTACGCCGGACAGTTGGTGGAGTCGGGCCGGGCGAGCGATATCTTTCGCAGCCCCCAGCATCCTTACACACAGGCCCTGTTGCGCGCTTTGCCGGAGTTTTCGAAAGGTCGGTCGCGCCTGGATTCGCTGCCTGGAGTGGTGCCGGGGAAGTACGATCGTCCCCAGGGTTGCCTGCTCAGCCCGCGTTGCGCTTATGCCACCGAATTTTGCCGCCAGCACGAGCCCGAGCTGCGCGGCGCGCCCGGTCGGCAGGTCAAGTGCCACACGCCTTTGAATGAATCGGGAGACCCTGTGCGATGAACAGCTCCATCACGCCCGAGGTTGCCGCGGCGCCTGCACGGGTATCGGCCGCCGGATCGGCGCCCGTGTCCAGCGAGCATTTGCTTGAGGCCGTCGACCTGAAAAAATATTACCCGGTGAAGAAAGGTCTTTTCTCGCCGATGCAGACGGTCAAGGCTCTGGATGGTGTGTCGTTTACCCTGGAGCGCGGCAAGACGCTTGCGGTGGTCGGCGAATCGGGCTGCGGCAAATCGACTCTGGGGCGATTGCTGACCTTGATCGAAACACCCACGGCGGGTCATCTGTATTATCAGGGCCAGGATCTGCTGAAAAAAGATCCTGCCGCGGAAAAACTGCGCCGCCAAAAAATCCAGATTGTGTTTCAGAACCCGTATGCGTCGCTTAATCCGCGCAAAAAGGTAGGGACCATTCTTGAAGAGCCCTTGCTCATCAATACCAGGCTCAGTGGCCCCGAGCGTCGTGAGAAAGCCCACGCGATGATGGCGCTGGTGGGTTTGCGCCCCGAGTTCTACCATCGTTATCCACACATGTTTTCGGGTGGCCAGCGCCAGCGGATAGCCATCGCGCGGGGCCTGATGCTTAATCCGGATGTTCTGATTGCCGACGAGGCGGTCTCCGCGCTGGATGTGTCGGTGCGCGCGCAGGTGTTGAATCTGATGATGGATCTGCAAAAGGAGCTCAGTCTTTCGTACGTGTTCATTTCACACGATTTGTCGGTGGTTGAACACTTGGCCGACGAGGTGATGGTGATGTATCTGGGGCGCACGGTCGAGCAGGGGCCCAAGGCGCAGATATTCGGCAACCCGCGTCATCCCTATACCCGGGCTTTGCTATCGGCTACGCCGCGCCTGAACCCGGAACTGCGCCGCGAGCGCATCAAGCTAAGCGGTGAGCTGCCCAGTCCGTTGAATCCTCCGCTGGGTTGTGCGTTCAATGCGCGCTGCCCGTTGGCCATGGATATTTGCCGGCGGCAGCAGCCTGCGTTGAAGCCCTACGGTGAAATCCAGGCCGCCTGTTTTGCTTTGGATGGGGCGCCACAAACACATAACCGAATCAATCTTCCCGGCGCAGATGCGGAAACAGGATAACGTCGCGGATGCTGGGGCTGTCGGTCAGCATCATCACCAGGCGGTCTATCCCGATACCGCAACCGCCCGTGGGAGGCATGCCGTATTCGAGCGCGCGAATATAGTCAGCGTCGTAATACATGGCTTCTTCGTCGCCGGCATCTTTGGCCTGAACCTGCGCCTGAAAGCGCGCCGCCTGGTCTTCGGGATCGTTCAATTCGGAAAACCCGTTGGCAATTTCGCGGCCGGTGGCGAACAGCTCGAAGCGCTCAGTGATTCCGGCTTGCGTATCCGAGGCGCGCGCCAGCGGCGACACCTCGATGGGGTAATCGATGATAAAGGTGGGTTGCCACAATTTGGATTCCGCCGTTTCCTCGAACAGCGCCAATTGCAAGGCACCGATTCCTGCTCTGGCGAGTACCGGGCCGTTTACATCGGCGCCCAGCCTTTTGAGTTCCGTGCGCAAGAAGGCTTCGTCGTGCAGTTGCTCCGTGGTGTATCCGCTGGCGTATTTCTGTATCGCCTGTACGATGGTCAGGCGGTCGAAGGGCCGGCCCAAATCCAGCGGCCGCCCCTGGTAGTTTAATGCGGTGCTGCCGCATGCGGCCTGCGCCGCGGCGCGAATCAGCGATTCGGTGAAGTCCATCAGCCAGCGGTAATCGGTATAGGCGGCATAAAACTCCATCATCGTGAATTCAGGATTATGGCGCGGGCTGACTCCTTCGTTGCGAAAATTGCGGTTGATTTCAAAGACGCGATCGAAGCCGCCTACGACCAGGCGCTTGAGGTAAAGTTCGGGCGCAATGCGCAAGAACATGTCCATGTCGAGCGCATTGTGATGCGTCTCGAAAGGTTTGGCGCTGGCGCCGCCCGGGATCGGGTGCAGCATGGGTGTTTCGACTTCCAGAAAACCGTTATCCAGCATGAACTGGCGGATGCTGCCTACTGTTTTGCTGCGTGCCTTGAAGGTATGCCGGGTTTCTTCGGTCATGATCAGGTCGACGTAGCGCTGCCGGTAACGCAGCTCCTGGTCGGCGACCCCATGAAACTTATCGGGCAGTGGCCTCAGGGACTTGGCCAGCAGCCGCGCGCTTTGCGCATGCACGGACAGCTCGCCCTTGTTGGTTTTGAAGACATTGCCTTCAATCGCAATAATGTCGCCGATGTCCCAGGTTTTGAAATCGGCGTATCGATCTTCGCCGAGGCTGGCCCGGTCGAGATAGATCTGGATGCGTCCTGCGCCATCTTGCACGGTGGCGAAGCTGGCCTTGCCCATGACGCGTTTAAGCATCATGCGCCCCGCAACCTTGACATGCCGTCCGGCTGCGGCAACGGCCTCCTGGTCCAATGCGTCGTAAGCTTCGTGCAACTGGGCGCTGGCGCTGTCAGGCCGGAAGTCGTTCGGGTAGGCAAGCCCCTCGTTGCGCAGTTTGCTCAGCTTGCTGCGGCGCTCGGCGATCAGGCGGTTCTCGTCGGCGGCGGCAGGGGCGCTGTGCGTGGCGGGGGGAATGGAGGTGGATTCAGTCATGGTTTTGCTATCAGGAATAATTTCGTATGTCATCGAGCACGGTCGTGCCGAAATCGTCACGGGCGATATAGCGGAGGATCTTTGCGGCCGTTTCGGCGGGCGAGGCAAGCTGGCCTTCTTCGTGCATGGACACGAAGCGCGACAGGCCCGGGAAGTCTTTGGGATCGCTTGCGCGTATGTGTTCCTGCATCCCCGTATCGACCACGCCTGGGGCGAGCGAAACAACGCGTACATCGGGTGCCTCGGCCGCGACGACCTGCGAGTATCGGTCTACGGCCGCTTTGGTAGCGCAATACACGGCCCAGCCAGGCATGGCGTTGCGGCCGGCACCCGATGAAATGTTCAGAATCCGGCGTTGGGCTTTCAGGTCGCGCGTGGCGCGCAGGAACGCGGCGCTCATCAGCATGAGGCTGGTCACGTTCAGGCCAAAGGCGGCGGTAATGGCGGCCTCGTCGTCCAGTTGCGCGGCGGCCCGTACTGGATCGACCGTGCCCGCGTTATTGATAAGCAGATAGCGTTGCGCGCCGCCAGGCAGGGCGGCCATGATTTGCGTGGCGCTGCGTTGGGCGGCGCGCGGGTCGCTCAGGTCGACCTGGATCTGCTGCAGCGTGCAGCCGGCATCGGCCGCGCGGGCCGCAAGACTCGCGTTGCGGCTGCGCGCCATGGTGATAATGTGCGCGCCGGGATCCATCAGCCCAAGCGCCAGCGCCTGGCCCAGGCCTTTGGATGCGCCGCTGATGACGGCAACGGTCGATAGATTCATGTAGTTCTCCCTCGGCGCATTCATACGCCTTGTTTCAGGCTGGCCTCGATAAACATGTCGAGGTCGCCATCGAGCACTTTTTGCGTGTTCGAGGTTTCGACATTCGTGCGCAAATCTTTGATACGGCTTTGGTCCAGCACATAAGAGCGTATCTGGTGACCCCAGCCCACATCGGTTTTGGCATCTTCCATTTTTTGCTGTGCGGCCATGCGCTCGCGCAGTTCAAGTTCGTACAGACGCGATTTAAGCATTTGCATGGCCTCGGCGCGGTTGCGATGCTGCGAGCGGTCGTTTTGGCATTGCACGACGATACCGCTTGGAACGTGCGTAATGCGCACCGCCGAATCGGTCTTGTTAATATGCTGGCCGCCCGCGCCGCTGGCTCGATAGGTGTCGATGCGCAGGTCGGCCGGGTTGATCTCGACTTCGATGGAGTCGTCGACTTCCGGATAGACGAAGACGCTGGCGAATGAAGTGTGGCGCCCGTTGGCCGAGTCGAAGGGGCTTTTGCGGACTAGCCGGTGTACACCGGTTTCAGTGCGCAGGAAGCCAAAGGCATGGTCGCCTTCGATTTTGATGGTGGCCGATTTGATGCCGGCGACTTCGCCGTCGGACTCTTCCAGGACCTGGGCCTTGAAGTCTTTGCGTTCGCAGTAGCGCAGGTATTGGCGCAAAAGAATAGACGCCCAGTCTTGCGCTTCGGTGCCGCCGGCACCGGACTGGATATCCAGAAAACAGTTGAAAGGATCGGCCGGGTTGGAGAACATGCGCCGAAACTCCATCGCATCGAGCCGTGCGCCATAGCCGTCGCAGTCATGCTCGATGGCCAATAGCGTGCTGTCGTCGTGATCGGCCAGGGCAAGCTCGAAAAGTTCTTTTGAATCGGCCAGGCCCGTGCCCAGTTCTGACAGGGTGTGTACGGTATTTTCCAGGCTTTTCTTTTCCCGGCCTAGCTCCTGGGCGTGTTTGGGGTCGTTCCAGACATCCGGGTTTTCGAGCTCGGCGTTGACAACCTGCAGGCGTTCAGATTTGGCATCGAAGTCAAAGATACCTCCGAAGTCCCTGCTGCCGTTCTTCGTAATCGTTCAGACGGGCAGCAAGTAGGTTTTGACGTTCGGCTTCCATAATATTCCTGAATAAGGTGTTCGGGCGCGGCGATTTCTCGCGGCCAATCCGGCATTTTAACCTGTCGGCGCGCTACGTAGCGTCACCAAGTGGTTTCGCGGTCCGAGGTCGACGATATCCGATGGATCGATAAATCAGCTCCGTCGAATTCCTGCTCGGGATCGAGCCGGATTCCGACGCATTTTTTCAGGCCGGCGTACAGCACATATCCTCCGGCCAGTGCCACCGTGATGCCCAGCAACGTCCCGATCAACTGCGACATGAACGATACGCCGCCCATTCCGCCCAGGGCCTTGTGTCCGAAAATTCCCACAGCCAGCCCACCCCATGTGCCGCACAGGCCGTGCAATGGCCAGACTCCAAGCACATCATCGATCTTCCATTTGTTTTGGGTCAGCGTGAACATCCAGACGAAGATGCCTGAGGCAACGGCACCAGTTAGCAGCGCGCCCAGTGGATGCATCAGATCGGAGCCCGCGCAGATGGCGATCAGGCCCGCCAAGGGGCCGTTGTGAATGAAGCCCGGGTCGTTTTTCCCCAGCACCAGAGCCACCAGCGTTCCTCCAGCCATCGCCATCAGGGAATTCATGGCGACCAGGCCATTCATCTTGTCCAGCGTTTGCGCGCTCATGACATTGAAACCGAACCAGCCGACCGTCAATATCCAGGCGCCCAGGGCCAGAAAAGGAATGTTGGAAGGAGGGTGGGCAGCCACGGCGCCTGTTTTCGTATAGCGGCCGCGTCGCGCGCCCAGCAGCAGCACGGCCGGCAATGCAATCCAGCCGCCGACCGCATGCACCACGACCGATCCGGCAAAATCGTGAAATGGAGCGGAGAACGTGGACTGGAGCCACGCCTGGACCCCAAAATGGTGGTTCCAGGCTATGCCTTCAAAAAAGGGGTAGATCAGACCTACCAATACGGCGGTCGCGAATAGCTGAGGATAAAACTTGGCGCGTTCGGCCATGCCGCCTGAAATAATCGCAGGAATAGCGGCGGCAAAAGTCAGCAAGAAGAAGAATTTGACGAGTTCAAAGCCATTTCTCGCCGACAGCACGTCGGCGCCGCTATAGAAGGTAGTGCCATAGGCGACGTAATAGCCCACGAAAAAATACGCCATCGTGGAAACGGCGAAGTCGGCCAGAATCTTGACCAGAGCGTTGACCTGATTTTTTTTGCGCACCGTCCCCAGCTCGAGGAAGGCAAAACCGGCATGCATGGCAAGAATCAATATCGCGCCGAGCAAAATGAATAATGCGTCGGCACCGCTCCTGTGACCATCCATGTCCATGACTCCTCGTGCGTACGCCAATGAAAGTGGCTTGTTTCCCATGCGGGAATGATTCCGGGAAATGATTGTACGAGCGGTTTATTTACGAATGGTTGAATATGCGGCCAGGGAGGGGCGCCTGGGCTGAAGCGTAGAATTAGGATTAAGCCCAAAACGTGCTGCCTGGGCCAGAATCCGTCTATCCATTTCACTCACATTCTTTTACCGCGACACGTTTTTCCGGTTTCCCCCGGGCGATCTGGTACCGCCCGTATTGGATCAATATGGGCGCCATGTGATCAGGCGCTTTCCTGTGCAATACGACGCCCTGTATTGGGGCGCGGTATTTCACAAGAACAGCAAGACCTCCTGCGTGCCGGTCATGTGATATGAAGGCGCGTCGGGGCGATTGAATCCGGCGAAGGTCGTTTGTCAAAGGCGGGCCCTATGCTATCTGTGTGCTTTGAGTGCTGGAATTTCATGGAGATTTCCTGATGAAATCTTTATTGGTCGATAAATGGCAAGAGTCCTTTCAAATCGAAGCCCGGCAACTGGCTGCGTATCTGGCTTCGGTCGGAGGTGGACATCCTGTTCACTCCTCGCAAGACCTGGCAATGCGTGCCGGATTCAAAGACACGCCTTTGCCAGGAGTACAGGTAGTGGGCGCTGCATTGGCAGCCCTGACACGCCAAATGGCGACGCTTCCCATTAAACTGCTCGACGTCAAATCAAGTTTTTTTCATCCAGTGCTGCCAGGCGACGAAATTCATTTGACCTGGTTGCTGGATCCGGATTCGACAAAAGAAACCGAGCGCTATGTAGAAGGGCAATACACGGCCGTGTGTGAATTAGGCGATGCCGTTAAGGCTGCGACCGTGCATGTCAGATTGCGTGTCGTGCGGGAGGGGTGATTGGATATTCGGGAATGATTTTGAAGGTTATGGCACCCACAAGGGGTGCCGCTACAAGGCATTCTTGCCTAAAACCCCATATTTGGCAGCCATAGCGAAATAATGGGCACATACGTGACCAGTACCAGGAAGGCGAGCAGCACTGATAGCCACGGCATGGCCGCTCGCACGACTTGTCCGATAGACATATTGGTAATGCCCGCGGTGACGAACAGGTTCAGGCCTATGGGTGGCGTGACCATGCCGATTTCCAGGTTCACAACGATAATAATTCCCAGGTGAACGGGGTCGATGCCCAGTTTCATGGCGATGGGAAACAGGATGGGGGCCAGAATCAGGATAATGCCGGTGGGTTCCATGAAGGCGCCGGCGATCAAAAGCAAGATATTGACGACAATCAGGAACTGCCAGGCGGGCATATCCCAGGCCACGATTTGTTCGGCGATCATTTGCGGGATGCGTTCGGTGGTGAGCACATGCGCGAACAACAAAGCATTGGCGATGATGAACATCAACATGACCGTGACCTTGGCCGCATCGATTAGCACCGATGGGACCTGTCGCATGCCGATGTCGCGATAGATGAAAACCGCCACGATGAAGGCATAGACGGCAGCGACCGCGGCGGCTTCGGTGGGTGTGAAGACGCCGCCATAGATCCCGCCCAGGATGATGACGATAAGCATCAGCCCCCAGAATGAATCGCGCCCGGCGACCAGGACTTCGCCCATGTTGGCGCGTGGCAGGCGCGGCAAATTCTTGACCTTGGCAACGATATAGATCACTACCATCAGCAGCAGCCCAAGCAGCAGCCCCGGCACGACGCCCGCCATGAAGAGCCGGCCCACCGATGTTTCGGTGGCGGCGCCGTACACCACCATGACAATGGAGGGCGGGATGAGGATACCCAGCGTGCCGGCATTGCAAATGACGCCGGCCGCGAAGGATTTTGGATAACCCGAGCGCACCATGCCGGCGATGACGATCGAACCCACCGCGACGACTGTTGCAGGCGAAGAACCCGAAACGGCCGCAAAAAGCACACAGGCCAACACCGAAGCGATGGCCAGCCCGCCATGCAGATGGCCGACGGCGGCGATCGCAAAACGGATCATGCGCTTGGCCACGCCGCCAGTGGTCATGAAGGCGCCAGCGAGTACGAAAAACGGGATGGCCATCAACGTAAAGTGTTCGGAGGTTTCGAACATTTTCAGCGACATCGAGGCCAGTGAATCGTGGCCGAATGCGATGATGGTGAGTATGGACGACAGGCCCAGCGCGACTGCCACGGGCATTCCCATGAACATGAACACGAACAACATTATGAATAGCGCGCCGGTTGTCATTTGTGCTCCGGTGTGTAATGGCTGTCTGTGTCGGAGCGATATTTGAGCGCGTCTTCAACTTCATCGCCCAACAAATGGTTTCCTTTGCCGGTAAGCAACCCGAACAGCACTTGCGCAAAGCGTATGAATAGCAGGGCGAAGCCGATGGGCAAGACCAGCCGAGGCACCCATTGCGGTATGGGCAGGTCTTGCGCCAGGATGCCGATCTCGACCATTTTGGCGACATAAACCCAGCCGCCTATAAAAACAATGGCGGCATAAAGCAGGCAAAGCAGGCTTGCAACGACGGCGACACGGCGGGCAAGCGATGCGGGAAGAATTTTGACCAGGGCATCGACGCCTATGTGTGCGCCGACCCGCACACCGTAAGACATTCCGATAAAGATCAGCGCGCCGAACAGGTAGGTGGTGAGTTCAAGCGCCCACACAAAGCTGTGGTTGAACCCATAGCGCGCAACGACCTGCATGAACGTAACCAGTGTCATGGCGGCAAGAAGAAAGGCAATCAAGCCTTCTTCCAGCCGCTCGAGCCAGATGAATTTCATCCGCATCCCCGAAAAATTATTTGGCCAGGTCTTATGTGTTGGATTTAAGTGCGGATTGAATCAGTTCGGGGCTGATCTGGGTTTCGAACTTTTTCCATACAGGCTCCATGGCCTTGCGCCATGCAGCGACGTCTTCTTTAGACAAGGTTTGCACGCGGGCCTTATTGGCGTCGATGATGCGCTTGCGGTCGCGTTCGTTGAGCTCGGCCGCCATTTTATTGGCGTGATCGGTCGCCTGCGCCATGGCCGTTTCCAGGCCTGTGCGGACATCGTCGGGCAAGCCTTTCCACCATTTTGCGTTGGTGACCACCATGTAGTCGATCACGCCGTGGTTGGTATTGGCGATGGTTTTTTGTACCTCGTGGAATTTTTGCGAATAAATATTCGACCACGTATTTTCCTGGCCATCCACCACGCCGGTTTGCAGCGCCTGGTAGACTTCGCTGAAGGCCAGTTTCTGCGGATTGGCGCCCAATTGACGGAATTGTGCTTCGAGCACGTCAGAGGCTTGAATGCGGAATTTCAGACCTTTGATGTCGTCAGGGCGAGTCAGGGTGTCTTTGCTGTCGGACAGCTGCTTCATGCCGTTATGCCAGTACGCGAGGCCTTGTATGCCTTTGCCTGTCATGGAACTGAGCAATGCTCGGCCGTCGGCACTGTGCTGGAAGCGATCAACGGCGTCCATGTCGTCGAACAGGAAGGGCAGGTCAAATAGCTGGACTTTTTTGGTGTAACGGTCGAATTTCGACAGCGACGGCGCAATGATCTGCACGTCGCCCAGAAGTACCGCTTCCATTTCCTTGGCATCGCCAAAAAGCTGCGAATTGGGGAAAATCTGTACCTGAACCTTGCCGGGCAGGAGTTTTTCGGCGATTTCCTTGAACTTGATGGCTCCTTGTCCCTTTGGAGTCGCATCGGCCACCACGTGGCTGAATTTGATGATGATCGGTGCTTGCGCCGCGAAGGCCGACCCTGACAAGGTCAGTGCGAAAGTTGTACTCAGTGCTGCAAAAATTGCAGACGCTTTTAGGCCCATGATTGATCCCCTGATGTGCGTTGTTGGCTATCTATCGTGTGTAGATATGACCCGAACTGTACCGGCGATGGGCGTATTTGTCAAAAATTTCAGGTTTTTGTAAGATTTGTGGCTGGGCCGCCAATAATGTGGCGCCACCCCTTGTGGGTGGCAAAATCGTTGATGGGCGGGGTGGTATCTATAGAACGCCGATGGCAGCCACAAGGGCTGCCGCTACGAAAACGTACCGGTTGCCAATGTAGTGGCAGCCCTTGTGGCTGCCAAATCTATTTCCCGCGCTTGCGCGCACCAAGCAGAAAGAGCGCCACGAGCAGCAGGCCGGCGATGATCATGCCGACTCGCGCGAACCAGATCAAATGGGATGGTTCGCCGCCGGCCCTTAATGTTTTTACCTGTTCGACGGTGACGTTGGCACCCGGGTTGCCGTAGTGCTGCGTCAGGTACGTGCCTAGCGTTGCGATTTGAATGTCGGATAGTTGCGCCCTGAAACCGGGCATCAACACATCGGGGGCGTCGGGACGCCGCTCTATGCCGTCAAGCAGCACCATGACCAGATTGTTGGTATTGGTTCTGCCCAGCGCGGTATTGTGAAACAGGGCCGGCAGGCCGCCGTCCGGACTGCCTTGCCCGCGCGCCTGGTGGCAGCTTGCGCAATTGGCGTCATAGAGTTGCGGGCCTGTCATTTGGTCCAGATTCTTGGGTAGCGGCACGCCGCGTATGCTGTTCAGGTCGTCGCCGGCCGTTCCCCAGACATAGACTGGGCGGGTATCCGCTGCATCATGCAAGGCAGGTACGGTTTTTAGATACACGGCGATTGCACGCAGGTCGGCCGCGTTCAGGTGCCGCAAGCTGTGGTCGATGGCTTCGGCCATAGGGCCGGCCGCCTGGCCTTTGCCATCGGCATGGCCAAGCTGCAAGTAGCTGATGATTTCCTGTTCGCTCCAGCCGCCAATGCCGCTGTTGGCGTCCGAGGTGATATTGGGCGCGTACCAGGTGCCGACTTCGCCGCCGCCCAGGTTGCGCGAAAAATCTTCCGCCATCATTATGTTGCGCGGTGTATGGCAGGCGCTGCAATGAGTCAGCCCTTGTGTCAGATAGGCGCCGCGATTCCATAGTTCGCCTTTGTCCGGCACGGGCTTGTATGGCTTGTCGTCGAGGAATAGCAGATTCCACCCCGCCATCGACAGGCGGATGTTGAAAGGAAAAGGCAAGTTCGTGGATGGTGGAGAAGCATCTACCGGTTCCACCGCTTGCATGAAGTAGGCGTACATCGCCTTGATGTCGTCGTCGGTGACCTTTGCGTAGGAGGTGTAAGGCATGGCCGGGTACAGGTGCTGCCCATCGGCGCGCACCCCCTTGCGCAAGGCATTGGTAAATTGTTCCAGCGTGTAATGGCCGATGCCGTTCGTTTTGGACGGCGTAATGTTGGTGGATACGATGTCGCCCACCGGCGTCGACAGCAGCAATCCGCCTGCGAACGGTTTACCCCCGGTCGCGGTGTGGCAGGCAATGCAATCGCCCGCCGTCGCCAGATATTGGCCGCGCTGGATTAGTTCGGTGCTGGCCGTATTGGTGGTTGCGGCGGCGCAAACGCTCAGGCTTGCCAGTGCCATGACAGCAGCGGCGAAGTCACATTGCAGGCGTGTCATGAATTTCATTGAGGCCTACCTGTAGTCAGGATTTCGATATGGGCGAGTTCGGCGCCTGCCCGTTTTTTTGCGTCGGGAGTATGTGCTCGGCGGTGCGCAATGCCAGCGCCAACCCGGTCATGGTCGAATTACAGGTAGCGGCGGTCGGCATGATGCCGGTGCTGGCGATGAACAGATTCTCGTGGTCGTGCGTGCGCCCGTAGCTGTCGACAACCGACGTCTTGGGGTCTTTGCCCATGCTCATGGTGCCCGTGATGTGCTGGTTGTTGGCGAAACTGCCTTCTTTGCTGTAGCGCAGATTCGTGCCGCCCATCAGTTCGGCAATACGCGCGAAATCCTTGCTCGATACCTCGGCCCCTCTGCGCGTGTAATCGTCGATGGCATAGTGCGCTTCAGGTTTGGGGATACCCATGGCGTCTTTTTGGGTACTGATTGTGATGCGATTTTCCGGATGGGGCAGTACTTCCAGCACGTTTTTCAGGCTCATTTCATAGGCTGCACTATGGCGCAGCCGCTTTTCCAGCTCAATACCGTAGACGCCCGCGTCGATCAAGGCCTGTGTGGCGCCCAGCACCCGCGAGATGTTGGTGAAATCGAGACGGTATGCCGAATGCTCGGTGCGAAACGCTCCGTCGCGCATGGTATTGATGGAACTGGGGCTTTGCGGGCCGCGGCCCAGCCATAGTTCTTCGTCGGCATCGAAGGTGATCGATGTGCTGGGGTGATCCATCAGGTGACGGCCCACCATGCCGGAACTGTTGGCCAGGCCGTTGGGGTATTTGTCGCTTGTCGATATCAATAACAGTTTCGGGCTTTCAATTCCGTTGGCCGCCAGGATAAAGGTCTTGCCTGTGACGCGGTGCGAGGTCTTGTTGGGGTCGTAATAATGAACGGCCGCGATACGGCCTTGTGAGTCATGCTCGATCTTGTAGACGACGGCGTTCGGGATCAGTTTTGCGCCGGCAGCTTCGGCGTCGGCTGCCGCAATGCCGCCGTGGTATTGAGCGTCGATCGGACAGATCGGCTGGCAGCTATTGTTGCCGCAACAGGCGGGCCGCCCGCCATAGCTGCGGCTGTTGCGCGCCGTGGTGTTGCCCACAAGCTCGTAACCGCCGGGCGCGATTCGTTCGCGAATCCGGCGCATGGCCCAGATTTCTGCCACAGGCTCCATCGGAAAAGGCTTGCTGCGCGGCGAGCCGGTGTTGGGCAAGCCCGAGACGCCCATGATTTCTTCGGCTTCCTGATAAAAAGGGTCGAGCTCCTCGTAGGTGAGCGGCCAATCGACACCCACCCCATACAAGCTTTTGATCCGCAAATCGTTGGGCACCACGCGCCAGGCCTGGGCGGCCCAGTGCCACGTTGTGCCGCCGACCTGGCGAATGTATTCCGCGGGGTAGGGATAGGGCCCGGCTTGTACCAAGTAGCCATTATCTTTGGGCTGATAGATTGGGTGCGGTGCCCAGGGCGATGGCGGGTAAGGCGACATCCAGTCGCTCTTGCGCGGCGAATTCCGGAAGCGGCCGACGATTTCACCGCGGGTAACACGTGGCCCGGCTTCAAGAATGACAACCGACGCGCCTTGTTTCAAAAGCCTGTGGGCTGTCAACGAACCTATGATTCCCGAGCCGATTACGACAAAGTCAGCTGACAACGATTCCGGCATTGAGTGCTCCTTAGCGTGGTTTCGCGGCCCAGGTTCCGTAGGCGCCGTAGGCGTAGGTGGGGGGCCTGAGCATGTCTTCGACGATAACGGCGTTCAACGCAGTTTCATACGCGATGCAGCGCGCATTTTCGCCGCTGCCGACGATGCCGGTGAACCAGGCAGTGACGATTTTTCGCGGCAGGGCGGCCAGCGTGGGGTGCCCGCCGTCGAGCACCTTTTGCAATTGGAGAGGGTCTATTTTTTGTTCATTGATCAGTTTGAGCAAGGCGCCGGTCGCTGCGGAAAAGCCGGGATCCTCGGCTACAAGCGCATCGTAGAAGCGTTTGCCCAGTACGGGATCAAGGGACTGACGGCCGGCCAGGATGGCCGAAACGGCTACAAATGCGCCTTGGTTGTCGTCGGGGATTGCCTGCGCCGTCGCCCAGGGGATCAATGAGGCGGTGTACCCGGATAGCAGGCTGATCAGCATGCGCCGACGTGCAGGGTCGGGTGAGCCTGGGTATTTATCTGCCTTGTTCAGATCATCCATAGCGGGCGCCTGTTAGGTGGGCGTGTGTGCCGTGTTGACATCTTACCCCCACCTGTTGCCATTGCAAATTTTTTTAACGTCGCGTGACTGCGCGCCCGTTGGCAATCAAGGCTGTATTCGCTTTGTAGCTTGGCCAGGGCTCGGAATCATGGAATCGGATTAAACTGTTTTCAGCTAAGGCCGTGGGCGATCATGCGGCTGGAAATCGATGAAGATAAGGTGATAATGTGGCTACTCAACTGAAGATAGATTTTGTGTCTGATGTTTCCTGTCCGTGGTGCGCAGTCGGACTGAGCTCGCTTGAAGGAGCCTTGGGCCGCTTGGATGGCCAGGTAGGCGCCGAGCTGCATTTCCAGCCTTTCGAGCTTAACCCGCAGATGCCTCCCGCAGGCCAGGATATTGTTGAACATCTAAGCGCAAAGTATGGCTCGACGCCGGAGCAGATTGCGCGCAATGCTGAAGCGATCCGGGTTCGCGGCGCAGAGGTCGGGTTTACTTTCGGCATGGGTAAACGCAACCGTATTTACAATACCTTCGATGCGCATCGCCTGTTGCACTGGGCCGGCCTGGAAGGCTGTCAGGCAGCGCTTAAACATGCTTTGTTCCAGGCTTACTTTACCGATGGCGAGGATCCCAGCGCGCACGACGTGCTGGTTCGCCTGGCCGTCAAGGTGGGTCTGGATGCCGCGCGGGCGCAGGCTATTCTCGCGTCCGATACCTACGCGAAGGAAGTGCGCGAGCGCGAGGATTTCTACCGTGAACACGGTATCGATTCCGTGCCGGCGATCATCATCAACGATCGCCACTTGATCCAGGGCGGCCAGCCGACCGAGGTATTTGAAAAGGCCCTGCGGCAGATAGCCGCAGAGCAGGGTGGGAGCCAGTAGCGCTGTCGTTGGCGGCGGTCATGGATTCGGTGTTTACGGGTAACCCGGGCCGTGCGTGAGCATGCGGCCCGGGATCCTTCGGATCAGTGTGCCTGGGCACGCATGCGCCATGCGCTTACCAGGGCGATGATGCCAAGAAGGCAGAGATACCATGTTACGTATTTTGGGTTGCCGCCACCGATCGATAGCAGCCAGATGGCAACAATAGGCGCCAGACCGCCGCCGATTGCTCCGGAGAGCTGAACGCCGATCGAGATTCCGCTGTATCGTATTTCCGGTGGAAACTGGTTTGAAAAAAGACTGGCCTCGGGCGCGTACATTGCGGCGTACACGACGCCGATGGCCACGATCATGGCCATGTTGACCCAAAGCGCCTGTTTGGTCGCGAGCAGATCAAAGAACGTGAATCCGAATAAAAAGATACCAATGGCGCCGAGGATGAAAACCCATTTATGACCGATGCGGTCTCCCAGCATGCCCAGTGCCGGCATCGTGAAGAAGGCGATGAGGGCGCCCCAGATGGTTGCCTCCAGCATGAGTGCCTTGGGGATTCCCAGGGTGGTGGTGGCATAAGCCAGCGCGAAGGTGACGACCGTGTAGAACCAGGTGACTTCCGCAAATCGGGCGCCCACGACCTTCAATACAGCCAGGGGGTGCGAACGGAAGATTTCGACAATCGGAAATTTGACTTTGGCGCCCGACTCTTCCATTTTTTCGAAGTCAGGCGATTCGCTGACGCGAATCCGGATGTACCAACCGATCAAGAGCAGTACGACGCTGGCAAGAAAAGGAATACGCCATCCCCAGGTCAGCATGTCCTGTTGGGGAAGGACGGCTACCCACAGCATGGCGAGCGAAGCCAGTACGAGGCCGGGTCCGACGCCGGCTTGAGGCAGGCTTCCGAACAGGCCTTTCTTGCCCGTCGGGGCATGTTCGACCGCCATGAGCACAGCGCCTCCCCATTCACCTCCCACCGCCAGGCCCTGCAGCAGGCGCATCAGCACCAGCAGAACCGCTGCCCAGTAACCGATCGACTCGTAAGACGGAATCAGGCCGATCAATATGGTGGGTATCCCCATGAGGAAAAGGGTGGTGATAAACATGGATTTGCGCCCGACTCGATCGCCGAAATGGCCGAATACGATTCCTCCCAGAGGGCGGGCGAAAAACCCGACAGAATAGGTGGCAAAGGCGGCCAGTGTGCCGGTGATGGGGTCAAACGACGGGAAAAATATCTTGTTGAAAATGAGCGCGGCGGCGCTGCCATATAGAAAAAAATCGTACCACTCGATAGTCGTTCCGATCATGCTGGCAAGGCCGACCTTGACGTAGCCGGCCTTACGAGGTGTGGCGGTTTCCAGATTATCGGTTTCCAGGCTGTCGTTATAGGCAGTCATAATTTCTCCTCACTGTGTTGTTATAAGGTTTGTTGTCAGGCTGGCCGCTTGCGCGACCGGCGTGCTTGTTGCCCGAGGTTCACATGGACCGGGCGCCTTGCCCAATGGCGGCGTCGGCTTGCCGGCTCCAGTAATCGAATGTCGCGTTCACGATGGATGGCTTTAGCAGGTAATCGTGGGCTTCCTGCGCCAGATGATCGGGTACCGGGATCAGTGGCCCGAACGCTTGGGCGCGAATTTGCATGCGGGCGGCCCGTTCCAGATAGACGGACAAGTAGGTGGCTTCCTGAAGAGAAGATCCCGCCGTCAGGTAGCCGTGGTGAGCCAGCAGGATCGAGCGTTTGCTGCCGATTGCGGCCGAGATGATGACACCCTCCTGGTCGGCAATGGGGACCCCTGGCCAGTCGGCCAGGAATGCGCAGTCGTTATAGAAGGGAGTCATGTCCATGTGCAGGACGACCAGCTTCTGGCGTGCCGCTGCAAGCGTCGAGGCCCATGGCGCATGCGTGTGAATGATGGCATTGACATCGGGCCGGGCTTTGTACACCCATAAATGGAATCGCGTGGCCGGGTTGGCCATGCCCTCTCCGCTTAGTGTGTTGAGATCCTGATCGACCTCGATAAAATCATCTGCCGTGGCTTCGTCGAAACCCAGGCCGAAACGCAAAGTCCAATAGGCATTTTCACGCTCCGAGCGGGCACTGATCTGGCCGGCCAATCCAGCTTCTTGGCCGGTCATTGCAAGGATTCGGCAGGCCGACGCGAGTGTCTCGGCCAGGGAGCGTGTTTTGGTGTGCAGGTGTTTGCCCATTTCCCGCGTCGCTCGCTGGTCAAAGTATTCTTTGGATCGCAATTTTTCACTCATGTCATTCTCCGTTTCCATAGCTTCGCCCGCGTTTGGGCTATGTGGCGATAAAGGGTTGATCAGCGCAGTATGGGAGGCTGTTGCGGTACAAGCCAGAGACTATTGCTCATAGCTGGTATGAGCTTTAAACCTCGCGGCGGCGCAAGTTGGAAAAAGGGAATGGCGCTAGAGCATTTTTTTTGGTCAAACGGTGTACGGCACGGGATGTTTCAGTTCCGTAAACACTTCAACCGAAAATGCACTAGCGGCTCAGATTGCCCAGCGCGGCATCGAGCATGAGTTGCGTGAGCGATGAAGGAGGTACCGCTATTTTAGTGATGGCCACGACGCGCCGAGTAAGCAGCGGCTGGTCGATGGCGATTTTCCGCAAGCTGTATTCCGCCAGCAATTTGGTGTGGATGCGATCGGGAAGAATGCAATAGCCCACTCCTGAAGACACCAGATCGAGCATTACCGCAATGGTTTCCGCTTCGGCCACGGTATCGAATTCCAGACCGCTGCTATGCAGCATGCGGCGCAGCGCGTAGTGGGGTGGAAATACGACCAGCGACAAACGATGCTTGTTGAGGTCGATAGATTGACTTTTGGCCTTGTATTGCCGATTGACGATCAGGCACATGCGGTCGTCAAAGAGAGGGGTGCTGTTCAGACGGTCCGATGCCACGGCGGAATCGTAGACGAAGCCCAGGTCGACATCGCCGCGTTCAACCAGGGTGACGACCTCGGGAGAACTGCGGGCAACGAGTGACACCGTCGTTGTAGGCCGCACACCCAGGAATTTTGCGACGATTTCCGCCATGAAGTAATAGCTCAGCGTATGGACGGTGGCGATTTTCAACTTTCCCTGAGTGGCGGCGTCGTGGCCTTTGATCGACGCCAAGGCATTGTCGATCGTCTCGTAGGCCGTGTGCGTCTGAGACTGCAGGAAAGACCCGGCAGGGGTAAGTTCAACACCGCGCCCGGTACGGTAAAACAGTGGTACGCCAAGGTGCTCTTCGAGGGACCCTAATTGCCGGCTTATGCCTGATTGGGTAAGTCCGAGCGCCTCGGCGGCCTGGGACAGGGATTTCAGTTCGGCAATAACCCGAAAGTACCGTATCTGGCGGTCAAACGAATTCATGGGCATCGCCTGATTGGCCCTGTGCCCCGCAGGCATATTCAATAATCAGCTGCGCCGTGATATTGCCGTTCCACACATTCTGGTCCAGCCGGTAGGCGACGTCGATGTATTCGGGCAGCATATCGGCGTGGCCGAACCAGATGGCGTCAAAGCGCTGATGGCCGCGTTCCAGAGTCAGTTTCAGGTGCTTGTCTTTCAGTAGCCGCTGTTGGCGCACGTAAAAGTTGTCGCGAAATATCGGGGCGGGAAAGCCTGAACCCCAGACTTGTTGCTGGAGCAGGCCGGCAACCTCGGCGTTGGCGTAGCCCGACTCCAGCGAACCATCGGTTTCGATCACCGGATCGAACGTGGTGCGCCCGCTTAATTCCTTGACGGCATCGTCAAAGCCCTCGACAAAAGTTGCGTAGGCGTTTTCTTGCAGTGTCAAGCCGGCGGCCATCGCGTGGCCGCCGAACTTGAGGATGATGCCCGGATGGCGTTTGGCCACCAGGTCGAGTACATCGCGTAAATGCACGTCGGGGATGGAGCGGCCCGAGCCGCGCAGTTCGCCGGCATCGGATCGGGCGAAGGCGACGGTAGGGCGCCAGTAGGCTTCCTTTAGTTTGGAGGCCACCAGCCCCACTACGCCTTGATGCCATGTAGGGTGATAGACGCAGACACTTGCCCGAATGACGACATCGGGCATTTCCATTGCCGCCAGCGCTTCCTGGCGCATGGTGGTTTCTATGGCGCGCCGTTCGTGGTTGATGGCGTCGAGCTCGCGAGCCAGCTTTAATGCTTCGCTTTCATCGTCGGTGATCAGGCAATGGATACCCAGGCTCATGTCGGCCAGCCGCCCTGCTGCATTAATGCGCGGGCCGATGGCAAAACCCAGATCGAAGGCGCTAGCCTGCCTGGGTTCGCGCGCAGCTACTGCGAATAGAGCGCGCACACCTGCGTGCATTTGGCCTGCGCGCATTTTTTTCAGGCCCTGGGTGACCAGCAAACGGTTGTTGGCATCGAGTTTGACGACATCGGCTACGGTGCCCAGGGCCACCAGATCGGCCAGGGCATCGAGCCGCGGGCCTGCGTTTGCGGCATAGACGCCGCGGGTGCGCAGCTCGGCGCGCAATGCCAGCATCAGATAGAAAATGACGCCTACGCCCGCCAGATTTTTAGAGGAGAAACCGCAGCCGTGTTGGTTGGGATTAACGATAGCCAGCGCGTTGGGCAGGGTATCGCCAGGCAAGTGATGGTCGGTGATAATGACGTCGATGCCAGCGTCTTGCGCGGCGGCAACGCCCTCGACGCTTGCGATTCCGTTATCGACGGTGATGACGATATCCGGCTTGCCGCCATGATGGCGCAGCGCCAGTTCGACAACCGCCGCGGACAAGCCATAACCGGTTTCGAAGCGGTTGGGTACCAGAAAATCAACGTTGGCACCCATGCTGCGCAAGGCGCGGATTGCGACGGCGCAGGCGGTTGCGCCGTCGCAATCGTAGTCGGCAACGATAAGCAGGCGTTTTTTTTCAGCAATGGCGTCGGCGAGCAGTCGGGCTGCGTGTTCGCTATGGGTTAGCTGGCCTGGCGGCAGGAGCGTGCCCCAGCCGAATTGGGTTTCGGTTGCGTCGTGCACCCCGCGCGCGGCCCATAGCCGCGCCAGCAAAGGATGTATGCCGGCGGCCTCGAGCGACCGGGCGGCCTGATCGTCGGAAGCACGGGTGCTTAATTGCGGGGTGACCACCAGTTGCTCCAGTGCTTGCCGGGCAAGCGATTGACAAAGCGGGCCAGAGTGCCGGGCCGCAATTGAACGAATCTGTCGCGACCGATCAGCACCAGTTCCGGCGGCGTGTGGGCGAGGGGTTGAAATACTGTCGATTCGAGTTCGCCCAATGCCTGTAGCCAGGCGCTCCAGTCGTGCGTATTGAATGGAACATGCAGCGTCTCGCATATTTTGAAGACCGGAGTCGAGCGCGTGTCGGCGAACTGGTCTGCCTTTGCCCCGCCAAATAGCCACAGGCTGTTGATGGGGGCCAGCCCGCGCGCCTGCCTTGCTCGATTGACCGGATGGTCGAACCACAACATCTGCAACTCGTTGACCAGCCGGCGCCAGGGGCGGGCTTCGGGCTCTTTGGGCCAGGAATCGTTCATCGATCCCAAACTCACCAGGCTGGGGCTGGCACAAACGGGTGCGAAATTACCGTGTATCGTTATGAGCCAGTGTCGGGCGCTTGAAGGGCTGGCCGAAAAGCCGCTGCCTTTGAAGAAATCCTGGGCCGAATCGAACAAGGCTACACTTTCTGCGAGTTCGATCGACAGGTCGCTTGCACCGAACAGGCGGGCGCCATCGCGAGAGGGCGCTACATGAACCAGTTCCGCTAGCCAGACGGGCTGGTCACGTTTAGTGACGTTGCCGGCCCATAGGGGGCCTAAACCTGAGCTAAGATTCTGTCCTTGCGCGGGTTTGAATCCGTGCGCGGACAACAGCCAGTGTTCGTAGGGCGTGCAGCCTGCGGCAACGGGGTCGGTCGTGGTGATGCTGGCTCGGCCAAGACGTAGCCAGCGACTCAGTGTAGGGGCGGCTTTTAGCACGTGCGGAGCCAGTTCCCGTGCTTCGCTCGGGTCGGGCAGGGCGCCAGGGAGTACGATTTGCATTCTTGGATTGTAGTGTCAATAAGAAAACGGTGGCGGATTGAAGACTTCATATGAGCTCTGGATAGGGGCGCGGTACGCAGGTTTGGCGCGGGTCAAGCACGGCCGCGGACGGCGAGATCGATTTGTGTCCTTTATTGCCGCCAGTTCCATGGTGGGCATTGCATTGGGTGTTGCAGCGCTGATTATTGTGCTGTCGGTCATGAATGGCTTTCAGACGCAGGTGCGGGATCGGATGCTGTCGGTATTGCCGCATATCGAGCTGTACGTGCCGCGTACGGCGCCCGACCTGGTGCTGCAGCATTGGCAGCAAATTGCGCAGGATGCCAAGAAGAACAAGGAAGTGCGGGGCGAGGCGCCGTTTGTCGCCGCGCAAGCCATGTTGGTGCGCGGCGATTCCTTAAGCGGAGTGCAGATTCGCGGCATTGACCCCAAGCTTGAAGCGGCGGTGTCGGATGTAGGCGGGCAGATGACCGACGGCAATATCGACTCGTTGACGCCGGGAAGTTTTTCCATCGTGCTGGGCAACCAGATTGCCGCCAGCCTGGGGGTCAAACGCGGCGATACGGTGTTGGTCCTGGCGCCTCAGGGGTCGATATCGCCGGCGGGCTTTGCGCCGCGCATGCGGCAATTTACAGTCAGCGGGATTTTCTCTTCGGGCTATTACGAATATGACGCGTCGCTGGCCTTTGTCAATTTTGAAGACGCGGCCAAGGTGTTTCGCGATAACGGCACCAGCGGCGTAAGGCTGCGCATTGCGGATATGCAGAAGGCGCCCGAAGTGGCGCGCGAACTTATGCGAATTTTGCCGACATCGGTACAGGCGACCGACTGGACGCAGAATAATCGCACTTGGTTTGCCGCCGTGCAGACCGAAAAGCGCATGATGTTCCTGATTCTTGCCCTGATCGTTGCGGTGGCAGCGTTCAATCTGCTTTCGTCGCTGGTCATGGCGGTGAAGGACAAGCAGTCGGACATTGCCATTTTGCGTACTTTGGGCGCCAGCCCGCGCGAAATCGCCAAAATCTTCCTGGTTCAAGGCTCGCTGATCGGAGTCGTAGGCACTTTGCTGGGGGTCGGGTTCGGCATGTTGATTGCCTACAACATTGGTGTGATTGTGCCGTTCATCGAGCGTTTATCGGGCGTGCATTTTTTGCCGCAGCAAATCTATTTCATCAGCGAACTCCCGTCCAACCCGCAACTGTCCGATATCGTGACGATTGCGATCACTTCTTTGGTGCTCTCTTTGCTGGCTACTCTTTATCCCAGCTGGCGTGCCGCCAGCCTGCAACCCGCCCAGGTGCTGCGTCATGATTGATACGCCTCCAGTTCATGCCCTGAGCGCCCACAATCTGGTGAAGACTTACGATGACGGATTGGCCCGCATCGAGGTGCTGCGCGATGTTAGCCTGCACGTGGCACCACGCGAGTTTGTGGCTATTGTGGGGGCGTCCGGATCGGGCAAGAGCACGTTGCTGCATACCTTGGGTTTGCTCGACAGGCCTACGTCGGGCACGGTCTTTATTAATGGCGCGTCGGCGCAAGGGCTGTCTGAGGCCCAACGCAGTCAGTTGCGCAATCGCAGCCTGGGTTTTGTGTATCAGTTTCATCATTTGTTGTCGGAGTTTTCGGCGCTCGATAATGTGGCGATGCCATTGATTGTGCGGCGTGATACGCGCCATGCGGCTCGGGAGCAGGCGGCCCAGTTGCTGGAGCAGGTGGGGTTGGCCGATCGGATCCATCATTTCCCGGGGCAGTTGTCCGGCGGCGAGCGGCAACGGGTGGCGCTGGCGCGCGCCTTGGTGACGCGCCCAACCTGCGTTCTGGCCGATGAGCCCACCGGCAATCTGGATCGCTATACGGCCGAGAGCATGTTTGAGCTGTTGGTGCGTGTTAATGAGGAATTCGGCACGGCATTGGCCATTGTGACGCACGATCCGGCGCTGGCGGCATTGGCGCATCGTCAGTTGTTTATGGATAAGGGACGCCTGGCTGATGAAGAGGCCCTGTAACGCCACCCGTAGCGGCACCCCTTGTGGGTGCCATTAATCCAATAGCCCTAACTTCGAAAATCGACATCATCGTGTGTCTGGCCTGTAAAATTGAATCATTGAGCGGGTGCTTCTTTACGGGACGCGTAGTGCTTATCGATACCCATTGCCATCTGGATGCCGCAGAGTTTGCCGATGATCGGCAACAGGTAATCGCTCGCGCTGCACACGCAGGCGTGCAGGTCATTGTGATCCCGGCGGTGGAGCGCGGGAATTTTTCTGTGGTGCGTGATCTGGCCCATTCTTTCCGGGGCGGTGCTTATGCCTTGGGCATTCATCCTATGTGCGTCCCGCAAGCCGGGGATAGCGATTTGACGGTACTCGAGGACTTGGTGCGGGATGCTTTGGCTGATTCGCGGTTGGTCGCCATCGGCGAGATTGGCCTGGATTTCTTTGTGCCTGAGCTCACCTCCGTACCTATGCGAGCCAAGCAGGAATTGTTTTATTCGGCCCAGCTCGATCTGGCGCAACGGTATGAGCTGCCTGTTTTGCTGCATGTACGCCGTTCGCAAGACACGATACTGAAGCATTTGCGCCGCCGGCCCCGGATTGGCGGGATTGCCCATGCGTTTAACGGTAGTTTCCAGCAGGCCAAACAGTTTATTGCTCTGGGGTTTGCGCTTGGCATGGGCGGGGCCATGACTTTTACTCGTGCCTTGCAAATACGCCGCTTGGCGGCTCAAGTGCCGCTGGAGTCGCTGGTGCTGGAAACCGATGCGCCCGACATTGCTCCCGCGTGGCTGGGTTCGCCTGGGTCTGCGGGGACAGCGGGTAAGTCAGGGTTGATGCGTCCTCGCAACGAGCCCTCGGAAGTCGCGCGCATTGGCGAGGTTTTGGCCGAGTTGCGCGGCCTGTCTTATGAAGCTCTCCTGGGTGCGACAAGCGAGAATGCCCGGCGTGTGTTGCCGCGTCTGATGGGTGTCTAGGCGGCATGGGGCGGATGGCAGCCACAAGGGCTGCCGCTACAGAAACCTGCTGGCCGCTCATGTAGCGGCAGCCCTTGTGGCTGCCATTGCCGCACGACCGTCCGGTACGGCAGTCTGCCCGGCTTACTTGGCGTGCTGATGGTGCATATTCATATTCATGTGTCCAGCGCCCATGTCCATATCGCCCGCCGATTTGCCCGGTTGATAGGTAAGCGGTTCAACCTGAAATTCCACTGCCACCTTGCCGGCTTTTTCAAAAGTGAGGGTCGCGGAAATCTTGTCGCCTTGCTTGAACGGGGCCTTGATATGCATGAACATGATGTGATAGCCGCCCGGGCTGATTTGTATGGTTTGCCCTTTGGGGATGGGCAATTTCTTGGCGGCCTCCATTTTTGTCATGCTGCCGTCGCTGACGGTTTGGTGCAGCTCGGTCATGTCGGCGACGCCGCTTTCGACGGACAATAGCGTGTCGTCGGCCGTGCCGGCATTTTTAATGCCCATGTAGCCCGCGCCCGTGGTTTGCCCAGGCGCTGTGGCGCGAGCCCAAGGGTGTTCGATCTGGATGTGACTCACTTGCTGGGCCTGGGCAAAGCTTGCGCCGGTTGTCAGCAGGGCCATGGCGCCCAGGGCAAATAATTTGCGTATAGACATAAGGGTTTCCTGTGATGCAATAAAAGGCGGTTTCGTCTGCGATTATAGGGTGCCTGTCGCGCGGCCGTTTGCGACATGCGCCGCGTATTATCCGAAAGGCGCGAAACTATCCGGTTGACCCGCCTGGCGCGATTATTCGTCGTTACCCTTGCTTATTTTGGAGCGCGGGATGTGACGGGGCGATTAAGCATGCTGGCCATCGTGTTGGCCACCGGTGCCGCGCAGGTTTTGCCGGTGATGCCCGATGCCGCCACTTGGATGTGGCTGGCATTAGGCGTCCTTGGCTTGTCCTTGTGGCTGCTGAAAATGCAGCGGCCCGCGCGCGCCCTGATACCCGTCTGGGCGGCTGTGCTGGGTCTGCTGCTGGCGGTCGTGCGAATCGAACAGCGCCTGGCCGATGAACTCGCCGCTGAAAACGAAAATCGCGTCTCGCGTGTCGTGCTCCGGGTGGCCAGTCTGGTCAGGTTAAGGCCTGACAGCCGGGCTTTTGAGGCCGAAGTGATTTCCTCTCTGCCAGAAGGCGTGCCTTCGCGAATTTATGTTTCGTGGACGGCGCCGGGTCGGGCCGGTCCTTATGGGCGGTTTAATCAAGCACCGGCCCAGTTTCCGGAACTGATTCCCGGCCAGATATGGCGCATGTCCCTGACGCTTAAAAAGCTGCATGGAGCGCGTAACCCTAATGCGTTCGATTACGAAGCCTATATGTTTGCGCAAGGGGTGCGTGCTACGGGCAGCGTGCGAGGAACCCCGAAATATCAAGGTGACGATCCCTGGGTCAGTTTGGAAATCGTCGCTCAGCGCGCGCGCCATCGCGTGCGCCAGGCCATGCGGGCGCATCTTGACGGCATGCGCTACGGGGCCGTCTTGCTGGCGCTGGCGATAGGCGATCAGGCGAGTGTGGAGTCGGCCGATTGGCAGGTCTTCAACCGTACGGGCATTACGCATCTGGTGTCGATCAGCGGTTCGCATATTACGATGATTGCCGCCTTGGGCGGCCTGGTGGTCCTCTGGAGCTGGCGCAGGTTGCGCTTTCGCGGGCGCAATCTGGCCGAGCGTGTGCCCGCCCAGATCGCTGCCGCGATGGCCGCGCTTTTGGTTGCATGGCTATATTGCCTGCTGGCGGGGTGGGGCGTGCCCGCCCGGCGCACTTTCCTCATGTTGGCGGTCGTGGCCGCGGCGCATCTGTTGCGCCTGCCCATGAACGGTTCGCGCCTGTTGAGCGTGGTGGTGTTGGCGGTGGTGATGCTCGACCCTTGGGCCTTGTTCGCGAGCGGGTTCTGGCTGTCGTTTGGTGCTGTTTGTGTGCTGATGGCCAGCAGCGGCTGGGTGGGGAACCGGATCGGCCTGCCGGCGATGACTCGCATGCAGCGCCTGAAATTTTTCCTGACTTCGGCTTCGCGCCTGCAACTGGCCATTACGGTGGCTTTGATGCCATTGCTTGCGTTGATCTTTCACCAGATATCGTTTGCCTCGCCGCTGGCCAATGCGTATGCCATTCCTTTGATCAGCCTGGTGGTGACGCCCTTGTCCCTGCTGCTGGCGGCATTGGCTTTTGTTCCAGGCTTAGGCTGGATGGCCGGCTTTTGCGGTTGGCTGGCCCATACCTGCCTGGATTTGATGATGATTCCCACGGTCTGGCTGGCCGATTTCAATGCGGCGAGCATCGACGTGGCGCATCCGCCGCTGGCCTTGACACTGCTGGCCCTGCTGGGGCTTGTGCTGGCGCTCATGCCTTACGGCTTTCCGGCGCGTCGTGCGGCCTGGATCCTTATTCTGCCGGCCTTGTGCTGGCGTCCCGAGCGGCCGCCCGAAGGCGGTTGGGACGCGTTTGCGCTGGACGTCGGACAATCGGCCGCAATCGTGGTGCAGACGGCGCGCCATGTCCTGTTGTTTGATACAGGCTTGCGCAGCAGTGCCGCGAGCGACGAAGGAGCGCGCACGATATGGCCTTTCCTGCAATCGATGGGCATACGAAAACTGGATGTGATGGTGGTGTCTCACGCTGATATCGACCACGCAGGCGGAGCACGCAGCCTGCTCGAGGCGGTTCAGATTGAACAATCCTACAGTTCGTTCGATCTGGGGGGTTATTTGCGGCGCGAAGCGCATTTGCTGGGCAGGCCACAGAGCCTGCCGCGATTTCCGTGGGCCATGTCGGAGTGTGTGGCGGGCCACGCCTGGACGATCGATGGCGTCGATTTTCAGTTTTTGTGGCCACCACCCCTGGCTAAGCCGGGCCGGTCGGCCAAAGCCCCAAAGCCCAATGATCGGGCCTGTGTCTTGCTGATCAGGGGTCGAGACCACTCTTTGCTGCTGACCAGTGATATTGGCGCTGTGCAGGAAGCCTTGCTGCTGCGTCGCGGTTTGGATCCGGTCGATGTGGTTTTGGCGGCGCATCATGGCTCGCGGTATTCGTCCAGCCCGGGTTTTGTACAGGCCATGAAGGCCAGGCACGTGCTGGCCCAGGCGGGTTTATGGAATCGATATGGGCATCCCGGCCCCGAGGTGGTACAGCGCTGGGAGCAGGCCGGGGCGACATTCTGGCGTACCGATCGGCAGGGCGCCATTACGGTTCGATCCAGACAGAATGGGCTGCGGGCTTATAGCACGCGAGAATATGACCGGCGCTATTGGGCTGGCCGTTAACGGTGTTGGCTGGATGTGGGTTCGGGGGAGATTGCCAGGTCGCGGCGATGGCACCCACAAGGGGTGCCGCTACAAAAACGTATCCGCAGCTTGTAGCGGCACCCCTTGTGGGTGCCATCTCTCATAGCGCCCAACAGACAATCATTAACAATTACGCAAAACCATGCCAACGTCAACCAGTCTATTGGGGTGAATACCCTTGTGGATTTTGCCCGGATGCGCGATGATTGACACATTATCCACAAGATATATTCGGCTACGAGGCTCCACAAGACCCTTCGGAAGCGAATACACACCATGAGCCAGACACCACCCCTGCATCTGCACGTGCCGGAGCCCACCGGGCGTCCAGGCTGCCATACCGACTTTTCCTATCTGCATTTATCGCCCGCAGGCACCGTTCGCCGCCCTCCCGTAGACGCAGACCATATCGATATGGGCGATCTGGTCTACGCGCTGGTGCGTGTACTCGATGACGACGGCCAGGCAGTGGGCCCCTGGGCGCCCAGCATCAGCACAGAATTGCTGCGCAAGGGCTTGCGCACTATGCTGAAAACGCGGATTTTCGATGCGCGCATGCTGATCGCCCAGCGGCAGAAAAAACTGTCTTTTTATATGCAATCGCTGGGCGAAGAGGCCATCGGGACTGCGCACGGCATGGCGCTGTCCGAGGGCGATATGTGCTTTCCTTCGTACCGCCAGCAAAGCCTGTTGATGGTGCGCGACGATGTCCCGCTGGTCGATCTGATCTGCCAGCTATTGTCCAACCAGCGCGATCCGCTCAAGGGCCGACAGCTTCCTGTCCTGTATTCGGTGCGGCGGGCAGGGTTTTTCTCGGTTTCGGGTAATCTGGCCACGCAGTTTATTCAGGCGGTGGGCTGGGGCATGGCCTCGGCTATCAAGGGCGACAACAAGATTGCGTCAGGGTGGATCGGCGATGGCGCTACGGCCGAATCCGATTTTCACACAGCCCTGACGTTCGCCCACGTTTACCAGGCACCGGTCATTCTGAATGTCGTCAATAACCAGTGGGCGATTTCCACCTTCCAGGCTCTGGCGGGCGGAGAGCGCACCACGTTCGCGGCCCGCGGCGCGGGTTGCGGCATCGCCTCGTTGCGTGTCGACGGCAATGATTTCCTGGCGGTGTATGCCGCTTCGCAATGGGCGATTGAGCGGGCGCGCAACAATTTTGGGCCGACCCTGATCGAGTGGGTGAGCTATCGTGGCGGCCCGCACTCCACGTCAGATGACCCATCCAAGTACCGGCCCGCCGACGACTGGGCGCAATTTCCGCTGGGCGATCCGATCGAGCGGCTCAAGCGGCATATGATCGGACGTGCGATCTGGTCCGAAGAAGAGCACGAAGAAACCAGGAAAGAGCTCGAAGCCGAGGTTGTGGCGGCGCAAAAGGAAGCCGAGCGTTACGGGTCGCTTGCGAACGGCCATACGTTCAGCAATATAAGTATGTTCGAAGATGTATACAAAGACATGCCTCAGCATTTGCGCAGGCAGCTTGCGCAACTGGAGCGATGATCATGGCAAGTGCTATCAATAAGGGGCCGACGCGGCCCATGACCATGATTCAGGCGCTGCGTTCGGCGATGGACATCATGCTCGAGCGCGACAGCAACGTGGTCGTCTTCGGACAAGATGTCGGGTATTTTGGCGGCGTGTTTCGTTGCACTGAAGGTTTGCAGGCCAAGTATGGCAAATCGCGTGTGTTCGACACCCCTATTTCCGAGGGTGGGATCGTTGGCGCGGCGGTCGGTATGGGCGCCTACGGGCTGCGCCCGGTGGTTGAAATTCAGTTCGCCGATTATTTTTATCCGGCATCCGATCAAATCGTCTCCGAAGCGGCGCGCTTGCGCTATCGCTCGGTGGGCGAATTCACGGCGCCTCTTACGATACGGATGCCTTGCGGCGGCGGGATCTATGGCGGGCAGACACATAGCCAAAGCCCTGAAGCGCTTTTCACCCATGTCAGCGGCTTGCGTACGGTGATGCCGTCCAATCCCTACGATGCCAAGGGTTTGCTGATCGCCTCCATTGAAAATGACGATCCGGTCATATTTCTCGAACCCAAGCGCTTGTATAACGGCCCTTTCGATGGTCATCACGACCGGCCCATTGTGCCCTGGTCCAAACATCCGCTGGGCGAAGTCCCCGAGGGCTATTACACGGTGCCGCTCGAATCGGCGTCGGTTTTTCGCAAGGGCGCGGCGCTTACGGTGCTGACTTATGGCACCATGGTTTTCGTATCCGAAGCGGCGGCCCAGGAGACCGGGATCGACGCCGAAATCATCGATTTACGAAGCATTTGGCCGCTCGATCTGGATGCCATTGTGAAGTCGGTGAAAAAGACCGGCCGGTGCGTAGTGGTGCACGAAGCCACCCGTACCAGCGGTTTTGGAGCCGAACTGATAGCGTTGGTGCAAGAGCATTGTTTCTATCACCTGGAAACTCCGATCGAGCGTGTAACAGGCTGGGACACGCCTTACCCGCATGCGCAAGAGTGGGCTTATTTTCCGGGCCCGGGGCGAGTCGGGGCGGCTTTCAAACGCGCAATGGAAGACTGATGGGAATCCACATTATCAAAATGCCCGATATCGGCGAGGGGATAGCCGAGGTCGAACTGGCGCAGTGGCATGTGAAACCGGGCGATAGCGTCGCCGAAGACCAGGTGCTGGCCGAAGTCATGACCGACAAGGCAACCGTTGAGGTGCCGTCGCCGGTGATAGGCACCGTCGTCGCGCTGGGCGGCAAAGTCGGCGATGTCATGGCGGTGGGGTCCGAGCTGATACGCATCGAAATCGTTGACGAAGGCTCTGAATCCGGCCGTGATGCGGGTGCAGCTGCCGCGACAGAGCCATCGGCCGCGCCGGCCGTATCGGCTTCCCCTGCTGCCGTATCGGCTTCTCCCGTTGCATCGGCACCCCTTGTCGTAGCGGCACCCCTTGTGGGTGCCATCTCCCAAACGTCCCCGGCCGTCGTTTCCAGCACATCCCCAACCCACAGCAAACCGCTGGCCTCGCCCTCGGTGCGCCGCCACGCACGGCAATTGGGACTTGATCTGCGAGAGGTGCAAGGCAGCGGTCCGTCGGGACGCATCCGCCATCAGGATCTGGATGTTTCGGTAGCGAATCAGGCGAGGCATGGCGTTGCGCCAGTGGCCGCGGCGGCTTATGCCGAACGCCACGACGAGAACCCGATTCCGGTCATTGGCTTGCGCCGCAAAATAGCGCAAAAAATGCAGGAGGCCAAACGCCATATTCCGCATTTCACTTACGTTGAAGAGGTCGATGTGACCGAGCTCGAGGCGTTGCGCGTAAAACTCAATGCCAAGTGGGGCGCTCAGCGCGGCAAGCTGACTTTATTGCCTTTGCTGATTCGAGCCATAGTGCTGGCCGTGCGCGAATTTCCGCAGATCAATGCGCGCTACGACGACGAAGCCGGGGTGGTGACCCAATACGGCGCAGTGCACATGGGTGTTGCGGCTCAAACCGAACAGGGTTTGATGGTGCCTGTGCTGCGTCACGCCGAGGCCCGCGATTTGTGGGGCAATGCGGCGGAAGTCGCACGCCTGGCGCAGGCGGCGCGCACGGGTAAGGCAGTGCGAGAAGAGCTGTCGGGTTCTACCATCACCATCACCAGTCTGGGCGCTTTGGGCGGCATCGTTTCGACGCCTGTCATCAATCGCCCCGAGGTGGCCATCGTCGGCATCAATCGCATCGTCGAGCGGCCTGTCGTCCTGAGCGGCGCGGTAGTGGTGCGCAAGATGATGAACCTGTCTTCATCGTTCGATCACCGCGTCGTCGATGGTCTGCACGCCGCCGAGTTCATACAGGTGGTGCGCGGTTACCTCGAGTGCCCGGCGACGTTGTTTATAGAGTAGGGCGTTAGCCGCAATGCGTGTGGCACCCACAAGGGGTGCCGCTACAAAAACGTACCCGTCGATCATGTAGCGGCAGCCCTTGTGGCTGCCATGTTTTTTGCTTTTTCGCGCTACTGTGTGTAGCCTTTTGGTTTTCCTTGAATAAGTTGTGCGCCATGACAGAACCCCGCCTTGACTATGTTAGCTGCGCCAGTCCGTCGGGCGTGCACCGCATGGCGTACTGGGAATGGGGCGATCCGGACAACGACCGCGTATTGGTTTGCGCGCATGGCCTGACGCGCACCGGGCGTGATTTCGACACGCTGGCGGCGCGTTTGAGCACGCACTACCGCGTGGTATGTCCAGATGTGGTGGGCCGCGGTCAATCCGATTGGCTGGCCAACCCCGCCGGTTACGTGGTGCCGCAGTACGTGGCCGATATGCTTACCCTGATTGCGCGCTTGCAGGTCAGCCAGGTGAATTGGCTGGGGACGTCCATGGGAGGCTTGATTGGATTGGCGTTGGCCGGTGCGCTGGCCATGTCGGCGGCAATGCGGCCCGATAGGGGCGGGGATGGGCTGGATCCAAAGCTATCTCTGCGTTTGGGTAAAGTGATTTTGAATGATATTGGGCCGCGCCTGGATTATGACGGCTTGGCGCGTATTGGCGACTATGTGGGCGAAGCCAGGCAGTTCGACACCTTTGACCAGGCGGTCGATTATGTGCACTCGGTATCAGAAGGGTTTGGCCCCCATACGCGTGCTCAGTGGGGGGAATTGACCCGCCAGGTATTCATTCGGCGCGGCGATCACTGGATAAAGCGCTATGATCTGGCTATGGCGCAGCCGTTTGCGCTGCAAACCCCCGAGGTAGTTCGCGCGTCGGAAGCTCTGCTGTGGGGTGCCTACGAAAGCATACACACTCCGATGTTGTTGATCCGGGGCGCATTGTCGGACCTGTTCGCAGTCGATGTCGCCCAAGAGATGCTGGCTCGCAATTCGCATGCGCGACTGGTCGAGATACCCGGAGTGGGTCATGCACCCACCTTTTTCAGCGATGACCAGATCGACCTGGTCGAAACTTTTTTATTGACCTCTTGATCGTTGCGGCCGTGTTGTCTGCGAAGTATCTTGCCGGGTCAGGACGTATTTCAAAGAAAGCATGTCTACGAGCCCAAGCCTGAACGTCGATTTGCATTGCCACTCCACGGTTTCCGATGGCGTGCTGGCGCCGCGCGAGCTGGCCGCGCGTGCGCATGCCAACGGCGTCGGGCTTTGGGCCCTGACCGATCACGACGAAGTATCCGGCCTGGCGCCGGCCGCGCAAGCGGCGCATGACCTGGGTTTGCCATTCGTTCCCGGGATCGAAATTTCCGTGACGTGGGCGCAGCAGACCGTGCATGTGGTGGGCCTGGGCATAGACGCGGCCAATCCGGTGCTCAAGGCCGGGGTGGCCGACATACAGGCAGGGCGGGTTGGGCGCGCCAGGGAAATGGCCGACCGCCTGCAAGGCCTGGGCATTGCCGACAGCTATGCGGGCGCATTGCGCTTTGTGGGCAACCCGAACCTGATCAGCCGTACGCATTTTGCGCGTTTTCTGGTAGAGCAGGGGCATTCCAAAAACATGCAGGCGGTGTTCGATAAATATCTGGGCGACGGCAAGCCCGCCTGTGTGCCGGGCAGTTGGGCGACGCTTGCCCAGGCGCTTGGCTGGATAAGCGCTGCCGGCGGCCGGGCCATCATTGCCCATCCCGGACGCTACCACTACACCCCGGTTCAGTTTGGCGCCTTGTTCGACGAATTCAAAGACATGGGTGGGGCCGGCATCGAGGTCGTCACCGGCAGTCATAGCGTTGATCAGTACCGCCAGTATGCCGATGTAGCGCGTCAGTATGGTTTTATGGCTTCCTGCGGCTCCGACTTTCATAGCCCTTCCGAGAGCAATAAAGATCTGGGTTCCTTGCCTCCATTGCCGGCCGATTTGAAACCGGTCTGGCATGATTGGGTTTAATGATGGTGGACCCATTATGAACAAGGCCTTTGTTAAAGAATCTGATCAGGACGATGAAGATCCTGTTCCTGAAGGTCAGCGTTTACCCGCGGGCACCAAAAATTACATTACGGTGCAGGGGTATCAACGGCTGCGTGCCGAACTGGCCCACTTAATGACCGAGGAGCGGCCTGCCGTTGTCCAGATTGTGTCGTGGGCGGCGTCCAATGGCGACCGTTCCGAAAACGGCGATTATCTGTACGGTAAAAAGAGATTGCGGGAGATTGACCGGCGCATGCGGTTCCTTACCAAACGCCTGGAAATCGCCGAAGTGGTCGATCCGGCGTCTCAACCGAACAAGGATCAAGTCTTTTTTGGCGCGACCGTTCATTATGTGGATAGCGCGGGTGAGGAGCATACGGTGACGATCGTCGGGGTGGACGAGGCCGAGCCTCTGCTGGGGAAAATCAGCTGGATTTCACCGGTAGCCAGGGCCCTGACCAAAGCCCGCGAGGGCGATACCGTGACCCTGCGTACGCCTGCCGGCCTGGACGAACTGGATATTCTGTCGGTCAGTTATCCGTCCTAGGGCATTTTTGATTGCAGTGTTTACGGAGCTGAACGTGTTTTGGGTCGCTCTTTTTTTGAGCTGTCTTGGGTGGTGAGGTCATTCTG
>NZ_SMAJ01000011.1 GCF_004346225.1 Paralcaligenes ureilyticus | reverse complement strand
GATATTGCTTGATGCGACCTCTCGTGAGAAAGGCTGCCCACTCATTCCAAGCGCCCACACTTATCGACTGTTTGATTGTTAAAGAACAAACGATGCGGGCCTTCTAATCTCGCCCCATCGGTACTGCGTATTCGGTACTGCGTACTGCCTCCTGCCTCTTCACGCCGCCCCACCGAACTGCCGGTGAACCTTCGTTACTGCAGAGAAGCGAGATTATGAAGCACTTCGCCGGGCTTGTCAACTGCACTTCCGACGCCACCGTACCACCCACTTCACCCGCTCACTGCCTTCTTCCCGCCGCCTGGACCCTCTCGAATCCCCTGAAATTACAGGGTTTACCCTGAGAGACCCGCCGCGAAAGAACCGAACTATAGCACGCCTTTTAAGAGGTGCGCAAACCGGGGCGCCCATCATCCCCGTCGCCCACCGCCCCCCGGCCCGCGCCAAGACCCTAAGGCATTGAAATGAAACGGCTTTAGTATTTTTTTCTTCAACTCGCCATAGAAAGGCGGCCTTACGGGACAAAACGGCACCCGTCGCGCTGCCTCCCGGCATGGCACCCACAAGGGGTGCCGCTACATACTGCCCACCGCTCACGTAACGGCCCCCTCGTGACCGCATGTTGCCCTGAAGCACACCCCTTGTGGGTGCCAAAATCGCCAAAAACCAGAACGGCCCACAAAACATTTCGCCTGCGTTTTACGCGAGGCGGGTATTGGCCTCAGAATAGAGTCTTTGCGAATCAAAGCGGCCCTTTCATGTCTGAAGATATTCTTATCAACGTCACACCTTTCGAAACCCGGGTAGCACTGATCGAACAAGGCGCCGTGCAGGAACTGCACATGGAGCGCAATATCCAGAGAGGACACGTGGGCAATGTGTACTTGGGTAAGGTCGTGCGCGTGCTGCCCGGCATGCAAAGCGCTTTTGTGGACATAGGGCTGGAGCGGGCGGCTTTCATTCATGTGGCCGACCTGCGCCAGAATCGCCAGGAACGCAGCAATGGAGGCACATTTACGGCGATCGAGAAGCTGCTGTTCGAGGGCCAGTCCCTGATGGTGCAGGTCATCAAGGATCCCTTGGGCACCAAAGGGGCGCGCCTGTCCACCCAGATCAGCATCGCCGGGCGCATGCTGGTTTACCTGCCTTACGATCCGCATCTCGGCATTTCGCAAAAAATCGAATCGGAGGAAGAGCGCAACGCCTTGCGCGAGCGCGTTCTGGGCTTGCAGCCTGAAGACGAAACCGGCGGATTTATTGTCCGCACCCAGGCCATCGATGCCTCGGATGATGAGTTGCGCGTCGACCAGTCTTATCTGCGCACGCTGTGGACCCGCATACAGGCACTCGCAAAAACGCAGCCTACGCCTTCAATCCTGCACACCGACCTGACCCTGGCCCAACGTGTACTGCGCGATATGGTGACCCCGGCAACCAGCATCATTCAAGTGGACTCGCGCATCACTACCCAACAATTGCTGGAATGGGCCAAAATCTACACGCCCTCCGTTCTGGATCGCATCAAGCATTACAGCGGCGAGCGGCCGTTGTTCGACACCGCCAATGTCGACGATGAAATCGCCCGCGCGCTATCGCGCCGCGTTGACCTGAAGTCGGGCGGCTACATCATCATCGACCAGACCGAAGCGCTAACGACCGTCGACGTGAATACCGGCGGCTTCGTGGGCGGGCGCAACTTCGGCGACACCATCTTCAAAACCAATCTGGAAGCGGCGCTGGCAATTGCACGGCAACTGCGATTGCGCAACCTGGGCGGGATCATCATTATCGATTTCATCGACATGGAAGATCTGGAACACCGCAATGCCGTGCTGACGGAACTTCATAAAGCGCTTGCCAAGGACCGCACGCGCATGACGGTGAGCGGCTTCAGCCAGCTCGGCCTGGTCGAGATGACCCGCAAGCGAACGCGGGATTCGCTCGCGCATCAGCTGTGCGAACCCTGCCCTACCTGCCAGTCACGCGGGCATGTCCGGACCGCGCGCACGCTGTGCTATGAAATACTGCGCGAGATACTGCGCGAATCGCGGCAATTCAATCCCAAGGAATTCCGGATTCTGGCCTCGCAAGCCATCGTCGATCTGTTCCTGGAAGAGGAAAGCCCGCATCTGGCGATGCTGGGCGACTTCATAGGCAAGCCCATTTCACTTGAAGTGGAGCGTGTCTATTCGCAGGAGCAATACGACATCGTGCTGATGTAGCGACCGCTATTTAACACAGACGCCGGGGCGAACCATGGCGTTGAACATCTGCTGGATCTGCGCCTCGGTTCCGGCGTGATAACTGTACGCGCGCGCCCGCACCGGGCTGGCCTCCATCAAGGTGAGGTCGATCACTATCGTATTCCCCCAATCGGCAGCCGGCGGCGTATGGCTGCTTACGATGGCATAGCTGGCATTGCGCGGGCTGGCGGTAAACGTGATGTCGCCGCCACAGGCGGCCTGATGTTTGAACAAAGCCATCTGTATGTTGGCAAAGCTGGTAAACGGCACAGTACGTTCGGTGCGCAAATAATCAGATGTGCGTAAATCGTTGAGGCGCAAACCCGCTTGGGAAGCGGCGCACCCGGCCAGCATCAACGTCGCCGCCAGCATTATCAATTTCTTCATCTTCAACTGCCTCATGTGTGGCCTTGATAATTTAACAGGGCACAGGTTATTGCGTAAATGGCACCCACAAAGGGGAGCCGCTACATACGCGGCCATCTGGAATCAAGCGTCTTCCCGGAATTGCATGCGATAAAGCGATGCATACAGACCATCCAGGGCCAGCAGATCCTCATGGCGGCCCTGCTCCACGATTTTCCCGCCATCAAGCACCACGATTCTGTCCGCTTTCTGAACCGTCGATAGTCGATGTGCAATCACCAACGTGGAACGCCCAACCATCAACCGCTCCAGCGAAGCCTGCACTTGCCGTTCGGACTCATTATCGAGCGCCGAGGTGGCTTCGTCCAATATCAGTATGGGAGCGTTCTTGATCAGGGCGCGCGCAATCGCCAGGCGCTGACGTTGGCCGCCGGAGAGATTGCCGGCATTTTCGCCCACCATGGCGTCCAGGCCATTAGGCAGGCTCTGAACGAAGCTGCGCAAATTGGCGGCGTCGAGCGCAGCGTCTATCTGGGCGCGGCTGGCATCATGCAGGGCGCCATAGTTGACGTTCTCGCCAATGGTTCCTTCAAACAGGACCACATCCTGGCTCACCAGGGAAAGCTGTTGACGCAGGCTGCGCAGCGTGATCTCGTTAATAGGCTCGCCGTCAATAAGCACCGTGCCTTCGGTGGGGTAGACGAAGCGCGGCAGCATGTTGACCAAAGTCGTTTTACCGCTGCCCGAACGCCCTACCAGCGCCACCGTTTGACCCGGCTCGACCGTAAACGACACGTTGGACACCGTATCGACCGACGCATTGGCAAAACGATGGCTGATATTCCTGAATTCCACACGTCCCTGGATAGGGGGCTGCAACACCCGCGTGCCGGTGTCGTCCTCGGGCTTGTGATCGACCAGGGTAAACACACTTTCTGCCGATACCAGCATGCGCTGCATGCGGCCGGCGGTATTGGTCATGCGGCGAACCGGATCGAAAATCTGACCCAGTGCCGCCATGAACGCGGCGAAGCTTCCTACCGTCAAACTTTGATGATTGGCCTGATACAAAGCGACAGCGATGACCGCCGCAACCGACAGCGCAATTGAAAACTGAGCCAATGGCGACATGGCCGCCTGCGCCGTCGCGGTACGCATGGCAAATCGCCGCAAGCGCCCGTTGACATATTGAAAACGCTTGGCCTCATGCGCGTAACCGTCAAACAGCTTGATCACGCGCTGCCCATCGATGCCCTCGCCCACCACGCGCGTGAGCTCCGCATTCATATTGACCGTATCGCGGTTTATAGTGCGCAGGCGCTTGATGAACAAACGCGCGATAAGCGTGGAAATCGGCAGCATCACGACCACAATCAACGTCAGTTGCCACGACATGTATACGAGCACGCACAACAACGCAATGATGACCAGGGTTTCGCGCACCACCACTGTAACGACCTCGGTCGCCGAAGCGGTGACATTACCCGCATCGATCGTGAAGCGATTCAATAAGCGCCCCGTATCGCCACGCTTGAACTCTTCGTCGGGCAAACCCAGCAAGCGTTCGAACATTTCGCGACGCAGGCCCAGCAGCATGTTATTGGCTATCCATGCCAGCAGGTAATCGCTGCCAAAGCTACATACGCCGCGCAAAAACACCAGCCCTATGACAGCCAGCGGAATCGACCATATGTACGAAGGTTTTGCCCCCGAGAACCCCTGATCCAGCAAAGGCTTCATGATAACGGCCAGCGTAGGCTGGGTGGCGGCCGACAGGGCCAGCAATACCGCAGACAGCACCACTATTTTCCAGTAGGGCCCCAAGCGCGTGTAGATGCGCCGCCATACGTCAAATTTGACAGGAGCGGAATCCGGCGAGGACGATGGCGAGCTTGAATTCAAAAACAACTCACTTTTACGCTAAAAAGAGGCTCATTTTAACGTTCTGAAAAATCCGTCGATAATACGGGGGTCTGGACGGGCAACGCCCGTGCGAGCCAAACAGGTTCAGACCACTCCAAGCGTCGGCCATCATACCGCTCTTGTCAATAATCACCGTAAAAATCAATGCCTACGTTATCTGCCATTTACATCCGACTTCCCAATTGGATTGGGGATGTATGCATGAGCCTGCCTAGTCTGCAAGCCGTGTTGAACACCCAAATGCCCGTAGTCGTGTGCGCGCGCCCCTGGGCACGCGAACTGCTTGCCGGATATGACCTGTCTGGCTTTGTAGAGATGAAAGGCCGCTGGAGAGAAGACCGCGCCGCAGTCCACGCCCACCGAAAAAAGGCCCGCCACGCACACGCCCGGGGGCTATTATTGCCCGACTCGCTCTCGAGCGCCATGGTATTCAAATTCGCCGGCCTGCCCTGCGCCGGATACAGAGATGACGGGCGCAGCCTGATCCTGCGCTGGCCGGTGAGCAAGCCGGCGGCATCCTTGCACGCCGTGCAATCGTGGTACTACGTCACATCGCAGGCGCTAAAGCGCTGGAACCTGCCCGTAGAGCCCACACATCCTCCCGCGCAACTGGGCCTGCCCTTGGCCGGCAAACAACTGGCTAGGGGCCGGCAAGCCCTGCAAAACGCAGGCCTGGCGCCGGGCAAATTCATTTTAATTGCGCCCACGGCGACTGGCCTGCACCATGGCAAGGCCAAAGTCTGGCCTTATTTCGAGGGCCTGGTCCAGGCGCTCCAGAGCAAAGGATACGCCGTCGCGATGTGCCCGCCCGCAGCCGAAGCCGAGGCCGCGCGACGCAACGCACCCAGCGCCCTGTGTCTGCCGACGCTTGATTTGGCCGCGTTTGCTACACTCGCTCAACTGGCTTCGTTGGTCATATGTAATGATTCAGGCGTCTCGCACCTTGCAGCGGCGGCTAACGCCAGGCAACTGACTCTGTTTGGCGTCACCGATAGGGCGCATACAGGCCCATGGTCGCGCAAAGCCACATGCCTGGGTTCGGCGCAACAATGGCCCTCGCTAGCCGAAGTCCAAAGCCAAACCTGTACCCTTTTGCATATCGAACCTGGCACATAACAATGTCGAGTTTTTTTACGAACTTAGTGATCCCCGTTAATCTGTGCGTTACGCTACTGATAGTTGCTCTGGTGCTGTTCATGGCCCGGCGCCGCAAAGCCGCTTTTTTCATCGCGGCCAGCGGCCTGTGCTGGGCGGTATTCTGGTCGCTGCCCGCCTCCTCTCTATGGGCGGGTGGACGCCTGGAGCAGCTATATCCGCAAAAATTGCCCGCCGAGCTCCCCAACGCCGATGCGATTGTGGTGCTCGGCGGCAACACCGCCAACAATCGCACAAACTGGTTTGAACCCTACAATAAAAATACCGCGGCGCCGCGTGTCGACACCGCAGCCTTGCTCTACAAGGCGGACCGGGCGCCCATCATCATTTTGTCGGGAGCCGCGCTGGAGGGCAAAACCAGCGAAGCGCAAGTCATGGCTCGAGCGCTCGAGCAGCAAGATATCCCCGATCGGGCGCTGGTGCTGGAAATGCAAAGCCGAAACACGCATGAAAACGGGCTATACACGGCCAGCCAACTCAAAGCGCGACACATCAGCCGTGTCCTGCTCGTGACCTCGGCGCTGCACATGCCGCGAGCCATGGCCGTTTTCAAAAAGCAAGGCATCATGGCCATCGCAGCCCCTGCAGCGCCGCAAATCGTCGTTCCGACCGACCCGGGGTTTTCATTCTGGCTGCCGAACATGCGTGCGCTGGACGCCAGCCGTTCGATCATCAAAGAGTATGCCGGCTTGCTCGCCTATTGGGTCAGAGGCTGGATTTAGATTTTTTTTCGGCGCGCTCGACCAGCACCTGGCTGTAAAGCTCCAGATAACGCCGTGCCACTTCGACCCAGCTGTGGCGATCGACCACCCCATAGCCTCCCTGCACCAGGGCGGCTCGCAGCGCCGGATCGTCGCCAATCTGTTCGACAAACCCGGCCAGCTGCGCGGCATCCTCCGGATGTGACAACACCAGCGCTTCATGGCCGGGCTCCACATATTGCGCAAAACCGCAGTATGGAGCCGGGCTGAGAATAACCGGCAAGCCAAACGACATGGCTTCCAGCGGCGCCATGCCAAAACTATCGTTCAGCGTGGGATGCACATACAGATCGGCCACGGCGTAATAGCGCTCGACCTCGGATGTCGTGTCGACCAGCCGCACCCGATCCGACAGCGCTGAATCGTTGATCTTGCGCAGAAAATCTTGCGCAAGAGGCCGGCCGCCCACCACCAACAATTTATAGTGCGGCGGCAATGACGCCAGGGCCTTCACTATCGTGGGCAAACCCTTGCGCAACGGATTGCGAGCGACCAGCAAACAAACCTGATCGTCATCCGACCACCCCAGCTCCTCGCGAACCTGCGTCCGGGCACCCGCCGCAACGGGCTTGGGCCGCTGCACTCCCGGAGCGATCACGGGACATATCAGCGAGTCGCCATAGGCCTGGCGCAACTGCTCGGCGATCAGGCCCGATACAGCCACGGTGCGGTGGGCGGGCCGGTTTGCCACCCGGTGCCGCTCCAGACTCAAATAGGTTTGCACACGCAAGCTGACCCGCGATAGCGCACGCTTCAGAAAAGGCAATTGGCGTACACGCCAGTTGTACCGGACTGGCGTCACATGGACGACCTCAATATCACCGCACCAGCCATTCATATGCGAATGGACGATATCGAAACCATGCCGTGTATGCCGTCTTGCCCGCCAGGCAAACAGGCCGACCCGTATCCAGCCAGGCCACCCGCTCCAGACACGCAGAGAAACAAAAGGCAGTTGCACATCACAAGTGGGATCGTATTCGCGGGCAAAAACGGTAATGTCGTGATCCCGTGCCAGTTCCCGCGCCAGCGCAACCCCATAGGCTTCGGCGCCGCCAAAGCGGCTGCCAAACCGGTCAAGAACCAACGCTATCTTTAATCTGTGCATGAGGCCTTATTCCATTTTTAAATAAATCGTGCGCCGGCCTCGCGCAGCCGTGCCAGCGTACTGCCCATGCTTCACTTTCGCGTTCACAACCGATTTACAAACAGAATTAATCTTTACGACGCCGGTCTTCCAGGCGAGTCAGGCATTTTTGCATAAAACGCAAAATATGCGTCGATCGGGAGATCGGCACGCGCGGGATGCCATACAAATCATCCGAAGGCCGGACCAGACCGCGCACCGTGGTGGTGGCATTGTGATAGCCGGCGCGTTGCACCATGGCCCGAATCGCAGGGGTTTCATTGCCATAGGGGTAACAAAAGGCGGTGACCGGGGCGCCCAGAGCCTGCTCAAGTTCATGCTTGGCCTGCACAATCTGGTACTCAGCCAGTTCGGGCGACAATTCAGAAAGATGAACATGATCCAGAGTATGACAACCGACTTCGTGCCCCGCCTGATCCCAGGCACGCATTTCATCGGCCGACATCAGCGCCGAAGGGGCCACGCCTTTCTGCGCGTCCCATACATTGCTGCCATCCAGCTGACGAGCCACAAAATAATTGGTCGCGGTGAACCGCAGCTCATCCAGTACCGGCATGGCGTTTTGGTAGACATTGCGATAGCCGTCATCAAAGGTAATGCCAAATACCTTGCCCTGCCGTTCGCCTTTCAGATAGGGCATCAGGTCGCGCATCGCCAAGCCGCAGTAGCCCAGCCGCCGCATCCAGACCATCTGCCGCCTGAAATCCGACGGATGAACCGTCAAGGCACGGTAAGGCGAGCCTTTAGGCTCGGGCCGGCCGATCTGGTGGTACGTAAGAATTGGGATCATGAAGCGATTATATCGAGCGTGCGGGGTATTGACGACATCGTACTCATGAGGGGTGCCGCCACATTAGCAACGGCCCCCTAACATCCACCACACGAGCGTCGTGGCCAGTCAAGGTGGGGCGGGCGATTCGGGCGCGCCGCGTGCAGGGCCGGCTTCGGGGATCCAAGGCGTGCGCTGTTTGAGTGGGACGATTGCGAATAGCCCAGTGGGCTATTCGCCCCACGAGTTCGCACGCCGCCCCGAAGCCGGCCCTGCACGCGGGTAGTCATGGCGCAGCCATGACCGCGCCCGTTCGAGCCCGACCCGCCTTGACTGGCCACGATGCGGGGCTAGAAGACGGTTCTAGGCAAGATCAGATTAATGCGAAAAAAAATGCCACCCACAAGGGGTGGCGCTACAAAATCTAGGATTTATCGCGCTTGTTGAGGAACAACAATTTACTATAGCGAAAGAAATTTCCGGCGGCGCCGGTAGCGGCCAGGATGAAGCCTTCCTTGCCATCCAGAAAGCCCCGCCGGAGGATATAGATTCGAATAAAAGTCCAGGCCCCATGGCCTGCGGCCCCCAGCGCGCTGGTTTTCTTCCCCCTCGCATGCATCATGGCCGCCGCATCCGAGGAATAACGATTCATCTTGGCGATCAGGCTTTCCATATCCGCATACGGATAATGCAGGAAATGCCCACCCAAAACGACGGCGGGATACTCCGACTGCACGCTTTCGTGCACGGCTGCATCCGAAAACCGGGCGGTGCCTCGCTTGAACAAGCGCAACACATGATCGGGCCACCACCCGCTGTGGCGTATCCAGCGCCCACAAAAATTCGACAGGCGCGCAATCTTGTAGGCCTGAGCCCGCGGGCTTTGAAGCTCGTCGCGAATGGCCTGCGCCAACTCAGGCGTGACGCGCTCGTCGGCGTCGATCGACAGCACCCACTCCTGGGTCGCCAAATCAAGGGCCCGATTTTTTTGCGGCCCAAAACCAGGCCAGTCCATGGTTTGCGACACCTTTGCTCCTTTTGCCCGCGCAATCGAACAGGTGTCGTCGGTGCTGCCGGAATCGAGCACGATGATTTCGTCGGCAAAAGCCACCGAATCCAGGCATGGCCCGATATTGCGGGATTCGTTTTTGCTTATGATGATGACCGATAGTGTCATGAGCGCGACCTGAGCCCCCGCTGCCACAACTTCCAGCGATTGAACAAGGGCCCGATGACGGGGTGCGCGGCGATCTGGATGCGCCGCCCGAACGAACTACCCGACGTATCGCGGACCGCAAAACGGTAAATCGATGCAGGATCAGTGCCAGGCCGATTCTGCCCGAAGGCCTGAGTGGTGTACAGATAACGAAAACCCGCCTCTTGGGCGATACGTACATAATCGGCGTCAAAATAACCTTGAGGCCAGCAAAGGTGCTCGGACACCTCACCAAGATTCGCTCGCAGCGCCGCACGGGACAGCGCAAGTTCTTCGCGCATGCGTTCATTTTTCTCGGCGACGCGAACGCTTTGATCCCAGCGGGTATGGGTGTGTGTATGACTATGAAACTCAAAAACACCGGCTTCATGCATGGCCTGAATTTCGCTCCAGCGAAGAATCACCTCGTCGCTGCAGCCTTGTTCGATGCGCCGTTCGCACTCGGCGTGTGCAGGCGTAGCAGGCAAGCCGTCCTGCCCGAGGTATTGGCGAACGGGTCCGTCATTGACCCACGAAGTCACCAAAAAGACGAGCGCGGTATAGCCATATTTTTTCAGCAGCGGATACGCATAGACCCAGTTATCCAGATAACCATCATCGAAGGTGATCAAAACGGACCGAGCCGGTGCCTTCTGGCCTCGCAGATGCCGGGCGAACTCGGCGCTGGATAAAGAACGATAGCGATGACGCGCCAGCCATATCAATTGCCTCTCGAAATTGTCGGGCGAGGTCGTGATCATGCCCGCAGAAGGAGAGATGTGGTGGTACATCAGGACCGGAACCGCCTCCGCCCGCTTCATGCGCGCCTCTCGGCGAGCCAGCGCGCATAACAGGACTCGATGCGCTGCACCATGGCCTCGGAACCAAAACGCCCGCTGCTGCGGCAAAACTGGATACCGGCCTGCCCCATTTTGCGCCGCAAGCCGGGATCGTCGATCAACTTTTCAAGGGCCGCCGTAAGCGCCGCCTGGTCTTTAAGCGGAACCAGCAAGCCGCTGATGCCCGCCTGCATCATCTCCGGCACTCCATCCACATTGGTGCCGATGACCGGCAGCCCCGCCGCCCCAGCCTCCACAAATACGGTCCCGGACGCTTCTTTCTGCGTGGCCAGCGCAAAGATATCGAAACCCGCCAACAGGTTCGGCACATCGCGGCGCGCACCCAGCATATGCACCCGGCCCTGCAAATTTTTCGAATCGCTATACGCCTGTATTTCCTCGAACACAGGTGAGCCGCCGCCCACCAGAACCAAGTGCACATTGGTGCGCTGCCTAATCAAAGGTTCTATGGCGTCGATCAAATCGCGATGCCCTTTTTGCGCGCGCATGACGGCAACGCAACCGACCACGATGTCATCGGCGGCCAAACCCAGTTCCGTACGCAAAGTAGACTGCTGCGGCGCTTCCTGCAGCTCAACGGCCGGATACACGGTGGCCACGTAGCCGGGTGGAACGCCGCGTTCAATCAAATGATTGCGCACAAAATCGCTCGCGGCGATCACCCGATGCGGCATGATGGTGTAGGACAATAGAGAACCCACGCGATTGGCCAGATGACGGGTGCGCACGATTAAAGGCGTTCCGGCCAGGCGGCCGGCCGCGGCCGCAATAACCGTATCGCGGCGGCTGTGGCAATTGAGCACATCGAATTCACCCGCAGCCAATATTTCACGAATGCCCGCAACGCTTCTAAAGTAATTGGCCGGCCCATCCATAAACGTCGTGTGTACCGTAAACCCTTCGGCGCGCAAACGTTCGGTCAACAAGGCGTGGGGTTGACACACGGCTTCAAGATAGTGGCCGTGCTCGCGCATCGCCAGCATCATCCGGTAAATATATTGCTCCTGCCCGCCAAAACTGGTGGCCGCTTCAGAATGCAGAATACATAACGGCGTCATGAATAGCGGATCTCCACGCCATCGGGCGCCGTCCAGCGGGCCAGTTGCTCGAACAGGCTATCGGCCATGCGCACGCGCCACTCCTGGCCCAAACGCAGCGTGCAAAGAAAACCGCCGCGTTCAAGCACGATTTCGACAGGCACCCCGGGCACCCCGTTCTCGGGTTCTGCGCGAAAAGGATTGAGCACCTGACGCAGCCGCGCCGTGTCGGCGTTGCCATTCAGGGTGATACGCAGGGCCTGGGCCCGTTCTTCGCGCGCCAGTTGCAGATCGAACAGGGATTCGGCGGAGATTCGCAAGCCGCCCGAATAATCATCGTGGCTGACCTTGCCGTGAATAATGATCAGTTGATCTTCTTTCAGGCGCTGACGGTGCTGTTCGTACAGTTCGTTGAAAATCGCCACTTCAATCTGCGAGGACCCATCGTCGAGCACGGCATAGAGCATCTTGCCGCGCCGTGTCATTTTGGGCCGCACCGCAGCCAGCACGCCCGCGAACCACTGCAAGCCGCGCGCGGCCTCCAGGCGCGCCAGCGGCTTGGGAGCGAAACGGCGCACCTCGTCGCGCCACGCATCAAAGAGATGACCGCTGAAATAAAACCCCATAGCGGCCTTTTCTTCGGTAAGCCGCGTTTGCAGATCCCACGGCTGCACCTTGTTCAATTCACCCTCTACGATATCGTTGCTGTCGTCAGCAAACAGCGATACCTGATTGGCGCTACGCTCGGCCTGTTCGGCGGCTTCGACAGCATTGCCTACGGTGGCAAGCAAGGCAGCACGGTTGGCCTCGATGGCATCGAACGCACCGGCACGGATCAAGGCTTCGATGGTGCGTCGATTAACGGTATGCCGATTGACCTTGTGGCAAAAATCAAAGAGGCTCGTATAGGCACCCTCTTGCTCGCGCGCCCGTATGATTTCTTCGACAGCCCCCTGTCCCGTGCCTTTGACGGCCCCCAGCCCATAGCGCATGGTGCGCGGCGGCTTGCCTTCCAGGGTGTAACGGTCGGCAACCGGCTCGAAACGATAAGGCGACGCGTTCACATCGGGCGGCAGTACCTCTACCCCGTTGGCCAGCGCATCTTTCCAGAAAGTCTGGATTTTGTCGGTGTCGTCCATATCGGCGGACAACGTCGCCGCCAGGAATTCTGCCGGATGGTGCACCTTAAGCCATGCGGTCTGGTAGGCGATCAGCGCATAAGCCGCCGAGTGGCTCTTGTTAAAACCGTAGCCGGCAAACTTTTCCATCAAATCAAATAATTTGACTGCCAGCGCAGCGTCGTAGCCTTTTTTAACCGCCCCCTTTTCAAAGATTTCGCGATGCTCGGCCATTACCTCGGCTTTTTTCTTGCCCATGGCGCGACGCAGCAGGTCGGCCCCGCCCAGGGTATAGCCGCCAATAATCTGCGAAATCAGCATGACCTGCTCTTGGTACACAATTACGCCGTAGGTGCTTTTGAGTACCGGCTCGAGGTCTTTGTGAAAATAATCCACGTCGGCGCGGCCGTGCTTGCGATTGACGAAGTCGTTCACCATGCCCGACTCCAGCGGCCCCGGCCGATAAAGCGCCAGCATGGCGATAATGTCTTCGAAGGTGTTGGGCTGCAAATTCTTGAGCAGTTCCTTCATGCCGCGCGATTCGAGCTGGAATACCGAGGTCGTGTTGCCTTGCGTCAACAGTTTGTAGGACTCCGGGTCGTCCAGCGGCAAGGCCATCAGATCGAACTCACGCTGGTTTTCGTTGAAGCGGCGCACAAAACGCACCGCCCAATCCAGAATCGTCAGATTGCGCAAGCCCAGAAAGTCGAACTTCACCAGGCCGACGGCTTCGACATCGTCCTTGTCGAATTGCGACATGGCGCTGCTATCTGTGCCCGGTTGGCAATACAGGGGGCAAAAATCAGTGAGCTTGCCTGGAGCAATCAGCACGCCCCCCGCATGCATGCCGATATTGCGCGTTAGGCCTTCGAGCGGCCGCGCGAGATCTATAAGCGCCTTGACCTCTTCATCTTGCTCGTAGCGCTCTTTGAACGCGGGCTCCTGCTCCAGGGCACGGCTCAAGGTCCATGGATCGGCAGGGTTAAACGGTATCAGCTTGGACAGGCCGTCGCACAACATATACGGCATATCGAGTACGCGGCCCACGTCGCGCACCACGGCTTTGGCGCCCAGCGTGCCGAATGTAGCGATCTGGCTGACGGCGTCCTTGCCGTATTTCTGCTTGACGTAATCGATAACGCGTTCGCGGTTATCCTGACAAAAGTCAACGTCGAAGTCGGGCATGGATACCCGTTCCGGATTCAGAAAGCGTTCGAACAGCAGGTCGTAGCGCAAGGGGTCCAGATCGGTAATACCCAGCGAGTACGCCACCAGCGACCCCGCCCCCGACCCCCGCCCTGGCCCCACAGGCACGCCATTGTGCTTGCCCCAGTTGATGAAGTCGGCCACGATCAGGAAATAGCCCGAAAACCCCATGCTGGTGATGGTTTTGCATTCCCATTGCAGACGTTCGGAATACGTTGCGTCGTGGGCCAAGCGCTCGCCCGCGTCGGGAAACAGCTGCGCCATGCGCCTCACCAGACCCTCCTCGGCCAACCGGACCAGATAATCGTCCAGCGTAATCCCTTCGGGAGTTGGGAAGTTGGGCAGGCAGGGTGTACCCAGATCGAGCGTCAGATTGCAGCGCTTGGCAATTTCAACCGTATTGGCAAGCGCGGAGGGGATATCGGCAAAACGACGCCACATCTCTTGCGAGCTCAACAGATACTGATCTTCGGTAAAGCGGCGCACGCGCTTGGGGTTGGACAACTGCTCGCCATCGGCGATGCACACCCGAACTTCGTGAGCCCGAAAATCGCTGGCTTCGATAAACTGCACCGGATGCGTAGCAGCCACCGGCAGTTTCAATTCGGCCGCCAGGCGCAAAGCCGCCTGGACATAGGCTTCATCACCCTCGACACCGGTGCGCTGCAACTCAATGTAGTAATGATCGGGGAACCGCTTGGCCCACCACTGCGCCAGCGTTCGCGCCTCATGTTCTCTACCCGCTTCCAACGCCTGGCCGATCTCGCCACCGCGCGCGCCCGACAGGACGATCAGGCCAGCTTTGTCTGCAAGCCATTCGCGACGAACTTCGGCACGCCCGCGGTACTGATTGTCCAGCCACGCCCGGGTCAACACATCGCAAAGATTCAAATAGCCTTGGTGGCCGGTCACGAGCAGCAGCAAGCGGCTGGGCTTGTCCCTGTCCTGATCGTTTTGCAACCATACATCGCAGCCCGCAATCGGTTTGACGCCGTGACTGCGGGCTTTCTTGTAAAACTTGACCAGGCCAAAAATATTGGTCAGATCGGTAAGCGCCACCGCCGGCTGCCCGAATTCGGCCACACGATCAACCAGGCTGGGGATACGCACGATTCCATCCACCACCGAAAATTCGGAGTGAACGCGCAGATGCACAAATGCGGAAGGATTAATTGATTCAGTCATTGCTCAGATTGTACTCAGAGAGCCGCCGTCCGCGGTGTAACCGACTCCCTAGCGTTGTAACATGGACCAGGCCTTTTGCAGCCGCTTGACCGACACGGGCATGGGGGTTCGCAGCTCTTGAGCGAACAAGGCCACGCGCAGTTCTTCAAGCAGCCAGCGGAACTCGTCCAGTCCGGCGTCGGATGCGCCTTTGAGGGCCGACTGCGCGCGCTGATACTGCACCGCCAGCGGCGCCATATCGGCGCTCAGGCGGGCATCCCTGGCCGGGTCGATGCGCAGCTTGTCGATGCGTGCAACGGCCGCCTTGAGGTAACGCGGGTACTGGGACAATTGCCGATACGGGGTGGCGCGCACAAACCACTTGCCCATCAGTGCGCCCACCTGCTTTTGCAGATCGGCATAGGCCGCCGCGTGAGGCTTGGCCTGCGGCAGTTTTTTCTGCAAAACGGCCCATTCAGCCAAAATTTGCCCGGCCAGGCGGGCAATTTCCTGCGCCAGCAAGCCCAGGCGGCTTTTACCTTCGCTGCGGCGCTGTTCAAAACTGGCCCGGTCATCGGGCCAGGGCTCAGCCAGGCAGGCCTGCTCCAGCGCGCAATCGATGATTTGATCTTTTAGTTCTTCCTGAGTGCCCAGGCTCATGTACAACATACCCATATGGGTCAGGCCCTGCAGATTCTTTTCCAAAAATTTGACCTGTTCGCGCAACCCCAAGCGAAACAGGCGCAACAGGCCGGATCGGTGCTGCTGTCTGGCTTCGGAAGGGTCATCGAACACATCCAGGTCGCAATAGGCGCCCCGGTCGATCAGGGCCGGGTAACCCACGAACGAGCGGCCTTTGCGTTTGATTTCCATAATTTCGGGCAAAGGCCCGAATGTCCAGTCGGTCAACTGTTCGTGCGCCAACGCCTGCGCCACCTGATGATCGTGCGCCGCAAATTTCTGAAAGGATTCCTGAGCCTGGCGGCCGTGCTCGGCCTTGAGCTGATCGAGGTTGCGGCTGCCCGACAACATGCGGCCATGCTCGTCCACCACCTTGAAGTTCATGAACAGATGCGCCGCCAAGGTCTCGACCTTGAAGTCGCTGCGCAACGGCCTGACCTTGACGTGTTCCCACATATCGGCCGCAATGGCTTCCAGCAAGCCCATATCGGGGCTCGCCGCCCGCTCAAACCAGCGCTGAAAGAATTTGTCTGCATAATCGGGCAGGGGTACGCAATGGCGCCGCATTTTCTGCGGCAAGGACTTGAGCAGCATATGCACCTTTTCCTTCAGCATGCCGGGGACCAGCCATTCGCAACGCATGGGGTCGATCTGGTTCAAGGCAAACAAGGGCACGAGAAGCGTTACACCGTCGCGCACCGAGCCGGGCTCAAAGTGATATTCAAGCGTCATCTGCACGCCCTGCCACTCCACCTTTTTGGGGAATACATCGGTCGTCACTCCCGCCGCTTCATGCCGCATCAATGCGTCGCGCGTCAGCAGCAGCGCCTCGGCCTGTGTCTTGTCCAGCCTGCGGGCCCATTTCTCCAAAGTAATCGTCTGACAAATCTCCGCAGGGATTTGCTGATCGTAAAAAGCGTAGATGAGCGCCTCGTCGACCAGAATGTCCGGACGGCGCGATTGATGCTCCAGCTTTTCGATCGAGGCGATCAACTGCCGATTGTGACTGACGAACGGCAGGGCCGTGTCAATATCGCCCGGCACCAGAGCCTGCCGGATGAACAGCTCGCGCGCCTCTACCGGATCCACCTTGCCAAAGTGAATGCGGCGGCCCGTGTAGACGGGCAAACCGTAGAGAGTCGCCCGTTCGTTGGCCACCACCTGCCCGGCCTTTTTTTCCCAGCGGGGGTCGGACCACACACGGCGAATCAGGTGTGCGCCGGCCCGCTCCAGCCAGACAGGATCGATTTTCGCCACACAGCGTGCATACAGGCGGGTGGTCTCGATCAACTCGGCCGCCACCAGCCAGCGTCCGGCCTTTTTAATCAACCGCGAACCCGGATGAATCTGAAAACGGATGTCGCGGGCACCCTGGTAACCACCACCCTCTTCGCTTTTAAGACCAATATTGCCCAACAGCCCCGCCAGCAACGCCATATGGGTCTGCTCGTAGGTCGCCTCCAGCGTATTCACGCGCCAGCCCTGCTCGCCCACCAGCGCCGCTAGCTGGGTATGCACATCGCGCCACTCGCGCAAACGCAAAGGCGAAAGAAAATTCTGCCGCAACAGACTAACCAGCTTGCGCTGCGACGCTTTGTGCGTCACTTGCTCGCCATACCAGCGCCATAGTTTCAGATACGAAAGAAATTCGGATTTATCGTCGCCGAACTTGGCCTGCGCGGCTTCGGCCGCTTCGCGCTCTGCCAGGGGCCGATCGCGGGGATCCTGCACCGACAGGGCAGAGGCAATAATCAGGATTTCCGTCAGGCACTGTTGATCCCGGGCCTCAAGTATCATGCGCGCCAGGCGCGGATCGACCGGCAGACGCGCCAATATCTGCCCGGTCTGAGTCAACTGATTGGCCTCGTCCAGCGCCCCCAGCTCTTGCAGCAAATGATAGCCATCGGCAATCGCCCGTCCCGACGGCGCGTCCACAAACGGAAAGGTCTCGATATCGTCCAGGCCAAGGGCCTTCATGCGCAAGATCACCGAAGCCAGCGACGAGCGCAGCACTTCAGGATCGGTAAAGGCGGGCCGATTCTTGAAGTCGGCTTCGTCGTATAGGCGCACACAAACGCCCGGACCAATCCGGCCGCAGCGCCCCGATCGTTGATTGGCCGAGGCCTGGCTAATCGCCTCGATATGCAACTGCTCCACCTTGTTGCGCCACGAATAACGCTTGACGCGCGCCAGACCGCTATCGACCACATAGCGTATCCCCGGGACAGTCAGGGAGGTTTCCGCCACATTGGTGGCCAGCACAATGCGCCGGCTGTTGCCTTGCGGATGAAAAATGCGTTCCTGTTCGGCCTGCGACAATCGGGCAAAAAGAGGCAGCACTTCGGTGCCCAAGGGGTGGCTTTTGCGCAAGGCCTCGGCCGCCTCGCGGATTTCGCGCTCCCCGGGCAGAAACACCAGGACGTCGCCCGCTCCATGACGGGCGCATTCAGCCACGCCGTCAACGATGGCGTCAATCAGGTCGCGCTCCTCGTCCGCGTCAGCGCGACGACGGGCCGAATCGGCCTGCTCCGCAACAGGCTCTTGCCGTACGGGACGATACAGAATATCCACCGGATACAGCCGGCCCGACACTTCAATGACCGGAGCCGGGACGCCCTGATGCGAAAAGTGCTGCGCAAAGCGGCCGGCATCGATGGTGGCCGAGGTAATGATCAGCTTCAAATCGGGCCGTTTCGGCAGCATCTGCCGTAAATAGCCCAGCAGGAAATCGATATTCAGGCTGCGTTCGTGTGCTTCGTCGATAATGATCGTGTCGTAACGACGCAGGAGCGGATCGCGCTGCGATTCGGCCAGCAAAATTCCGTCGGTCATCAACTTGATGGCGGCCTGCGGGCCGGTACGGTCGCTAAACCGTATCTGATAACCCACCCAATCGCCCAGTTCGGTTTTCAGCTCCTCGGCAATTCGCCTGGCCACCGACGTGGCCGCCAAACGCCGCGGCTGGGTGTGGCCTATCATCTTTATACTGCCGCGCCCCATCTCCAGGCAGATTTTGGGCAACTGTGTGGTTTTCCCCGAGCCCGTTTCGCCGCACACAATCACCACCTGATGCGCCTCGATGGCCGCCGCAATATCCTGGCGTCGGCCGCTGACCGGCAGGTCTTCCGGATAACGGATAGGCGGCAAGGGGCGAGGCGCGTCTGACCGTTTGCGCGGATTTGACGACACTTTGGCAGTTGAATTCACAGACTCTTGCATAAAAATTCTTTTTGATGGGCTGCACTCATTATAATTTTGTGCAACTCACCCTCTGACCTATTAAGCTAAAAAACATGGCCCCCAACGAACCAGATACCGTATCCGCCCAGGAAGCACCCGAATTTGCGCCGGCTCAATTTGTTCGCTGGTTTCGCGAAGTGGCGCCGTATGTGCATGATTTTCGCGGCAAAACCTTTGTCATCGCCTTCGGCGGCGAGCTGGTGGGCGACGGCGCGCTCAACACCCTGGTGCAGGACCTGTCCCTGTTGTCGGCCGTGGGGGTCAGGCTGGTGCTGGTGCATGGCTCGCGGCCGCAAGTCAACGAACAACTCAAGCTCAAAGGCTATCAGACGCAGTTCGGGCGCGGCACCGAACCGACCAGCGTCGAAGCGCTGGAATGCGCCAAAGAGGCCGCAGGTGAAATCCGCCTGGATATCGAAGCGGCATTCAGCCAGGGGCTGCCCAATACCCCCATGTCGCACGCCCATATCCGGGTCATTTCGGGAAATTTCGTCACAGCCAGGCCAGTGGGCGTGATCGACGGCATCGACTACAAACATGCCGGGGCCGTGCGCAAACTGGATCTGGACGCCATCAAGAACATTATCAACCAGGGCGCCATCGTACTCCTGTCGCCGCTGGGATTCTCGCCCACCGGCGAAGCCTTCAACCTGGCCATGGAAGATCTAGCCACCAGCGCGGCCGTATCCTTGCGTGCTGAAAAACTGATTTTCCTGACACAGGGGCGCACGGTGCTCGACGCCGACGGCCTGGTCGACACCGAGTTGGCGCGCGAAGATGCCGATGCCTTGCTGGCGACCGGCACGCTGGATGAAGACACCGCCTCGTTTCTGGCGCATGCTTCGCGTGCCGTCAAGCGCGGCGTTGCCCGCGCCCATCTGGTTCCCTACACGCTCGACGGCAGCGTGCTGCTGGAAATATTCACCCACGACGGCGTGGGCACCATGGTGGTCGAAGATACGCTGGACGATCTGCGGCCGGCCACCGTCGACGACGTGGGAGCCATCGTCCAATTGATCGAGCCGCTTGAAGAGGACGGCACCCTGGTACCCCGCGGCCGCTCCGTCATTGAGCGCGATGTGGAAAAATTCACCGTGCTCGAACACGATGGCGTCATCTACGGCTGCGTCGCCCTGATGCCCTACCGTGACGAAAACATGGCCGAAATGGCCTGCCTGATCGTTCATCCCGAATGGCAAGGCACGGGAGAAGGCGAAATATTGCTGCGCCATACCGAGTCTCGCGCCCGCGCCATGGGAGCCCGGCGCCTGTTCGTACTGACCACACGTACCTCTCACTGGTTCATCAAGCGCGGCTTCGTGCAAGGCGGAATTGCCGATTTGCCCCGCGAACGCCAGGCCCATTACAACCGCTCGCGCAACAGCTTGATATTCATCAAAAAGCTTTAAGCATGCCGGCACTGCCCATCTATGTCGTCAGCCTCTCGTCGGCCAGCGCGCGGCGCGATTTCATGCGTCGGCAATTTGCCGGCCTGGAGGTGCAGTACGAGTTTTTTGACGCTATCAACGGGGCCGAAAACCCCGATTATTATTTGTTCAAAAAATACAATGACAAAAAACGAGCACAACGCAGAGGCCAGGGTACGCCGCTGCGCCTGTCTCAACTGGGCTGCTTTGCCAGCCACTATCAGCTATGGGAAAAATGCCTGAGCGATGATCAGGCCATGATCGTGCTGGAAGACGACGCCATCTTGCTGGCGCCCTTCATGGATTTCTATGAACGAGCGGCCGAATTTGCAGATAAATACGGATTCGTCTGGATTGAACCCAGCAACAAGAACAAGGACCATAAAGGCCTGACGCTGGAACAAATCGGCCCCTTCACGGTAAAAAAATTCTCCAAAGGCTTTTCCCACACAGCCGGCTACTTGCTGGCCCCCGCCCAAGCGAAAAAATTGTTGGCTCACTGCACCGAATGGATTTATCCGGTCGATGATACGATCGACCGTTTCTACGAACACAAAGTCGAAGCGATAGGCGTGGATCCCATTTGCGTTCGACCCGACGAAAGTTTTGAGTCGGCGATCAGTTCAGGAGAATCCACATACAAACGCTCACCGCAGGACATAATGCGCCGCGAATACTCCAGCCTGGCCGATACCATCAAACGCAGCATTCATAATGCAGGGTTTTTCATTCGGCACAAAATGCGGTGAAATCGCGATCGGCGTTTAAAACAGTATTGAAACGCGATTAATGCCCGGAGCGAGCCCAAAACCTGACAACAGGGCATCGGCCAACGCTTCATCAGTACAATACTTCTATTACTTATTTATTCGCTTTAAAGGTGCAACGCCATGGCACGAATGGTTCAATGTGTAAAACTCAAGCGCGAGGCCCAAGGGCTGGATTTCCCCCCCTATCCCGGCCCCCTGGGCACGCGGATATGGCAAAGCATCTCGAAGGAAGCCTGGGGACAATGGCTTGATATCCAGACGCGCCTGGTCAACGAGAACCGCCTCAACCTCGCCGACGCCCGCGCCCGCAAATACCTGGCGCAGCAAATGGAAAATTTTCTGTTTGAAGACGGCTCGGTGGAAGCCCAAGGGTATGTGCCGCCGGAAGAATGAAAGTCCCGGCCGGGATGATGTAGCGGCAGCCCTTGTGGCTGCCATCGGCGTTCTAAAAATACCGTGACGGTTATCAACGATTTTGGCAGCTACAAGAACTGTCGCTACAAGCGACGACCGCGCCAACATCCATCACACGATGCGAGGCTAGGGCATTTTCGGTTGAAGTGTTTACGGAACTGAACGGGTTTCGTGTCGCTGTTTTTTTGAGCCGTTTGGGTGGGGTAATCGTTTAGGGTTGGGTAGTTCTATTAAGACGCCGCAGGGCGAGGGGTGGGTACCGTCCGGTCCGTCCAGCGGTCGGGGCGCTGCGCGCTCCGACTGCCCGGGTCTGCCTCGTCCAGGCGGGCGTCGGGCGAATGACCGGACGGTACCCACCCCTCGCCCTGCGGCTGCGTTGATGGCATGCACCGAGGATATGTGGGGGCCGGCGGGTGTTCGTTCGATGGGGGTCTACGGGCAACGTGATAGAGGCAGGCTACAGGCAACGACAGAGGTAGCTGCCGGCAAGTGAATTCTTGGCATGCCCCGCCCCGGCCCCCATAGACGGCGTCTTCAGATACCCAACCGACAAATACCCAAACATCCCGCGCCGTATATGGCTTGACCAAAAACGCTCTGGAAGGAGGTTCTAGCCAAGATAACATTAATGCGAAAGGATGAATGCCACCCACAAGGGGTGGCGCTACAAAAGTAAAGGGGCGCTACGGGTGCCGCTACAACGAAGGCGCTGATACCATCAGATCTCGTTTTCTTCGTCGGGGACCCCGCCGCGGGCGGTACGCTCGGTGTTCTTGACGCCCGTGTGGCGCACATCATCACCGCGCACCATATAAATAACCCGCTCAGCCATATTCTTCGCATGATCGCCAATGCGCTCCAGCGAACGGGCAATGAAAATCAAATCAATGGAACGTGAAATCGTGCGGGGGTCTTCAATCATATAGGTAATGACATGACGCAAGGAAGCCTTCCACTCCTTATCCACATCCTTGTCATTACGCACCACCATCGCCGCATGAACAGGATCTTCGCGCGCAAAAGAATCCAGTGCGTCGCGTATCATCGTCGCCACATGACTGGCCATATGCCGCAACTCGATCACCGGCACATAGGGAGTCTCGGACTCATGCAGGCGGCGCGCCATCTTCGCGATCTTTTCAGCCTCATCGCCACAACGCTCCATATCGGTCAACATCTTCGAAACCGACAGCAACAAACGCAAATCGATGGCGGTCGGCTGATTGCGAGCGATCAACAGACCGATGAGTTCATCGATTTCAACCTCGAGCCGATTGACATCCTTTTCGCGCTCCCTCACTCGATCGACCAGGCTCAAGTCGCCGCTGGAGAGTGCCTCCATACCCTCTTGCACCATGGCCTCGACCACCCCTCCCATCTGCAGGAACAGCGAGCGCGTGGTTTCCAGATCGGAATGAAACTGTTTATTCGTATGCTCGGACATATCAGCCTTGGATCATCGTAAAAGTCAGTCGGTAGTCAGTCGGTAAAGCGGCACGCCGAACGCCCAAACGCGCCGGCAAATAATAAGTCTATCACTCAGGCCATTCTCAATCCTACACCGAAATTATGACCGGTTTATGACCGCGGCGAATACAGCGTCTGGACGCCTTGCTGCGTCGACAGCAAGGCCACGTCGGCCCCCGCAATGGCAAACAAGCCGCAAGTCACGACACCTGCGATATTGTTGATCTGCGCCTCCAGTTCGGCTGGAGACTCGATCCGCAGGCCCGACACATCCAGAATCTGGCAACCGTTGTCGGTCGTAAACCCCTGGCGCAAGGCGGCGGTCCCGCCAAACCGGGCGACACGGCGCGACACCTCGGCAATCGCCATGGGAATCACTTCAATCGGCAAGGGAAATTTGCCCAGACAGGGTACCAGCTTGGATTCGTCAACAATACAAACGAACCGGTCAGCCACCGACGCCACGATCTTTTCGCGCGTAAGCGCCCCGCCGCCGCCCTTGATCATATTCAGGCCGGCGTCGATTTCATCGGCCCCGTCGATATACACCGGCACGCGATCGATCTGATTCAGGTCGAACACATGAATGCCCAGTGCCGTCAGACGCGCCGAACTACGCTCCGAACTGGACACTGCACCCTTGAAAAGGTGTTTATGCGCCGCCAGGCCGTCTATGAACAAGTTAGCCGTGGACCCGGTGCCGATCCCGATAACGACATCCGGCGCAAGCAGGGGTAAAACGTAATCGAGCGCCGCACGGGCCACCTTCTGTTTAAGCTCTTCCTGGGTCAGCATAGAAACAATCCTGAAAAAAAATCAATCCGGGCACGTCAGCCGCCCAACAACTCACTGTACTTTTTGTCGGAAAAACCGACACTCACCGAGCCGTCTGCCTCAACCATGACGGGGCGTCTCACCAGGGCAGGAAACTCGGCGACGAGCTCCGCCCATTGCGCATCGGATTCGGGAGCCTTGCGGCTATCAGGCAGGTTGCGCCACGTCATGGACGCGCGATTGACCAGCTTTTCCCAACCACCCAGCTCACGCGACCATTTCTGCAACTGCGGTGCGGCAATGGGCTCTTCGCGATAATCGATAAAAGCATAGGGCTTTCCATGTTCATCCAGCCATGCCCTGGCCTTGACACAGGTGCTGCATTTATGCAGCCCATACAACGTTAGGGTTTTCGTCTTCAAGCGCATCTCCGATAAGCCTTATCAAGTGTTTCCCAATACGCGACGCCGACCGGACCCGCCACTTTTTCCAGCGACCGGCGCAAACGCAATAAATTATTCCGGCGCTGTGAAGGCGACACGCCGTTGCCGCGTCCGCGGTCGAAATCGATCAACCACACCTTGCCATCATCGCCGAGCAAAATGTTATAGGCATTCAAGTCGGCATGCCACACCCCCGCCTGATGCATGGAAAAGATAGCCTCGGCCACCGCCTGATGGCTGGGCCGATCGAGCACCTTGGCCAAGGTCTGCACATGAGGCAAACGTTCAATCAATATCGCCGCGCGATACGTCATCCCGCTACGCCAATATGCCGCCGCCAAAGGCGCTGGAATCGGCAAGCCCTGAGCGTGCATGTTTTGCAACAGTTCGAACTCCGCAAATGAACGTACACGCCCCGCGCCCGCCCAAACGTAACGATCCCGGCTAAGGCGTGCGATCAGGCCGCCACGCCGGTAATGACGCAGCACGCCAGCCCCATACTCGCCCTGCGTGTACCAGGCGCCTTGACGCCCGCCCACCTGCACCGGCGCAGCCCGATTTTGGGGTGCCTCCGGATCAAACAGGAACGCGCCGGGATGCCCCACGCGGCCAGGATCAAAACGTATTGCCCCGTCTTCCAGGGTAATCTCTGCGCTACGCACGGCGGGCTGCATCAGGACACCTCTGCAAAAAGCCAGCGCGTAGCCATCGTGTCAGGCCTTGGCCAGCAATAAAAACATGATTACCAGCAGCATCACGGCAAATATTCTTTTCAGACGCGGCTCGGGCATCGAGTACGCAAGCCGGACTCCATAGGGAACACAGCAAATGCTGCCGATCGCCAATGGTATCCCTTGCGACCAGTGGGCCTGTCCATGCGCCGAATACGTCAAGAGCGCCACAAAGGTTCCGGGAATAATGGTGGTCATCGCCAAAGCCTGCGCCGAAGTTTGCGGCAAACGAAAAAACGTGGTGAGAAACGGTACGGCCACCACCGACCCGCCTACGCCAAAAACACCCCCTATCGTACCGGCCAGCACCCCTACCAGCGCGAACCAACCCTTGTGGTAGTCTGCCGCGCTGCGAGGCGGCGAGGCTGGCCGACCATTTGGGTTTCTTGGCCGGCTCTGGAAAAAATAAAAGATGGCGATACCTAAAATGAATACGGCATAAACACGGCGCAACAAGGTGGGATCGATGCCCAGGGCAAACCGGGCGCCCAGCCACGTAAAGACAATGGAACCCGCGGCGCCGGCCGCAGCGGCGCGCAGATCGATTTTCGAATACTGATTGTATTTGCGCACCGATATCAGCACCGCCGGCAAGACCATGATGAGGGCCGTGCCCTGCGCAGCCTGCTGCGGCATGCCGAACACCAGGCCCAGCAGGGGAATGGCCAGCAAACCGCCGCCGATACCCAGCACCCCGCCCGTAAACCCGATCAGCGCGCCAGACAAGAGGCAGCCCAACACGATTAGGTACCACTCCACCTGGGTATTCCTTTATGAAATATGGCACCCACGAGGGGTGCCGCTACATATCCGCCACGGCCAAGATGGCGTCTACATGAAATTATCGCCATGAACGTCATCATTGGCGCAGGCGATCTATGGCGGCATCCACGCGATCCACTGCCCAGATATCCAGGCCTTCAATGGCCTGCCTGGGCGCATTGGCCTTGGGGATAAGCGCTACGTTAAAACCCAGCTTGGCCGCCTCGCGCAACCGCTCCTGGCCCCGCGGGGCGGGGCGGATCTCGCCCGCCAGCCCCACCTCGCCAAATACAATCAGCCCCTTGGGCAAAGGCCGATTGCGCATCGAAGACATGATGGCCAGCAAAACGGCCAGATCAGCGGCCGGCTCGGTAATCTTGACGCCCCCCACCGCATTGACGAACACATCCTGATCAAAAGTGGCAACGCCCGCATGACGATGCAACACAGCCAGCAACATGGCCAGGCGCGTGCCTTCGAGCCCCACTGACAAACGCCGCGGATTGGGGGCATGCGCGCTATCAACCAGGGCCTGAATCTCGACCAGCAAAGGCCGCGTTCCCTCCTGAGTGGCCATCACGCAAGAGCCCGCCACATCCTGATCATGCTGCGACAGAAACAAGGCTGACGGATTGCTGACCCCGCGCAAACCTTTGTCGGTCATGGCAAACACGCCTAGCTCGTTGACGGCGCCGAAACGATTCTTGAACGCCCGAACAAGCCTGAAGGATGAATGAGTGTCACCCTCGAAATACAACACCGTGTCGACAATATGTTCGAGTACGCGCGGCCCCGCCAGCGTTCCATCCTTGGTCACATGGCCAATCAGGACGATAGTAATGCCTGTCTGCTTGGCCAGACGCGTCAGTTGCGCCGCGCACTCGCGCACCTGCGAGACGGAACCCGGCGCAGCACTCAGTTCGCTGGAATAAAGGGTCTGGATCGAATCAATGACGGCCACGCTGGGCCGCGTCTCGGTCAACGCCGTCACAATCGCTTCAAGGCGGATTTCAGCCAGGAGATTGATCCCGCTGGTCGCCAGTTCAAGACGCCTGGCGTGCAACGCCACTTGCTCGGCAGATTCTTCGCCCGTCACATACAGCACGTTTACGGCCTTGGACAAGGACGCCATCGCCTGCAGCAAAAGCGTCGACTTGCCGATGCCCGGATCGCCCCCGATCAGCACCACGGCGCCGGCGACGAGGCCGCCGCCCAACACCCGGTCGAATTCGGGAATGCCCGATGGCTGGCGCGGCAACTCGCGCGCCTCGATCTCAGCCAGGCTGCGTATGGGGCCGGCGCCCGCCAGAGGAGCAAAACGATGTGTGGATGTGCCCGCGTCAAGCGACTCTTGCAGCGAATTCCAGGCATTGCAGTGCGGACACTGGCCCGCCCATTTCAGGCTGGTGCCACCGCACTCCATGCATACATAGGAACTTTTCGATTTGGCCATACCCGCAGTTTAACCGGGTATGCGCCTGCCGATTCGAATCGAAGCCGGCAATTTAGCGGCCCGCCAGGCTGCCGCCGCCATCCACGCCCAGAACCTGGCCGGTAATGAAGCCTGCCTCCTCCGACAAAAAGAAGGTGACGGCCGCCGCCACCTCGGCGGCCTGGCCAAGACGTCCCATCGGGATCGACGCCAGGGCTTTTTTCTCGGCCTCGCTGCCCACCGGCTGGGCGGCGCGAAACAGCTCGGTTTCAATCGGCCCGGGCGATACGGCGTTAACAGTAATTCCGTATTCGGCCAATTCCAGCGCCCAAGTCCGGGTACAGCCGATAAGCGCGCTCTTGGCCGCGGAATAACTGGTGCGCAGCACCCCGCCATGAGTCACACGGCTGCAGATGTTGACAATGCGCCCGTCTTTGCGCGCCTTCATCGACGGGATAAATGCCTGGGTCACCTGGACGGCCACGCGCACATTCAGGTCGAACACCTCGTAGAGCGAGGCCAGATCGACCTCGCCCAACGGTTCGGGGCGAACCATCCCGACGTTGTTGACCACCGCATCGACAGGGTATTTTTCGCGAATGATGCGCAGAATATCTTCGGTTTCACCCGCATTTTGCAAATCGCAAGAGTAGAGGTAGCCGGGGAAATCAATCTCTTGCGTATGCCGCGCCAAACCCACGACATGGCAGCCCGAGTCGGCCAGACGCCGGCTGATTGCCCAGCCTATGCCTTTGGTTGCCCCGGTCACCAGTACACATTTATTTTTCACTGATCGTTTCCTTGGAATGAATCCAGCTTGGGTCTTATCTTTTTGTACAACCCGTTTATACAACCACCACCGGCACTCGTGGGGCCACTGCGCACATTAGCTCATACCCCAAAGTGCCCGCGGCGCGCGCAACCGCGTCGATCGAAGGGCCGCCCTCGCCCCACAGTACCACTTGACTGCCTACATGGGCTTGTGGCGCCGGACTCAAATCGACAATCAGCATATCCATGGACAACCGCCCCAGTGTACGTGTCATGACGCCATCCACACATACAGGAGTCCCCGTGGGCGCATGGCGCGGGTAACCGTCGGCATAGCCGCAGGCCGCCACGCCTATAGTCATAGCCTCTGGCGCGACAAAGGCATGCCCATACCCGACCCCCGCCCCCGCTTCAATGCGACGCACGCTAATCAGCGCCGCACTCAGGGTCATGGCGGGAAGCAAGCCAAAGTCACTGGCCGGCTTGTCGTCGAATGGCGTCGCGCCGTACAGGCAAATGCCGGGGCGTATCCATTGTTCCACCGGCTCCAGTGTTGACCATAGGCCGGCGGTAAGAGTTCCCGCCGAATTGCACACGCTTACCTTGCCGGGCAAATCGCGGGTCATATTATCGAATAGATCAATCTGTTCACGCGTTACCGCGGCATCATCGTCAGCCCGCGCAAAATGCGTCATTTTCCCCAACGAACCCAGAATACGCTGTTCCTGCAAGCCTATAGCCTGCCGATAGGCGTTCGCGTATTGCGCTGCGGGAAACCCCAGGCGGTTCATCCCCGTATTCAATTTAATCAAGGCATCGATAGGCTGGCGCGGGCGGGCCTGGCTCAGCATGTCGAGCTGACTCTGATGGTGCACCGCAATAGAGATTCGGTATTGCTCAAGGATGGCGATATCGTCTGGTTCGAAGAAACCTTCAAGCAACAAAATGGGTTTGGTCCAGCCGGCCTGTCGGCAGCGCACGGCTTCATCGATATCCAGCATGGCCAGGCCGTCGGCCCTGGAGAAGCCCCGGACCGCATTAAGAATGCCGTGGCCGTAGGCGTTCGCCTTGATGACAGCCCAGACCAAGGGCCGCGGCCGATGAGCCGCAGCCGGTTTTAGCTGACGGGTCACGACTTCAAGATTATGACTTAGTGCAGACAACGAAATGCGTGCCAAAATAGGACGTGGCATAACTCCTCCTGGTAGCCGAAGTCTAATCCAGTTCCGCCGTCTTCGTTAAGACCCCTGTGACAATACTTGACGTTTGGCGCCAAATCCGCACAGCATCGGGCCTAAACGCCAGACCGCTCTTAAAATGGCGGCTTCCCCTTACATAAAGATGTACATGGCCGTTGATCACTACGAAAATTTCCCGGTTGCATCCCTGCTTTTGCCGGCGCGCCTGCGCGAGCCCATCACACATATTTACCGCTTTGCCCGCAGCGCCGACGATATTGCCGATGAAGGCGATGCCAGCGAGCCGATACGCCTGGCGCAACTGGCAGGCTACCGCAAGGCCTTGCATGACATAGGCAGCGGCACATTCGAACCCGCGCAAATCGACGCGCCGGCCGACATATTCATCCCTCTTGCCCGCACCATACACAAACACCAGCTCCCGCTGCAGGCCTTTTTCGATCTGCTTTCGGCTTTCGAACAGGACGTGAGCATCCATCGCTACGCCAATGACGCGGCGCTCCTTGATTACTGTTCGCGCTCAGCCAATCCGGTGGGCCGCCTCATGCTGCATCTATACCAGGCCGTCACACCGCAAAACCTGCAAGAATCCGACGCCATCTGTACGGGCCTGCAATTGGTCAATTTCTGGCAAGATGTCGCCATCGACTGGAGAAAATCACGTATTTACCTACCGCAAGACAAGCTCGCCCGATATGGCGTCAGTGAAACAGACATCGCCACGCAACGGATCGACGCTGCCTGGCAAGGCCTGATGCAAGCCCAGGTTCAGCAGGCCCGCGAACTGCTCAGGCGCGGCCTGCCTCTGGCGCGCCGCCTGCCGGGCCGCATCGGTCTGGAGTTAAAGCTTGTTGTACATGGGGGTTTACGTATTCTCGAACGCCTCGACCAACTACACTACGACGTATTCTTCCACCGACCTACCCTGCAAAAGCGCGACTGGGCCGTGTTGCTCTGGCGCGCGCTGCGTTGACACCCAAACACCTTTCGGCCTACCTCTTTTTCAAAATATGAGCCCTGACGAATACTGCCAAGAAAAGGCCGCTCAAAGCGGTTCCAGCTTCTATTACGCATTTTTGTTTTTGCCACCCGAGCGGCGCAAGGCCATCACGGCGCTTTACGCCTTTTGCCGAGAGGTGGACGACGTCGTCGATGAGTGCTCGGATCCTTCCGTCGCACGGATCAAGCTCGCTTGGTGGCGCACGCAAATCGAACAAATGTTCGTGGGCAAGACCGACCATCCAGTCACCCAGGCCCTCGCCCCGCATATTGAGCCGTGCCGTCTGGACGCCACGCGGCTGCTGGCCATTATCGACGGCATGGAAATGGATCTGGATCTCACGCGTTATGTGGATTGGGCCGGCTTGAGCAAATACTGCTGGCATGCCGCAGGCGTCGTGGGCGAGTTGTCTGCCGGCATTTTCGGCTATACCCAAGACGCTACACTGGAATACGCCCAAAAGCTGGGCCTGGCGTTTCAGTTGACCAACATTATTCGAGACGTAGGCGACGATGCGCGCCGCGGCCGCATTTACCTGCCCGTGGACGATATGCAGAAATACAATGTTCAGGCCTCGGAAATCTTGAACAGCCAGCACTCCGAACGTTTCGTTGAACTCATGCGCTTTGAAACGCAGCGCGCCAGGCAGTGTTATCGCGAGGCCATGCGTGCGCTGCCCGAAGCTGATCGACGCGCACAACGACCCGGCTTGATGATGGCCGCCATCTATTACGCCCTGCTTGAAGAAATCGAACGCGACAACTGGCATGTGCTGGATCAGCGCATTTCGCTCACCCCCATACGCAAGCTGTGGCTGGCCTGGAAAACCTGGGTCGGAGGCGGGCGCGGCCTTGTGAAACAACTAGCCAGATGAAAATAGCCGTCATCGGCGCAGGCTGGGCAGGTTTGAGCGCGGCGATTTATCTGCAGCGCAGCGGCCATCAGCCAGTCGTCTTCGAAGCGGCGCGAACCCTGGGCGGGCGGGCACGCAGCGTCCAATCGCCGCCGTTAAACGCAACCATCGATAATGGCCAGCATATACTGCTGGGCGCTTATACCGAAACCTGGGCCTTGATGCGCGAGCTGCAGATTCCATTGGAATCGCGCCTGCAGCGGCTACGGCTTAGCCTGCAAGCCGCGGACGGCAGTTTTCGTCTTAAAGCCGCGCTGCTGCCCGCCCCCCTGCACCTGCTGGGCGGGATACTGGTTGCGCGCGGCCTGAGCGTGACGGAACGTGTACGGCTCATCACCCTGATGCAAAATTTGCGAGATCGGGGCTGGGTCGTACCTGCCAGCGCCACGGTCGGCGACTGGCTACGTGCCGGCCGGCAATCCGACTCGGTCGTACGCCGCTTTTGGCGACCCTTATGCCTGGCGACGCTGAATACTCCCATCGAACAGGCCTGCGCCCAATTGCTCGCCAATGTTCTGCGCGACAGTCTGGGTGGTGCCCGAGGCGCCTGCGACATCATGCTGCCGCGCGTTCGTCTATCCGAGCTATGGCCGACCCGGGCTGCAGAAAAACTCGACCTGCGTTACGGCCAGGCCGTGCGCCACCTGAACCGCCTGTCTACCCATGTCGAGGTCGAAGGCGAACGCTTCGACGCCGCGCTGATTGCGACCAACGCTCCTTCGGCCTTGCGATTGCTAAAGCACGACGCGCCGTCGTCCGCGGGTGACGCCTATCTGACGCAACTGGCGGCATTGCGCTACAACCCCATTGTGACCGTTACGCTGGAGTTGGAGCGCGCCTGGAAACCGCCCGCCCCCATGCTGATGCTGTACGACTATCCCGAGAAATGTCAGTTTGGCCAATGGCTGTTTGACGGCAGCGTGGCAGAAAACCCGTCCAAAAAAATACCAGGCCCAGGGCCGACGAGGACGAACCCACGCATAGAAGGCCAACGCTCCATGCTGACGGTGGTGATCAGCGACGCTCGATCACTGGAGCAGCACGCGCAAGCAGACATTGTTGCGGGAATTCTGGAGCAGATGCGCGAGCAGATCCAAGGGTTTCCAGCCCTGCCGCCCGTGCGAGGTCATGCCACGATTATCGAAAAACGGGCGACATTTGCGGCCACTCCGGACCTGGCCCGGCCAGAGAACGCCACCCCCTGGCCACGAGTCTGGATAGCCGGCGACTATACCGACACCGGCTATCCAGCTGTACTGGAAGGGGCCGTACGCAGCGGAAAACGCGCCGCAGAACTGATCGCCGCCTATTTTTCCTGACGGGAATGCCACCCACAGGGGGTGGCGCTACATGATTCACGGATACGTATTTGTAGAAGCGACCATGAACGTCAACGATTTCACGAATCGTTTCGAACGGCTGACGTTTTTGTAGCGGCACCCCTTGTGGGTGCCATACCAGCCAAGCAAGAACCCAACCCTATTACCCTCGATCGGCTCATAGACAGCATTTCGGGAAGATAGTAGGATGAAGTTCGTACCCCGCCATGGCGGCACGAAGCACGCATTTGAAAAGAGACATGATGAGCCACATTTATGCCGATGGGCTGGATAAAAACCGGGCCAACTATGCCGTACTCACGCCGCTGACCTTCATCGAACGCGCCGCCGCGGTTTACCCGCGGCACCCGGCGGTGGTGCATGGCGCGGTGCGGCGCACCTGGAAGGAAACCTACGACCGCAGTCGCAGGCTGGCCTCGGCGCTGATTGCGCGAGGCGTCAAGGCAGGCGACACCGTCGCCGCCCTATTGCCCAATATCCCGGAGATGGTCGAAGCGCATTTCGGCGTACCCATGACGGGCGCCGTGCTCAATACCCTGAACACCCGGCTCGACCCGGAAACCATCGCCTTCATGCTCACCCACGGCGAGGCTCGGGCACTGCTGGTGGATCGCGAATTCAGCCCGCTTGTCAGCCAGGCGCTAAAACTTGTGGAGCGGTCGGCAGTGCACCCTATCCTGATCATCGATATCGACGATACTCAATATCAAGGGCCAGGCGAACGCATTGGAGTCGTTGATTACGAAACCCTGCTCGCCGGCGGCGACCCTAACTACAACTGGCAGCCGCCGTCCGACGAATGGGAAGCCATTTGCCTGAACTACACCTCGGGCACAACAGGTAATCCCAAGGGTGTGGTCTACCACCACCGTGGTGCCTACATCAACGCCATCAGCAATATTCTTGAATGGGACATGCCCAAACACGCCGTCTACCTGTGGACGCTGCCCATGTTCCACTGCAACGGCTGGTGCTTTCCCTGGACTATTGCCGCGCGCGCCGGCGTCAATGTTTGCTTGCGCCGCGTCGATCCCGTGGCCATCTTCGATCTGATACGCAAAGAGCGCGTCACCCATTATTGCGGCGCCCCGATTGTTCACAATATGCTGCTCAATACTCCCGACGAATTCAAAACGGGCATCACCCACAAAGTGCATGCCATGGTGGCGGGGGCCGCGCCTCCCGCCTCCATGATCGAAGGAATGGAGCAACTGGGCTTTGAGCTTACTCACGTCTATGGGCTTACCGAGACCTACGGGCCGGCGTCGGTCTGCGCCCAACATGAGGACTGGAGCCGTCTGGATATCGGCGAACGCGCGCGGCTCAACGCCCGCCAGGGCGTGCGCTACCATTTGCAGGATGCGATTTCGGTGCGAGACCCCGACACCCTTCTGCCGGTGCCGGCCGACGGAGAAACCATGGGTGAAATCATGTTCCGCGGCAACATCACCATGAAGGGTTACCTGAAAAACCCGAAGGCGACGCAAGAGGCGTTTCGCGGCGACTGGTTCCATACCGGCGATCTGGCTGTGCTGTACCCGGACGGCTACGCAAAGATCAAGGATCGCAGCAAGGACATCATTATTTCAGGTGGAGAAAATATTTCCAGCATTGAAGTCGAAGACGTTCTATACCGCCATCCCGCCATACTGGCCGCCGCCGTGGTCGCCAAGCCCGACCCGAAATGGGGCGAAACGCCATTTGCCTTTATCGAGCTGAAGGCGGGCGCCACGGTCAGCGCCGAAGAGATCATTGCCCATTGCAAGCAGCACCTCACAGGCTTCAAGGTGCCGCGCTATATTGCGTTTGGTGAATTGCCCAAGACGTCCACGGGCAAGATACAGAAATTCGAGCTAAGAAAACGCGTGGGGTCGATGGACGCCATTGACGTATGATGTAGTGGCGATGGCACCCACAAGGGGTGCCACTACAAAACGTGGGGTGCCGCTACATTAGCGACGAACATGTGTTTGTAGCGGCACCCCTTGTGGGTGCCATCCAACACCTTGAAATACCGGCTGCCCTTGCGGCACTCATCACAGGAGACCTCCACATGCCATTAGCCATTACCCTGCATCTTCTTGCCGCAGTCATTTGGGTGGGCGGCATGTTTTTCGCTTATCTGGTTTTACGCCCCGTAGCCGGCCAACTGCTTGAACCTACCCTGCGACTAACCTTATGGACACAGGTCTTCAAACGCTTTTTTCCGTGGATATGGCTGGCGGTGCTGATTTTGCTTATCACCGGTTTCTGGATGACCTTTGAATTATTGGGCGGCCTGGCCCGCGTGGGAATGCATGTGCATCTGATGATGACGCTTGGCATCCTCATGATGGTGATTTTCCTGTATATTTGCTACCGGCCTTTGCCGCGGCTGAAACAAGCCGTCGAAGCAAAAAACTGGCCTCAAGGCGCGCACGAGCTCAACCTGATCCGCAAGCTTATCGGCGTGAACCTTATTCTGGGCATACTGGTTGTTTGCGTGGCCGGCATCGGCCGCTTCATCCAGGTGTAGCGGGCACCGGCCCAGAGACAACTCGCAAGGCCGCCTCACCGCATCAGCGTATTACACCCGCAGGAATCCGCTATTCGCCGCCAGGAGATCTTGTTATGGCAGAGTATGTAGTCGAAGTAAGCTGGACACGCAACGGCCAGGACTTCCTGGGCAAAAAGTACAGCCGCAAACATACCCTGCGCTTTGACGGCGGTGCGGAAGTCCACGCATCTTCATCGCCTCACGTGGTGCCCGCCCCCTTGTCGGACAAAACGGCGGTCGACCCTGAAGAGCTTTTCGTTTCCGCGCTTTCCAGCTGCCACATGTTGTGGTTTCTGTCGATAGCCGCCAAACAGGGGTTCTGCGTCGATCAGTATCTGGATAAAGCCGCCGGGGTGATGGGAGAAAACACCGAAGGCAATTGGGCCATGACGCTGGTCACGCTTAAACCCGAGGTCAGTTTTTCAGGCGAGAAAATCCCGACCAAGGCCCAACTTGAGAACATGCACCACGAAGCGCACGAAGAATGTTTCATTGCCAATTCGGTTAAAACCGAGGTGCGCTGCGAGCCGCAAGTCGCCAAGGCATAATAAACCGCGCCTCGTATTAATTCCGTTTCTAAACCAATAGTAGGCTGATTGGGATGGCAGCCACAAGGGCTGCCACTACATTAGCGGCAGGTACGTATATGTAGCGGCAGCCCTTGTGGCTGCCATAAAACCCACGCAAAGCCGACACACGACTGATTCAGGAGCGGAATGAGAGGCGGCTCATGAGGTTATCAGCGCACTATTCAGGCGAGCAGCCGTTCAAAGATATCGGGCGAACCCATCTGGCCTCCCTTAAGCATAAGCTCTAGGCCATGCAAGCGTGAATCGTCGCTATGCGCCCGGCACAATGTCACCCCCGGAGCGAGTACTCCGGCAAAGGACAAGGCCCAGATATCCAACGTCCTGGCCGCCAGGCTGGACGTATCTCCACCCGCCACGCCCAGGCGGCGCAGCGGTGCAGCGCCCGCGGCCTGTTGATCGACCACCCTCTTGATAAAGCCGGCCGTGGCGCGCGCCAGGTCGCCCGGGGGCACGCTGCGCGATGCAACAGGGCTGGCCGTCACGTAGGCCAATACATGCCGGCCCGCATCCAGTAATGCCGTAATGACACCATGCTGCAGATTTGCATAGGAAGGGCTTTCAATCAGCTCCACGCCATCGATGGGTACATGCTCATACGAACCTGCATGGCGCACCTGCACAGCCGTAACCGGCGACATGCTGCCGACAAAAACAAATACGGCGCCGATATCCGCATGCCTGGCCACCCGCCCCTGGCCTACATCCAGCCTGCCGTCAAACGAGGTCTTGATCGTCGCAACGGGCGGGAGGCTATCACGCAAGGCGGGCTGCGTGCGATTCCAATGCACCGCAAGCGCCTGGACGACGGCGCTCGGGCCAACTGTCAATAAAGACCCACGTTCAGATTGTCGCGCAAGCTGCCGCCCGATCACCGCGAGGTCGTCCGCGCGAGCAACATCAAACAGTAAGGCGCCCTGCTCTTTTGAGCGCAGGTCGGACAACAAAGCATCCACACGATCATCGAGTTCACGTTCGGGCAGTTCATAACAGGGGTAGTGCACAGGCAAGACAGACTTGACACCCTGGCGCTTCAAATGACGGCGCAAATCGGCCTCGTTCATGGGCGTCACCGGATGCGCCTTCATCGTTGCGTGACGATCCAGCCGGCAGATTTCGCCACCGGCGCCCACAGCGGCAAAAAGATTGCTGAAGCAGCAAAACCGGCCGATATCGGGCTGCCCGCCCACGACATACACCGTGTCATCGTCAACGTAGCCGCCCAACACCGAGATTGCCGTGCCCAGGCTGCCGGTTTGCGCCGAGCTGTCAAACGTTGAACAGCACTTGTAAAGCAACACCGGAACGCGCATCCGCCTGAAGAATTCGCCGATGCGCGGCAATGCCTCCCGCATCTGCTGCGGACTCATTGTCCGGGCCGAGCCCGCCACGCCCAAGGCATCGAGCTCCCCCGCCAGGGCCAGTTGCGCAGGGGTCGGCACATCCAGAAACAACAACGTACGCCAACCGGCACGCGCCGCAACGGCCAGGGTATCCGTGGCCCCGGTAAAATCGTCGCCGTACCAACCTGCTTTCAATGTCATTATCGAGGCTGGCCGAAAAAGGCAAGTGCCGCGGCAAGTTCCGGATGATGCCGGCTGTATTCCTCAAGGGTGACGCCGCCACGCTGCGCCTCCCAAGCCTGGCGCAGGCTGGCAACACCCGCAGCCGGCCCATGAGGATGGGCGAGGATTCCCCCGCCCGACATGAACAGCAGGTCGTCGCTTTTAATCGCCGACCAGGTTGCAGGCACGGTGCCGGCCCACTGACCCGACGAAAACACCGGCAACACCCGGTCATCGACTTCGTCCGACATAGAGGCGTAACAATCCCGGGCAGCGTGGACAACCTCCTCATCCGTTTGCGAAAATTTCCCCTGCAAGCCGTGCACGTGCATGTGATCAACCCCCGCCAGGCGCCACAAAGCCTGATAGGGCTGAAAAGACATGCCCAGCAAGGGGTGGCGCGACAAGGCGCCGAATCCGTTTCGATGACCGTGCAAGGCCAGGCCCGTACTTCGCCTCAGGGTCTGGGCGGCCGAGAATCCGCAGTAGTTCAGACTGACCATGACGCAACTGCCGCCCTCCTTTTCCACCAGATCGGCGTGACGGCGCATGGCATCGGTTTCGTCTGTAATGTTAAAGGCCATCATGACGTGCTTACCGGTGCGCTGGGCATGCGCGCGGATAACGGACATAACGGCCGGCACGCGGTCGGCCAGAGGCGCGTGCGCCGGATTGGCGCACACCTCGTCGTCCTTGATGAAATCCACGCCGGCCTCGCACAGCACCTTGACCAATTGCGCCGTTTCATTGGCCGACATTCCGACATTGGGTTTAATAATCGTGCCGATCAAACTCGTCCCATGAACTCCGGTTTTCGCGCGCGTGCCTTCAATACCGAGACTGGGCAAATCATATTTCATGCGATAAGCCGAAGGCATTGAAAGCGACTCGAGCCGCATGCCGGTGACCTCGCCCAGATCATATAAATTCCCCGCCACGGTTGCCGCCAGCGTCGGAAGATTAATGCCGATATTGGCTACCGGAAACGACAGCTCCACGCGCGCCCGGCGCCAAGGCCCCGCTATTTTGCGCGCTTGCAGATACGCATTGGGCAGGCTGGGCGCATCCACCGCCGGCCGTTCGGTAATCGACTCGACCCGCGCACGCGCACGCATACGCAAATCATCGGTTTCTCCCGCCACGCGAGTAAAGGTGCCGCACGACTGTTCGCCGGCCATGATCTCCGCTATTTTTTCCGGCGCAAACGGCGTTTCAATTAAATAAGCAGCGGTAAGGCGATCTGAATTCATTAAAGAGTACCTGCCGGGAGCGGCAAAGAATGGCCTAAAGGGTTCGCAGATCGGGAAAATCGCGGACGGGGTCTTCGCCGTTCCAGCCCTCGGAGGAACGCCGGATCAAGTCAAACAGTTTGCCCTTGGGGCCGGCCACCTCCGACAGCTCAATGACGGTGCCGGGGTGATATTCCGTGTCAAAATAAATGAATCGGCCGCGCTCACCCACCTGGCCGCTCATTTTCGGCTTGAACCCCTGCTTGAGCAGGCGCTCCAGATCACTGTCGTAATGCTCCGTCCAATAAGCAATATGCTGCAAACCGGTATGGCCGGCCCGCAGAAAATCCTGGTACATGGAAGGCACGTCGTTGCGAGTCTGAATAAGCTCGACCTGCACAAAGCCGGAATTGGCCAGGGCCACGGAATTATGCGGCTCGTAATGCCGGCCGTCGTACCGATAATCGGTAATGGGTACTTTGGGGTTGTAGTACCACGGGCCGACCCCCAGCGAACGACTCCAGTAATTCATCGCCTGCTCTATGTCGTTGACGACATAACCCAACTGGCGTATTTGTCCAAAAAATGTGCTCATTGTCATTCCCGAAAAACGTGCGTTGCTCTATACAAAACCTGCATGGGTATATAAAGGCCTGGATTACCTGAGGCCTCTAGGTAATGAATCCGGTGGAAAACCAGGGGATGGCGCAGACCAGAAACAGGCCGGCCAGCAGCGCCGCGATATAGCCCCATATATGGCGCATGCCATCACTCGGATTAACCTTGCTGATGGCGCAGGCGCCGTAATAGCCGACGCCGAACGGCGGCGAGAACAAGCCGATCCCCATGGAAAAAATAACCACGATCGAATAGTGCACTTCGTTGATCCCCATCTCCTTGGCGACAGGAAACAGCAAAGGTCCGAACAGGACGATCGCGGGTATGCCTTCGAGCACGCTGCCCAGAATGATGAATGTCACCACTGAAATGGCCAGGAAGCCGTACGAGCCGCCCGGCACGCCGGCCATCAGGCGCGCCAGATCGCTGGAAAAGCCGGACTGCGTCAACGCCCACGCCATGGATGTCGCGCAACCAATAATCAACATGATCGCGCCGGCCAGCGAGGCCGTTTCGATCAACATCGGCATGACCCGCTTCCAATCGAACTGGCGATAAACAAAAAGGCCGAGCAGCACCGAGTAAACAATGCCGATGGTCGAGACCTCGGTGGCCGTGGCGATGCCCTCGACCACCGAGGCACGGATAACAAATGGCAGAGAAACGGCCGGTACGGCGGCCATGAGCAGACGGCCGATTTCTTTTTTTCCAGCGCGCTCGACCTGACTCTGATCCACCTTCCGGTGGCGCCACCACACCACGCCGCATAGCGACGCGCCCAGCACCACGGCCGGAACGATACCGCCGGCAAACAAAGCGGCAATCGAAACGCCGGTTACGGAGCCAATGGTGATGAGAACAATGGAAGGCGGAATGGTTTCGGTCTGGGCTCCGGTGGCCGCCAACAAAGCAATCAACTCGCCGGGCTCGGACCCGCGCTTTGTCATCTCCGGAAACAGCACGGGCGTGATGGCGGCCATATCCGCTATCTTGGAGCCGGATATGCCCGAGATCAAATACATGGCGCCGATCAGTACATACGACAGGCCGCCTCGCACATGCCCCAAAAGGCTGGCCAGAAACTGAATCATGGCCCGGGCCATGCCTGTCATTTCGATGAGCGCGCCCAGAAATATGAATAACGGCACCGCCAGCAAAATGAGGTGCGACATGCCCGCGTCCAGGCGGCCCACCATAACAACCAGCGGCGTGGAAGTCGTCAGGGTAAGGTAGCCGAACGTTGCCAGGGCAAAGGAAAAAGCGATGGGCACCCCGGAAAACACATTGGCGGCCACGATCACCACAAAAAATATAATCAGGTTCGCATCGCCCAACCCTGCAAACAAAGGCTTTGCCAGCCAGAAAGCAACCACCAGCGCAACCGTGCCGACAAGGCTGCAGGCCACGATTTTTTTATCGCTCGATTCAATCAGCCGCAATACGGAAACCAGCAGCATCAGGCCTATGCCTATGGGCAGGGCCGACGCGCACCAGAGATTATTGATTTCCAGGGCCGGAGTAACAATAAAAGACTCTTCGTAGGCATACTCGCAAGCGGGAAACAGGATCAGCACCAAAAAGACCAGCGATGACGTAATCGAAAATACCTGCAACACTTCTTTGGCCCTGGGGCCGGCCCGGTCGATGAAGGCCGTCATGCGCATATGATCGCCGCGGCGCAAGGCAATCACCGCCCCCAGCATCGAGAGCCACAAAAAAAGCGTGGTGGCCAGCTCATCGGTCCACACCAGCGGCACATGTATGACATAGCGCGCCACCACGCCACTGAACAACACCGCGATTTCAATCAAAATGAGCAAGGCGGCGAAAACCTCGACAATGGCGCCGAGGCAGGCACCCACCCGCGCAGCAACCCTCTCGATGCCCGAGTTCGGGCGTAGCGGCAGTACGGGAGTTGCGGGAGTGTATGCGTGCGACATAGGGTTTTCCGGAATACGGCTAGGCCAGTTTGCCTACAGACTGTTCCAGGACATCCCAGGCGGCCTCGCCAAAACGGCCCTTCCACTCTTTATAAAAACCTGCCTGACGCAACTTGGCGCGAAAGCTATCCGAGGCCGCCGCGTTGATGACAAGGCCTTTGGACTGCAGGTCGGCCTGCACCGAATCATTCAGCTTCTTGATGTCCTCACGCTGACGCATGCCGGCGCCATTGATCGCGTCGGCCACAACCGTTTTGAGGTCGGCCGGCAAACGATCCCACGCCGCGCCATTGGCGATAAACCAAAACCCATCCCAAATATGGTTGGTCAGCGAGCAATACTTTTGTACTTCGTACAGCTTGGCCACCTGGATAATCGGCAACGGATTTTCCTGCGCATCGACAATTTTCGTTTGCAGCGCCGAATACACCTCGCTGAATTGCAAACTGGTGGGTGCTGCGCCCAAAGCCTTGAACATGGAAATCGAAAGCGGGCTGACCGGTACGCGGATTTTCAGGTCGGCCATATCGGCAGCGGTTTTTACAGGGGCTTTGCTGCTGGTGACCTGCCGGAAACCGTTATCCCACATTTTTTCAAATGCATATAAACGGGATTTGCGGATGTCGGCCCGCACCAGCGCACCCACCTTGCCATCCATGGCATTCCAGACCTGCGTGTAATCCGAAAAAGCGAAACCGACGGCGTTGATGGCCGCCGACGGCACCAGTGTCGCGATAACCAGCGACGAGGGGGTAAAAAACTGGATGCCGCCCGATCGCACCTGGGCCAGCATATCCGTGTCGCCGCCCAACTGGTTGTTGGGAAAAATGGTGATTTGGACGCGCCCTTTGGATTTGTCGCGGATTTCGTCGGCGGCTTCCTTGGCCCGTACATTCAAGGGGTGGCTCAACGGCAGGTTATTGCCGTATTTATATGAAAATTCGGCGGCCCGGGCGATGGATGGCATGGCAGACCCAATACCGATCAGCGGAAGCGCGGAAAGTGTGCGCAGGACGCTGCGGCGCGTATATTTTTGCATATCTGTCTCCTGATGCTATTTGATGTTTTTTGATTAACCAAACTGACACATCGACACAGTATAGTGATAGGATAATCGGGTCAAACAAAAAAAATGATGGATTTTGATGTATGAAAGCCAGATACCATGATGCCGCACCCGCAACACGGGCGACTGTCAGCGACATCGCCCGCGCAGCCAACGTATCGACCGCCACTGTGGATAGGGTGCTCAATCGGCGCAGCGGCGTGCGCGACATAACCATCCAGCAAGTGCTCAAGGCCGCGGCGCAACTGGATTACCTTCCCGAAAAAGACATTTATGAAGCACTAAGTCCCAGCCCCATGCGCATTGCCTTTTTATTGCCCAAAGGCACAAACCGATTCATCAACATGCTGGGCGACACGATCAATTATTCACAAGAAAGCTGGGCTCCCTTCAACGTGAAAAGCCGGGTCGAATATATTGAAGGCTTCAACCCTCAGCTGCTCGCCGCGCGCCTGATCAAACAGGCCGAGCGCGCCGACGGAGTCGCGTTCATGGCCATCGAGCATCCGCTGGTGCGCGACGCCGTCAATTTCCTGGTTGAAAAGGGGGTGCATGTTGTCACGCTCATCACCGACATTTCCAACTCGGGGCGGGCGGCCTATATCGGCCTGGACAATCGTGCGGCAGGCCGCACGGCCGCTTATCTGATTGCCCGCTTCATCGGGCCGCGTGCCGCCAAGGTAGCCATGATCGCCGGCAGCCTGAGCTACCGGGCCCACGAAGAACGCGAAATGGGCTTTTTGTATTTGTTTAAAGAGTATTTTCCGGCCATCGACGTTGTCGGCCTGCGCGAGGGTCTGGACAATGCACAGGAAAACTATCGCATCACCCGGCATTTACTGGAGCAATCGCCCGATCTGGCCGGCATCTACAATATCGGCGGCGCCTCGGACGGCGTGGCTCAGGCGCTAAAGGAAGCGGGTGTGGCCCACAAGGTCGTGTTTATCGGGCACGGCCTGACACCCGACACGCGGGCTTTGCTCATTGACGGCTCGATGGATGCCGTCATTACCCAAAACCCGCAATCGGCCACCATGAGCTGCATCCGGATTTTCGCCAATTTACGCGATCATCGCGGCGTGATGAGCGGCGTCGAATCGATTCAAAGCCAGATTATTTTCAGGGAAAATCTGCCGTGACAAACTCAATCCACCGGGGACCAGGCCGCATGATGGCATACGGCTGCCTCGCGCTCAGCATGTCGCTGGTGGGCAGCTACGTTGCCCTGTCCAAGCCGCTGGCCCTGGTCTTTCCGGTTTTTCTACTGGCATGGCTGCGTTTCGGCATTGGCGGAATCGCCATGTTGCGCTGGATAAGAAAGCCCGCGGCCGAACCCAAGATGACTACCCAGACCCGCAAGCTGGTATTTCTGGAATCTTTTCTGGGCAACTTCCTGTACACGCTGTGCATGGTTTATGGCGTCAGTATGAGTTCGGCCGTTTCAGCCGGCGTGATCATGTCGGCCATTCCCGCCGCGATTGCGCTAATGAGCTGGGCGTTGCTGAAAGAGCAAATCGGACGGCGCGTATGGGCTGCCGTGGCTTGCGGCGCACTAGGCATCGGCTTGCTGGCGCTGGCCAAACCCGACAGCGCTGCAGTCGCTCAGCATTTGGGAGCAGGTGCTCCAGCGGCGAAGGTATGGCTGGGCAATCTGCTGCTGTTCGGTACCGTGCTGTGTGAAGCGTTTTACGCGGTCATAGGCAAAAAGCTAACTGCCGTGCTTAGCCCGAAGCGCATCAGCGCCGTCATCAATCTATGGGGTTTCGTGCTGATGACGCCCATGGGCGCCTATGTCGCGCTGCATTTCGACTTTACGGCGGTGGGCGCCGGCTCCTGGGCGCTGCTGCTCTTTTACGCGTTGGCCGCGAGCGTATGGACGGTATGGCTATGGATGACCGGCCTGAAATCCATTCCCGCTGCGCGGGCGGGGGTATTTTCGGTCATGCTGCCGATCACGGCGGCCGTCGTCGGCGTGCTGATACTGGGCGAACGCCTGGCCGGAACTCAAATGCTTGCGTTTGCTGTGGCCTTGATGGGGCTTGTCCTGGCTACCGTGCCTACAAAACGCACGTATCCGTAGCGGCAGCCCTTGTGGCTGCCATTTTTGCTAAACGGGATCCAGGTTATTGCGCCGATGGCAGCCACAAGGGCTGCCGCTACAAAAGCGTCGGGTCGCTACGAACACGCCGTGCCGCTACAAAACCGTTGACGGCCGGCCAGTCAATATCCGTAAAATTCTTCGGTCCGGATATCGTCATCGTCAACGCCTGTTGCATTTAACGCCCCGCGCATGGCTTCGACCATGGCCGGCGGGCCGACCAGATAATACACAGGGCTTTGCAAGGTGCCCACAACCCGCTGTATCAGCTTGCCGTCGATCTGGCCGGTTTCACCGCTCCAGGGCTGGCTGGACTTGGCCATTTCCGACATGACGCACACCAGTCTGAAATGCGCGTTTTGTTGTTCAAGCTCTTGCAGGTTGGCCAGGAACGCCGAATCTTCCGGGCGACGATTGGCGTAAAGCAATATCAGCTCGTGGGGCAGCTTGTCGTGGGCCGCCTGCTGCAAAATGCTCATGAACGGCGTGATACCAATGCCTCCGGCAATAAAAATGGCCGAACGGGCACGATTGTTGTGCAGAGTCAACGAGCCAAACGGCCCTTCGATTTTTAGCGCAGTCCCAATGGGCAAGGCCTTGAGCGCATTCTTGAACACGCTATCGCGCATCCGGGTGGCGAATGTCAACTCGTTTTGAGCCGCTGAACTGACGATAGAAAAGGTATGCCGGGCATTCTGCGCGTCGGCCACTACCGACTCGGGCAAAATAACATCGATGGCCTGTCCCGGTTTGAAGGTAAACCCGGCTGGTTTTTCAATATGAAAAGCCATCGTGCCCGCGGCAACTTCCTCACGCTTTTTCAGCCTTGCGTCATACGTGGTCATTGTCTGGTCCTTTGAATAAAATGGGTGAAAACCGCTACTAGCTACTCGTTACTCACCCTATTAGAGACACACGACGACGCCCGCGTTCCTGCTGATTCAAACAATCGGTGCAGCGCCATGTGGCAAGCCCGTTTCAGCTTTTCAGGCCAGCTGTTCCCCGGGAGCGAACCGCGGCCTCGGCGACCTGTGCGGGCGCCTCGGCGTAACGCCGGAATTCCATGGTGTAAGTTGCACGCCCCTGCGTCAGCGAGCGCAAGGTCGTGGAATAGCCGAACATTTCCGCCAAAGGCACTTCGGCGCGTACGGCTTTGCCCGAGCCCCCGGGAATGTCTTCCATGCCCTGGATCATGCCACGGCGCGACGCCAGATCGCCGATGACATCACCCATTTTTTCTTCAGGCGTTTCGACCTCTACCGCCATCATCGGCTCGAGCAATACAGGATCGGCGCGGCGGCACCCATCCTTGAATGCCATGGAAGCCGCCATGCGATAGGCATTTTCATTGGAATCGACATCATGGTAAGAGCCGAAAAACAAAGTCACCTTGACATCGACGACGGGGTAGCTCGCCACTACACCCGAGTTCAAGGCGCCGATAACGCCCTTCTCCACAGCCGGTATGAATTCACGCGGTACCGTACCGCCTTTGATGGCATCGACGAACTCGAACCCTTTGCCCGCCGGCAGCGGCTCAATCTTCAGCACCACATGGCCATACTGGCCTCGCCCGCCTGATTGCTTGATGAACTTGCCTTCGCTCGATTCACACACCTTGCGTATGGTTTCACGAAAAGCCACCTGCGGCTTGCCTACGCTCGCCTCGACGCCAAACTCGCGGCGCATGCGTTCGACCAGTACTTCCAGATGCAGCTCGCCCATGCCGGAAATAATCGTCTGGCCCGATTCGTCGTCCGTATGCACCCGAAACGACGGATCTTCTTCGGCCAGGCGGCTCAAGGCCATGCCCATCTTTTCCTGATCGGCCTTGGTTTTGGGCTCGACCGCCTGCGAAATGACAGGATCGGGGAAGACCATGCGTTCGAGCGTTATTACATGAGCCGGGTCGCACAGCGTCTCTCCCGTGGTCAGCTCTTTCAAACCCACCGCCGCGGCAATGTCCCCCGCATAAACCTCGGTGATTTCACTGCGATGATTCGCATGCATCTGCAGCAATCGGCCCACACGCTCTTTCTTGTCCTTGATGGGGTTGTAGACCGCATCGCCCGAACGCATGACCCCGGAATAAACGCGGAAAAAAGTCAAATGCCCGACAAACGGGTCGTTCATGATTTTAAAGGCGAGGCCGGAAAATTTTTCATCATCGCTCGCGCGACGCTCAACCACGCGATCACGATCATCGTGACCGCTTACCGGCGGAATATCGGTGGGCGCAGGCAGAAAATCGATGACAGCATCGAGCAATGCCTGCACACCCCGATTCTTGAATGCGCTGCCGCACAGCATCGGCACAATTTCCCCCGCAATGGTGCGCTGGCGCAAGGCCGCCTTGATCTCGGACTCGGTGGGCTCGACGTTATCCAGGTATTTTTGCAACAGCGTCTCGTTGGCATCGGCCGCGGCCTCAATCATTTTTCCACGCCACTCGCGAGCGCTGGCCATCAACCCGTCTGGAATATCGATGTACTCGAACTTCACGCCCTGACTGGCGTCGTCCCACATAATCGCCTTCATCTTGATGAGGTCCACCACGCCATGAAAATTGTCTTCGGCGCCCACAGGAATCTGCACCAGCACCGGATTACCTTTCAGACGTTCGCGGATCTGCCTTTGCGTACGAAAGAAATCGGCCCCCACCCGATCCATCTTGTTCACAAACGCCAGACGAGGAACGTGATACTTATTGGCCTGGCGCCACACGGTTTCGGACTGCGGCTGCACACCACCCACGGCGTCGTACACCATGCACGCGCCATCGAGAACACGCATGGAACGCTCCACCTCGATAGTGAAATCGACGTGCCCCGGGGTATCAATGATATTGATCCGGTGCTCGGGATAATTGCCAGCCATCCCCTTCCAGAAACATGTCGTCGCCGCAGAGGTGATGGTAATGCCACGTTCCTGCTCCTGATCCATCCAGTCCATGGTCGCCATGCCCTCATGAACTTCCCCCAGCTTATGGCTGACGCCGGAATAGAAAAGAATACGTTCGGTAGTGGTGGTTTTGCCCGCGTCGATATGGGCGCTGATGCCAATATTCCGGTACCGTTCGATAGGAGTTTTGCGGCTCACGATAAATTCCTCCTGGATAGCTATGGCCTCAATAGTCACAGGCCTACGCATGAAGGAGAAAGTATGCACCTAAAACGGCTTTCAGGCACATGGGGTGGCTGGGTTGACTACCCCATGTGCCACCCACAAGGGGTGGCGCTACATTAGCGACGAACATCGCCGACGCTAGCGTCGTGGGCGGTTAAGGTGGGGCGGGCGATTCGGGCACGCCGCGCGCAGGGCCGGCTTCGGGGATGCAAGGCGTGCGCTGTTTGAGCAGGCGCTTGCGAATAGCCCAGTGGGCTATTCGCCCTGCGAGTTCGCACGCCGCCCCGAAGCCGGCCCTGCGCGCGGGAAGTCATGGCGCAGCCATGACCGGGACCGTCAGAGCCCGAACCGCCTTAACCGACCACGACGCGGGGCTAGAAGGTTTTAGGCGAGACAGAATGACACAAAAAAAATGCCACGTGCAGCGAATGCCACCCACAAGGGGTGGCGCTACGGGTGGCGCCAGGGATGCCGCGCCGGGTTATAGCGTCGCGTGCAGCTTGATGTATTCGCGCACCCGCTCCGCGTTGCAATCCATGACTTCCACTCGCTGAGGCAGGCTGGACAATGCTTGCAGATGCTCGGGCACAGGCGCCGGGTGCCCTATGGCCTCGGTAATCGTATCGCCAAACTTGACCGGCAGCGCCGTCTCCAGCACCAGCATCGGCACATCGGGCTCCACATACGAAACCGCCACCTTCACCGCATCGGCCGTATGCGGATCAATCAGAACGCCCGTCTCCTCATATACCGAACGAATCGTTTCAAGCCGATCGGCGTGAGTGCTCACGCCGCTCACGAAACCATAGCGCGCCTCGAACGACGGCTGCATCGCGCTTAAATCGAACTCGCCCTTTTTCTCCAGCTCTTTCCACAGATCCCGCACCTTGCCCGCATCCTGCCCCACCAGGTCAAACACGAAACGTTCAAAATTCGACGCTCGCGAAATATCCATCGACGGGCTGGACGTCGCATACGTCTGGGCCGCTGGGCGAGGCCGATAAATACCCGTGCGGAAAAACTCTTCCAGCACATTGTTTTCATTGGTGGCCAACACCAGGCGCCGTATCGGCAGACCCATCTCACGCGCAATATGCCCGGCCAGAATATTGCCGAAATTACCCGAAGGCACCGCAAACGAGACAGGCTGCAAGCCCGCCCTGCGGTTCTTGGGCGCCTCGGGGGCCGTCGCAGAACCGGCATTGACGTCCGCCCCCGAATCCGAGGCCGCCTGCCGATCGGCGATGGCGGTAGCCCGCAGCCAGCCCCAGAAGTAATACACAACCTGCGCGGCGATTCGCGCCCAATTAATGGAATTGACGGCTCCCAGATGATGCGCCGCCTTGAAATCCAGATCGCTCGACAAGGCCTTGACAATATCCTGGCACTCGTCAAACACCCCGTCGATCGCCAGATTGTGGATATTGGGGTCTTGCAGCGAATACATTTGGGCGCGTTGAAACTCGCTCATGCGGCCCTGCGGCGACAACATGAATACCGTCACGCCGCGCTTGCCGCGCAAGGCGTACTCGGCCGCCGACCCGGTGTCGCCCGAGGTTGCGCCCAGAATCGTGATCGAGGTGCGGCGCTTGGCCAGCACATACTCGAACGCCTGGCCCAGAAACTGCATCGCCATGTCCTTGAACGCCAGCGTTGGTCCCTCGGACAAGCCCAGCAAAGTCAGCCCTTTGTTCAAAGGCTTGAGCGGCACGATTTCATCGCTGGCAAACACGCCCTTTTTATAGGCGGCCTGCGTCAGGCGATTCAGGTCGCCCTTGGAAATATCGGTGATGAACAAGCCCAGTACTTCGGTCGCCAGCGTGGCGTAGTTGAGTCCTTGCCAGGACCTCAGCGTATCGGCACTGACCTTGGGCAGGAATTCCGGAAGCGCCAGGCCGCCATCGGGCGCCAGGCCCTCAAGCAAAATGTCGCAAAAGGGCTGGGGCGTCATGCCACCACGGGTTGAACGATATTTCATGACAGATGCTCCACGCGCAAACGCGTTACCTTCGACTTCACAAATGACAAAGTCTGGATTTTGGCGATAGCCCGATCGATGTCCCCTTCGAGGGCCTCGTGCGAGAGAAAAATAATATCGGCCGCATTCTCGCCATGAGGCTCCTGGAACATCGAGCCGATGGAAATGCCGGAATCGGCCAGGATACGCGCCAGATCGGCCAGAACGCCCGGACGATCCTCGACGCGCAAGCGCAGATAATACGAGGAACTGACAGCGGCCATGGCCAGGATGGGCGTATCGGCCATGGCGTCTGGCTGGAACGCCAGCAAGGGCACCCGATGCTCCGGATCGGCGGCAAGCAGGCGCGTCATGTCCACCAGGTCGGCCACCACCGATGACGCGGTAGGCAGTGCGCCCGCCCCCTGGCCGTAATACAAGGTGGCTCCCACCATATCGCCGCTGATCATCACCGCATTCATGGCGCCTTCGACATTGGCCAGCAAGCGCTCGGCCGGTATCAACGCGGGATGGACACGCAACTCGATGCCCTCGGGGCGCCGTTTGGTGATCCCCAGCAGCTTGATCCGGTACCCCAAACGCTCGGCATGCGCAATGTCTTCCTGGGCCAGGTTGGCAATACCTTCGATATAGGCCTTGTCGAACTGCACCGGAATACCAAATGCCAGCGACGCCAGCAGGGTCAGTTTATGCGCCGCATCGACGCCTTCAATGTCAAAGGTCGGGTCGGCTTCGGCGTAACCCAGCCGTTGCGCGTCGGCCAGCGCCTGCTCGAAGGAAACGCCACGCACGCGCATCTCCGACAGGATGAAATTGGTCGTGCCATTGATAATACCCGCCAGCCACTGAATATGATTGGCCGTAAGGCCTTCGCGTATGGCCTTGACGATCGGAATGCCGCCGGCCACAGCCGCCTCGAAAGCCACCATCACACCCTGGGCGTGAGCCGCCGCAAAAATTTCATTGCCGTGCCGAGCCAGCAGCGCCTTGTTCGCCGTGACCACGTGCTTGCCTTGCCGTATCGCCTCCATCACCCATTCAAACGCCTGGGTATCGCCCCCTATCAGTTCCACCACGATTTCAATGTCGGGGTCGCGCACCAGAGCCATGCCGTCGCTGGTGATGGCAATGGCATCGCCCACCAGCCTGCGAGCCTTTTCGATATCGCGCACGGCGGCGGCAACCACCTCGATGCGGCGTCCCGCGCGACGCGCGATTTCCTCGGCGTTGCCTGTGAGCACCGCCCAAGTGCCCCCGCCCACCACGCCCAGACCCAGCAAACCTACTTTGACAGGCCTCATTTACCTAGCCCATCCTTGCGAAACATGTCTTTGATGCCGCGGACCGCCTGGCGCGTGCGCTGCTCGTTCTCGATGAGCGCGAAACGCACGTAGTCGTCGCCATATTCGCCAAAGCCTATCCCAGGTGAAACGGCAATCTTGGCGTCGGCCAGAACACGTTTGGAAAATTCCAGCGAACCCAGTTTTTGGTAGAACTCGGGGATTTTTGCCCATATGTACATGGACGCCTTGGGAATATCGACCATCCAGCCCGCTTCGTGCAGGCCCTTGCAGAGCACGTCGCGGCGATTGCGATATTGTTCAACCACTCGCGTTACACAGTCTTGCGGGCCTTCGAGCGCCGCAATCGCAGCCACCTGGATCGGAGTGAACGTACCGTAATCGTGATAGCTTTTTATCCGTGCCAGAGCGTTGACCAGGGCCTGATTCCCGACCATGAACCCGACGCGCCACCCCGCCATGTTGTAGCTTTTGCTCATGGTGAAAAACTCCACCGCAACATCGCGCGCACCCTCGACCTGCATGATCGACGGCGCCACATAACCGTCAAAGGTAATGTCGGCATAGGCCAGATCGTGAACCACCAGAATATTGTGCTCTTTGGCCAGCGCCACGACACGCTCGAAAAACGACAGATCGACACACTGGGCCGTGGGATTGCTGGGAAAACCCAGGATCATCATTTTCGGCTTGGGTATGCTTTCGCGTACCGCGCGCTCGATTTCCTCAAAGAAATCCAGCCCGGGCGTCATGGGAACCGAGCGGATGTTGGCCCCCGCAATGACCGCTCCGTAAATGTGGATGGGATAGCTGGGGTTGGGCACCAGCACTGTGTCGCCGCGATCCAGCGTGGCCAGCATCAGGTGCGCGAGGCCCTCTTTGGAGCCAATGCTCACAATCGCCTCGGTGTCCGGGTTGATCTGTACGCCGTAGCGACGCTCGTACCAGCCCGAAATGGCCCGGCGCAGACGCGGAATCCCCCGGGAAACGGAATAACCGTGCGTATCGGGGCGGCTCGCGACTTCAATCAGTTTATCGACGATATGCTTGGGTGTGGGCCCATCGGGATTTCCCATGGACATATCGATAATATCCTCGCCGCGCCGACGCGCCGCCATCTTCAACTCGCCGGTAATATTGAAGACGTAAGGCGGTAAACGCTCAATACGAGGAAAGTTCGTCATGGATGGTCCTAGCGGTGGATACGATGGGGAGGGTAAAAAATAGCTGCGGTGCAGCAAAACCACTAATCTAGCCGAAGCCGGAGCCGGAGGCAACTTGCCACCCCTTGCAAAGGATGAAAATACCCGGAAATAGTTTAATCGATCGGAAAAATCTGTAAATGCAGGCCGTCCGACGCGAGTACGGACAATGAATTGCGCTATTATCGTTACGACTTTGGGAGTTTTCTGTGGAACTGCGGACCGAATCCAACCCCGCCTTCAACACTGTCACGGCCTTCGGACGCGACTACATCGAGATTAATGAAGTCCCCTATGGGCACGCCGTTTATTTCGGACCGACGGGCGAGATCAAACCCTGGGCGGTCCAGACCGTGGCCGACATCAGCGCCAGCCTGCTGCGCGATGTGGCCGGGCTGGGTGCGGTCACGACCGATCCCCTGGCATTCCTGGATGCGGATGCTGCCGAGCAAAAACCCGCTGACGCGCCCGAAGTCATCCTGATCGGCACCGGACTGAAACAACATTTCTTACCACCCCATGTCACGCAAAGCCTGCTGGCGCTTGGCATCGGTGTCGAATCCATGAGCACTCAGGCAGCCGCCCGAACCTATAACATTCTGATGTCCGAAGGGCGACACGTCATCGCCGCCCTTTTACCTTATGAGGATGCCACTCTATGACCCATGCCGCTATCGGTAAAACCTTGCCTCAATTCAAGGCACAGAGCACTCAGGGAGAAATCAGTCCCGCCACTCTTCTGGGGCGCCCGGCAGTTCTCTATTTTTACCCTAAGGACAACACGCCGGGCTGCACGGCCGAAGCTCAGGATTTTCGCGACAAGCACGCGGATTTTCTGGGCGCCAAATGCCAGGTCATAGGCATCTCGCGGGATTCGATGAAATCGCACGAAAATTTTTCGGAGAAACAAAGTTTGTCCTTTCCGCTGGTTTCCGACGATGACGAAACGCTCTGCCAGTTATTCAATGTCATAAAAATGAAAAACATGTACGGCAAACAGGTGCGCGGCATCGAACGCAGCACATTTTTAATCGACGCCCACGGAGTGCTGCTGCAAGAATGGCGCGGCCTTCGCGTGCCAGGCCACGTCAACGAAGTTTTGCAAGCGGTACGTCAGATCGCCTAACCGGCACACGCATTTCGCATCGCCCCTTAATTGATCAGGAGCAGACCCTTTATGCCGTTACCCAAGTTGCCCTCCCGAATGGGAGTCTTGCTGGCTTCAAGCAACGACGCTGACATCGACATCGGCTCCGAGACGCTTGTTGCCCCTCATCCTGTGACGGCAGTACCCCAGGCCAAACACCCTGCGCCGGCGGCAACTCCTGCGATCCCGGCATCGCCCAAACCTGTCGCCTCTGCGACAGGCAAAACTCAGCCCAAAAAGAAAACCCGCCTGCCCGTGGCCCGCCGCAAACTATTCGTGCTGGACACCAATGTCCTGCTGCACGATTCGAACTCCCTGTTCAAATTCGAAGAGCACGATATTTTCCTGCCCATGATTGTGCTCGAAGAGCTCGATCATCAAAAAAAGGGGATGTCCGAAGTCGCACGCAACGCGCGCCAGGTCAGCCGCTCGCTCGACGGTCTGGTGGGCAGCTCCAAAAACCTGCAAGAAGGCCTGGCCCTTGATACTCTGGGCAATATCGAGGCGCTGGGCAGTCTGTTGTTTCAGACCACGGCGCTAAACGCGCAACTGCCCATCGAATTGCCGCTGGGCAAAGCCGACAATGTCATTCTGAGCGTAGTGCACGCTCTGCAGGCGGAGTATGCCAAGCGCCAGGTCATTCTGGTTTCCAAAGATATCAATATGCGCCTCAAGGCCCGTTCGCTGGGCTTGTACGCTGAAGATTATTTCAACGACCACGTACTGGACGACTCGGACCTACTCTACGACGGCGTCTTGCCCTTGCCGGAAAATTTCTGGGCCAAACACGGCAAGGATGTCGAATCCTGGCAACAAGGCGGCACAACGTTCTATCGCATCAAGGGCCCATTGTGCGCGGAGTTCATTGTCAACGAATTTGTCTATTTCGAAGGAGAGCTGCCGCTTTATGCCCAGGTGCGCGAAGTCAGCGGCAAAAGCGCCGTGCTGGCCACCCTGCGCGACTACAGTCATGGCAAAAACAATGTCTGGGGCATTACCGCACGCAACCGCGAACAGAACTTTGCACTGAACCTGTTGATGAATCCCGACTGCGATTTCGTCTCGCTGCTGGGACAGGCGGGCACTGGCAAGACGCTGCTGGCACTGGCCAGCGCGCTGACACAGACGCTCGAAACCAAGCGCTATAACGAAATCATCATTACCCGTGCCACCGTGCCGGTGGGCGATGACATCGGTTTTCTGCCGGGTACTGAAGAAGAGAAAATGCTGCCGTGGATGGGCGCTCTGGAGGACAATCTGGAGGTCCTGCATCTGGGTGCCGGCAATAATGAAATTACTCCCAACACGGCGGGGCAAGACTGGTCCAAGAACTCAACCATGGAGCAGATACGTTCACGCATCAAGGTCAAGTCGCTGAACTTCATGCGCGGGCGCACCTTCCTGAACAAATTCCTCATCATCGACGAGGCCCAAAACCTGACGCCCAAGCAAATGAAAACGCTGGTGACGCGCGCCGGCCCAGGCACGAAAATCGTCTGCCTGGGAAACATCGCGCAAATCGACACCCCTTATCTCACCGAGGGCAGTTCGGGCTTGACGTACGTGGTGGATCGTTTCAAGGGCTGGCCCTATGCGGGCCATATTACCTTGCAGCGAGGCGAACGTTCGCGCCTGGCCGATTACGCCAGCGAAGCGCTGTAGGGGCCGCGCGCGGTGATGTATTGGTGGCACCCACAAGGGGTGCCGCTACAAAAACGTAGCCGCCGCTCATGTAGCGGCACCCCTTGTGGGTGCCACCTCAACCAATCCACAATTGATTTAAACAGAATTACACTGTCGGCATGACTCATTGCAAACAAGCGCCTATAGGCATTACCCTGGGCGATGCCGCCGGCATCGGGCCGGAAATCATTGTCAAATTATTTGCCGACGGCCTGCCCTGCCCCACTGTTGTTTACGGCGATGCCGGTATCCTGGACGCCACCATCGCTCGCCTGGGCCTGACGCGAACATGGCGCACCCAGCGGCTCGACGCCCCCGAAGCTGAGGCCTGCCAGGCGGCCTGCATCCCGGTATGCAACCGCTGGCAAGCCCTGCCCGCCGACTTGGGCCTAGGCCACATCAGCGCCGCCGCCGGGCGCGGCGCCTACGAATACCTGTGCCACGCCATTGATGACGCACAAGCGGGGCGTCTGCGCGCCATCGTTACGGCCCCCTTGAATAAAAAAGCCATGCAGGCGGGCGGCGCAGACTACCCGGGGCATACTGAAATCCTGGCCGAACGCACCGGCACGGCGCATTACGCCATGATGCTGGCCAACCCCGAATTGCGGGTCATTCTGGTCACCATCCACATGGCGCTCGCCCAGGTAAGCCCTGCTATTACTCTGGATAGCGAACTCAACACCATAAGGCTCGCTCAGCGCGCCTGCCGGCAGGCAGGCATCAGCGCGCCCCGCATCGCCGTGGCCGGCCTGAACCCTCATGCCGGCGAAGATGGCCGCTTCGGGCAAGAAGAAATAACGACCATCGCACCGGCCATCAAACAAGCGCAGTCCGAAGGCATCGACGCGAGCGGCCCCTGGCCTGGCGATACGATATTCATGCGGGCGCGCCGCGGCGAGTTCGACATCGTCGTGGCTCAATACCACGATCAGGGCCTGATTCCGGTGAAATACCTCGGCGTCGACCAGGGCGTGAATGTGACGGTAGGCCTGCCTTTTGTGCGTACCAGCGTCGATCACGGCACAGCCTTCGACATAGCCGGACTCGGCGTGGCGGACCCGGGATCCTTGCGCGCCGCCTATGATATGGCCCTTGCCATGACCGCCCGCCCGGCCTAGTTCCAAGCCGTCGCCGATAATCGTTTCGCCGGCCTTGCACAGGCTGGCTACGATACGATTTAACCTTCAAGCAGCCCTTTACTCCCTACCCTCGCTATGAAACCGCGTTTTTCCATTGATCCTTTCATCGTCAAACTGCTGATTGCCGTAGCCCTGGCCAGCGTTTTACCCGCTCATGGGGCAGGCGCAACGGCTTTCGGCTGGGCCACCAATTTTGCCATTGCCCTGTTGTTCTTCCTGCACGGCGCACGCCTGTCGCGCCAGGCGATCGTCGCCGGCGCATCGCATTGGCGCTTGCACCTGACGATTTTCAGCGCTACGTTTATTGCCTTTCCCGTTTTGGGGCTTCTCGCCAAACCCCTGTTGATGCCGCTCATCACTCAAGATTTGTACTTGGGCATTTTGTTTCTGTGCTGCCTGCCCGCCACGGTGCAGTCGGCGATTGCATTCACCTCGATTGCACGAGGCAATGTCCCGGCGGCCGTCTGCAGCGCCTCGGCGTCCAGTCTGCTGGGCGTGTTTCTTACGCCGCTGCTGGTGGGCTTGATAATAAGCGAAGGCAGTGCAGGCAATGCACCGGTTTCCTTTGATGCCATCGGCAAAATCATGCTGCAGCTATTGCTGCCTTTCGTGTTGGGCCAGATTCTGCGCCCCGCGATCGGCAAATGGGTAAGCCGGCACAACGCCCTGCTCAAAGTGGTCGACCAAGGCTCGATACTGCTGGTGGTCTACACCGCGTTTTCCGCGGCCGTCATCGGAGGCCTGTGGGCCAATACACCCCTGTCGGCGCTGATCTCGTTGATGGCGATCTCAGCCATTCTTCTGGCTGTCGTGATGGGAATCACCCTGGCTCTGGGGAGGCTGCTCAAATTCAAACTGGAAGACCGCATCACCTTATTGTTCTGCGGCTCGAAAAAGAGTCTGGCGAGCGGAATTCCGATCGCCCACATCCTGTTCGCCGGCAACGAGGTCGGAGCCATCCTCCTGCCGATGATGATCTTCCATCAGATCCAATTAATTGTTTGCGCCGTTATCGCAGGCGCTTATGCACGCCGCCCCATCGCGGTCAAGCCTCGTCATCCAGCCTCTACGCGTGCATCCATGAAGGGTAGGTGACACCTATCACCGCATCGCACCCGTATGATTCAGAAAGCGCGTGCTCGATGCCTGGAAGGTCAGGCGCACGCTGCCGATAGGACCGTTACGCTGTTTGCCGACAATAATCTCGGCCGTGCCTTTATCGGGCGAATCGGGGTTATAAACCTCGTCGCGATAAATAAACAGAATCAGATCGGCATCTTGTTCGATAGCGCCCGATTCCCGCAGATCGCTCATGACGGGGCGCTTATTGGGTCGCTGCTCAAGGCTGCGATTAAGCTGCGATAAGGCCACCAAGGGGCAATTAAGCTCTTTGGCCAGGCCCTTGAGAGAACGGCTGATCTCGGAAATCTCGGTCGCACGATTTTCACCCGACGAACTGGCCGACATAAGCTGCATATAGTCGATGATAATCAGACCCAGTTGGCCGCACTGGCGCGCCAGCCGCCGCGAACGGGCACGCACCTCCATGGAATTGAGGGCGGGAGTTTCATCGATATAAATCTGCGCTTCCTGAACCTGTTGCACGGCATGCGTTAAACGCGGCCAGTCATCGGTCGTCAACTTGCCGGTGCGCATGCGCTGCTGATCGAGCATGCCCACCGAACCCACCATACGCATGGCTAACTGCACGGCGCCCATTTCCATGGAAAACACCGCTACCGGCAAGCCCTGCTCAATGGCCACATGCTCGCCTATATTCATGGCAAGCGAGGTCTTGCCCATAGAGGGCCGTCCGGCCACAATCACCAGATCGCCCGCCTGCAAGCCCGAGGTCATACGGTCCAGGTCGGTGAATCCGGTTGGAACCCCCGTGACATCCGAATCGCCTTCGCGGTGATAGAGTTCGTCGATGCGTTCAACCACTTGCGTCAACAGCGGCTGGATATCCTGGAAACCCGAGACGCCTCGCGAGCCTTCCTGGGCGATCTGAAAGACGCGCGACTCGGCTTCGTCCAGAAGCTGGCGAGCCTCTTTGCCCTGCGGATTGAACGCCGCCGCCGAGATTTCATCGGCCACGGAAACCAGTTTGCGCAACATGGAGCGCTCGCGCACAATTTCGGCATAACGCCGTATATTTGCGGCCGATGGCGTGTTGTGCGCCAGGGCATTCAGGTACGCCAGGCCCCCTACTTCATCGGCCTTGCCCGAACTGGACAACGATTCGTTAACGGTCACTACATCGGCCGGCCGCGCCAGGCTGATCAGGCGTGCAATATGCTGCCAGATGATGCGGTGATCGAACCGGTAAAAATCATCATCGCCCAGCACATCGGTGATGCGGTCCCAGGCGGCATTATCGAGCAACAGGCCCCCAAGCACGGATTGCTCGGCCTCGACTGAATGGGGCGGCACGCGCAAATAATCCAGTTGCGGATCGCCGCCAGCATTTTTATTGTCCAAAATCAGCCTCTCGAAATTACCGCGATAGACAAAAAAGCCGGCATACACCGGCTTTCAGTACAGACTGGGGGTTACCGGCGCGCACCGCAGGGCGCGCCGTATCGCCAAACGGTTTTCTTAAACCATTTCGCCCTGTACCACCACCGTGATGTCGGACACCACATCGGCGTGCAGCGCCACCTGGACAGGATACTCGCCAACGGCCTTGAAAGAACCATCGGGCAGGCGAATTTGCGATTTTTCCACCGCAGTAAAACCGGCCTTATGCAAAGCGGCAGCAATGTCCATATTGGTCACCGAGCCGAACAAACGGCCGTCGACACCCGATTTCTGCAAAATCGTGATAGTCAGGCCAGAGAGTTTTTCGCCATTTGCCTGAGCAGCAGCCAGTTTATCGGCTTGGGCTTTCTCAAGCTCGGCGCGGCGGACTTCAAACTCTTTGAGGGCCACGTCGGTAGCACGGCGAGCGATTTTTTTAGGAATCAGGAAATTACGGGCATAACCGTCGCGAACCCGCACGACTTCGCCCAGATTACCCAAATTGACCATTTTTTCGAGCAGAATTACTTGCATGACGAGTGCCCCGGATTAGTTGTGGTTGTCAGTGTAAGGCAGCAGGGCCAGGAAACGGGCACGCTTGATGGACGTGTCGAGCTGACGCTGGTAGTGTGCCTTGGTGCCGGTCAGGCGGGCCGGAATGATCTTGCCATTTTCCTGGATGAAGTCACGCAAGGTATCCAGATCCTTGTAGTCGATCTGATCAACGCCGGCGGCCGTGAAACGGCAGAATTTGCGACGCTTGAATAACGGATTTTGCTGTGTGAATTTGCGTTTTTCTTTGGTTTTTTTAAAGAAAGCCATAATGTGCCTCTTGAGTTTGCGGAGCCTTTGGCCCCAATCAATTTTTACCGTGCATCATCGCCTGAGCGACTCGCATGTAGGATGCCCCAGAGCCTTTGCTAAACCAGCGCCGTAGCGTCATTTGCAAAAACCCGATTTGCCTGCTGTATATGCAATACCATTTTGTTCGAACCTTTTCGAGTCGGGGCCAAAAAGCCCTCGATAGACAAGGCGGCGCCCAAAGGGGTGTCGGCCAGCAACAAGGCAATATCTCCCAGGGCTACAGCCGGAAGTACCAGTTCGACCCGACGCATGTGGCCGGCCTCCAGCACTTCTGATTCGTGATTCAGTATCATCTCGATCGCCGGCAAACCCGCGGGGGTGTATCTTAGAGGCTTAACCTCTAGCGCGGTGGCGGTCATGGCGATCTGATTCACGCTGTAACCCGGAGTAAAGGCAAAATTACTCCGATTGTGTGGCTGGCGCCGGGGTTTCAGTCGATGCCTTGCGCGCTTCTTCGCGCTCGACCGACTTCATCATCAGCGACGGAGCGGTTTGAGCCTTTTTGGTTTTAATAACCAAATGGCGCAAGATCGCATCGTTGTAACGGAACGCATGCTCGAGCTCGTCGAGCGTGGCTTGGCCGCATTCGATGTTCAGGCACACATAATGGGCTTTAACCAGCTTCTGAATGGGATAGGCCAGTTGACGACGACCCCAGTCTTCAAAACGGTGCACCTGACCGCCGTGGCTGGTCACCACGGCTTGATAGCGCTCGACCATGGCGGGCACTTGCTCGCTTTGATCGGGATGCACAATAAACACTACTTCGTAGTGACGCATAAACTACACTCCTTGAGGATGTCTTCCAGCACTATTCAGGTTTGCCAGATCGGGTTTACCTAACGGGGTTTGCCTGACCGGGCTTATCAAAATCGCTGAAAGGGATAGCCCGCCCCTGCAATGCAAGAGTCGAGCAAGAAACCAGCTATTTTAGCATGTAAAGGCGCCAGCTGCCAGATAGCGGCAGCCCTTGTTGTAGCGGCACCCCTTGTGGGTGCCATGTCTGCAACATAGCGACGATGGCACCCACAAGGGGTGCCGCTACAAAAATGATGGCGACCACAAGAAGGATGGCGGCCACAAGAAGAACGGCAGCCACAAGGGCTGCCGCTACAACGGGACGGCCCCCCCGTTTTCAGCCTTCTACAACCGCATAGGCGGAATGATTATGTATGGACTCGAAATTTTCAGCTTCGATCCGGAAACGCTGCAAGCCTGCCAGTTGTTTGACCTGGGCAGCCACATCGCGCACCAAGTCTTCGACGAATTTGGGGTTTTCATAGGCTTGTTCGGTCACGAACTTCTCGTCGACGCGCTTTAACAACCCCCACAATTCGCTAGAGGCCTGCGCTTCGATCGAGCGAATCAAAGCCTCGATATCGATGGGCGCCGTGCCGTCGAGCACGACGTTGACCGTAACGTGCGAGCGCTGATTGTGCGCGCCGTATTCGGAAATGGCTTTCGAGCACGGGCACAGGCTAGTGACCGGCACCAGCACGGACAGTTCGAACTCGAGCGCATCGGCGCCCACCCGGGCGACCCATTTGATCTCGTAGTCCATCAGGCTGGCCACCCCCGATACGGGCGCCAATTTGTTCAGAAAATAGGGAAACGACGCCGTAATATCGCCCTTCTGGGCGTGCAGCAAGGGCAGCATGCTGCGGGCCATCTCGCAAAACAGCGCGGGAGTCATGGGCACCGCCCGATATTGCTCAAGCAGGGCTACAAAGCGCGACATATGCGTACCCTTTTCTTCGGGCGGCAATGCAACTGTCAGTTCCCAGACAGCCACCGTTGGAATGGCCTGGCCATCGGGGCCGGCCACCAGCATCGGATGGCGCACACCACGAACGCCCACGCGCTGAATGGCTATATGGCGAGTATCGACAGTGCTTTGCACATCAGGCATGGCAACCGCAGGCTCAATCAGAGAATTCATAGTAACAACATCAGGGGCGCGCAATGCGCGAGCCTGTCCTTATAAATTTGGATAAACTTTTTATTATGGCGCAAAAACGCCAAGTGCTGCCCTAAAACCCTTAAGGGCGTCAATACATTACACCACAAACCACATCCCTGGATCGGCCAAGGGGTCAGGCTGGGGCCAGCAAGGCGGCGAAACGGGCAAGAATGGATTGTTCAATCCCGGCCGCATCCAGGCCCAGGCCGCGCAATAAAACCGACTGTTCGCCATGATCGACGAAACGATCGGGCAGGCCCAGCTGCAAGACCGGTGCGACGATGTCGTGAGCGCCGAAAAACTCGAGCACGGCACTACCGGCTCCGCCCATGACCATCGCTTCCTCTACCGTGACAAAGGCCTGATGAGACTCGGCCAGCGACAGCAATAGAGCTTCGTCCAACGGTTTCACAAAGCGCATGTCGATCAGGCTTGCATCGAGCTGCTCGGCGACCGCCGCGCATTCCGCCAGCAAGGTGCCAAAGCACAGGATGGCAACCACACGGCCGGCCCGCCGGGTAACGGCCTTGCCGATTTCAACGGCTTCAAGGCCGGCCACCACTTGCGCACCACAGCCCGCGCCGCGCGGATAACGCACCGAAGCCGGCCCGGGATGCAGGAAGCAACTGTTCAGCAACAGGCGCGCCTCATTTTCGTCAGACGGGGTAGCCACCACCATATTGGGCACGCAGCGTAAAAAGGCGATGTCGTAACTACCCGCATGAGTGGCGCCGTCGGCGCCCACGATGCCTGCCCGATCCAGAGCAAAGGTAACATCCAGATTTTGCAACGCCACATCGTGGATCAGCTGATCGTAGCCGCGCTGCAAAAACGTGGAATAAATCGCCACCACCGGCTTTTGCCCCTCGCACGCCAGGCCGGCGGCAAAAGTGACAGCATGCTGCTCGGCTATCCCCACGTCGAAATAACGCAGGGGAAAACGCTGCTCGAACTGAACCAGGCCGCTACCCTCGCGCATGGCCGGGGTAATGCCATAAAGCCGTTCATCGGCAGCCGCCATGTCGCACAGCCAGTGGCCGAACACCTGGGTAAAGGTTTGCTTCGAAGGTGTCTTGGATTTTTGTATGCCAATGCTGGGGTCGAATTTTCCCGGCCCGTGATACAGCACCGGATCGGCTTCAGCCAGTTTATAACCCTGGCCTTTACGAGTCACCACATGCAGGAACTGTAAACCGCCCAGGGCTTGCAGGTTCTGCAACGTGGGAACCAGCGAGTCCAGATCGTGCCCGTCGATAGGGCCGACGTAATTGAAACCGAACTCTTCGAATAAGGTGGCCGGCGTTACCATGCCCTTGGCGTGCCCCTCGAAGCGACGCGCCAGTTCGAGAACGGGCGGCACATGCTGCAGGACGGCGCGTCCGACGTTTTTCGCCGCCGCGTAGAAACTGCCCGAGAGCAAGCGGGCCAGATAGCGGTTCAGGGCGCCGACGGGCGGAGAAATCGACATATCGTTGTCGTTGAGCACCACCAGCAAATTGACGTTGGGTGTCACCCCGGCGTTATTGAGCGCCTCAAACGCCATCCCCGCCGTCATAGCGCCATCGCCGATAACCGCTATGTGCTGCCGCGACAGGCCCAGGTTGCGGGAGGCCACCGCCATGCCCAGCGCAGCTGAAATCGAGGTCGACGAATGGGCGGTGCCGAAGGCATCGTATTCGGATTCGCTGCGCTTGGGAAAACCCGACATGCCACCCATCTGTCGCAGCGTGGCCATCTGCTCGCGACGGCCCGTCAGTATTTTGTGGGGATACGACTGGTGCCCGACATCCCACACGATCCGGTCGTCGGGCGTATTGAACACATAATGCAATGCGATGGTCAGCTCGACCGTGCCCAGGTTGGACGATAAATGACCACCCGTTCTGGACACTGATTGCAATACAAACTCACGCAACTGTGTCGCGATTTCTTTAAGTTCGCGGCGCCCCATCGACCGGAGATCGGCGGGTGACTGGATTTGATCGAGCGTAACGGTAGTCATACAAATAGGTCGGTGGACAGCGAACGCCCAAAGGCAATGAATTAATAAATACGTAACGCCGCAAGCGCCGCATACCGCTATTTTAAGGCTTAATGATTGCGGCCTACGATATAGTCGGCGATTTCGTCCAAACGCGCCGCCGCGGTGCCCAGCGGCAAGATCGCTGCCCGGGCGTCGGCATGCAAGGCCTCGAGGAACTGCCGCGAACCATCCAGGCCCATTAACGATACATAGGTAGGCTTGTTGCCCAGCGCATCCTTGCCGGCCGTCTTGCCCAGCGTGGCCGTATCCGAGGTGACATCGAGGATATCGTCGGCCACCTGGAACGCCAGGCCAACCGCCGCCGCGTACGACTCGAGCGCCTCGCGCGCGGTCGAGCTGGCGCCTGCCACAATGCCGCCCAGAAGCACGCTGGCTCCCAGCATGGCGCCCGTTTTCATGCTGTGCATAGTGCCGAGCTCTTCACGCGTAAGTACGCTGCCCACACTCGCGCAATCGATCGCCTGGCCACCCGCCATTCCCAGGCTGCCGGCCGAATGAGCCAGAATTTGCACCGCCTGCACAATCAGCGCAGGCGCGATCGGCATCTGCGCCAGCAACCCGAACGCCAAAGGCTGCAGCGCGTCGCCGGCAAGCATCGCAGTGGCTTCGTCGTACCGAACATGCAGAGTCGGCCGGCCCCGCCGCAAGGCATCGTCATCCATGCACGGCAAGTCATCGTGGACGAGCGAGTAGGCGTGTACCAACTCAACGGCCGCAGCGGCATGATCGAGCGCCATGTCCTGTATTGTGGTTGCCGTATCTGTTGCGCGACACGCCTGGCCCGCCGCATAAACCAGCGCGGCGCGCACGCGCTTGCCGCCGCCCATGACCGCATAGCGCATCGCCTGATGCAGCGTTTCGGGCAAGGCGCCCGCCTCGGGCAATACCTGATCGAGCACGGCCTCGATGTGGCGCACGCGTCCGGCCAGCCAGGCGGGAAAATCAACTTTCGGAGCGCCCACGCCTAATCCTCGGTCATACCGGAGGTATCGGCCAGAGGCTTGAGCAGATTACCTTGCAAGACCTTGACCTGCTGCTCGGCCGAATCAAGGCGCTGCTGGCAAATGCGAGCCAGTTCCACCCCTTTTTCATAGGCGGCCAATGACTGCTCCAGCGGCAACTGGCCATCTTCCATTTGCGCAACCAGAGCCTCAAGCTCGGCCAGTGCGGTTTCAAAATCCTGGGGCAGCGCAGCCACGCCCGATAGCGCCGCGCCTTCGTCAGAAGTCTTAAGCGGCTTACCGGCATTACCGGTGCTTTTATCACCCATCGTAGGTTTCCAAAAATAGACGCAACAAAACGGCGTCCGAATCATCTCTCAACCGAATTGTACGAGATGCTCGTCGTGCCTGCTGTACTCGGGTGCAAGCGAGTTTTACAGGCAAGAATTTAGGGTACAATCCCACACCTTAATCTAATCTTATCGGCCAGTCCGTTTTTTCTTCGCACCAGGCTGTGTAGCCTGCATCTTTTTCTGGCGGGGGGAATCATGACCGACATCGGTCGGGTGGCGCACCTGGCGCCTGCGGGCACGCAGCTTTCAGTCAACAGCTATTTTGACGAAACCATATTTGCCCACGAGCAAGAGCTCATATTCAAACACTCCGCCCGGTATGTCGGGCACGAAAAGCTCGTCCCCAACGTCGGAGACTGGCGCACATTAACGCACGAGAACGCAGGCCGCGTGCTGGTGCGCAATTCCCATGGAGTCGAGCTGCTGTCGAATGTCTGCCGGCATCGCCAGGCCATCATGCTGGGCGGGCAAGCAGGCAAGGTCTGCGATCCGGCCAGCTCCAGCGGCAACTTGCGCGACACGGGCGGCAATATTGTGTGCCCCGTACACCGCTGGACATACAACCCGCAGGGCCATCTGATCGGCGCCCCGCATTTCAACGAGCCGCCCTGCTCCAGCCTGCAAAACTTCACGCTGAAAAACTGCCACGGCCTACTGTTCGAAGGCGCCCGCAACCCGGCCCAAGACCTGGCAGCCCTGTTCGCACGGCCTGAATTCGATTTTTCGGACTATGTGCTCGACCACGTCGAGGTGCACCGCTGCGCCTACAACTGGAAAACCTTTATCGAGGTTTATCTGGAGGACTACCACGTCGGCCCTTTCCATCCGGGGCTGGGCCAGTTCGTAACCTGCAAGGATTTAAGCTGGGAATTCTCCGACTGGTATAGCGCGCAACGCGTCGGCGTGCATAGCGGCCTTGAGCAGCCTGGCTCGGCCACCTACAAAAACTGGCAGGATCGCCTGCTGGAATATCGCACGGGCGAGCCGCCCGAGTTCGGCGCAGTCTGGGTCACTTATTTCCCGACCCACATGATCGAGCTCTATCCCCACGTGCTGGTGTTATCGACGCTGCATCCGGTCAGCCCGCAGGAAACCGTGAACATTGTCGAGTTCTATTATCCTGAAGACATCGCGGCGTTCGAGCGCGATTTCGTCCGCGCTCAACGCGCCGCCTATATGGAAACGGCCATCGAAGATGATGAGATCGCCGAACGCATGGACGCCGGCCGCCGCGCGTTAATGCTGCGGGGCACGAACGAAACCGGGCCTTATCAATCTCCTATGGAAGACGGCATGCAGCACTTCCACGAATGGTACCGGCGCCTGATGGGCGCCCAAATTTAGAACTAATTCGCGCCGCGGGCGACAGGCCTCGTGGCGTCGCTACACCACTCGCTCCACGAACCCGGGTACAGCGCCGAGCCTTTCAGACCTGCCAGTTCCATGGCAAACAGGTTATGGCAAGCCGTTATGCCCGAACCGCACTGATGCACGATTTGCGCGGGAGATCGGCCTGCCAGCAAGGCATCGAACTCGCTGCGCAATTGCGCGGGCGTCTTGAAATGGCCGCCGGCCTGCAAGTTCAGCGAGTTGGGCCGGTTCAAGGCTCCCGGGATATGCCCAGCCACTGGATCCATGGGCTCTACCTCACCGGCATAACGATTGCTCGCCCGCGCATCGATCACCGTAAAAACGGGCTTGCGCAAATTGGCGAGCACGGCGTCGGCGTCGACCATAGGCATGGCTGCGGCAGTCCGAGCCGCGGGAATTTGCAAAGGTTGCTGCGCACCGACACGAACCGGATCGACCCCGGTCTGAGCTGGAGCGCCGCTGGCAAGCCAAGCCTGCCAGCCACCGTCGAGCACTGCAACCTGTTCGTGACCAAGCCAGCGCAGCATCCACCACAGATGCGCGGCAAACATGCCGATGTCGGCGTCATACACCACGACCTTGGACTCGGGAACCAGACCTTGCGCGCGCATGAGTGCTGAAAAATCGGCCAGCGCAGGCAAGGGATGACGGCCGTTACGGCCCGTTTTGGGCGCCGACAGCTGATTTTCGTGGTCCAGATAGAGGGCCCCTGGTATATGACCCTGCTCGTAGGCGCGACGGCCGGCCAAATGATCCTTGAGATCGTGGCGGACATCAAAAACAAGGTATTCGCCCGTTGCCAGACCTGCTTGTAAAGCCTGAGCCGTGATTAATGGACTAAACATTTTTGATTCCCCTATTCTGCTACGCCGGCGGCCTCGGCCGCCGGCAATGTAATGTCGCGCATGACGCGATCTTCGCTATACGTGCGCCAAATGGACAATAGGCCCGAAAGGATGATAAGCGCCATTCCGCCCCACGCCAGGATATCGGGGCGATCGCCCCAGAATACAATCCCCAGCACGGCGGCAAAGATAATCGTCGTGTATTGCAGCGCGGCCGTCAGCAGGGCCGACCCTAGCCCAAAGGCGCGCGTCATGGCCAATTGACCAACCATGCCGCAAGCGCCAATGCCAATCAAGGCCAGCCACGCCGTCGCATTCAAGGGCCGGAAACCCTCGTAACCCAGCCCGACGAAACTCGTCGCGCATACACAAGCCGAAAAAATCAGCACCGTACGCCACTCGGGTTCGCCCACGCGCCCCAGTTCACGGATCTGCATCATCGCCACAGCGGACAAGGCTCCGGCCAGTAGGCCCAGGGTAGCGGCAAGCAAATGATCGTGTCCGATGCTGGGCCGTAAAACCCCCACAACCCCCAGGAACCCAAACACGACGGCAATGATTCGAACCGGATCGCGCTGCGAACCGCCCCAACCCAGCATCCAGCCGGCGATGAACAAAGGCGCCGTGTAATTCAGGCTGATAGCGGTGGACAAGGGCAATTCGGCCAGAGCGTAAAAGCCCAGCCACATCGAGGTCACGCCCGAGACATTACGCCAGAAGTGCAATTTCCAGCTGGTGGGGGCAATAGTTCTGCGGCTCGACTTGGCCCACAGAAACAGAAAAATGACAGAAGGGACGCCTCGAAACAGCACCACTTCGGGCAGGGATGCGCCAAAATCGACCGATACCTTTACGCATGCCCCCATGATTGCAAACATGACGCAGGCCAACAACATCCACAGAGACTGCATGCACTTAACCGAAATTCAGAGGCGATTTGAGGAAGTCGATACTATACTCCGCAACGCGGGTAATTTTTTGAAGCCCGGGCTTTAAATGCGGCTGGCTGCCCCCAGATGGGTAGTCGCCATAATGGCTTCATATAACAGGGGGATCCTGACATGAAACGAATTTTCTTGTTCTTACTGACCAATATCGCCGTCATGGTGGTGCTAAGCATTACCATGAATGTGCTCGGCGTGGGCCGCTATCTGACCGCCAATGGGCTCGACCTATCGCAATTGCTGATTTTTTCTGCACTGGTGGGGTTCACCGGCGCGATTATTTCACTCCTTATCAGCAAGTGGATGGCCAAAACCAGCACAGGCGCGCGCGTCATCGATCCGCAAGCGCCCGCCAATGCCCGCGAGGCCTGGCTGGTTGATACCGTTCATCAGTTAGCGGACCGTGCCGGAATCGGCCACCCCGAAGTCGCCATCTACGAGGGCGAGCCCAACGCATTTGCCACCGGCGCCTTTAAAAACAATGCTTTAGTGGCCGTTTCGAGCGGCCTGCTCGAGAGCATGACAGAAGAAGAGATCGGCGCTGTTCTGGGCCACGAGATCAGCCACGTGGCCAACGGCGACATGATTACGCTTACGCTGATCCAGGGCGTGGTCAACACCTTTGTGGTATTTCTGGCGCGCGTCATCGGCTATTTTGTCGACCGGGTTCTGCTTAAAAACGATAAGGATGTAGGCCTGGGCTACTACGCGACGGTGATCGTCTGCGAAATCGTCTTCGGCATTTTGGCCTCGGTTATCGTGGCGTGGTTTTCACGCCGCCGCGAATACCGCGCCGATGCGGGATCGGCGCACTTGCTGGGCGCGCGCGAACCGATGATCCATGCACTGGCGCGCCTGGGCGGCGTTCAGGCTGGAGAGCTGCCCAAAACATTCCAGGCCTCGGGCATCGCCGGCGCACAAGCCATCAGCGCCATCTTTGCGTCGCACCCACCGCTGGCGGCCCGCATCCAGGCCCTGCAAACCATGCGGGTGGCGTAACTCGTTTTGTTTTCGTCTGTGTTTGTAGCGGCAGCCCTTGTGGCTGCCGTCGGCACAACACGTACGCCATCCTCGCATGACGACAACTATGTCGCCCACCAATACTAATGTATAGTCAGACTCGAACCAGATTCCTTTAACAAAAGCCCTATCGCTCACGCGCAACCGAGCCCATGACCGACGTCCTCACACTCCTGGATTTTGCCGGCTACATAGCATTATTGCTATGGGGTGTGCATATGGTGCAAAGCGGTGTGCAACGAGCCTTCGGGGCGGCGCTGGGCGCTGTGCTCGGACACGCCCTGGGTACTCGCCTGCGTGCTTTTACCGCCGGGCTGGGCATTACGGCCGCCCTGCAAAGCAGCACGGCAACCGGCCTGATGATTACCGGTTTTGCCGCCGGCGGCCTGGTGGCGCTGACGCCCGCACTGGCGGCCATGCTGGGGGCCAATGTCGGCACAACGCTTATCGTTCAACTGCTGTCATTCAATCTGACGGCCCTGGCGCCTCTGATGATACTGGTGGGGGTCTGGTTATTCCGGCGCAACCAGCCCGGACGCCGACGCGATCTGGGGCGCGTGTTCATCGGTCTGGGGCTGTTGCTGCTTTCGCTGCACGAGCTGGTCACGCTGTTTGCGCCCATCCAGCACTCGGCCTTGCTGGAAACAATACTCGATGCACTGGCTACGCAGCCTTTCATTGCCTTGCTGCTGGCCACTGCGCTGGCCTGGGCCTCGCACTCGAGCGTTGCCGTCGTTGTACTGATCATGTCGCTGGCCAGCCACAACCTGGTGACTCCGCCCGTGGCATATGCGCTGGTTCTGGGCGCAAATCTGGGCACTTCCATCAATCCGCTGGTTGAAGGCGTGACCGGCACCGACCCAGCCGCCAAGCGCCTGCCCATGGGCAATCTGGGCCTGCGCATCGTTGCCTGCCTCATCGGGCTAGTCCTGCTGCCCTGGCTCCCCCAGGCAATGAGCCACCTGTCCGCGGACCCTGCCCGCAACGTCGCGAACTTCCATAGCCTGTTCAATGTTGTGGCGGCGCTTATTTTCCTGCCGCTGCTCAAACCCTACACTCGTTTGCTGGTTCGCTGGATGCCCAAACGCATCGATCCCAACGACCCCAGCAAGCCTCTTTACCTGGACGAATCGGCGCACGAAGTACCTGCCGTGGCGCTGGGCAATGCGGCACGCGAAGCGCTGCGCCTGTCGGACATGCTTCAAACCTTGCTCAACGTGGTGCGCGCGGGCTTTCGGCGCGACAACCGGCACCGTATTGCTCCCGCACGCGAAATCAACAATGCGGTCAGCCATCTGGACGGCCTCATCACCACCTACCTGGCTACGCTCGACCAAGAAAACATGAACGTCGACGACCACCGCCGCCTGGACGAAATCCTGACATTCTCATCGAACATCACGCACGCGGCCAGCATTACCACCACCGGGCTGCTTGGGCACACTACGACTTTGCGTAAAAAGGGCTGGGTGCTAAACCCGGAGCAGCGCGAAGAACTGACCAATATTCTTGACCGGCTGATACGCAACCAGCGCCAGACCGCCGCACTGTTTGTCGCCGAAGACCTGAAAAGCGCCCGTCACCTGGCGTTGGAAAAAGACCAGTTCCGAGCCGTCGAATCGGCCGCCGCCGAGCGCCAGCTTGGCCGCATCAAGTCCGGGCAGGTCGAATCCGCCGACGTAGGCTCGTTTTACCTTGAAATCCTGCGCGATATAAAGTCCGTCAATTCCTATCTGGTCGGTGCCGCCGCCTATCCGGTGCTGGCCAAGCACAACGAACTATTGCCCAACCGCGTGCGCGATACCGAAGGATAGGGGCGATCCTTTTAAAAAATTGGCGCCTCCGCCCCCACGACCGGCGCCAATTTGCTAGAATGTCGTTCCCACGGGGAAGTAGCTCAGCTGGGAGAGCGCTGCGTTCGCAATGCAGAGGTCGGGAGTTCGATCCTCCTCTTCTCCACCAAACATCTACGCCTGACCGTTCTTGGTTGGGCGTTTTTGTATCTATCTCCCGCAACGCTCACGTAGCGACTCCAACTCAACGTGGCCGATGAGCGCTATGACGAACACTTGGCAACGAAGCGCCATGGCCGCACTGTTCCTCATTACGATCATGACTATTCAGGGACTTGATTATCTCCTGCCAACGAGCTTGCGCGTCTACTTCGAACTGCAAAAGCCGAAGCCCGACGGCCCGGAAGTCACCCCGGAAGTTGAAAAGGTAATACGGGTCTTGCCGACCGATCTATCCCGGCAAGAGCTACAGAATGCCTTGGGTTTGAGGAACGGTGAACATTTTCGCAAGACGTGCCAAAGAGGCGATTGACGCCTCTTCCTGCCGCCTACTGCGGCTCTACCCGATCAATCAACGCTTTCAACTGCTCTCTTTCCCCAGCCGTCAAATCGGTTAACGGAGCGCGTACCGGGCCGGCATTATGGCCCACCAGCGCGGCGCCGGCCTTGACGATGCTGACGGCATATCCCGGCACGCGATTCCTGATTTCCAGGTAGGGGTGGAAAAATTCCCTGAGCAGCTTGTGCTGCGTGGCCATGTCGTCCGATTCGACCGCTTTATAGAACGCCATGGCGGTCTTGGGAATGAAGTTGAAGACGGCTGACGAATACACCGGCGTGCCCAGCGCCTTGTAGGCGGCCGCATAGACTTCGGCTGTGGGCAGCCCGCCCAGATAGCACAACCGGTCGCCCAGGCGCAGGTGAATGGCCGACATCTTCTCGATATGGCCTACACCGTCTTTAAAGCCGATGAGATTGGGACAGCGCGCCGCCAGTTTTTCCAGCGTGTCGGGCGCCAGCCGTGAGTTGGCGCGGTTGTACACGATGATGCCGATGTTTACGCTCTTGCAAATTTGCTCTATATGCGCCGCCAGCCCTTCCTGGCTGGCCTCGGTCAGGTAGTGCGGCAGCAGCAATATGCCGTCGGCACCGGCTTTTTGCGCCGCTTGCGCGCATTCGATGGCAAAGCGGGTAGCGCCGCCTGCGCCGGCGATAATGGGCACCTGATTGCGGCAGGTATCGACGGCGGTCTTGATGATGGCCGGGTATTCGCGGCCGGTCAACGAGAAGAATTCGCCGGTGCCTCCGGCGGCGAACAAGGCCGTGGCGCCATACGGAATCAGCCACTCCAGGCGTTTGCGGTATCCATCGGCGTTGAAGTCGCCGCGTTCGTCAAAGTCTGTCAACGGGAAGGACAGCAAGCCGGAGCTGAGCAGTGCCTTGAGTTTCTGGGGGTCCATCTGGGTTCTCCAATTCGGTTTTATGTGTCGGGCGATAGATTAATCAAGGGCTGATTACTTATCGGTTATCGTATAACTTGAATCGACGCTTCCTGCTTAGGTGACGTGCGGATTCAGTTGTTCAATGTAGAGCGCAAGCGCTCGGCGCTGTTGTTCAGATGCATCTGCATAGCGCTGCTGGCGACCAGGGAGTTTTGCAGCCGTATGGCTTTGTAGATTTCCTCGTGCTCGTAATGGACCCGTTCCAGGTAGCGCCGCTGTGTTTCCTTGCCCAGCAGCGCGGTGTTGATACGGGTGCGCGGAATGACGGTCTGGCCCAGGTACGACATAAATTCCGTGAAGTAGCGATTGCCGGTGGCCTGGGAAATGGCCAAGTGAAAGCGGAAGTCGGCGTCCACGGTTTCCTTGCCTTGGTCGAGCAGTTGCTTGAATTCCTGCAAAATGGTTTGCAGGCTATCCAGGTCGTGCTGCGTCCTGTTGATCGCTGCAATCCCGGCCGCGGCCGATTCCAGGCTTTGCCGCAACTGCAGCACGTTGAGAATATCTTGTATGGTGACCAGATCTTTGGGGTCGATGTGAAAGCTCTGTTCGTTGCGAATCCCCAGCACGAATGAGCCGATGCCGTGTCGGGTTTCGACCACGCCTGCCGCCTGTAGGCGTGATATCGCTTCGCGCACCACCGTGCGGCTGACGCCTTGCAATTGCATCAGTTCGGATTCGGTGGGAAGTTTGTCGCCCTGCTGCAATAAGCCGCCCTCGATCTGGCCCATCAAGTCATCCACGACTTCCTGGGCCAGGCTTTTGGGCCTGCGCCGCGGAGCGCTGCGGGTGGACGATTTTTGAATCGTGTTCATGAGCATGATGCCTTTGAATAGGACGAGGCCGGGAGACACGGCATTATTGCATTGATCCTTTGCGTTGGGCCGTTCAGGATGCCGGGTTCAACACTTTGGGCGACAGGTCGTTGCCATGGTATTTCTTGTAAATGGCGTTGAGCTTGCCGTTTTTCAGATTGGTCTGGATCCATTCATTGATCCAGGCCTTGAGCTTGGGCGTATCTTTTTGCATCGCAATACCCAGCATGAATTCGTGTTCCACGAATTTTGTTTCGTAGGGCGTTTTCGTCAGCTTCTTGTTGATTTCGACGACATTGGGCCATTGCGACGATATGGCTTGCACCTGGCCGCTGACGGCTGAAGTCACTAGCGTGGCGTCGTCTTCGTAGCGGCGGATGTTGGCAAAGCTGGCGTTCTTGGTAATGTCCGCGTCGTTGACGGTGGCGCGCGTCACGCCGATGCGAACCCCCTTCAGGTCTGCGTAGTCCTTGATTTTCAGAGCCTTGGGTGCGGCCACGATGGTTTGCAGTGATGCGTAGGGGATGGAAAAATCGATGACCTTGGCGCGCTCCGGGGTGATCGACAGGCTGGCCACCTCGATGTCCGCCTTGTTCGTCTGAATGGTGGGCACACGCGCGGCATTGGTGATTTCCACCATTTGCAGTTTTACGCCCAGGTCTTTGGCCAGCAACTGGGCCGTAGCGACGTCCGAGCCTTCGGGTTGCATCTGGGCGTTGGCATAGCTGAACATGGGCACGCCCATGGCGATGGCCACGCGTAGGGTGCCTTCGCTTTTGATTTTGTCCAGGCCATTGGCATAGCTAGCGGTGCATAGGGCCGCCAGCGCCACGCCTAGGCCAAGTTGCTTGAATGTATGTGTAAACTTCATTTGTCGCCTCGCGTTTGTTGATGAAAGATTCAAGAAGCTGCGTGCCGCATTTACAGCCCGGTTCCTACAAAGTCCTGCAGTTCCCTCGTTGTGGGGGCTGTCAGGATTTCGGGCCCGCCTGATTCCCAGACCAGGCCCTCGTACATGAAAATAATTTTGTCCGCCAGGCGCCGAGCAAACGCCATTTCGTGCGTGACCAAGATCATGGTCATGCCGCCGGCGGCCAGGTCTTCGATGACCTTCAGCACTTCGCCGGTAAGCTGCGGATCCAGCGCCGAGGTGACCTCGTCGAACAGCATGACTTGCGGCTCCATGGCCAACGAGCGGGCGATGGCCACGCGTTGCTGCTGGCCGCCCGACAGTTGTTCGGGATAGCAATCGGCCTTTACGCTTAGCCCTACTTTTTTCAGCACGTAATCGGCCTTGACCAGACAGTCGCTTTTGGGCAGTTTACGCACATGCTTGAGCGCCAGCATGATGTTCTGGCGCACGGTCAGATGCGGGAACAGGTTATAGCTTTGGAAGACGATACCTACATCCTGGCGCAATTTATGCAGGTCGACCTTGCCTGTGCCCAACGTGTGCCCGCACACCTCGATTGATCCGCTATTGATGGTTTCAAGGTGGTCCAGGCAGCGCAGCGCGGTGCTTTTGCCCGAACCGCTCTGGCCGATGATGGCAACGACTTCGCCTTTGCGCACATCGAACGACACCCCTTTCAGAACTTCGTTGTCGCCGAACTTCTTGTAGACGTCTTGTACTTTAACGATTGCCGACATTCAATTTCCTTTCCATGATCCGGCTCCATAGCGATAGCGGATAGCACAGGCAAAAATACAGCAGCCCGACCAGGGCAAAGACCAGAAACGGCTGGAACAGCGAGTTGTTGATGATCTGGCCGGCGCGCGTGAGTTCCACGAACCCCACGATGGATGCCAGCGAAGTCGATTTGATGACTTGCACCAGAAACCCCACTGTGGACGGCAGCGACAGCTTGACGGCCTGCGGAATAATGACCAGCAGCAGCGATTGCCAGCGTGACAGGCCCAGGCATTCCGAGGCTTCCCATTGGGTTTTCTGAATGGACTCCACGCTGCCGCGCCAGATTTCACCCAGGAAGGCGCTGACATAAATCATCAGCGCTATGCTGGCGGCCGTCAGCGGCAGGACGTTCAGCCCGAAAATGCCCACGCCGAAATACACAATGAACAGGAGCACCAGCAGCGGTATGCCCTGGATGATCTGGATGAACACCGAGGTCATAAAACGTACCGAAGCGAATCGCGAGACCCGCGCCAGCATCACGCCAAAGCCGCCCATCGAACCCAGAATGAATGAAATCAGCGAAAGCACGATGGTCCAGCCCATGCCTTTAAGCAGATACTCCATCTGGATCAGAGTGAAAGAGTTCATGTTGGCCGCCTCTGGATGCTGTTGGCCAAAGGTTTCACGGCGATGCGGCGTTCGGCCGCGGCGATGACGCGCTTACGCCGGAACAGCCACAGGCCGCCCAGCCAGAACAGGAATCGGAGCACCCCGGCCAGGATCAGGTAAAGAACGGCAACGACAATATACGACTCGAGCGACAGAAAAGTGACCGACTGAACGTTGTTGGCGACCGCCGTGAGTTCTTCGGTCGAGATTTGCGAGGCCACCGACGACATCAGCATCATCAGGATGAACTGGCTGGTGATGGACGGGTACACTTTTTCGAACGCGGGCTGCATGATCACGTGCCAGTAAATGCGCGGCTTGGACAGGCCCAGGCATTCGGCGGCTTCGACCTGGCCGGCCGGAATGGCGTCCATGCCGGCCCGTATGATCTCCGACGAATACGCCCCAACGTTGATGACCATGGTGATGACGGTCGAGATAGCGGCGGGAATCTGAATCCCTAAGCTGGACAGGCCGAAATAGAAAATGAAAATCTGCACCAGGAACGGCGTGTTCCGTATGGTTTCGACATAGATCGCACAAAGGGTAGAGAGGCTGCGTACCTGGCTGCGCCGGCCAATGGCGCACAACACGCCTATGATCAGTCCGAACACGGTCGACGCCAGCGTCAGTTCCAGCGTCAGCGTTGTACCTTCCAGGAACTTTTCCCAGTACGGAAGCAGGCCGGCAAAATTGAAGTGATACTGCAATTGGGTCTCCGGGTCGTTTGTTTCGACGTTTTGTTATAGGTTATCGTATATCGTATTTAGCGACTGTCGAATGGCCCGGCCTTGACAAACGCACCGCCCTGGAACTGCACTGCCGGATCGGTCAGGTCGGGCTGGGGGGTGCGCGCATAAACGGCTTCGCGAAATACGTCTGAGCTGTCCTGCGGGGCATAACCCACATGGTGCGCGCGCGAGTTGTCCCACCAAGTGACCGCGTTGTCGGACATGCCGAAAATAATCGAGTGGCCCAGCACCGGCGTGGTCAGGCACGCCGTGATCAGGCGGTGCAGATCGTTGAAACTGAGCCAGGTGGCCAGCATGCGGCGGTCTTTGGGCTCGGGAAACGACGAGCCGATGCGCACACAGGCGGTTTCGATTCCGTAGCGATCGAAATAGAAACGCGACAGATCTTCGCCGAAAGCCTTGCTCAGGCCATAGAAGCTGTCGGGCCGGGGCGGATGGTCGGCGGTAAGGGTCTGGTCTTGACGGTAAAAGCCCGTCACGTGGTTGGAGCTGGCGAACACCAGGCGCTTGACGCCATGCTTGCGGGCCGCCTCGTACAAGTTGTACATACCGATGATGTTCGCTTGCAGGATAGGGCCAAAAGGGCCTTCCACCGAGATGCCGCCCAGGTGGACGATAGCGTCCACGCCCTTGACCATGCCGTCCACTGCCGCGGCGTCGGCCAAGTCCGCCAGCACGACTTCTTCGGCGGCGGCAGCTTCGCCGAAAGGCTGCACATCCGACAGACGCAGCACGGAGCAGTTAGCCTTGAGGCGTTCGCGCAAGGCCCGGCCCAAGCCGCCGGCAGCGCCGGTCAGCAATAGTTTCTCGTGGACTTTGATGGTCATTATGGATACTTCCAGTCGGAATTTCGCTGAAAACACAGTATGGAGGCCTGGTTGCTAAGGCTAGCTGCACTTTTCAATGCGACGTTTGTGTTATCAGTTATCTGATGACTGATAATTATCCAGTGTTCTGTTTTGGGTTGTCAATGTTTTTTGATAGGCCCAAGGGAAACCCCTAGGAGGCTGTCGGGCATTAGAGGAAATCCGACCATCACTGATGTTGAGTGTTATTAGTGATTGAGCTGCTTGAAAGAAGACCATAAAAAGACTACATTTAGCCTCAGCCCGGCATTAAGGATACCTACCATGCGCTACTCATCCCAAGTCAGACCCATCAGCTATCTCAAGGCTAATGCAGCCAAGGTACTGACTCAGCTAGGCGAGCTACGCGAACCATTGGTCATTACTCAGAATGGCGAGGCCAAGGCCGTGTTGCAAGATGTGGCTTCATTCGAGAAAACTCAGGAGACATTGGCACTGCTGAAAATCCTGGCTTTGGGCAGTCAGGAAGTTACGGCTGGCAAGGTCAAGCCCGTAGGGGATGTCGTTGCGCGTCTGCGTGCCAAGCGAGCGCCGGCCTGATGCCAGCAGCCAAGGCCCCCTTCGAGATCCTGCTCACGAAGGGGGCCGAGCACGATCTTGAATCAATATATGACTACATCGCTGAGTTCGATTGCGTAGCCAACGCCAATTACGTGCTCGACCGATTGTTGGAAGCAGTAGAAAGCTTGTCGCGATTTCCTGAACGTAACGGTTATCCCGCGGAACTGAGTACGCTTGGCATTCGGGAGTATCGACAGACGTTTTTCAAACCATACCGGGTGATTTACCGCGTGGTGGAAGCCAAAGTCATTATTTATGTCATTGCGGATGGCCGACGGGATATGCAATCGCTATTGGCTCAACGTCTTCTCGAAGCGTAGCGCTTCATCCTTCTTCGTGTCAGATCCTACTCTTTGTCGTTGGCAAACCGGGGAAGGTTCCAGTGAAAGCATAGCGATAGGTAGCGAATCGCAAAACACAAGGCTATTGCCACCCAGGGAACCCAGCGCAAAGACCAGCCGAGGGTTTCGCCGCCAGTCTGAAGCACCGCGGCGACAAGCGCCGCCGAGGCGTAGATTTCTTTCTGCAAAATGACGGGCGTGCGATTGAGCAGCAGGTCGCGCAATGCGCCGCCGCCCACTGCCGATATCATGCCAAGAATAATGGCCGCTTCCATGCTGTGGCCGTAAACCAGCGCCTTATGGGCGCCGAAAACGGCAAAAAAACCCAGCCCCACGGCATCGAACAAAAGTACCGGCTGAGAGAGTTTTTGCACCAGTTGACCAGCACCGATGACTAGGCCCGCCGCAACGATGGACAGTGCAAGATAACGCCAATCCGACAAACCTGCGGGTGGTAGCGCGCCTATGCACACATCCCTGATAATGCCTCCGCCGCAGGCCGTCGTGTAGGCCAGCGTAATGATGCCGAATAAATCCAGCTTTTTCTGATGCGCGGCAACGGCTCCGCTGATGGCGAAAGCGAAGGTGCCTATCAGATCGAGCGATGTGAACAAGGCATGTATAGTCACGCCTTTTTCTCCTTCGCGCATAGCCAGACGGATGCGGCCGTCAGCATGGCTTGCAACCCGGTTTTCAATGTAGGGTCGAGCGTCGGGGCGAATTTGGGCGAATGATTGCTCGGAATTTCGTTGAGTTTCTTTGCTTCCTTGGCCTTGACGTAGGTTTGGGCGTCAGTGCCTCCCACAAACCAGAAAACATAAGGCACTTTCCAGGCGCGCCCGAACGTGCTGAAGTCTTCACTGGCGCCGGCGGGCTTGGTTTCATGTGCGCGCTCGCCGAACTGTGCATTAAATGCCTGCGCGACCTTTTCGGTCGCCTCGACATCGTTGCGGGTCAAGGGGTAAGTACTGAGAGCGGTAAATTCAGGCTCCCGTGGGGCGTTCGACGCGGCGCATTCCGCGCAGCAGATACGCTTGACGGCGGAAAGCATGGTGCTGCGTACGTCTTCGTCATAGGTACGTATGTTCAGCTTGAGCGTGGCCTCGTCCGGGATAATGTTTTCCTTGGTCCCGGCCTGCAGCGATCCAATTGTCAATACCGCGCTATCTATCGGCGCGATTTCGCGTGAAACGATCGTTTGCAGCCGCATCGTAGTCGATGCCGCCATAATGACCGGGTCGATAGACGTTTGTGGTTGCGAGCCATGCGAGCCGCGACCGAAAAGCCTGACCTTCATGCTGTCGCCCGCAGACAGGATGACGCCACTGCGATAGCCTACGGTGCCCGCTTCACCGACCATGACATGCTGGCCCAGAATGATGTCCGGTTTGGGAAAGCGTTCGAGCATCCCATCGTCGATCATGCCTTGTGCCCCGCGCCCGACTTCCTCGCCAGGCTGGAAAACCGCCAACACAGTGCCCTTCCACACATCGCGGTGTCTGGACAGAAGCCGCGCCGCACCCATTAGCCAGGTGACGTGCATATCATGGCCGCAGGCGTGGGCCACACCGACCTCGATGCCGTCTTCGTCCCTGGCCTTAGTGGTACTGGCATACGGCAAGCCAGTGGCTTCGGTGACGGGAAGCGCATCCATATCGGCACGCAGCATGACCGTGGGGCCTTCGCCGTTTTTCAAGACGCCGACGACCCCGGTCAGGCCAATCTGGCGCGATACCTCGAAACCCTGGGCCGCCAGATAGTCGGCCGCAATACCCGCGGTGCGGGCCTCCTGCATGGAAAGCTCGGGGTTGCGGTGCAAGTCTTTATAAATGGCTTCCAATTCAGAAAGCACTTCTTTAGCATCAATGTCCAAAGCCGAGGTCAGCGCATTCATGACATTTTCCTTTCTATCGCCTGAAATGGGTCAAGTGGCCTGTCGTCAGAGTAATGCATCGAAATGGCACCCACAAGGGCGACCACAAGGGTCACCCCTACAAAACATGGCCGTGAGTCATGTAGCGGCACCCCTTGTGGGTGCCAAATCGTCAAGGATCGAGATGGTATCTGCAAAGCATGCCGCAGCGGATCACACCGTTGCCAGGTGCTCGCCCTCTGGCGGTATAGTAATGCCTGAAAAATAAGCGGAATCACTCATGAGTCAGATCAAGGCATTCTGTTTCGATGTATTCGGCACGGTCGTCGACTGGCGCCGCGGCGTAGCCCGCGAAGCGGCCAGGTTTTTCCACGGACACGGGCTGGAACATATTGATGCCCACCAATTCGCCGACACCTGGCGCAGCCTGTACCAACCCGCCATGCAAGCCTGCCGCAACGGCGAACGGCCTTACACGCGCCTCGATGTCCTGCACCGCGAAAACCTCGAGAAAGCACTGCGGTCGTTCGACGTGGACATCACCACCATCACCGAAGCCGAACTCGGAGCGCTGAACCTGGCATGGCATCGGCTCGACCCCTGGCCCGACGTCGCCGCCGGGCTGGCGCGCCTGAAAACGAAATACATCATCGCGCCCGCCTCGAACGGCAACATCGCCATCATGATCGACCTGGCCAGGCGTGGCGGCCTGCCGTGGGACGCCATCCTGGGAGCCGAAGTAACCCAGGCCTACAAGCCCGCCCCCCAGGCCTACACACGCATGGCCGAAATCCTGGGTCTGGCTCCCGGTGAAGTCTGCATGACCGCCGCGCACAACAACGACCTGCACGCCGCAAGGCAATGCGGACTGGCCACGGCTTTCGTCACGCGCCCGACCGAACACGGGCCCGCGCAAAGCACGGACCTGGAGCCCTCGGAATCGTGGGACATCGTCGCCCATGATTTCAACGAGCTGGCCGGCAAGGCTGCCCTGTAGGTAGACGAGCATTTCCTTCCGCGAGTACGGTTTTGCCACCCACAAGGGGTGGCGCTACATACGTCACGAACACACCCATAAAATGCCGCTACAACGGCGCGCCACGCAAGTGATTCAGCAAGCCGGTCAATGAACTACCCATCCCCCGCGGCACCACCCCCAGACGCTCGACCGGGCTGGATTGGCGATTAACCCAGAACGTGCTGAAGCCAAACCACGCGGCGCCGCTGACATCCCACCCATTGGATGAAACAAAATTGATCTGCCGCGCGGGCAGGCTGAAGGCATCGCAAGCCATCTGGTAGACCTGCGGATCGGGCTTGTATTTTTTGATTTGATCGACGCTAAGCACGTAAGTGAACAGGCCTTCCATGCCCGCATTGCGCACCAGATGATCAAGCATTGTCTGATTGCCATTGGACAGGATGGCCAGTTTGCCGCCCAGGTCCTTGATGGAGTTCAACACCGCCAGGCTTTCCGGAAAAGGCGCCAGACTCAGGTAAGCCGCCATCAAGCGGTCTCGACTGTTCGACGCCAGGTTCAACTGTAGTTTTTCGGCCGTGTATTGCAAGGCCGACCTGGTAACTTCCCAGAAGTCCTCGTAGCGCCCGCCCATGGTGCGCAGAAAACAGTATTCAAGCTGTTTCGCACGCCATATTTGGGAAAACTCGCCTCCGCTACCGGGGAAGAGCGTCTCAGCTAGAGCCGTCACCGAATGAACATCGAAAAGAGTGCCGTAGGCGTCAAAAGCCACAGCAAAATTGTCAGCGGATTCCATACCTGATTCTCGTTAATTCATGCGTTGCGCGGAAACCTATCCACACCGAAATAACCACGATAGGTTTTGTAACCTTGGCGGCTAAACCGCCATGGGTCTAAAACATCTTTAATGCTTAAATGGGCATCAGGCAGGCCATCGGAATAGGTAGGCGCCTTGATGCAAGAGAAGGATTACTGACACCAACTCTACCGATTGCGATGCTACAACAGGAGTGTGATATATGAACAGCAAATTGATTGGTTCCACCGTCCTGGCACTATGTGTAACGGCATGCGGTTCCGCTTTCGCTCAAAACGACCATCGCGATAGCGGGCACGACAGGCCGTCGGCGCATGACTTTCGAAATAACGATCACGGGCGCAATGCACACGAAGCGCCGCCTCCACGCAGAATGCCTGCACGCGAACATGAAGATCACCGTGGACGCGGAGCGGGGCCTTCTCACAATTTCTACAGAGGCGGACGGCTCCCTCCGGAATACCGGAACAGGCAGTACGTTATTGAAGATTGGCGCGGCCATCACTTGAGCCCCCCGCCCCGCGGTTATTATTGGGTTCAGACAGGCGGCGATTTTGTGCTTGCGGCCATCACCACGGGCCTCATTGCGCAAATTATCCTTAGCAACTAACCCAGTACGCTTCTTGGTTCCTGACTGGGCGCCGCCTCAAGTGCCCTGGAACATAAAAGCCCCAGTCGTTTCCGGCTGGGGCTTTTGCGTGGGACGTCGCGGATCGATCAGTAGACAACAGTGACCCGGTAAACCTGCGCTTTCTGATCGCGCGTAGCCGCCGCATGTGCCGATGAAGATTCTATTGGGGTTGCGACGACCTGATGCAGCACTTCGTTGCGACAGACATTTTTCACAGACTCGAGGGCCGTAGGCGATAGGTCGCACTGCGCCAGAATGTTGACTCTTACCTGGAACGCCCCTGATGTAACGCCGTCCTGGCCCGCTACCGCAGCCTGCGTGCACAGGAACAGCAGGGCTCCAATCGACAGGCCTAGTCCGTTTTTCATCATTATAAAAATACGTTTTGCCCTCATCACATCCACCTTTGATCGCTTCCAATCACCAGACCTATATAGACAAAAGTCGCCACCATGACGACCTATGCCACCGAGGAATCAATGGCCATTGGCGCAAGCCATTGACATATTTACATTTGATGGCGAAATAAATGTCTGAATTCAAACAAATTTTAAACTTTATTTAATTAACTTCAAGTTTTTTTTGTCGAAATGCAACAAACATTACGTCAATGCCCGATGTAAAAGGCCGTGGTCAAACACGAATATTGAAATGATGGGAGGTATGAAAGCTTTGTATAAGCACTGATATACGGGGCTTGTGGCATAGATGGCAATCGAGCTGACTATGTGAAATGTAGGTTTCGAGTCGACCAATAAAATAGAATTATAAATGGTAGAAAATTTACAATTCTATAAAAAGAGTGACCATTCCAGGAATAGATACCTCACATTTTTAATTTATTCTGAATACCGCCACAGCCTGCGCCAAATGCTGCACCTGATCTTGCAGCGAACCGGCCGTGGCAGACACCTCTTCCACCAGGGCGGCGTTTTGCTGAGTAACCTGATCCATTTGCACCATAACCAGGTTCACCTGGGAGCCAAGCCTAATATCAGCAGTCTAAACTTAACGCGATTTTCATAGGCACCGAGTCTTGGCTTTATTTTTGGCACACCAAAGGGGTGCCACTACCGACATCACCTGCAACCCCAACAAGCACTAAAACACAACAAGCCGATCTAGCAAATACGGGGCCATCAACACAGTATATTTGGCCCTTTAAACACCCGCTTGCTGGTCAAGGTTCCAATAAGGTGCCCGAAGTCTCTTTTTATCTACCTTATTTGTGCTGGCTACACGCGGAAGCGCCTCTACAAACTTGACAACCCTAGGTTTTTTATAGCTAGCGATATGCATCTGACAGTGCTCGATTAATTCGCTCGCTTCCGGCTCTCCGTTACGACATACAACGAAAGCCATTACGGACTCCCCCCATTTTTCATCGGGAATGCCTATTACGGCGGTTTCAAAGACCGATGGATGCGTTAATAACGCCTCTTCAACCTCGCGAGAATATATATTCTCACCGCCGGAGATGATCATGTCCTTTTTGCGATCAACCACAAACAGGTAATGCTCATTGTCAAAGTAGCCCAGGTCGCCGGTGAAGTACCAGCCGTCTCGAATAGCACTAAGGGTCGCCTGCGTATTATTCCAGTAGCCGTGCATAGTGGCAGGGCTATTAATGGTGACTTCGCCCACTTCGCCCACTTCGCAAGCACTCCCATTCGAGCGACGCACAACAATATTGCAGCCAAAATAAGGCTGGCCTGCCGAAGCCAGCCGCTTCACCTCATCAGGAGCGCCATCAAGCCTGTGTTGATGTTTGTACATAAAAGAGCCGACCAAGCATTCAGTCATTCCGTAGGCCTGCGCAAAAATAGAGCCAAATTGTGCAATTGCTCGCTTAAGAAGAGGAACAGGCATCGGGGCCGATGAGTAAACAATTAAACTTAAATAATTCGGCCCGTTTCGTATTTCTTCCGGAGCATCTAGCAACATTTGAATCATGACAGGGGCAAGCAGCGCCGCCGTAACCCGATGACGCGCAAAATTAGCGAAGATAACCTTCACATCAAAAGCGCGGAGCAGCACTATCGAAGCGCCGGCCCATGCATACCCAAGATAAATATTAGGTGCTCCGGCATGATAGAAGGGCATCACCATCAGCACTCGATCTATCGGAGTGGCGGCACAGGCATTTGACGTTATTTTTGCCTGTTCTATCTGAGCCGCATGGGTCTGCATTACTCCTTTGGGGTGCCCCGTCGTACCGCTGGTATAAACCAGAAATACAATATCCTGCTCTATAGCCCTTAAGGCTGGCTTATCGCCAGACGACCGCGCCAGCAATTCATCGTAGTCGCAGCCGTCCTTCGCATTTTTTCTGCCAATACAAATTAGCTGCGGTACGCTTGAGAGTTTTTCACAAATTTCTGCCACACGCTCTGAGTACTGCTCTTCAAATATCCAGATTGCAGGCAAACAATCATTGATAATATGCAGCTGCTCGCTCGCGGCAAGTCGATAATTAAGCCCAACACTAATCAGGCCGGTCAGGCTACACGCGCAATTCAGTTCCAAAAACTCAGGACAATTCTGCGCCAAGATGAGAACTCGATCCTGCTTACGCGCACCCAGGTTCTGTAAAGCGTTACCCAGGCGATAGGCCCTGTTCAAAAACTCAGCGTGGGTAATGACCCTGTCTTCATAATAAATAGCAGGCGACTGACCATAATGAGCTGCATTTCGTTCGAACACCTCACCCAATATCATTTTTTCTCCCTTTGGTAAATTTATGCGGGCTTTTTTGCAGCTCCGTCAACGTTTTTCCCACTTAACGGGACCGTGGCTCCGGCTTTAGCAAAGAACCTGACAAGCGCAAAATCCGCGAACATGACCCGCGTAAATGTTGTTGCATCGCCTGGTCTGCCGCATCCGGATCTGCCGCCTTGATTGCCATCGCAATCGGAACATGCTCCTCGATCGACAGTTCGATATCAGCGGGTGTAAGAGCTCGACTAAGTTGCGGCATTAGCATGGGCAACTGCAGTTTATTGATGAGTTCAGCAAGCTGGGCGTTACCACCGATGGTCACGAGAGTCTGATGGAAAAGACTATTTTTTTCGGCGAACCTAGTAGCCGTTAGAGGAGTGTCATCAGGTCCGGCTCGTTCCCACATGGCTTCAAATACTCTCCGATTTTCTGCAACGTTTATGGCCTCGGCGGCCTGGCGCGCAGCCAGGCCTTCTAGCACTTCACGTATCCGAAACAAATTTATCAGTTCAACACGTGAGAGCCTGCGCACCACCGCCCCTCGGTTTGGAACAAGATCGACTATGCCATCCGCCGCTAATCGACTAAATGCCTCTCGCAATGATCCACGACTTACGCCGATATCGGTCATTAGCTCACTCGTGATAAGCCGTTGTCCGGGTGCGAATCTTCCGTGAAATATGCCGTCCCGCAAATGCTGAACCACAAAATTGACTACCTCGCCGCGCGACACATCGGAGGAAAGAAGCCCTTGATTATTCATAATTAGCCTCGCCTTTGCTCAAAAAATCGGTCTGCGAATATTTTTATTCTCAATAATTGACAGACAAATACTATCATATATACTGTCCTACAATTATAGAGGACAATGGCTAAACAAATTAAAACAAGCTCGGGAGACATGCATGGAAGGCGATATGTTGACGTTCAGCGATGCGGGTGAAAACAAACTACTGGCAGAAACGGTGCGTCGATTCATCAAAGAGAGACTAGCCCCGCTAGAGGCTGAGATCGACGCCACAGGCGAGGTCGATCACGATGTGATACAGGCGTTAAAGAAAGAAGCGATATCAATTGGGTTGTTTGGCTACAACATGCCGCGGGAACTCGGGGGTCCAGGCATCAGTGCCGTCGCGCAAAGCGTCATGGACGAAGAGATTGGGCATACATCCATGCCGCTTAGCGAAGTATTCGGCCACCTTCCCGGCTCATTACGGTTTGCTGATGAAAATCAACGCGAGTGGTTGATAAAGCCACTGATGCAGGCAGAAAAGACCATCGCTTATGCGCTAACTGAACCTACTGCTGGCTCGGATTTATCGGCAATCAACACCCGTGCGATGCGTGTCAGCGGAGGTTGGGAATTAAACGGCACCAAACATTTTATTTCAGGTGCTGAACACGCTGACTACATCATAGTCCTGGCGGCCACTAACAAAGATGCACCTCTCAAAAATCGCTTATCAACGTTTATCGTCGAGCGTGAAAATCCAGGACTCAAGCTATTACGACGCTTTAAAACAATGGGATGGCGCGGCCACCCGCTTTCAGAGCTAGCACTGGATAGTTGCTTCGTGCCCGACAAACATATGCTGGGGCAGCCAGGGCAAGGTTTTCTTACCATGATGGCTACCATCAATAAAGATCGATTAATGGTCGCGTCCAAATGCGCAGGAATTGCGCAGGCGTTGATGGATATTGCGCTGCCGTATACGCGCGAACGGAAAACCTTTGGGAAGCGCCTGGCCGACCATCAAGCAATTCAATTTATGGTTGCAGACTGCGATGTCGAGCTGGACGCCGCGCGTCTCCTGAACCGAAAAGCAGCGCACCTGGCAGATTCTGATAGCACAGAATTTCGAATTGCTGCCTCCCGCGCCAAACTCTATGCAAGTGAAATGGGAGGTCGAGTCGCCGATAGAGTCATGCAAATTATGGGCGGCGCGGGCTATACAACAGACCTTCCGGTCGAACGCTTTTATAGAGATGTGCGTGCATTTCGTATCGGCGAAGGAACCTCCGAAATGCAGCGCCTACAAATCGCCCGCCACGTATTAGACAACTAAAGGTACGCACGTGGAAGCAACATTCATCGTACAGTCACTACTACTCGCGCTGACCACAGCAGGGCTATACGCCGCTGTCGCCTCCGGACTCGCCATTGAGTTTGGAGTCACCCGCATTATCAATTTTGCCCATGGCGAGTTTGTCATGCTCGGCGCATTCGTGACCTACTTTTTATATACGCTATACGGCGTGCCACCAGTCTTTGGCATGCTTATCGCGGGCGTAATAATAGGCCTATTTTCCATCCTGATATATCGCAGCTTTCTAGCCAAAGTCTTACGGCAAGACGAGCACAACCAAATCTTGGCCACTCTTGGGCTTTCAATACTTATTGTCAACCTTGCAGTCATCCTCTGGACACCCGATGCGCGTGTCATGCACGCGCCCGCGGTACTACCAACCATTCAGTTCGCTGGAATAACCATCCCAGGAAACAACGCATTCGTGCTGCTGGTCGGTTGTGTTTTATATGCATTACTTATGATATTTATGCGCTATTCCAAGTATGGAATACAACTGCGTCTGGCTAGCGATGACCCGGACTTGGCAACGCTGGCCGGCGTTAACGTGGATCGGATGTTCGGTCTTTCATTTGTTATCGGCGGAATCACTGCCGGCATCGCCGGTGGTTTAGTTGCATTGGTGCTCTACGTGCAACCAGACGTTGGCGTCGCACTTGTCATCCGGGCATTTGCCATCATAGCGCTAGCAGGCTTTGGCAGCATTCCTGGAGCATTGATCGGAGCCGTTCTGCTTTCAATTGCAGAAGGCGTAGTCGCCAACTTTGTATCGCAAGGTGCAAGCTGGGGGTATGGAGTCGCTTTTCTCATCATTCTGGTCGTTTTGCTCATTCGGCCAACTGGGCTATTCGGTAAGGAGTTGCGTTCATGAAGCTCCCTATCAGAAAGAACCTTTTAGTTTACGCGAGCATCGCGATCGCCGGCGGAGGCATCGCCTCTTTCAATAGCCCGTTTTGGGTACAGCTCGCTATCGGCGTTCTCATCTCGGCAATTCTTGCTCTAGCCTGGGATATCCTGTCTCGAACGGGACAGGTAACGTTAGCCTCGGCTGCATTCTTTGGACTTGGTGCCTATGGGGTCGGGCTGCTCGCACCGGTTATGGGCATCTTCTTAGCGTGGATAGCAACCTTGATCATCTGTGCCTTGGTCGCCATGCTGCTTGGCCTCTTAACGCTACGTCTACGAAAAATGTATTTTGCCATTGCGACACTGGGCCTCTCCTTGTCTCTGCAAGTACTTGTATTGGTATTCAAAGAATGGACAGGTGGCAGTGGCGGCCTATCGCCTCCCGTACTGCTCGATGGTGACCCGCGACTTCAACTACTCGCCATCACCGGTTTTGTGCTGATCGCCGCACTGGTTTCAGATTATTTTTTGTCAGATCGACTCAGGCCAGCACTCTTTCTAGTCCGCACAAATCCGGAGTTGGCCGCTGCCAGCGGAATCCCCGTAGTGCGCACACGCATACTGGTCTTCACAGTATCAGGCGTTCTGGCCGGAATAAGCGGGGCGCTCTATGGCGGCTTATACGGCTATGTAGTACCCACAGATGTTTTCACTATCAACTGGAGCGTTCTGCCGCTCGCCATCGTTATTCTCGGAGGCATGGATACCACGCTTGGGCCAATCCTAGGGGCGCTATTAATCAAAGCCATAGAAGAAATCGCTCGAGCCTACATTGGCGGTGTTGGCTATCAAGTTGTCTATGGTGCCATCATTATTCTGTTCGTACTTTTCTTACCCACTGGGCTAATGGGTCTCTTCAAGAAAATCGTGGCACACCTGCATAAGGACCCCAAATGAAGGCAAATCTTTCGGTAGAGAACGTTACCGTCGCATTCGGCGGACTGAAAGCACTGAACAACGTCTCAATCGCTTTCCCGGGAGGTCAGATTACCGGCCTAATCGGGCCGAATGGTTCTGGTAAAAGCACAATGATCAATACCATTTCAGGGCAGCTCACACCCTCAGCCGGTAGTGTCCGCCTGGGCGCACAAGAGATTAATGGCCTGCGGTCAGACCAAATTGCTGTAATGGGGCTGGCACGCACATATCAAATTCCGCGCGTCCCGCCACAACTGACCGTCCAAGAAGTGATCTCCGTCCCGTTCTCTTATGTCCGCCGCAAAAGCCACCTAGCACCGGGAATAGGTGACGAACGGTCGATAGCAGAGTTCTGTGGCCTCTCGCCGGTGGTAATGCGACGTTGTGGAGATCTCTCGATTACGGACCTGCGACGACTTGAGATTGCACGTGCATTGGCATGCGGCCCCGACGTCTTACTGCTAGACGAGGTAATGGCCGGCCTGTCGCATGAGGACGCACACGCCGTCATAGAAATCGTACGTCGGATCCATGCTGCCGGAGTAACGGTTGTGATCGTCGAACACGTTATGTCGATTATCGCCAACCTGTGCGACAGGGTTGTAGTGCTAAACCAAGGAGAGCTACTGGCCGACGGTAAACCGAAGGATGTACTGTCAGCGCCTTCTGTCCGTGAAGCGTACCTCGGGAAAGGATTCAAGTTATGAACACTTTCACTGCAAAAATCTCCGGATCCCGATACGGCCAACTAACAGTGCTGGGAGATGTGACGATGACTGTCGAGTCTGGCGGAATGCTGGTTCTGCTCGGATCCAATGGGGCCGGCAAAACAACAACGCTGCGAAGCCTCGTAGCCGTAGTTGATACGGCTTATCGTGAGGTACACCTGAATGGAAAAAATCTCAGCGGTCTTCCTTCATGGTGCCTCCCAAGTGAAGGAATTGTATTAGTACCCGATGGCGCGAGATGCTTTCCAAACGTCTCGGTATACGACAATTTGCGCGGTACATTCGCAGCCACTCATCAGCGCGTTGACGGTGCTGAGTTCAAGCGCCTCTACGACGAAGTAATCTCGTTCTTTCCCATATTGGGACAACGTGCACAACAGATATCGGGAACGATGAGCGGCGGACAACGACAAATGCTGGCCGTCGGCCGGGCTCTAATGGCCGAGCCACGCGTACTCCTACTCGATGAGCCCTCCGCCGGCCTGGCGCCAATCATCGTCGAAGAACTGTTCGAGACTCTAGGCAAAATAAAACACGAGCGCGGATGCTCCGTTATTCTGGCTGAACAGAATGCAGGCTATGCAACCCAATTCGCCGGCGACTGCATCGTATTAGCCGAAGGCAAGGTCGTGCTGTCCGGTCCTATGAACACGGTGCTATCCGATGAGCGCTTGCGCACTGCTTACTTAGGTTTATAGGGAAGCAAACATGCCACGCATTTCGGATGAAGTCGTAATTATCGGCGTCGGCGAGACCCAGGTGGGCAAACTACCGGGATATCAGGCCGTGCAAATCCAGGCATGGGCCGTGCAAGAGGCTTTGGCCGACTGCGGGCTTCGCACAAGCGATCTCGATGGGCTGATAAACCTCGACCCATACGCCACACCCAACTCAATGTTTTCCTCAACACTCATGGAGTATCTGGGCTTAAAGCTGAAATTTGTATCAACGGTAGACGTGGGAGGCACCGTAACAGGCATGACCATGCTGCAGCAGGCTATTTGGGCTATTGAATCGGGCCATTGCGAAGTCGCTGCATGTGTATATGGTGAAAATACACTAACTGGCCGGCCCGACAACAGACATGGTCTAGCGATGCGTAACCTGCTGGGCGGCGAAGAATGGGAAGACCCATTCGGTGTGCATGGCCTACTAACACCATACGCCCTCGTTGCTCAACGTTATCTGCACCAATACAACGCGACAACCAATGACCTCGCAGAGGTTGCTGTCGTGACCCGCAGGCACGCTCTCAATAACGACAATGCTCAAATGAAAAAAGCGATGAGCATCGAAGACCACCTGAACAGTCGCATGATCAGCTCGCCCTTGCGCTTGCTTGACTGCTGCCTGATTTCTGATGGTGGCGGCGCCGTTATCCTGACGACACGGTCGCGAGCCAAAAAAGCAGGCTGTAAATACGTAACGGTACGCTCGATGGCGATGCGCGGGACTCATAATTCAATTACACAGATACCCGACATCGAAAACCTGGGTTTCGCCGATGCCGGTCACGATGCATTCGAGAGTGCCGGTTTTGGTGTTAAAGACGTACAGGTCGCACTACTACACGACGCATTCACAATATCGGTACTAATCACATTAGAAGCGTTAGGTTTCTGTGGCCCAGGGGAAGGCGGCGATTACATGCGGGCCGGACATGCCAGCATGGGTGGCCGCTGCCCACTCAATCCGCACGGAGGGCTATTATCTCAAGCCCACATCGGTGGCATGCTGCACATTACCGAAGCGGTCCATCAACTACGCGGAACGGCGGGAAAGCGTCAGGTGCCAAACGCTCGTCGTGCAATCGTGAGCGGAAATGGCGGTGTTTTCTCGGTGTGCGGCGTCATGACTTTGGAGGCGGTATGAGTTCAATCTTATATAAAGCGCTACTCCCCACCCCCACCATCGACTCCGCCCCCTTTTGGGCCGGCTGCAACCAAGAAATACTGCTGCTTCAGCATTGCGCTGATTGCAACACTCGCTTCTATTTCCCCCGCCGCCTATGCCCGGCCTGCGGCGGCCAACGCCTTGACTGGGAGCCTAGCGCTGGGACCGGAACCATTTTTTCATTTTCTGAAGTCCGCGTTTCCTTCTTCGGCCCTGAATGGAACACTGAACTGCCCTACACCGTTGTACTGATCGATCTAGACGAGGGGCCACGCATGCTGAGTCGCCTCGTTGGTGGCGACAGAAGCCAAGTGAAAATAGGAGATCGGGTGAAAGTATTTTTTGTCGAAACTGAAAATCAGAAATTACCGTTTTTTACGTTGTAAAAGCCGACTCGTCCAAGGAGAGACTATTCATGAATATTTTTAAATTTCTTAAAACAACGGGAGTTGCAGCGCTGTTATCGTTTGCAGCACTGCCTTTCGCCTCTGCGCAAAGCGCTTCCGAGCCAATAAAAATCGGGGTTCCGCTGCCTCTGACTGGGCCTCTAGCTGGTGGGGGGCGTATGATTCTTGCCGGCATTCAATACGCTGCTGATGAGGCTAACGGGCAAGGCGGTGTGCTTGGCAGAAAAATTCAGCTGCTCATTGAAGATACCAAAAGTGAACCCAATACCGCTGCGGGAATAGCTGCAAAAATGACGAGCCAGGACAAGGTTTTCGCCATTGTTGGTGGTTATGGCAGCACGCCTGATTTTGCCATGCTGCAGGCAGTAAAACGATACAAGCCTATATTCGTCCATGTCGGATCATCAGCGGTAAAACTGGAAGAAACCTTCGGAGCTGAACCATGGTATTACCACGTCTATATTGTTGATTACATGCGCCAAAAGGGTGTCACGTCTTTCCTGAACAGCATAACGCCTCGCCCAAAAACAGTCGCCATTGCCTATGAAGACGGCCTCTACGGCTCGGATGCGGTCAAATTCAGCGATGAGTATTTAGGGAAAGCCAGCTACAAAATCGTAATGAAGGAGCCGTTTAAAGCAGGCAGCCCTGACCTATCGCCGATCTTGAACCGTGTTAAAGCGTTGAATCCCGATGTGTTCTTCTTTGTTGGCTATTCTGGCGACAACATCCAGATTGCACGTCAAGCCCACGAGCTGAAAATAAACCCAAAGCTGACACTGATCATAGCTGCCGGCGAAAAGCGTGAAGATTTTGGCAACTTTGGCAATGGTATTGCCGTCATCGGCGAATGGGCACCCGAGCAGAAAATTGAAGGGCTTGACGCTTTTCTAAAGCGTATTACGCTTGCCTTGCCAGCCAACACGAAGGTTTTGCCTACCTTGGTCATGGGTTACACCGGCATGTTTACGCTTATTCAGTCGATCAAGAAAGCAAACACTCTGGATCACAATAAAGTGATGACTGCAATGGATGGCTCCACATTTGCAACTCCCTTTGGCCAAGTGTCTTATAAAGATTCCGAACGTGGCGGTAAACATCAGCTTCTATCGGAAAAAAACCTGGTTGTCTGGCAATACCGAAAAACGGGCCAAGAAGTAGTTTGGCCTATAGGCAAAGCCAATGGCAAATTGGTATACCCAAGCAATTGACCTTAGTATCGCAAACGCTCATTCACCGACACAAAGGACGCCATGCCTGTTGAAATTCGTTTCAGTGGATCCATCGCGATCATCACACTGAACAATCCAGAGGACCGCAACAGCCTGTCAATGAGGCTCGTGACGGACACGCTGAACATTCTGAACGAGCCTGTTGTACAAAATGCTCGCGCTATCGTGATCACGGCAATCGGGCCAGCCTTCTGTGCTGGCGCCAATATCGACGATCTTTTGCGCAGCGGATGGATGGAGGGGCTGAGTGCCAACTCAAACCCTAGCGCTCTATTTCGCAGAATCGCCTCATACCCCCGCCCAGTGATAGCTGCCGTCCAGGGCATGGCGCTGGGCGGCGGTTTTGAGCTTATGTTGAGTTGCGATTTAGCGATAGCTTCGGACAGTGCCAGTTTTTCGCTACCGGAAATAGGCCATGGCGTCGTTCCAAACACGGGTCTGGCGTTGCTCGCACCCATGGTCGGCAGAAGGAAAGCGCTCGAGCTGATGCTGACACGTCGCCGTATATCAGCGCAGGAAGCACTCGAGCTTGGCATCGTAAACGTGGTTACCCCCTCACTTGCAGTGACGCACACCGCTATCGCTCTGGCGGAAAGCATCGTATCGGGCGCCTCGCCGGGGGCCATTGCAGAGATAAAGACCAGTTTGGACAAACATGCCGGCATAGACTGGGACGAAATTGACGGGACCCTAAAAAGGCTACCTCCCGCCGAATGGCAAGAAGGGCTGAGTGCGTTCACAGAACATCGCCCTCCGAAGTACGACCAATTTTGGGAGAAATAATGCGGCACTTGAGTGATTTTTCTGCGTTCGACATTCATCACCACGTCGGATCTTTAGACATTGTCGCCGGATCGTCAACAGGACGAGCACCAACACTGGAAGACGATATTGCCCGGCGGCTGACATACATGGACGCAAATAACATCTCTGCGGTCATGCTAATGCCCTCTAACGGATACTCGGCTCCCGATGGAATTCAAGCCACCCGTCGAGTCAATGATTATGTCGCGAAATACCGCGACCAGCGCCCCGACCGATTTCCTGCTGCTGTTGGAACCGTTAGCCCGCTGGACGGAGATGGAGCATTAGATGAAATAGATCGTTGCGTAAACGAGTTGGGCATGAAAGGTATCGTCTGGCATCATCGTTTTCAGGGAACAGCCATTGATCACCCAATGATGGACAAGTTTTTACGACGCCTGCAAGAACATGCTCTTCCTGCATTCATTCATCTTATAGCCGATTCGTCGCTCGAGTCTCCCTGGCGACTCGAAATACTCGCAGATCGATTTCCGGCAGTCCAGTTTGTCGCACTTGATGGTTTTTCGTCACCCGACCACGCACACTGGATGCCCTATTTGGCAGACAAGCATCCCAATATTATCTTTGATACGGGTGTAATGGTTTCTGTAGCGCATTTGATAGAGATATTCGTGCGGCGAATAGGCGCGCATAGACTGTTACTGGGCACTGATTTCTACTCATTCCCAAAATTATTCAATACTGCATTTCCTTTAAATGAGATTCTAGAATCCGACCTTACCGATGATGAGTGTCGTGCCATTCTTAGCGGTAATGCACGCCGTTTGCTGTCTATAAATTGAGACTTCATATTGATTGCTCGTTACTGGAGACAAGATTTGTCACTTGAACATATCGTCGTACTCGACCTTACCCATATGCTGTCCGGCCCCTATGGAACCATGCTGTTGGCAGACCTGGGGGCTCGCACGATAAAAATCGAGCCTCCCATCACCGGCGAAGGCACACGTCGCCTACAAGAACATGATTCCAATTTTTCCCGGGAAGGGATGGGAGCATATTTTTTAACATTAAATCGCAATAAAGAAAGCGTCTGCATCGACTTGAAAAATGAAATCGGCAAAGCAGTGTTTCTTGATCTGGTACGGAAGGCAGACGTCGTGTTCGACAACTTTAGCGTAGGAGTGACCGAACGACTTGGCATTGATTACCAAACCCTATCGAAAGTGAACCCTCGCATCATCACTTGCTCAGTGACAGGCTTTGGTCAAACAGGACCCGACCCTAAACGCCCGGCATTCGATCAAGTAGTACAGGGCATGGGCGGTGGGATGTCTATCACAGGCACTCGTGAGAGCGGCCCGATACGCAGCGGAATTCCTATCGGAGATCTTGGAGGTGGCATTTTTGGAGCCATGGGCGTTCTCGCCGCTATTGCGCAGCGTGATCGGACAGGCGAGGGCCAGCATGTCGACATTTCCATGCTCGACTCACAGATTTCACTGCTCAACTATATGGCAACTATGTATTTGATGTCCGGAATCGTGCCAAGCATGATAGGCAACGGCCATTTCGTGCATGTACCTTACAACTGCTACCCCACGTCCGATGGACATATCATCATTGCCTGCATAGGAGATCAGTTTTTCGCCCAGTTTGCGCAAATATTAGATCTGCCCACGCTGAAAAAACCAGAATACCTGCAACAGCAGGTACGCTTTGCAGCCAAGACCACAATAGATGCAATTATTTCCGACGAGCTAAAGAAACAAACAACAGAACACTGGCTAGAATTGCTGCAAGCTGCACGGATTCCATGCGGGCCGGTAAACAATTTTGAACAGGCGCTTAATGATACGCAAGTTCAAGCTCGCAATATGGTAATTAATGTGTCGCTAAAAACAGGCGAAACGGTTCGCATGCCTGGTAATCCTATCAAGCTTTCGGCCGCAAAAAACATGCAATATGCCGCACCGCCAGACTTGGGAGAGCATACTCGTGATGTCCTGCAAGACCTTTTGGGATATGCGCCACAGAAGGTCGCGCAACTACAGGCCACTGGTGCTATCGCGTGATCAATTTGGACATCCACAATGGACCAACTATACATTACTGATGTCGCCCTACGGGACGGCTTGCAGAACCAACAGATTATGGTCGCTACCTCTGCCAAGCTTGAGCTTATCAAGCTTCTGGTTGCCTCCGGCGTTCAAAGCCTCGAAGCGACCAGTTTCGTTTCGCCAAAGCATGTGCCTCAAATGGCTGATGCAAGCGCCATAATATCCCAGCTAAATATCGACCTGCCCAACTTGCGGGCCTCCGTGCTGGTGCCAAACATGAAAGGACTAGAGCGCGCTTGCGCGGCTGGAGTCAAAGAGATAGCAGTGGTGCTCGCAGCAACAGAAATTATGAACCAGAAAAACATCAACATGAGTCTGGAAACTGCCACAAAAATGAGCGAGCAGACTCTACGCGCAGCTAAAAGCGCAGGTCTGCGCACACGAGCCTATATTGCCGTAGCGTTTGATTGCCCATTTGAAGGGCCAACTTCGCCGGCCACGGTATTGCGTTTGTCGGCGAAGATGCATACCGCTGGCGCCGACGAAATTATAATTGCTGACACTATTGGCTCGGCTTCACCATGCGAAGTGAAGAAGCTTCTTTCAGCCGTTGTGCAAACGGTGCCAATTGCGAGAACGTCAGTGCACTTTCACGACACGCGTGGCATGGGGCTAGCAAATGCGTGGGCGGCGCTAGAAATTGGGATACGCAGATTCGATGCCAGTACCGGTGGTATCGGTGGATGTCCATTTGCCCCCGGCGCCGCCGGAAATTTGGCAACAGAAGATCTTGTATTAATGGCCAGGCAATGCGGACTCCACACCAATATTAATTTACTCGGGCTATTAGCAGCTATTGACTACGCTGAAAAACAACTACAACGAACCTTGGGCGGGCGGTCTATTAAATGGTTGCGGCAACAACAGGAAAAAGGCTCGATATGACCTCCGTGAACTATAGTGCATCCACCCAATTGAACAAATGCAGCGCTTTCTGAAGATTGGTTTTTGGCCCTGGCGCGCACATGTGATCGCACGGCGCCAGGCGTCGGTGGTTTAGTGCGGCAATGGCAGCCACAAGGCCTGTCGCTACAGGCCTATCGCTACGAGCTGAAAAACGTAATCGATTGCCTGCAATCTTCACAAGTATTACAATAAGTCTTTCAGTAATACTCGATGAGCCGAACCATGTCGACGACACTTACCAGCAAGGGCCAGGTCACCATCCCCAAGCAGATTCGCGATGCGCTCGATCTGGCGCCCGGCTGCGCCGTGGATTTTGCCGTTAATCATGAAGGCGATGTGCTCATCCACAAAGTCGGCGCACGGGCAAGCCGCAAACCAGATCGTTTCCAGGCGGCTCGCGGCAAGGCCGATGTCATTTGGCGAACCGACGATCTAATGGCGCTACTGCGTGGCGAGAGCTGATGCTGCTGGTCGATACCAACGTGCTGGTCGACGTGCTGGAAAATGATCCGGCCTGGGTCGACTGGTCGATCGCTCAATTACGCGCCCAGTCGAAAATCCATCGTCTGGCCATTAATCCTATTATTTATTCCGAGCTGTCGCTGACATTTTCCACGGTGGAAGCCTTGGACCAAATCCTTGACGATCTTGGTATGACAATGATCGAGATGCCGCGTCCGGCCCTGTTCCTTGCCGGTAAGGCATTTGTGCGTTACCGCCGGCTCGGCGGGACAAAGAACAATGTTCTCGGCGATTTTTTTATTGGAGCCCACGCAGCCGTGTCAGACTATCCGATATTGACCCGGGATACACGGCGCTACGCCTCGTATTTTTCCAGCGTGAGGCTAATAACGCCCGAAAAATAGAGGGCAGCGATGGCAGCCACAAGAGCTGCCGCTACATGAGCAGCGAATATGTTTTTGTAGCGGCAGCCCTTGTGGCTGCCATGTTTTCGCTAAACCGGCAGCGCCGCAATCGTCTGCGCCACGGCAGCGGTCAGCCGCTTCCCATAGGGAACATGCAGAAACTCGTTAGGGCCATGCGCATTTGATTGTGGCCCCAGCACCCCGCACACCATGAACTGCGACTTCGGAAACCCCTTTTGCAGCAAGCTCATCAGCGGTATGGTCCCGCCTTGCCCAATATAGCCACAAGGCGCACCGTAATATTGCTGGGAGGCCGCGTCCAGGGCTTCGTGCAGCCAGGCGGCCGATTCCGGCGCATTCCATCCGGTGGCCACGCCTTGATCGGGCTTGAACAGCACTTTGGCGTTATAGGGCGCGTCCGATTCCAGCAACGCTTTCAACTCTTGGGCCGCCGTCACCGCATCGACCAGCGGCGGCAAGCGCAGCGAAAGCTTGAACGCGGTGCGCGGACGCAGCACATTGCCGGCGCTGGTCAACGGCGGCAACCCTTCTGCACCGGTCACGGACAAGGTCGGCTTCCACGTGCGGTTCAACAAGGCTTGCTCAGGCTCGGTCGTCATAGGCAGCACAAAACCGCCCTCGGCACCGCAACTCCAGGGGAAACGGCGCCAGACTTCGTCTCCTAGAATACGCGCCGCGGCGTGCACCTGTTCGATGCGATCGGCCGGGATCTCGCAATGAAAGCCATGCGGCAGCAGGCGGCCCGTCGCGCTGTCTTCCAGACGGTCGAGCAAATGCCGCAAAATGCGAAAGCTGGAAGGCACCACACCGCTGGAGTCGCCCGAATGCACGCCCTCTTCCAGCACCTGCACCTCCAGCGTGCCGGCCACCAGGCCGCGCAACGATGTCGTCATCCAAAGCTGGTCGTAATTGCCCGCCCCCGAATCCAGACAAACCACCAGAGCCACATGGCCCATGCGATCGCGCAGCGCCTCGACATACGGCAGCAGATCGTAGCTTCCCGACTCTTCGCAGGTTTCGATCAGCCCCACACAGCGCGGTCGCGGTACATCCTGCTTGTCCAGAGACAAAATCGCCGTAAGCGACGCATAGACGGCATACCCGTCGTCGGCGCCTCCACGGCCGTAGAGTTTGCCATTTTCATACTTGGGCGTCCACGGCCCCAGTCCCGAGCGCCATCCGGAAAACTCCGGCTGCTTGTCAAGATGGCCGTACATCAGCACCGTATCGCCGTTATCTTTGCGAGTGGCCGGTGCTTCAAAGTAGATGACGGGAGTGCGGCCTGGCAGACGGACCACCTCCAATGTCAGGTTCGATACCTTCTGCGCCTGGACCCATTGCGCGGCATCGCGCACGACGCGTTCGAGATACGCATTCTTGGCCCAATCGGCATCGAACGCCGGACTTTTGGCGGGAATGGCAATGTAGTCGGTCAGGGCAGGAATAATCGCGCGATCCCATTTTTCGTCTACAAAAGCTTGCAAGGCTTGTGGATCCAGGGAGGGAGGCAAGGCCTCGTGGGGGATGCGAGCATTCATTGCTTTTCCTCATCGATAGTGAACCCGTTGATTTTAAACCCAAGTCCATGCCTTCGCGCCAGGCGCGAATGCTACAATCCACGCCCTCCTACATGGTTTTCTATCGCCCTGCCCGGACACACACGACGAGCGAAGGGCCTATTTCAATGATTATTCTCAAGAACGTGACCTTGCGTCGCGGCAGCAAAGTACTGCTCGACAGCACTTCCGTTACGCTCAATCCCGGTGAAAAAACAGGCCTGGTTGGCCGCAACGGCGCGGGCAAATCGTCCCTGTTCGCAGTGCTCAACGGCACGCTGCATGAAGACGGCGGCGAATTCTCCATTCCGGCGCAATGGCGCATGTCGCAGGTTGCGCAGGACATGCCTGAAACCGCGCAAAGCGCCACCGACTTCGTGGTCGACGGCGACACGCTTTTGCTCGCCGCCCAAGCCGAGGTGGACGCTGCGCTGGCCGGCGACGATGGCATGCAAATGGCGCACGCCTATATGGCGCTGCACGATGCGGGCGCACACGATGCGCCAGCGCGAGCGCAGGCCCTGATTTTAGGGCTGGGATTCAGTGTCGCCGAGCTCGACAAGCCTGTGAACAGCTTCTCGGGAGGCTGGCGCATGCGCTTGCAACTGGCGCGCGCACTGATGTGCCCGTCTGATTTGCTCTTGCTCGACGAACCCACGAATCACCTGGATCTGGACGCACTGGTGTGGCTGGAAGCCTGGCTGAAAAACTATGCCGGCACGATGGTCGTCATCAGCCACGACCGCGAATTTCTCGATGCCGTCACCGGCGTTACGTTGCATATCGATCATGGCAAGCTGGTGCGCTACAGCGGCAATTACAGCAAGTTCGAAGACATGCGCGCCGAGCAGATGTTGCTGCAACAGGCCGCAGCCGCCAAGCAGCAGGAAAAAGCCGCGCATCTGCAAAAATTCATTGATCGCTTCAAGGCAAAAGCCAGCAAGGCCAAGCAGGCGCAAAGCCGCGTCAAGGCGCTCGAACGCATGGAAAAAATTGCGCCGATCCTGGCCGATGCAGACTTCCAGTTTGAGTTCAAGGAGCCGTCGAACCTGCCCAACCCCATGCTGGCGATGTCCGATGCAAGCTTCGGCTACCCGCCGCCCGCCGATGCGGCGGCCGGCATGGCGCCGACGGTTATCGTGCAAAACATCAATCGTTCGGTGCTCGCCGGACAACGGATCGGTATTTTGGGAGCCAACGGCCAGGGCAAGTCAACCTTCGTAAAAACCATTGCCGGCGCATTGCAGCCCATCGCCGGCGATGTGATCCGTGGCAAGGGCTTGAATATCGGCTATTTCTCGCAACAAGAGCTCGACGTCTTGCGCCCGGGCGATACTCCGCTGGAGCATATGTTTCGCCTGGTGCGCGATACGCCGGCCAACGTGCGGCCCAGCGCCATGGACTGCCGTGAACAAGGGCTGCGCAATTTCCTGGGCACCTTCAATTTCAGTGGTGATATGGTCAAACAGGCCGTGGGCAGCATGAGCGGCGGCGAAAAAGCGCGACTGGTGTTGTGCATGATCGTTTGGCAACGGCCCAATCTGCTGCTGCTCGACGAGCCGACCAATCACCTGGATCTGGCGACCCGTGAAGCCTTGAGCGTTGCCCTAAACGAGTTCGAAGGCTCGGTGATGCTGGTCAGCCACGACCGGGCCCTGTTGCGCGCAGTGTGTGACGAATTCTGGCTGGTATCGCGCGGCGGCATGAAAGACTTTGACGGAGATCTGGACGATTACCAGGTTTATCTGCTGGACGAGGCGCGACGCCGGCGAGAGACGGCGGCCGCCACGGTTTTGTAGCGGCACCCCTTGTGGGTGCCATATCACACCCCAATATCCTCATCCCACAACGCCGGCTTGGCGGCAATGAAATCGCGCATCAATGCAATGCAGGTTTCGTCCTGCAGCGTTTCCACCTGCACGCCGCGATCGCGCAACAAGGCTTCGTCGCCCATGAATGTGCGGTTTTCGCCCACGACCACCTTCGGAATCCCGTAGAGCAAAATAGCGCCGCTGCACATCGGGCAGGGCGAAAGAGTCGTGTACAACACCGACTCGCGGTATACGCTGGCCGGCTGACGGCCGGCGTTTTCGAACGCGTCCATTTCGCCATGCAGGATCGCGCTGCCCTGCTGGACCCGCCGGTTGTGCCCTCGGCCGATGATCCGGCCCTGATGCACGAGCACCGAACCAATCGGGATGCCGCCCTCGGCCAGGCCGCATTGCGCCTCCTCAATAGCCGCTTGCATGAAGCTGCTCATATCGACTCACCTTTATTAATCACCCGCCCATCCAGGGCCGCGGCAAAAAATTTTCAACCCATCAGAAAAACCGCCTCAAGCCGCCTTGCCCCACTGCTCGAGCTGTTGCGTTTTCTCGATCGTGTCGGTGCAAGCCTGTGCCGCCTCCATCCCCTTCACACGAAAGTGCTCGCGAAAGAACTTGGTATGTTCATCGTGAGCATTGAAATGGTGGGGCGTCAGAACGGCCGAAATGACCGGCACGCTGGTCTCCAGCTGTACCTGCATCAGCCCTGTAATGACGGCCCCGGCGACGAATTCGTGGCGATAGATCCCGCCATCGACCACGAACCCCGCGGCCACCACCGCCTTGTACCGGCCGCTTTGGGCAAGCCGCTTCGCGTATAACGGTATTTCGAAGGCGCCGGCCACCTCGAAGTAATCGACCGCACTATCCGCAAAGCCGAGATTTTTCATTTCCTCTGCAAATCCGATACGGCATTGATCCACAACGTCGCGATGCCAACATGCTTGCACAAAGGCAATTCTGGCCGCTTTGGAAAAGGCACTGGCTTGATGGGAAGACATTCTTTGAAGCTCCTATTTACGAAAAATAGGGCGCACGGGATAACCACGACGGCACGGAAACAACCAGGCAGAAACCCCATTCTCTTTCATCCGGACTTTAACCGTCGGCCCCGGAATCCAACCAGGTCTGCTGTCCCTGCCGCATAAACCAGCAAGCGCTCGCGGGCTATGCGCTAACGCGCAATTACCGCCGGTGGGGATTTTCGCCCCGCCCTGAGAACGTTGCAACGAATCACGTTGCGTAAAGACTATATCACGAAGGAAGCACGCTAGATGCCTGGTCAGGCAAAACCCGGCCACGGCAAAGCGGGAGCCACCAGGGGCGCGCCATCGTAGCCATCGACGCGCCCAAAGCGGGCGCCGCCCGCTTCCCATTCGTGCTGGGCCTGGGCAATTTCGGATTTGCTGTGGCCCACGAAATTCCACCACAGCAGAATTTCTTCCCGATAGGGTTCGCCGCCAATCAAAATAGCCCGGCTATCAGCCGAAAAATGCAGGTTCGCACGCGTTGATCCCGACCCCAGATAAGCCAGTTCGTTGGCGGCAAAACTTTCCTGATCAATCGAAACATGGCCCGTCAAAGGCAATACACCATATTCGAACGCGGGATCCAGCGTCAGTTCGACAGCGCCGCCCTGCGCGCTGAACACATCGATTCCCACCAGCGGCGAGTACGTTTTGGCCGCGGCGCTACGCCCTTCATAGCGGCCGGCCAACAAGGTAAAACGGCAACCCTGCGCATCCCACACGGGCAGATCCGGATGATGATCGAAGGCCGGCTCGCAGTCCTTGTCCTTGGACGGCAAAGCAATCCACAACTGAGCCGCGTGCAGCTTGTTTTCCCCCGGCAATGATTCCTCGGTGTGAGTGATGCCTCGTCCGGCCGTCATCAGATTGACCTGGCCGGGGCGTATGACCTGAACATTGCCCAGGCTATCGCGGTGCAGAACCTCACCCTCGATCATCCACGTGAACGTCTGCAAGCCCGTATGCGGGTGCGGCCCCACGCGCATGCCCGCGCCGGGGCTGAAAACGGCCGGGCCGGCATGATCCAGGAAACACCAGGCGCCGATCATCCTGCGCTGTCGCGACGGCATCAGGCGATTGACCGAAATGCCGCCGCCAATTTCGGCGCTGCGTGCGATCACGCGCTGTATGGCTGGTTCGCCATCGGCCTGCTGGCCCGATGGCGCAGGCTGGGTTTCATTAGTGCTCATTCGCATTTCTCCTGGATGATGTGCGGATTTACGCCGCCTGCGGCATCTGGCCAAACCGGCCACTGTTGAAGTCTTCGATGGCTTGCTGGATTTCAGCCTGCGTGTTCATCACGAACGGACCATAGCCTACTATCGGTTCTTCTATGGGTTCGCCGCTTAACACCAGCACCGTCGCATCGCTGTTGGCCTCCAGAGACACATCGGTTCCAGCGCGGTCGAGCATGACCATTTGCGCTTCACGCGCGAGCTGTTGCCCATTGACAAGCACAGTACCATGCAGCACGACCAGCGCAAAGGTGCGGCCCTCGGGCGCCATCAATTCGGTCGTGTGGCCAGCCCGCAAACGCAAGTCCCACACATCGATCGGCGTGAACGTCTTGGCCGGCCCCTGATGCCCCTTGTAGTTGCCCGCGATGACTCGCACTTGCCCGGCGTTGCCGGCCAATTCAAGCGAAGGGATGTCGCCGTCGAGTATCGTCTGGTAGCCCGGCGCACTCATTTTGTCCTTGGCGGGAAGGTTTACCCAAAGCTGCACCATTTCCAGAGAGCCACCCGTACGGGTGAACTCAGGCGAATGGAACTCTTCATGCAGGATGCCCGAGGCCGCCGTCATCCATTGCACATCGCCCGGGCCGATAAGGCCGCCGCTACCGGTCGAATCGCGGTGCGCCACTTCGCCCTTGTAGACAATCGTGACTGTCTCGAAGCCGCGATGCGGATGCTCGCCTACGCCGCGCGGGCGTTGGGCGGGGGCAAAATCCATCGGGCCCGCATAGTCCAGCAGCAAAAAAGGGCTAACGTGCTTGCCCAAAGTGTCATACGAAAATAGCGAGCGAACCGGGAAGCCATCACCCACCCAATGCTGTCTGGGGCTGCTATAGGTGCCGAGAATTTTTTTCATAGTGTTTCTCCTGATGTTCATGAATACCATCATAGGGGCTCAACATTTTTCGCGGTAGACCGGTTAAATTGCCATCAGAGTTCTATTTAAGGAACAATAATGGAAGATCTCAACGATCTCTACTACTTCGCGCAGGTCGTCGAGCACCGCGGCTTTGCGCCGGCGGGCCGGGCCTTGAACATGCCAAAGTCCAAACTTAGCAGACGCATATCCCAGCTTGAGGAACGCCTCGGTGTTCGCCTGATACAACGATCGACGCGGCACTTTTTCGTGACCGAGCTGGGCCAGGAATACTACCGCCATTGCGTCGCCATGCTGATTGAAGCCGAAGCGGCCGCAGAGGCCGTCCAGCGCATGCAGTCAGAACCGCAAGGCATTGTGCGCATGAGCTGTCCCACCACCCTGCTGCACTACTGCATAGGCGAACTGGTCGGCCGTTTCATGGTTGAAAACCCGCGTGTTCAGGTGCACCTTGATGCCGCAAACCGGCAGGCAGATGTGTTGGGAGAAGGACTGGACCTGGCTCTACGCGTGCGTTTCCCACCTTTGGAAAGCAGCGATCTCGTGATGCGGGTATTGGCCGACAGCCCACAACGGCTGGTGGCCAGCCCACGTTTATCAGGTGCGCTTAAATCACGGCTGACGCCGGCCGATTTGAGCGGCTTGCCCAGCATGGATTGGCGGGGATCGCAGCATGATCATCTCTGGCGGCTGAACGGCCCCAATGGGGCTATCGCCGAAGTACCGCATCACCCCCGCTATATCACCGAAGACATGACGGCGCTGCGCCAGGCCGCCCTGCTGGGAATCGGTGTCGTGCAACTACCGTGCATGGTGGTGGAAAAGGACCTGCAGGAAGGACGCCTGGTGGACATCATTCCTGACTGGACTCCTCAGGGCGCGATCGTGCACGCGGTATTCCCATCGCGCAGGGGCCTGCTGCCTTCAGTGCGTACGCTCATTGATTTTCTGGCCGATCACATCCAGAAATAATCGCATTGACAGGCATCATATGTGCTTATACTGTGCAGCAATGGCTACGACTTCCAGTGCCTCTTCCAAAAAACGCCCGCGCAGCCTGACCGACAAGGTAGTCGACGCGTTCTCCGAACATATCCGCAATGGCCGTTTCAGCACCGGCGCGAAGCTTCCCACCGAATCGGACATCATGCGCGAACACTCGGTCAGCCGCACCGTCGTGCGCGAAGCCATTTCGCGCCTGCAGGCGGCCGGTCTGGTCGAAACCCGCCACGGCATCGGCACTTTCGTGCTGGAGCCCAACGCCGGCCAGGCGGTCAAGATTGCGACAGATGGCATTTTCACCATGCTCGACACCCTGGCGGTTCTGGAGCTGCGTTTGGGCCTGGAAACCGAAGTCGCGGCGCTCGCCGCCGTGCGCCGCAGCGATCAAGACGTACTGGCGCTCAGCGCCTTGCTCGACGACTTCGAAAAACATATCGATCAAGCCGACGGCAGCGCCATTTCAGCCGACTTGGCCTTTCATTTGAAGATGGCGAGCATCGCCGGAAACCAGTATTTTCAGGACATTCTTCGCCAGTTGGGCAACAACATGATCCCCCGGGCTCGTATCGACACGGCTCAGCTGGCTCTGGATGACCGACGCATCTACTTGCAGCGCGTCAACCGCGAGCACGAAAATATATATGCCGCCATCGAACGGCGCGACCCCGAGGCCGCACGCGCCGCCATGCGCACCCATCTGACCAATAGCCGCGAGCGCCTGCGCAAAGCGTACGAACAGATGACGCACGAATCGGCGAAAGGCTGAACTGCGACAGGTCCAGATTCCGGCCGAAATGCTGGGGGTCGCGGCAGCAATGTAGTGGCAGCCCTTGTGGCTGCCATTTTTGTAGCGCATCGATGGCACCCACAAGGGGTGCCGCTACAGAACGTACCCGCAGCGGGGGTAGCATTTTTATGCTGTGGGACGTTATACATCACATTCTGAAAAAGGTATGTGAACCATCAAAAATTACCCTAATAGAAGATGGATTTGAGCCATCGGCCAAAGCTGCCATCAGGTATATATCAAGTGCAAAAAGTAACCATTTAGCGCTAAAGAAATGTTAAGATACATATAAAGATATGTATTGTTTCTTTTCAGAAACAATTTGGAATGCGATTTCACGCCTGATATCGCCTGACGAGCCTGAAACCGGGACACCCATCCCCTCAAACACCAGCCTTGCCATACGGGACGCCGCATGATTCTTCGCACCCCACGACAACACCCGAATTTTGCCACTCTGTTCGCGGCGCTTGTCGTGGCCTTGTCGATTCCATACTCCCCTGCCCGGGCGCAATCGTGGATGCCCGTAGGCCCTTCTCCCACCATCATGGCCACGCCTGGCGGCGCCTCGACCAACGTCGTAGGCATCGGCAACAATCCGGTAGCGGGAGCCATGCAGGCCGTGCTGCCCAGCCCCACCCATCCCAACATGCTGTTTGCCAGCGCGGTCAACGGCGGCGTCTGGCAGACCGTGGACGGCGGAGCTACCTGGAAACCGCTGGGCGACGATCTCCCGTCCCTGTCGATTGGCGCCATGTCTTTCGACCAGAGCGACCCGTCTTATTTATGGGTGGGCTTTGGCAAGCAAAGCTCGTACAACGTAAGCGGCGCATCGACCGGCATCGTGCGCTTTGACACCACCACGGGGGCCTGGTCGCCTCCTCTGGGCAACGATCTGATGGGCAAGGATATCTCGCGAATTATTGCCAACGGCAATCAGATCGTAGTAGGCATCAAGACGTCGCCAAACGACCCCGGCGTCTGGCGCAGCGCCGACGGCGGCGCGACATTCACCAATGCCAGCACCGGCCTGCCCGCCGGCAATATCACCAGCCTGGTGAACGACCCCAACAACGCCAACCGCTACTACGCCGCGGTCGTGGCGGGCAAGGATAGCGCCGGCATTTACCAGGATCCCAAAGGGGTATACCGCTCTGACGACGGTGGGGCCAGCTGGACCTGGCTGTCGGCCTTGCCCATCCTCAAGCCCGCCAGCGCGAATATGCCTCTGACCCAGGACATCATGCTGTCCATCGCCCGCGACGGAACCGTTGTGGCCAGCGTCATCAGCCCCGTCAGCACCCCCAGCGGGCTATTAAAGGAAAACCCGCCCGTCACGGTATACCGCTCCTCCAATCAGGGCCAGTCCTGGACCAGCATGGGGTCGGTAGGCACCACCGAATATCTGCCCGACGGCACGACGGTTCAGTGGGGCATCTACACCTCGGGGCAATTCGGGCTGCATGGCGCGCTGCTGGTCGACCCCAACGACTCCACCGTGGTGTACCTGAGCGGCGATGCACAGGGCCCCGGCGCGCTGGTCGGCGATGGCCTGCCCACCTCCATCGGCGCGCGCACCTACAGCGGCCGCCTGTTTCGCGGCAAGTTCAACCCCGCCACCGGCCAAACCGTATGGGAAGCCATCACCGATGATTACACGGCCAATGGCTCGGGCCCTCACGCCGATTCGCGCTTCATGATGATCGATGCGGCCGGCAATCTGCTGCAGACCGACGACGGCGGCATTTACCGGCGCACCGACCCGACAAGCCGCTACGGCATCTGGCAGTCTTTGAACGGCAATCTGCAAACGGGGGAAATCCACGACGCGGCCTGGAACGCGCTAAGCCACACCACCGTTGCCGCCATGCAGGACAACGGCTCGACCATCCAGTTGCGCGCAGGCAACCCCACCTATGCCGTCGTGGCCGGCGGCGACGGCGGCATTGCCGCGGTCAATTCCAACTGGCAGTTAAACGGCCAGCGCTATGCGGCAAACTACATCAGTTCGCAGCACCTGGGAGGCCCCACGCGCATTCGAACCGATGCCGCAAACGAAGGAATAGCCGCCACAACGCTGGATCTGGGCATAGAACAAAACGGGCAGTTCCTGCGCTTTGGCGACGGCACGGGTCAAATCGATCCCCCGCGACCCAAAAAGCCCGTCACCAAGGGCCAGGCCGCGGCGGCTCAAACCCAGACAGGCATTGAGGTCATACCGTTCTACCCCAGCTTTGTCTTGAATAGAGTCGACCCAACCCGCTTTGCGATAGGCGGCTACGATCTGTATGCCGGCCAGGACCCGATGGTGGAAGACAGTCAGAATCCGGTCCGGATCGTCACGCAAAAACTCACCAACACCGGCCCGACCAACCTGGGCTTCATTTCACTTGCCTACGGCGCCCACAACAATGCCGACGCCCTGCTTGGCGGCACGGGCTATCGCAACGACCTTGCCGTCAACGGCGACCTGTACTACACCCCGGACGTCAATACCACGGTGCCAACGTCCATATACAGCAGCACGGGCATTCAGGCGGCGCTCTTTGACCGGAGCCTGGGGACCGGGCGGGTTTACGCCAGCGACGGCACCCATATTTTGCGCGGGGCACCCACCAGCAATACCGCCTATGCCTTTACCGACATCAGCGGCAATCTGCCTGCAGGCTTCAACGAGCGGCGCGGCCTGGATCACATCGATTACAACGGCGTATCGGCCCTGGTCGCCGCAGGCACCCATAACGTGGCCGGCGGCAACTGGCTATATACCTTGCGCGGCCCGGCCGACGCCACCAGTTTCATCTGGGACACCCGGCTGGGGAAAATTCCCAACAGCCAGGTATTCGGCCTGGACTACTCCACCGAAGATGATGTGTTGCTGGCCTACACCATGGGCCGCGGCGCTTTCGCGCTGGCTGACGTGACCACTTATTTTCCCGAAGCTACGCAACTGATTTTTGGCCAGGCCGGCTTTGACAGCCTGCCTGTCAACGCCCAGTTGACCGATGGCCAGACACTTGACGGTCACGCGTTTGGCCGCCCCCTGATCAAACGGGGCGCCGGCACGCTCAGCCTGGCAGGTGCCACGGCTACCTACAGCGGCGGTACGTCCTTGAATGGCGGCCTGACGCTGGTCGATTCAGACGCCAACCTGGGCGTTGGCGGCAGCGGCCTGAGCTTTGACAGCGGCACCCTGCGCTTTCTGGCCCCGTTCAGCCTGAACCGCCCAATCAATCTCATGGCAGGCGGGGGCGCGCTCGACACCGGCCGCCTGGCCGTCGCACAAGGCAGCCAGCCTATCGGCGGCACCGGCCAGCTCACCATCACGGGTGGCGGCCTATACACACTGACTACAGACAATTCGTATACCGGGGGGACGTTCATTTCCGGCGCCACACTGGCCGCATCCAAAGATAGTCAGCTGGGCGCAGCCGGCGGCGGCATCGGCTTTGATGCAGGGCGTCTGAATCTGCAAGACAACTTTGCCCTGAACCCATCCGGAACATTCAATCGCCCGCTTACCGTATATCTGGGCGGAGGCACGCTGGACACCGGCAACAACGACATTCCCTTTGCAGGAAGCATCAACGGCAGCGGCGCGCTTACCTTTCTGGGACACCCACTGCAAATTGCCGGCGACCTGCACATGAACGCAATCTGGAACGGCCCCATGAATGTACCCGCGAGCATCACGCTGCGCGGCACGGGCCTCATCAACGGTCCGCTCACCGTGCGGGGCAGACTTTATCCCGGCAACTCACCCGGCACCATGACCGTCAACGGCCCCGTCACGCAGATGCCGGGCAGCTCTTTTGCCGTCGATATAGACGGCACGGGAACGGCCAACGGCCCAGGCAATTATTCGCGCCTCGTAGTCAACGGCCTGGCCAATACCTACACCGCCAACGGCCAGATCACGCCAATTCTGCGCGGCATCACCGGCGCGGCCAGCAATATCTACACCCCCGCGCTAGGCCAGGGCTTCACGGTCGTCCAGGCAGCAGGCGGGGTGTCAGGCAGCTATAGCGGGCTCACCCAGCCGGCCAGCGGGCTGTTGCCGGGCTCGCGCTTCGATACGGTATATGGCAGCCAGGCAGTGCAGCTTTACGTGACTCCGGCTTCCTATACCGGCCTGGACGTGCTGGGGATTCCCACCAACGCCAATCGGCAACGGGTAGGCGGCGCGCTGGAGCGCATCCGGCCAGCGGCGGGCGTGCGCGCGCCTGGCGGCAGCCAGGCTTTATTCGATGCGCTCTCACCCGTTGGCGCCACGCAACTGGCTCCCACCCTGGATCAATTAAGCGGTGTCAGCCATGCCCAATTGCTCTGGTCGGATATGAACAACAGCAAGATGCTGACGCGACAACTCATGGATCTGGTCGGAACCAGCCGGCGCGATGAACGCGGCGTCCAAACCCGCGCGATCGACGGCAAAAGCGACAGTTCGGCATGGGCCTATGTCCTGCAACGCAATAGCCACCAGAAAGACGATAGCCTGGGCTACGGTTACGACGATACGGCCAATGGCATTATGGTCGGCTTCGAGCGGCGCCTGGCGCCCGGCGCGGTGGCCGGCATCTCTCTGGGCTACGCCGACAGCAGGCCCACAGTCACTCAGGGCATGGGCAGCGGCAGTCTGCAAAACTGGCAACTGATGGCCTACGGCAGCCGCGAACGAGACGGCTGGTTCGTGGAAGGCGCCGCCGGCTTTGGCATCGGCCAGATATCTGCCCGGCGCAACGTGAACCTGCCAGGCATCGGCGGCGTCTATCGCGCCGATCTGCGCAGCCGCAATCTAACGCTGGAAGGCCAGACGGGCTGGAGACTGGAAGGCGACGGCCCGCGACTTGAAGCGTCGCTGGGTTTGCAATACCTTGCCAGCCGCCATCTCGCGGCCTCTGAAAACGGCGCCGCATCGGCCGCCGTACTGGGCATCTCAGCGGGCACCCTGCAATCGCTCGCTCCTTCCGCGGGGCTGGCGGGCAGCATCCCCTTCAAGACGGCCGCCATGGACTGGCGCGCATCGTTGCGAGCGCGCGTCAGCCATGAACTGCTCGACAAGCGTCCCACCCTGAATACAACCCTGCTCGGCACCTCCATGGACATCAAAGGCGCAGCGGTCGGCCGCACAACCGTCACCGTGGGCTTGGGGCTAAGCGGCCAGATCAATCAACGCGTCAGTGTGTATGCCGACGTGGCGCAAGAAACGGCCGGCCACTGGCGCGCCACGACGGCGAGCATGGGACTGCGAATCATGTGGTGAGGGGCGGATGGCACCCACAAGGGGTGCCGCTACGGCGTGAGCAATTCGCACAGGCGCGTCAGGTCGACATTGCCGCCGCTCAGCACCACGCCGACACGCTGGCCCTTGATCTGGTCCTTGATCCGGCGCGCCGCCGCAAACCCCAGGCAGCCGGTGGGCTCGACCAGCATTTTCATGCGCGCGGCAAAAAACCGCATGCACTCGATCAGCTCGGAGTCGCTTGCCGTGAGGATGTCGTCGACATCGCGACGGATAATGGCAAAGGTCAGCGGGCTTAAATGCTGGGTTTGCGCGCCGTCGGCAATGGTACGCGGCGTGTCGATATGCACGATGGAGCCAGTGCGAAAGGACTGCTGGCCGTCGTTGCCGGCTTCGGGCTCCACGCCGTATACCTTGCACGCGGGCGACAGCGCACGCGCGGCGAGCGCCGATCCGGACAACAGGCCGCCGCCGCCCAGGGGCGCGAACAACGAATCGAGCTCGCCAACTTCGTTGAACAATTCGCGGGCGGCCGTGCCCTGGCCGGCCAAGACATCCGGATGATCGTAAGGAGGAATCAGGGTCATGCCCTTTTCATCGGCCAGCTTGCGACAAATGGCTTCGCGATCTTCGGTATAGCGATCGTAGAGCACCACCTGGCCGCCATAGCCTTTGGTGGCCGCCATCTTGGCGGCCGGTGCATCCTGGGGCATGACGATGGTGGCGGCAATACCCAGAATTCGCGCGGCGAGCGAAATGGCCTGCGCATGATTGCCCGATGAAAATGCCAGCACCCCGCCCTTGCGCTGGCTCGGGTCGAAACGCGACAAGGCGTTGAACGCGCCGCGAAACTTGAAGGCGCCCATGCGCTGAAAATTTTCGCACTTGAAAAATACTTCGGCGCCCAGCTCTTCGTTAACCGTGCGCGAGGTGAAAACAGGGGTTTGGTGCGCCTGGTTTTCAAGGCGATCGGCGGCGGCAATAACATCGTCATAGGTAGGAAGGTTCATACAGATTCCGTTTTTCAATTACTTACGCTAAATAACGCCCAAACCACTCCAGCGCACGCGCCCACGCATCCTCGGCGTCGGCCTTGCGATAGCTGGGGCGATAATCGCTATAAAAAGCATGGCCGGCATCCGGATACACCACAAAACGCGAAGCCTTGGAGGCCACGCCGCCATGGGCCAGCGCCGCTTCAACCTGATGCAGGCCGGCCAGCGGGATGCTGGCGTCGTGCGCGCCGTACAAACCCAGTACAGGCGCATGCACACTGGCCGCCACGTCGATGGGGTTGCGCACCTGCAAGGGGCCATGGCCATTGACCAGCCGCCCATACCAGGCGACGGCCGCCTTGCACGCCGGATTATGCGCCGCATACATCCAGGCCAGCCGGCCGCCCCAGCAAAAACCAGTCACGCCCAGACGCGCCACATCGCCGCCCTGCGCGGCCGCCCACTGCACACTGGCATCCAGATCGGCCATCACTTGCTCATCGGGCACTTTGGCGACAATCTCGCGAATCAACCCGGGTATATCGGTATAAGACCCGGCATCGCCCTGCCGCTGGTAGAGCTCGACGGCCACGGCAAAATAGCCCTCATGCGCAAAACGGCGGCAAACGTCTTGAATATGTTCATGCAAGCCGAAGATTTCCTGTATTACCAGAATAACGGGCCGCTGAGCCTGCTTGGCAGGCGCGGCGTAATACGCCTTGATCGCGCCGTCGTAGGTCGGCATATCGAACAGGCCGTGCCTGAGGCCGTCGGACGAGGTATGGATGGTGGTGCCGGCAGCGCCGGTAATGGGAGAAAAAGACATGTCAGCCCTCGGTACAAATAAAACATAGCCTTAAAAAGGCGACGCAAGCATTGGCGCAACCGCTTTCAATGTGCCTGCTCCCAGTTTGGCCCCATGCCTACCTCGGCCACGAGCGGGACGCTTAATTGCGCGACATCGCACATCAGGCCGGGCAGGTGCTGAACCAGCACTTCCACCTCGGCTTCGGGTACATCGAAGACCAGCTCGTCATGCACCTGCATGATCATTATCGTCTTGAGCTGTTCGGCATCGAGCCAATCCTGTACCGCGACCATGGCCATTTTTATAAGATCGGCCGCGGTGCCCTGCATGGGCGCATTGATGGCGGCCCGCAAGGCGGCAGCCTGGCGCGGCCCTTTGGCGCCGCGCAACTCCGGAAACCACAAGCGCCGCCCGAAAACGGTTTCAACATAACCCTGCTCGCGCGCTTTCGCACGCGTTCGCTCCATATACGCCGCGACCCCCGGGTAACGCACGAAATAACGGTCGATATAGGCACGCGCGGCGTCGCGGGTAATGCCCAGGTTGGCGGCCAGGCCAAATTCGCCCATGCCGTATATCAAGCCGAAATTAATGGCCTTGGCCGCGCGGCGCTGTTCGGACGAAACCTGATCGAGCGCCACCCCGAGCACTTCAGCGGCGGTCGCACGGTGAATATCTTCGCCTTGCGCAAAAGCGCGTTGCAGATTTTCGTCGCCCGACACATGCGCCATGACGCGCAGCTCGATTTGCGAGTAGTCGGCCGAAACGATCTGCCCTTCGGTCGCCACGAATGCCGTACGCACCCGGCGACCCTCGGGGGTACGAACCGGGATATTTTGCAAATTGGGATCCGACGAAGCCAGGCGCCCGGTAATCACCGCCGCTTGGGCATAGCGCGTGTGTACGCGCTGCGTATCGCGGTTAATCATTTTGGGCAGCTTGTCGGTATAGGTGGACTTAAGCTTGGCCAGGCCCCGATAGTCGAGCAATACGCGCGGCAAGGGATAATCGTGCGCCAACTTGGTCAGTACATCTTCATCGGTCGACGGCGCCCCCCCTGCGGTCTTGCGTACGACCGGCAAATGCATGCGATCGAACAGGATTTCGCCCAGTTGCTTGGGCGAATTCAGGTTAAAGGGCTGTTCGGCCAGCTCGTACGCCTTCTGCTCCAGCTGCACCAGTTGCTGGCCGATTTCGTGGCTTTGCATGGCCAACGCATGCGCGTCTATGCGCACCCCGTTGCGTTCTATGGTGGTCAACACGGCCGAAGCCTTGATTTCGAGCCGGTAAATGGCCTCAAGGCCCGCCTCGCGAGCAATCTGGGGGCGCAAAACCCTATGCAGCTGCAGCGTAAAGTCGGAATCTTCGCTCGAGTAATACGCCGCCCGGTCGATTTCGACTTCGTCAAAGCCGATTTGCTTGGCTCCCTTGCCGCATAATTCTTCATACGTGACGCCGGTGCGTCCCAGCCAGCGTTCGGCCAATTCCTGCAAACCGACGCGCCGATGCGATTCCAGCACATACGCCTGCAACATCGTATCCTCGGTGATGCCAGCCAGGCGCACACCTTCGTTCATGAACACATGGGCATCGTATTTGGCGTTATGCAAGAGCTTGGCCACCGACGCGTCTTCGAGCCAGCGGCGCAAACGATCAAGCACCTCTTTCTTGGGTAATTGAACCACTCGGTCGGGGCCACGATGATCCACCGGAATGTAGCAGGCAACGCCAGGCGCAACCGACAGGGAAATACCCACCAGGCGCGCCTGCATCGGGTCGAGCGACGTTGTTTCGGTATCAATGGCCACCAGATCGGCGCCTTCGATCTTGCCCAGCCAGGCGTCAAAGGCGTGCCAGTCGAGCACGGTGTCGTAGTGCACCTGGGCAGGCGCTTCGGGCGGCTGGGACGCCACGCGGCTATCTTGCGCCGGCACGCGCTCGGGCTCGCCGCTTAACTCGCGCAGCCAGGTACGGAACCCGTAATAATCGTAGTACTTCAGCAAGGCCTCGCGATCCGCCGGCCTGGCAACCAATTCGGTCAGATCGTCAGAAACGCCGGGAATCTCGCAATCCAGCTTCAAGGCCAGTAAACGCCGCGTCATCTCGAAATGGGGAATCGCCTCGCGCAGATTGTTACCGACAGCCCCCTTGATGGCATCGGCGTGAGCCACCAGGCCCTCGACGGACTGATACTCGGTCAGCCATTTGGCCGCCGTTTTGGGGCCGACCTTGGCCACTCCGGGAACATTATCGACGCTATCGCCGATCAACATCAGGTAATCCACAATCTGGGCCGGAGCAACGCCAAATTTCTTTATGACGCCGGCGATATCCTGCCGCTCGCCGCTCATGGTGTTGACCAGTTCCACATGTTCGTCGACCAATTGGGCCAAGTCTTTGTCGCCCGTGGAAATAACCGTATGCAAACCGGCCCGGGTGGCGCGCTTGGCGAGCGAGCCGATCACGTCGTCGGCTTCGACACCGGGCACGGCCAGCACCGGCCAGCCGAGCGCCGCGACTACCTTATGGATAGGCTCGATCTGCGCCACCATGTCTTCAGGCATGGACGGCCGTTGCGCTTTGTACTGAGGATAAATGTCGTCGCGAAACGTACCCCCCTTTGCGTCAAACACGCAAGCCAAGTAATCTGCCTTGTAATCTAACAGCAGTCTACGTAACATGGCTACGACACCATAGAGAGCCCCCGTGGGCTCTTCTTTAGCGTTTCGCAGATCGGGCATGGCATGATAGGCCCGATACAGATAGCTGGATCCATCAACAAGCAACAAGGTTTTTTTCATGACAATAAGTAAAATGGCCCGTACGAGTAAAATAGCCCGTACGTCTGTAGATCAGCAGATTCCCCGAATTATGTCAGAGATGCAGGCCGCTGCGGACCGCCTCAGGGAAGTCGGCTGGGGTGTCAGCGTTTTTGGCAGCGCCCGCGTCACGCCACAATCCCCCTATTATGCACTGGCGCAGGCCGTCGGCGCCCGATTGGCCAAAGCGGGCCTGACGCTGATCGCCGGCGGCGGGCCGGGCATTATGGAGGCCGCCAACAAGGGTGCCTACGAGGCAGGCGGCAAAAGCATAGGGTTGAACATCACGCTGCCACACGAAACCACCCACAATCCATACCAGACGCACAGCCTGTATTTCGATTTTTTCACCTCGCGCAAAGCCACCTTTTTTATGCATAGCGCCGCCTATATTGCCCTGCCGGGCGGGTTTGGCACACTGGACGAAATCTTCGAAATCGCTACCCTGGTTCAAACAGGCAAACTGCCGCCTGCGCCTATCGTTTTGATGGGCGCCTCGTTCTGGTCGGGCCTGATCGAGTGGATAAATGCTCAACAGCTCAGCAATAAGTTGATCGGCCCGCACGACCTGGAACTGTTTACCGTTTCCGACGATATCGATCTGGTCATGGATCAGATCGAAGCGTTCTGCACCAACTACGCCGAACACCTGGAGTGCGCGCCCGCCATACCTGAATGAGCAGCGTACAATAATTCCGACAGCTCAAACCTTTCCAACTACGCCCTTATCCTGCCTCTTATCTCTTACTATTATGACGACCACAAAACTTCCCATCCATTTGCAAGACTCAACGCTTTACCGCACCCAATCCTATATCAACGGCCAATGGGTGGCCGCCGACGATGCCAGCACCTTTACGGTTGACAACCCATCGACCGGCGCGATCATCGCCAAAGTTTGCAATCTGGGCGCGGCCGAAACCGAGCGCGCCATCGACGCGGCCAACAAGGCGCAAAAGGCCTGGCGGGCTCGCACCGGCAAGGACCGCGCCGCGATATTACGCCGCTGGTTCGACCTGATTCTTGCCAATGCCGAAGATCTGGCCCAGATCATGACCCTGGAGCAGGGCAAGCCTATCGCCGAATCGCGCGGTGAAATCGTTTACGGCGCCTCATTCGTCGAATGGTTTGCCGAGCAGGCCAAACGGGTCACCGGCGACATCATGGCTTCGCCCAACGCCTCAAACCGCATGCTGGTCATGCGCGAGCCCATTGGAGTTTGCGCCGCCATTACGCCGTGGAACTTCCCCAATGCGATGATCACCCGCAAGGTTGCTCCCGCCCTGGCCGCGGGCTGCACCGTGGTTCTCAAGCCGGCGGAGCAAACGCCGCTGTCGGCACTGGCCCTGGCCGAACTGGCCGAACGCGCCGGCATCCCCGCCGGGGTAATGAATATCATCGCCGCCGACAGCGAACGGTCGATTGCCGTGGGCAAGGTGCTTTGCGCCAGCCCCATCGTGAAAAAGGTTACGTTTACGGGCTCAACCCCTGTGGGCCGCATCCTGCTGCAGCAAAGCGCCCCGACCGTTAAAAAACTGTCGCTGGAACTGGGCGGCCTGGCGCCATTCATTGTCTTTGACGATGCCGATATCGACGCCGCCGTCGACGGCGCCATCGTATCGAAATACCGCAATGCGGGGCAGACTTGCGTTTGCGCCAACCGCCTTTATGTACACGCCGCCGTGTACGATCAATTCATCGAAAAATTGGCCGTCAAAGTTCGCAGCGTCCTTAAAGTCGGCGACGGCTTTGCCCAGGCCGTGACCCAAGGCCCGCTGATCGACGACGCGGCTGTCGCCAAAGTGCAGGAACATGTCAAGGACGCTGTCGACAAAGGCGCAAAAGTGGTTATGGGCGGCAAGGCCCACGCACTGGGCGGACGTTTTTACGAGCCCACCATCCTGTCCAATGTGGGCGAAGATATGCTGTGCATGCGCGAAGAAACCTTCGGCCCCGTGGCGCCGGTGGTCAAATTCACCGATGAAGCCCATGTCATTGAACTGGCGAACAACACCGAATACGGCCTCGCTTCGTACTTTTACAGCCGCGACGTCGGCCGCATTTTCCGTGTAGCCGAAGCGCTGGAATACGGCATGGTGGGCGTCAATACCGGCCTGATTTCCAACGAAGTTGCACCTTTTGGCGGAGTCAAGCAGTCCGGACTGGGGCGCGAAGGCTCGATCTACGGCATGGACGATTTCATGGAGCTCAAATACGTATGTTTGGGCGGGATTTAGCGCTGTAGGCGGTTATTTCAGACGAGACGTAGTGGCAGCCCTTGTGGCTGCCATTTTTCCTACCCCTCCCCCTCCTGCCTTCAATCCCCCTAGGCAATTACCCTTAATCCATCCGGCCGCATACCCTGCGTTTACTGGATTTCCCAGTAGAAACACAGGCGAAATTGATTCGCCGCAGCAATCCGCCAAAACTGGCTCTATCTAATAAAATCAACTGGACCTAGCCTGCCCCGGGTAGTATAGGCACTATTTAGTCACGCAGCGAAACACACGAATATGTAGCGCTCAAAGAAGTGCTCGACTACCTGGATGGAGACTCACCATGCAATCGTTATTCCGACGTGCACGCAAATTAAGCCTGTTGGGCCTGGCGTGTGGCACCCTGGCGCTAAGCGCCGCCACTGCCCAAGCAGAAACCACTCTCGTAGTGGGATATCAACAAATTGTAGGGCCGTTTGTCAGCGCCATCGCCGATGGCAGTTTCGATCGCGCAGCCAAAGAGGCCGGATACAAAATCGACTGGCGGCAATTCAGCTCGGCCGGCGACATCTCCACCGCATTGGCCTCGGGGGATGTACCTGTAGGTGTGCTTGGCTCGACCGGCATTACAGCCGCCGCCACGCGTGGTGTCGACATAGAGTTGTTCTGGATTCTGGACAACATCGGCAAATCCGAGGCGCTGGTGGCCCGTAACGGTTCGGGCATTACCAAACCCCAGGATCTGATCGGCAAAAAAGTCGCCGTACCCTTCGTCTCGACCTCGCACTTTCACCTTCTGGTCGGCCTGACCAAACTTTGGAAGATGGACCCATCCAAGGTCAACATCCTGAACATGCAGCCGCCTCAAATCGTTGCCGCCTGGCAGCGCGGCGACATCGACGCCGCTTATGTCTGGCCCCCAGCATTGACCGAAATCCAGAAAACCGGCACCACCATTACCGATTCGGCCCAGATCGGCGCGCAAAGCGTTCCCACCTTCGACGGCATTGTCGCCAGCAAGGCATGGGCCGCCAAAAATCCCAAGTTCATGGCGGCATTCACCAAGGTGCTGGCAAAGTCGTACAGCGACTACAACGCCAATAGCGCAAAAATGGCCTCCAGCTCGCAGGATATCAAAGGCATCATCAAAATGATCGGCGGCAAGCCCGACGACATTCTCTCGGCGCTCAAACTCCTGATCTTCCCCGACGCCAAGGAACAAGCGTCCAAGACCTGGCTGGGTGGGGGCAAAGATAGCGGCGCCGTACGCGCCCTCACCGCCAGTGCCGACTTCCTGAAGTCGCAACGCCAGATCGACCGCGTGCTAGGCGACTATGCCCCGTTCGTAAACAGCTCGTACGCCGAAGCGGCCAGCAAATAGTCTCCTTCCACACCCAGCCCGAACCTGCGTCCCATGCAGGCCAGGGCCGGGCCTCACCTCAGCCCAAGGAGTTCAGCATGACAGCGCCTATGGAAGCTTTGCATGTCACCGGCGTCAACGTTACCTACCCCAGTTTGCAGCACGGCGGCTCGGTAGTGGCGCTCAAAGACGTCAATCTACAAATCAATTCCGGCGATTTTGTCGTGGCGCTCGGTGCGTCGGGCTGCGGCAAAACAACGCTGCTGAACTTGCTGGCGGGTTTTTTATCGCCCACGCAAGGGGAGTTGCTGTTGGGCAACAAGCCCATCGTAGGGCCAGGCTCGGATCGAGGCGTAGTATTCCAGAAACACGCCCTGCTGCCCTGGCTTAACGTAATGGAAAACACCGAATTCGGTTTGAAGCTGCAAGGCGTCCCCAAAAACCAGCGTCGCGCCACCGCAGCGAAGAACCTGGAACTGGTGGGCCTGCAGGATTTCCACCAGCACATGATCTACCAATTGTCGGGCGGCATGCAGCAACGCGTAGGGATCGCCCGTGCGCTCACCTGCAATCCCGCCATGCTGCTCATGGACGAGCCAATGGCCGCTCTTGACGCGCTTACCCGTGAAACCATACAAGAGCTATTGCTCGACGTCTGGCGGCACACGAACAAGATGTTTTTCTTTATTACCCACAGCGTCGAAGAAGCACTGTTTCTAGGATCGCGCCTGGTAGTCATGTCGCCCCGGCCGGGGCGGATCACCCACACCTACGAGCTGGACTTCAACAAACGATTCCTGGAGTCCAGAGACGCACGCGCCATCAAATCCAGTAAAGACTTTATCGCCATGCGCGAAATCATCCTGAGCATTATTTACGGCGATGAACGTGCCGCTGAACAATCGGAGCCGATTCATGTTTAGGAAATTCTTTTTGGTTAAACCTGCCGCGCCAGGCAAGGTTTACGGGGCCCCGGGCGCGGGCAACAGCGTCTTCATCAGTGTCATGACGGCAGTCGTCCTGATCGCCCTATGGTTTCTGATCACACGGGTCGGGCTCATCAAGCCCATTTTCCTGCCTTCGCCCGGCGCCGTCTACGATAAGTTCATCCAAGCCATGACCGAGGGCGTGGCCAACTCCACGCTCGCGCAGCATACCGCGGCCAGCTTGAGCCGAGTCATGGGCGCCTTCTTCCTGGCGCTGGTCACGGCCGTGCCTGTCGGCATATTAATGGGCGTCAATCGTATCGCCCGGGGCCTGTTCGATCCTATCATCGAGTTTTACCGCCCCCTGCCGCCGCTGGCCTACTTGCCCTTGGTCATCATCTGGTTCGGCATCGGCGAATTCCCCAAGGTTTTCCTGATCTACCTGGCCATTTTTGCGCCCATGGCGATCGCAGCCCGGGCCGGAGTCAAATCGGTATCCATGGAGCAAATCCACGCGGCCTACGCCATGGGCGCGACCAGCACCCAGATTATCTGGCACGTCATTCTCAAAGCGGCCATGCCCGAAATCTTTACCGGCATGCGCATAGGCATAGGCGTGGGCTGGACCACCCTGGTGGCGGCCGAAATGATTGCCGCCTCGCGCGGCCTGGGCTTCATGGTGCTCAATGCGGCCCAGTACCTGGCCAGCGACACCGTCATCATGGGGATCATCGTCATTGGCTTTTTCGCCTTTATTTTCGATCTGCTGGTGCGTTATCTGGAAAAGATACTGATCCCATGGAAAGGCAAGGCCTGATCCCAGGTTAGGAAATTTGTAGCGGCACCCCTTGTGGGTGCCTTTTTTTGTCATTGCATAGATGGCAGCCACAAGGGCTGCCACTACATAACGGCAGCAACCACCATTTCCGAGATACGTCTTCCAGACTCTGGTATCGTATAAGGCAACTCCCCGCTGGCTTGGGCGGGGGTTATATTCGCCTACAGGGTCGATACCGCCATGCAGCAACCCACCGCACCCGCTCAGTCTGTTTTATGGGCCACGCTGTTCGAACGCGTCAGCGATTCGAACCTCAGCCTGCAGGGTCGTATTCGACAAACATTGGTGTCCGCCATTCTGTCCGGGCACCTGCCACCGGGCTCATCCGTGCCTTCGAGCCGTCTGCTCTCCGACAGCCTGGGCGTCGCGCGCAACACGGTGGTGTTTGCCTACCAGCAATTGGTGTCCGAAGGCTATCTGGTGTCGCGGGAGCGCAGTGGCCACGTCGTTGCCAACGACGTCCTCCAGGGGCGAGTGGCCGCGGTGTCCGAACCCGCCACCGGCCAGATGGCGCAACCCCGGGCATCCTGGGATCAGCGCCTGAGCTTTCATCCTTCGACTCAACGCAATATCGTCAAGCCCGCCGACTGGCAGACGCTTCCGTTTCCGTTCGTTTATGCCCAATTCGACGCGTCCCAATTCCCCACGGCGGAATGGCGCGAATGCTGCACCAAAGCCTTATCGGTGCTTGATATCCGCAGTTGGGCTCCCGACCTGATCACTCACGACGACTCCGTGCTGATCGAAGAAATCCGCACCCAGGTTCTGCCCCGGCGGGGTGTCTGGGCGGAAAAAGAAGAAATAGTCATTACCGTAGGCGCTCAGCATGCGCTCTATCTGCTGGGCGATATGCTGATTCAGAGCCACACCGTGGTGGGCATGGAAGATCCGGGCTACCCCGATGCACGCAATACCTTCGCCCACCGGACCGCGCATCTGTTGCCGCTGCCTATCGATCGCGACGGCCTGTGCATTACGCCCCAGTTGCTCGATTGCGACTACCTGTTCGTGACCCCCAGCCATCAATGCCCCACCACGGTAACGCTACCGCTTGCAAGACGCGAAGCGCTACTGGCCATGGCCGAGGAAGCCGACAGCATCATTATCGAAGATGACTACGAAACAGAAAATCGCTACGACAACACCCCCACCCCTGCGCTCAAAAGCCTGGACAAGAACGGGCGTGTCATTTATGTAGGCAGTTTGTCCAAAAGCTTTGCGCCGGGCTTGCGCATTGGCTATATCGTTGCCCCCAAAGAGCTGATCCATGAATTACGCGCCCTGCGCCGCCTGATGCTGCGCCATCCCTCAGCCTATATACAACGGGCATTTGCCCTATTCATCTCGTTGGGCCATCACCATGCACTGCTGCGCCGATTGTCCGTCATCTACCAGGAGCGCGCCCGAGTCCTGACCGAAGAACTGGGCAAGCATCTGCCGGAATTCGAGCTTATTCCATTAAGCGGCGGGTCATCGTGCTGGGTCAAGGCCCCCGAGGGCGTCAATACACAAGAACTGGCCGATCTGGCCGTCAAACAAGGGGTATGTATAGAGCCGGGCCATGTTTTTTTTCATAACGCCCTGCACGATCGGAACAACTACATACGCATGGGTTTTAGCGCCATTGACAGCAGCCGCATTGGCCCTGGAATCGAGCGTCTGAGCAAGGTTTACCGCGAGATGCGTGGTTAATGACGCCACGTTTTTGTAGCGGCACCCCTTGTGGGTGCCATTAGGGCATTTTCGATTCAAATGTTTACGGAACTGAACGCGTTTCGCGTCGCTGTTTTTTTGCGCCGTTTTGGGTGGGGTATTTTCTTAAGACGCCGCAGGGCGAGGGGTGGGTAGGGGCGGCGGGCAACGTGATAGAGGCAGGCCGCCGGCCGGCCCCGCCCCGGCCCCCATAGACGGCGTCTTCAAATACCCAAACATCCCATGCCGTATACAGATTGACCAAAAATGCCCTAGCGATATCGACAACCGAAACAGCATCCGCCAATCAAAGATGCTCGTCGCGCAGATAATAATATTTATACAGCATGGCTTGGCCCAGGCGGCGGAACGGCGCGAACAAATGGCCCGGCAGCGGCGAGTTGTAAATCGGCAGATTCCATTGTTCACCCGGACGGCCCATGATCCGCTCCGCGAGCCTGCGGCCGGCATGAGATGAAAACGAAACTCCGTTGCCACCGTAGCCAAACGCGTAATAAATTTGCTCGCGAGGATCGGGCTGAGTAATGCGCGGCATCATGTCATGGCTGACATCCACCCATCCCCACCACGAATACGCAATAGGGATATTGCGCAGACTGGGAAATTTCCGGTACAAGCCTTCCTTCAACAACTCGAAATGACGCGGATTCTTGGCATCGGCGCCGGTCACCGAGCTACGGCTGCCAATCTGCATGGAGCCGTCGGGCAACAAGCGATAATAAAAACGCAGGGTGCGCGTATCCGTAATAAATGTGGTGGTCTTTAGGCCCGCCTCGGCCCTTTCGGCCTCGGTCAACGGGCGTGTCACCATCGAATTGGACAAGATGGGCATGATCTTGCTGGTCAGGCTTTTGTGCAGCCCTTGCGGGGTGTACCCACCGGTGGCCACCGCCACGCGGCGAGCGCGCACAATGCCGCCTGGCGTGCGCAGATGATGCACGCCGTTGACCGTTTCCCAGCCCAGCACCGGACTGGCCGGATGAATCTTCACCCCCAGGGCGCGCGCCTTGCGTATATAGCCGAACGCCAGCTTCAGCGGATGGACGCCCACGCCATCGGGCTCATGCAAGGCTCCGTGGGCTTCCTGGTCGCAGACATACTGCTCATGCAGCTCGGCCCTGCTGAGCATCCGTGTGTTGTAGCCGAACACGTCTTTCATGATGCGCGCTTCGTTCTCGAGAAAGGCCATTTTTTTTGCACGATGGGCCGTATACAAATGACCGCCGGGCTGCGCATCGCAATCAATCGTGGCCACCATGCTTTTCCAGTATTCGAATCCGCCGCGGATTTCAGCATCCAGACGCTTGGCGGTGTCCAGGCCCCAACGCTGGATCCACTGCGACCGATAGAGTCTGCCCGAGGCGTTCTGACCCTGACCGCCGTTGCGGCTGGTGCAACCCCAAACAGTACGGTTGGCTTCCAGCACAATCGCCTTGACCCCATGCTCTTGCGCCAGATTCAAGGCGGTGGCCAGCCCCGTAAAACCGGAGCCGATAATCACGATGTCGGCGTCGATATCCGAGTTGATGGGGCCATCGTCCTCGGGAGGAGTACCTGCCGTTCCTACCCAGTAGGTCGGCGCATAAGCCTGGCCGCGTCCGGTTGGGGTGACTAAAGGATCGAACAAGGGATCGTAAGGACTTTCCTTGAACGACGCCGGATGCGCGCCATTAACAACTTCGGGACTGGCTGCCATGATGACTCCGTGGATAAGTACTGGGTAAAGCGGCGCGCCATTGCGCCGTCAAAATGAAAGCGGGAAATCAGGCCTTGGCCTGGATGGGCGGGCGGTTTTTTCGGAAAGCGTTCTTGCGCAGGATTTTTCCATCGCGAAACACAATCAGGTCAACCATATTGGCTTCAATATGAGCGCCGTCGGCGGCCGTGCCGGTAAAGGTAGACTCCATGACGCCCTGGTCGCCCTTGACCCAGATTTTTGGGTTGCGCCACTGTGCATCGGGAATGGTCAGCCATGCCGACTCAAAGGCCTTGCGCACAGCATCCATCCCTTCATACCGGGTGCCATACACTTCCGATCCCCCTACGCCCTCAAACACGCAGCGATCATGCATGCACGCCATCAGGCCATCAATGTCGTGGCGGTTCCAGGCCGCACCGAACGTTTCGAGTACTCGGGTCAATGTTTCATCAGACATGTTTGGATCTCCTGTAAGTTTGGCAGCGCGAAGCGCACGCTCGCCTTGCAATATTGCTAAGTTAGGAGATCGCCGATGACGGGTCTAGAGCCAGAGCAGACGTTTCGCATAAGCCAGTTGGGAAGTCGTTCAAGCCGGCACAGAGGAGCAGTAGCCGTAAATCTACATATCAAATACAATTAATCGGTACAATTGGTTCCATCTTCAATAATTTTTAATTGACTTTTTTTCATAAGACACATAAAGTATTTGTGAATATTAAATATCGGAATAAAATATACCGATATCTAATTTTACTCCCCACTGTTTGTGATGATCAGACCGCAATAACCACCAAAGGAAGAGATGAAATGAGCTCCAGCAAACCTACTCCTGCTCCCGCCCCCGGCCCGCAAAAGATGACGCCGTCCGAGGCCTTTGTTGAAACCATGGCCGCCAATGGCGTCACAGAAATGTTCGGCATCATGGGCTCGGCGTTCATGGATGCCATGGATATTTTCGCGCCGGCAGGCATCCGCCTGATTCCCGTCGTGCACGAACAAGGCGCCGGCCACATGGCCGACGGCTACGCCCGCGTGAGCGGCCGCCACGGTGTGGTCATTGGCCAAAACGGCCCAGGCATCAGCAATTGCGTCACCGCCATTGCAGCCGCCTATTGGGCCCATTCACCGGTCGTGATCGTCACCCCTGAAGCCGGCACCATGGGCATCGGCCTGGGCGGCTTCCAGGAGGCCAATCAGCTACCCATGTTCCAGGAATTCACCAAATACCAGGGCCACGTTACCCATCCGGCCCGCATGGCCGAATACACCGGGCGCTGCTTCGATCGCGCCCTGTCGGAAATGGGTCCTACTCAACTGAACATTCCGCGCGACTATTTCTACGGCGAAATCAAAGCCGAAATCCCCAAACCCCAACGCCTGGATCGCGGCGCGGGCGGCGAAAACAGCCTGAACGAAGCCGCTGAAATTCTGGCGCACGCCAAGTTCCCGGTCATTATCTCGGGCGGCGGAGTGGTGATGGCCGACGCGGTCGAAGAGTGCAAAGCGCTCGCCGAGCGCCTGGGCGCGCCGGTCGTCAACAGCTACCTGCATAACGACTCCTTCCCCGCCAGCCACCCTCTGTGGTGCGGCCCCCTGGGCTATCAAGGCTCCAAGGCCGCCATGAAACTCATTGCCCGCGCCGACGTCGTGCTGGCCCTGGGCACACGCCTCGGACCTTTCGGCACGCTGCCCCAGCACGGCCTGGACTACTGGCCCAAAGACGCCAAGATCATCCAGATCGACGCCGACAACAAAATGCTGGGCCTGGTCAAGAAAATTTCGGTCGGTATCTGCGGCGACGCCAAGGCAAGCGCCATTGCGCTGACGCAACGCTTGGCCGGCAAGAAGCTGGTTTGCGATGCCAGCAAAGAAGCCCGCGCCAAAGAAATCAAGGCTGAAAAGGCTTCGTGGGAAAAAGAACTGGACGAATGGACCCATGAGAAAGATCCCTTCAGCCTGGACATGATCGCCGAGCAAAGCAAAGAGCCGGGCCGCTATCTGCACCCGCGCCAGGTTCTGCGCGAGCTTGAAAAAGCCATGCCCCCTGACGTGATGGTCTCGACCGACATCGGCAACATCAATTCAGTTGCCAACAGCTATCTGCGCTTCGAGAAGCCGCGCAGCTTCTTTGCCGCCATGAGCTTTGGAAACTGCGGCTATGCCTTCCCGACGATCATTGGCGCCAAGGTGGCCGCGCCCGAACGCCCCGCCGTATCGTATGCCGGCGACGGAGCCTGGGGGATGAGTCTGATGGAAACCATGACCTGCGTGCGCCACAATATTCCGGTCACCGCGGTGGTCTTCCACAACCGCCAATGGGGCGCCGAGAAGAAAAACCAGGTTGATTTCTACAACCGCCGCTTCGTGGCCGGTGAGCTCGACAACCAGAGCTTTGCGGGTATCGCCAAGGCCATGGGAGCCGAAGGCATCACGGTCGACAGGCTCGAAGATGTGGGCCCCGCGCTTAAAAAGGCGATCGATCTGCAAATGAATCACGGCAAGACAACGATAGTCGAAATCATGTGCACGCGCGAGCTGGGCGATCCGTTCCGGCGCGACGCTTTGTCCAAACCGGTTCGTTTCCTTCCGAAGTACAAAGACTACGTATAAACTGCTTTACATGGGGCTCTCTCTTTAACGTCGATCTCATATTCGCTGCGTTGATCGATGAGGGGGCTCCATTTTTTATACACCCACCAACGGAGCGCACGGCCATGAATGCACTAGATCGATTATTAGCGCAGGCACGCCGATCGCCGCAGCGCATCGTGCTGTGCGAGGGCGAAGATCTGCGAGTGCTGCAGGCTGCGGCCCGCGCCGCAAAAGAACAGATTGCAAAGATATACATGGTGGGCCGGTGCGAAGCCATCACGGCGCTCGCCGCCAAGCACGGTCTCGATCTGAGCGCGATGCGGTTGATCGAGCCGGGCACGTCTGCACTATTGCCGGAAATCACTCAGACCCTCCTCGATTTACGCCATAAGCGCGGCATGACACCCGAACAGGCGGCCGAAGCGGCGCTGGCGCCGCTGACCTTTGCCGCCCTTATGGTGCGGCTGGGTCACGCTGACGGGTCGGTGTCCGGCGCGGCGCACACTACGGCCGACGTGGTGCGCAGCGCGATTCAATTGATAGGCGCCAAGCCCGGTACGCGGCTGGTGTCGAGCTTTTTCATCATGCTGCGCGAAGAGCCGTTTCATGGGGATACGTCGGCCATGATTTTTTCGGACTGCGCCTTGGTGGTGAACCCTAACGAAGAAGAGCTGGCCGATATTGCTTTGGCGGCTGCCAACAGTGCACGGCAGTTGTTGGGGGTAGAACCGAAGGTGGCAATGCTGTCGTTTTCCACGAGCGGCAGCGCGCACCATCACGATGTACGCAAGGTGGCTCATGCAACGGCTTTGCTGCGGGAGAAGGATCCGGCGCTGGCGGTCGATGGCGAGGTGCAGCTCGATGCAGCGATTGTGCCTTCGATTGCGGCACGAAAGGTGGTCGATTCTCAGGTCAAGGGCGAAGCCAATGTGCTGATTTTCCCTAATCTGGATGCCGGCAATATTGGCTACAAGCTGACTGAAAGGCTGGGACACGCATGGGCAATAGGGCCTGTGCTGCAGGGGCTGAACAGGCCTGCGAATGATTTGTCGCGGGGATGTAGCGCGGAGGACGTTTTCAACGTGATTGCGGTGACGGCGGTGCAGGCGCAGGGGTTGTAGGCACTGGTTTCTGTGGCGGCACTGGTTTTGCAACGGTACTGGTTTTTGTAGCGGCACCCCTTGTGGGTGCCATTGTTTTTATTGACATACATAGGTTCTTAACCCGCGGCGACGGCGGCCCAGGCGGGCGTGCTCACTTCGTCCGGTCCTGGCGTTGCCAGGACTGCCTGCGTCAAGCGCCTGGATTGGGGCGGTGCGCAAACTCGCAGGGCGAACAGCCCCCCGGGCTGTTCGCAAGCTTCCTGCTCAAACAGTGCGCCCCTTGCCTCCCCAATCCAGGCGCTTGACGCAGCGGACTCAAGTTCGCCGCCCGCCTGGGCCGCCGTCGCCGCTTCGAACTTGTATATTGAGGAAAATCCGGCCCAATCGATCCATGCCGTAAGTGTTGGGCGTCATGTATGCCTCGTCACGACGCCTATTTTCTCTCAATGGCACCCACAAGGGGTGCCGCTACAAAACATACCTGCGGAGTATGTAGTGGCAGCCCTTGTGGCTGCCAACAGTAGCTGCCAAAATCATTGTGCAAAAATCACTGGCAGCCAAGACGCTTCAGTTAGACTATCGGGGGCAACCACTCTGCGCACCCGTCCGATAAAATCGGGAGAACACCGAATTCGAAGATTCATCAGCTCGTATCCAATCGGCCCGTATCGCAACGGTCGGGCGTCATGCACTCCCAATCAAAAGGTCTATTTTTCCTATGAATGACATTCAGGAACGAATTACAGCCAGCTTTGCAGCGCAGGGCCTGATGGCAACGCTTGGAGCGCACCTTGTGTCGGTCGCAGACGGTGAAGTGCAAATAGAGCTGCCATTCTCCGAGCGGCTTTCTCAGCAGCATGGCTATGTTCATGCCGGCGCAATAACAAGTGTCGTTGACAGCGCATGCGGATATGCCGCGTTGACCAAAGCGCCGCCCGAGTGCGAAGTTGTCACGGCCGAGTTCAAAATTAATTTTTTACGCCCAGCGATCGGCGAACAATTCCTGGCCATCGGAAAGGTACAGAATTCGGGCAAGCTTCTCACGGTCTGCACAGGAGAGGTCCGGGCCATCTCGGGGACCACCCACAAGGTGATTGCCATCATGCAGGCAACGATCGTTAATGTTCGTTCGTGACGCCGAACCACGGCCTTTTATGTCCGTGAAGCCAACAGCGCCTTCTTCACTGTAAAACCGGATAAATACCACGATGGTTCGCCCCGAAAGTTTTTCATGGATTCGATAACCCACGCAGTGATGGGCGCGTGCATTTCCGGCACCCTGCTGGGACGCGCTCACGGCCGGAAAGCTTATGTGGCAGGCGCCGTCCTGGCTACCCTGCCTGACCTGGATGTGCTGATCCGTCACGCCAATCCTGTTGCGGCCATGATCAGCCATCGCAGCTTTTCTCATTCTCTGTTTGTGCTGACGGCGCTTGCGGCGGTATTGGCCTGGGGTCTGCGGCGCTGGCGGCCCGCGCAAGGCTATGGCGCGAGCCGCCTGTTTCTGGCTGTGTGGCTAGTGCTGGTCACGCACCCGCTGCTCGATGCCTTTACCAGTTATGGCACGCAGTTGTTCTGGCCATTCAAGCCTGTGCCCACCAGTTGGTCCAGCCTATTCATCATCGATCCGTTCTACACCCTCCCCTTGCTGCTTGCCGGCCTGGCGGGCCTGATTGCCGGAGCCACGCCGCGCACTCTGCGTGCCGCGCATTGGGCGCTGGGGATCAGTGTTGCTTACGTGGCCTTATCCATAGGCTTGAAGGCCACTATCGAGGCGCGTGTACATGCACAGCTGGCACATAAAGGCGTTGCGGTCCAGGCTATGTTCTCCACGCCCGAACCTTTCAGTATTTTGCTGTGGCGCGTTGTGGCGCGCACAGGCGATGATCACTATATCGAAGCGATAGCCGGCGTGTTCGACAACCAGCCAGCGGAACTCATCGAGCAGCCGCTGCATACCTCGATACTTCCTGCAACGCCCATACTGCCTTGGCTGACCCGCCTGCAGTGGTTCACCGGCAACTGGCTGCGGTACGACGAGATTCAGGGCCAACTGATCGCCACCGACCTGCGCATGGGTCTGGGCGTGGGCTATTACTCGTTCCGCTTTCGCCTGGCGGAACGAAATCCGGACGGCACATGGCGAGCGGTCGTGCCCACACGCTGGCCCTCGCCGCCGGCGCTGGATGCGCTGTGGACCACGTTGCACCGTATCTGGCGGGAAGCACCGCCATTGCCGCTAAACGCATGGGCCCGCCCCATGGAAGCCCAATAGCGGAAGCCCGAGGTTGGGCCGGAGAGCCATGCGAGCAAACAGCAATGGCACCCACTAGGGGTGCCGCTACAAGTATTAATACGTCGCTACAAAATTAGGCCTGAGCGCCGTCGCCGCTCTGCCCACAAACGATTCAAAAAACGAACGCTTTTAAGATCACGAAAACTACTTCGCGCCTATAGTCTGTAAAAACTTACGCCGTTCCGCCACTTCCCCGATCACATAATTCTGCATTTCTTCACCCGTTATATTCAATGGAGACTGCACGTTCTGCGTCATAAATTTCTTCCAGGCCGGATTTGCTTCCACACGGTCCATGGCGGAGGAAAGGACGGCAATGACATCGGGCGGCGTTCCCGTCTTGACCATGACGCCGCGCCAAAGGGCTTCCACTACGTCATAGCCCTGTTCTTTAAAGGTAGGCACATCGGGAAAATAATGATCGCGCTCTGGAGTACTAATCGCCAGCAAGCGAAGGTCACCGTGTCGCAGCTGTGGCAAGGCCGAACTTGGCGTAATGACGGCAGCATCCAGAAACCCGCCCATCAAGGCCATGACGGCTTGATTGCCTCCCTGAAATGGAACCCATACTCCCTCGAAACGAGCCGCCTGCTGCAGGCGGTAGTAAACGAACTGATGAAAACCGGCGGCGGCGTAACCTCCAATATTGATTTTATCGGGATCCTTGCGTAACGCTTCGACAAGCTGCGGCAGCGTGTGAAACTTGCTGTCCTTTCGTACCGCAATTGCCGATGGCTCGGCCTGCAGGCCTCTTAGAAAGATAAAATCATTCGTCGTATAAGACGATTTTCCCTCCGCCATGAAAAATGACGTTGAGCCAGTCGCGGAGACGACGGTATAGCCATCCGCGGGCGCATTGGTCGCTACGCCCATCCCAACGGCCCCAGTGCCTCCAGGTCTGTTTTCTACGATGACTGTCTGTTTTAATTCGCCCCCCAAAAATTTGGCCAAAGTCCGCATCATCAGGTCTAGCGAAGACCCCGCAGCCGAAGTGCAAATGAAATGTATTGGTTTGTCGGGATAGCTCGCCAGGCTAGGGGAACTCCATAGCAACAGGCTCACGCCGACCAATAACAATCGAGCAATCCATGTATTTTTCATTTTTCCGTCTCCTCCTCCGGCTCAGACCGGCGGCATTAACCTGCGTGTGGAGTCAAAGCCCCATTGGGACATCATCCTCGCTCGCACGAAATGTCCTTGCGGGATAACCTTGATACGGCCGGGCACGCACAGCATCTTCGATAACGTCCAATCCTAGTCCGGGCCCCTCCGGCAAAGTGATATAGCCATTTACAGGCACAAGCGGGTTGCGTGCCACCACGCGGCCGAACTCCTCGTAGGGCAGAAAATATTCGGTAATAATGAAATTCGGCATGCAGGCTGCCGCGTGCACGGTCGCCGACAGCGACAAAGTGGTTGAGTTGTAGTTATGGGGGGACACCGCGATCATTTCGGATTCTGCCGCAGCGGCTATGAACATCAACTCTAGAATGCCTCCACAGTTGGAAACATCCGGATTGATGATGTCCACGGCACGCTCCCGGAACAATCGACGGAAATCGGCCCGGCCATACATTGCCTCCCCGCTAACCACCGGAATAGGGCTCGCCGCGCGAACCTCTGCCAATGCATCCAGATTTTCGACCTGGCAAGGCTCTTCAAACCAATAAGGTTCAAACTCCGCCAGAGCATTCGCCAAGCTGATGGCGTGCATAGGCGCCAAACGCCTGTGGATATCCAAGAGCAGGTCAACATCCGGGCCAACCGCATCCCGAACAGCGCGAAGAACCTCAACCGAGTGGCGTATATGCTCCTTTGGCACATAGGTGCGCCAAGGCCTGGGCAAAGGGTCGAATTTCATCGCGGTAAACCCTGTCCGGGCGACGCTTTCGGCGGCTCGTGCGAAATCGTCCGGTTTCTGCATCTTGTAGCTCCAGCCATTGGCGTACACGCGTATCTTCTGGCGGCATGGCCCTCCCAGCAGGTTGTACACCGGTTGCCCCACGGCCTTCCCGGCTATGTCCCAAAGGGCTTGTTCGATTCCCGATAGCGCGCACCAGTACTCCAGCGACGATCGGCGTTGCGCGTAATCATCGAATGCGATCTGGACGAAATGCCGAATGTGGAAAGCATCACGCCCCACCAGATACTGCCCAAGCTCTTCCACCTGCGCAGCGATTGCACGATCGCGGTCGTACTGGCTGTAGGCCTCACCCCAGCCGACAATACCGTCATCCGTTTCAACACGGACAAAAACCAGGTTCTTTCTCCAACTGGGATGGACAATAAGGCATTCGACTTTCTTGATTTTCATGAATTGGCTTCCAGGCGCATGGATACGATGACACTTACGATCTCCGGCCAATATAGCTGTCATCAAAAATGATGTAAATGATATATTATTGCTATAGCGTGATGCTAAAAAATACATCATATTGCCAGGCCAAACAGTCATGACAGTCCCCGCAAAAAAACCTCTGCAGCGTCGCCATATTGAAGCCCTGGTATCGATCGCCGACCACAGTTCAGTGCATCGTGCCGCTATCAGCCTTGGCATGCCTCAACCAGCGCTATCCCGACTGTTGTCCGAGGCGGAAGATCGGCTAGGAGCTCGCGTCTTCGAACGCTCTGTGCACGGCAGCAAGCCAACTATTCGAGGAAAAGCCGTTATCACCCAAGCTCGCTTCGTATTGCGCGGCATAGAGCGGCTGGACAAAATTACCGATGCCTCCGGCTCGACCGTAAAGCTGGGTTGCATACCGCGAGCCATGCATTCCGTGATGCCCTATCTGCTAAGTCGAGTACATTCGCAGTCATCTGGAGACCACGCGTCAAGTGGCCTTCCCGTTTTTCGAATGAACGTTATCGAAGACAGTTCCATTCTGCTCTTTGACGCGCTCTGCAAGGAAAAACTGGACTTCGCCATCATGCGGCACGTAGCAGGAGCGGCTGGAATCAGCAGCGACTTCATGGCTGAACGGCTCTACGAAGAGCGTCCTCTTATCGTTTGCAGTGCCGGGAACCGGACATTCGGGAAACGCACTATCGATCTGGCAGTACTGGCTGATCAGGAATGGATTTTGCCGTCGCTTGAAACAACTTCCAGAGCCGTGCTGGATCGATTCTGGAACGACCAAGGACTACCACCGATCAGGTCGGTAATTGAAACGCGCACATTCGAATCCAATCTTGCACTAGTGGCCGACACCCCTTTTATTTCAATCGTTCCCGAATCCATAGCCCGTCGTTACGCTGGCCTGGGTCTGGTAAAAATACTCAATGTACGCCCAGCCTTACCGGCGAGTACCGTCATGCTGGTTTATAACCATGCGATAAAAGCCGACACCGTGCTAGAGCCCTTTCGCCAGATCATTCATGCCGCGGCACACGACGCGCTCAAGAAATTCTGAACGCAATGTAATGGCTTAACAATTTTCTCCTGACACTCAATGTTGAGCCCAAGAGCCGCGCAAGCAAACAGCAATGGCACCCACTAGGGGTGCCGCTACAAAAGCATCGCTACGAAATGGCAACTACAAGGGCTGCCAATATCGGCAACGACAAGACAGCACCTACAAAATCAGTCCCGCAAACCCACGCAAGGCGACGGCGGCCCAGGCGGGCGGGCGAGCTTGAGTCCGCTGCGTCAAGCGCCTGGATTGGGGAGGCAAGGGGCGCACTGTTTGCTGTGGTCTAATTTTGGAGGACACTTTTGAAGTGAATCATTATTAATTTATAAGGTGATTCCATGACAAAGAAACAAGAACCGGGCCA
>NZ_SMAJ01000010.1 GCF_004346225.1 Paralcaligenes ureilyticus | reverse complement strand
GTCCCACTCAAACAGCGCACGCCTTGCATCCCCGAAGCCGGCCCTGCGCGCGGCGTGCCCGAATCGCCCGCCCCACCTTGACTGGCCACGACGCTCGTGTGCTCGATATTTGGATGATCGCTGTTCATGTAGCGGCAGCCCTTGTGGCTACCATGCGGTCGGGAACCGGGGTCGTATTCATAGATCGCTGATGGCAGCCACAAGGGCTGCCGCTACATGATTCATTACATGATTCGCGGCTACGTTTTTGTAGCGGCACCCCTTGTGGGTGCCATCGATGCTTCGCAGCGTTTTTTTTATTCCAAACGGCACGGTATGATGCGAATTGAGCCTTCGCCGGGAATTTCCTGGGGCTGGGCTATCGGATTTTGGACGGAGTATGCAGGCAGCGGCAGGTAAGGTGGCGGGTATTGGCGTGGATTTGCTTCGGGTGGATCGGATCGCGCGCGCGTATGCCCGTCATGGCCTGAAGTTTGCGCAGCGTATTCTGGGCACGCAGGAGCTGGAAAAATTCCATATTCGTTATCAGCGTGACAGTGAGCGCGGCTTGCGGTTTCTGGCGACGCGGTTTGCGGCTAAAGAGGCTTTTTCCAAAGCGATAGGGTTGGGGATGCACCATCCCATGTCCTGGCCGCGCATGCAAACATTGAACGAACCGAGTGGCCGGCCGCGTGTCAGTCTGGCTGAGCCGCTGGCAAGCTGGTATGCCGAGCGGTTTGGCGCCGTGCATGTTTCCATGACCGATGAGAGCGATATGGTGGCGGCGTTTGTCGTTGTGGAATCCAGGCCGTGAAAATGTCGCCGATTGGATTTGATTAATGCAGGAGTGAATGAGCGTAATGCCCAAGGAAAAGAATTCTTCAAGCCTGGTTCCGGGGCCGGTCATGGTCGATGTAGCGGGAATTAAGTTGACGGCGCAGGAAAAGCGGCGTTTGCGTCACCCTCTGGTGGGGGGCGTGATTCTGTTTGCCCGCAACTTTGAGAATCGAAAGCAGTTGGCGGCTTTGTGCCGGGCGATTCATGCCGAGCGCGATGAGCCTTTGCTGATCGCTGTCGATCACGAGGGCGGCCGGGTGCAGCGGTTTCGCACCGATGGTTTTACAGCGATTCCGGCGATGAGCCTGTTTGGCGAGATATGGATGGGCGATTCGCTGGGCGCCATGCGCCTGGCGACCGAGGCGGGTTACGTGCTGGGTGCGGAGCTGCGCGCCTGTGGGGTGGATTTGAGTTTTACGCCGGTGCTGGATCTGGATTATGGTGTCAGCAAGGTTATCGGCAACCGTGCGTTTCATCGCGATCCGCGGGTGGTGACGTTGCTGGCGCGGGCGCTGATACAGGGCCTGATGCTGGCCGGGATGGCCGCTTGCGGCAAGCATTTTCCCGGGCATGGGGCGGTTGAGGCGGATTCGCATCACGAGATTCCGGTGGATACTCGCAGCTTTGACGAGATCATGCAGGAAGACGCGGCTCCGTATGGGTGGCTGGGCGATATGGTGTTGCCGTCGGTGATGCCCGCTCACGTCATATACTCCAGTGTCGATCCGCAACCGGCGGGGTTTTCTCGGCATTGGATCCAGACGATATTGCGCCACGACCTGGCCTATGAGGGGGTGGTGTTTTCCGACGACCTGACCATGCAGGGGGCGACGGTTGCCGGTGATATTCTGGCGCGCGCCCAGGCGGCGCTGGGCGCCGGTTGCGATATGGTGCTGGTATGCAATCGCCCGGATATGGCCGATGATCTGCTGGCGCGCCTGGCGGTCAGCCACCCTGTCGAATCGGTGGAGCGGATTCGCCGTCTGGCGCCGCAGCGGCCCGCGCCGGATTGGGACGCTTTGCAGGCCAATGAACGCTATCAATATGCCCGACGACTTCAATCTCAAATCATTTCTGGCTGACCTGCCTCATCTGCCGGGCGTATACCGGCATATCGATGCGGCGGGCGAAGTCTTGTATGTGGGCAAGGCGCGGGACCTGAAAAAACGGGTTTCGTCGTACTTTCGAACTACGCTTGCCAGCCCTCGCATTGCCCAGATGGTGGCGCGGGTGGTGCGTCTCGAGGTGACGGTGACGCGCTCCGAGGCCGAGGCGCTGCTGCTCGAAAACAATCTTATCAAAAGCTTGAAGCCGCGCTACAACATTCTGTTTCGCGACGATAAATCGTATCCTTATCTGGCCATTACGGATCACACGGCCCCGCGCATTGCGTATTACCGTGGCTCTACGAGCGGCCGCGGGCGGTATTTCGGCCCTTACCCGAATTCCTGGGCGGTGCGCGAAACCATCCAGATTCTGCAGCGGGTGTTTCGCCTGAGGACGTGCGAAGACAATGTGTTCGCCAACCGCTCGCGGCCTTGCCTGCTTTATCAGATCGGGCGTTGTTCGGCGCCTTGTGTAGGCCTGATTTCGCCGGAAGATTATCAGGCCGATGTCGAGCGCGCAGTGCGTTTTCTTGATGGCCGCGCCAAAGAAGTTATGCAGGATATCGATGCGCGCATGCGGCAGGCATCGGCGGCGCTGCAGTATGAGCAGGCAGGCGTGCTGCGCGATCAGATGGGCGCGCTGGCTCGTGTCCTGCAGCAGCAAACCATGGAAAAAATAGGCGATGACGATGTCGATGTGATTGCCATTGCGCAGGCGGGCGGGCGCGTATGCGTCAACCTGGCCATGGTGCGAGGCGGCCGGCATTTGGGCGATAAGCCTTTTTTCCCGACGCATACCAACGACGACACCGCCGGCGACGTGCTGGCGGCCTTTATGGGCCAGCATTATCCCGATAGCGCCATGCCGGCGGTGTTGGTGTGTTCGCATCCGCTTCCCGACCCGGATCTCATGCGCCTGCTGGCCGAGCAGACAGGCGTCAAGGCGCGGCTGTTGACCCGGCCTCAGGGGATGCGCAAGACGTGGCTCGCCCAGGCCATGAAAAATGCCGAGATGGCGCTTGGCCGCCTGCTGTCCGAATCCAGCGCGCGAGCGGCCCGCACTCTGGCGCTGGCGACGGCGCTGGACATGGATACCGACGAGGCGGCGCTCGATGCCATGCACATCGAGTGCTTCGATATCAGCCACACGGCGGGCGAGGCGACCCAGGCCTCCTGCGTGGTGTACAGACAGCATGCCATGCAGTCTTCTTTATATAGACGCTACAACATCGCAGGAATTACGCCGGGCGACGATTATGCCGCGATGAGGCAGGTGCTGACGCGGCGCTTTACCCGCGTGGCCGATGGGCAGGCGACCATGCCCGACATTGTGCTCATCGATGGCGGGCGCGGCCAGGTCGAAGTCGCCCGCCAGGTATTTGTAGAGCTGGGTCTGGATACGCACACCATTGTCGGCGTGGCCAAGGGAGAAGGGCGCAAAGTGGGGCTCGAAACCCTGGTGTTCGTCGATGGGCGCGCGCCGGTGGCCCTCGGTGTCGAATCGGCGGCGCTGATGCTGGTGGCCCAGATCCGCGATGAGGCACACCGGTTTGCCATTACCGGCATGCGTGCGCAGCGCGCCCGGGCGCGCAATGTGTCGCGGCTCGAAGAGATCGACGGCGTAGGCGCCAAGCGCCGGCAAAAATTGTTGGCGCGTTTTGGCGGGTTTTCCGGCGTGGTCGATGCCAGCATCGATGATCTGGGGTCGGTCGACGGCATATCGCCCGAACTGGCCGAGCGCATCTATCAGGCGTTGCGATGATGTAGTATTGTGCTCACTATGCCGATCAATATCCCGATTTTCCTGACCTGGCTGCGTATCGCCATGATTCCCCTGGTGGTGGGCCTGTTCTACCTCCCCGAGGGGTGGTTGCCGGCGCGCGACGCCATCGCGGCGGGCGCCTTCATTGTGGCGGCCCTGACCGACTGGCTTGACGGCTGGCTGGCGCGCCGCTGGAATCAGACCTCGTCGTTTGGCGCGTTTCTGGACCCGGTGGCCGACAAGCTGATGGTGTGCGCGGCGCTTTTGGTGCTGCTGGGCTTGAACCGCGTCGATTTATTCATTGCTTTGGTGATTATCGGGCGCGAAATCACCATTTCGGCTCTGCGCGAGTGGATGGCGAAAATTGGCGCCAGCGGCAGCGTCGCCGTGCATTGGCTGGGCAAGTTCAAAACGGCCGCTCAAATGGTGGCCATCCCCTGTCTTTTGTATTGGCAGCCCTTGTACGGCGTGTCGCTGCAGGCGGCAGGCGAAGTGCTGATTGTCATTGCGGCGATTTTGACCGTCTGGTCCATGTGCTATTACCTGCGCCGCGCGTGGCCCGAGATTCGCGATCGGGCAGCCTGATTTCTATCGGTTTTCCCTGATTCGATCAACGCGTTTTCCCCCTATTTGCCATGACTGCCGCTGCCTTCGATCCGCTTGACGATAGCCCCGCTGTAAAACGCAGAGACTGGACCATTATCAGTCTGATTGGCGCGGCACACTCCTGCTCGCATTTTTTCCAGCTGGTGCTGCCAACCCTGTATTTGTCGCTGGCGGCCGAGTTTGGCTACGATTTCGTCGCGTTGGGCTTGCTGGCGTCGGCTTTTTTCCTGGTTTCGTGTCTGGGACAGGCGTCGTCCGGGTTTATTGTCGATCGGGTCGGCCCGGCTCCGGTGCTGCGCTTTGGCCTGGCGTGCTTTGTGGTCTCCGGCGTTCTGATCGGCTTGTCGGGCGGTTATGCCATGTTGATGTTGGCGGCGGTCGTGGGGGGCGCGGGCAATTCGGTTTTCCATCCGGTGGATTATTCCATTATCAACCATCGCATCAGCCCGCCGCGCCTGGGCCACGCGTTCAGCGCCCACGGGCTCACCGGCAACCTGGGCTGGGCGCTTACGCCGATTTTCATGGCAGCCATTATTCATGTTGCCAACTGGCGTATAGCCGCTTTTGCGGCGGCCGGTCTGGTGGCTTTTGTACTTGCCCTGGTCTGGCTGGGACGCGATCTGCTGGCCGGCAAAAACGAAGCTTCCGCCGCCGGCCCCGCTACCGAATCGGCGGTCCAGCCCAGCCTGGCCCGGCAAACGGTGGCGCAAACGCTGGCCACCTTGCTGGTGCAGCCCGCGCTGTGGGGCGCATTCCTGTTTTTCGCTTTTACATCCATGTCTTTGTCGGCCGTGCAAAATTACACCATCCCCATGCTGGGCCATGTGTACGGAATCGACAAGGTGTTGGCGGGCACGGCCTTGTCGGCCTATATGGTCGCGGCCGCCGTCGGGATGCTGGCGGGGGGCTTTCTGGTGGGCGCCACACCTAATACAGAGCGCACAGTGGCTGTGTCGCTGGTGCTGGCGGGGGTTCTTCTGGTGGTGCTCGCATCCGGCTCGATTGCGACCTCTTTTGCTGTGGCGCTCGTGGCCCTGGCGGGCTTCTGTTCGGGCGTGGCCACGCCTTCGCGCGACATGCTGATTCGCCGCGTGACCCCAAAGGGGGCCACGGGAACCGTTTATGGGCTGGTTTATTCAGGCATGGACGTGGGATCGTCTCTTGCGCCGGTAGGGTTTGGCGTTTTGCTCGATGCGGGCTATAGCCGCGGCCCTTGGGTTGGCGCGGCAATCGGCTTTATTATCGCCGCGGCGCTTGCCATGTGGGTGGCTCGTGCCGTCGGTGCCCGGGCCATGGCTACTGCCTGACGGTTCTGCGGTTGTCTACATTGGCGGCAACACTGGCGCGCCATGGGTTGATGTCCAGGCCGCCGCGACGCGTGTAGCGCGCGTAGACGTGCAGTTCCGCAGGCCGGCACGCCTGCCAGATGTCGCAATACATGCGCTCGACGCAATGCTCGTGGAATTCGTTGTGATGGCGCAAGGAAATAATATATTTAAGCAGCGCCGCGCGATCGATTTGCGGGCCGCGATAACGGATCTGGAGGCTGCCCCAATCGGGCTGGCCTGTGACCGGGCAGTTGGATTTAAGCAGATCCGACATCAAAACTTCGCTGACTGCGGTCGCTCCAGGTACGCAGCGCAGCAGCTCGGGGGCCGGCGTGTAGCGATCAATGCCGACATCGATGCCGTCGATGTTGATTCCGGAAAGCGGCCGGTAATTTTCCGTGTGGCCGATCGTCAACGGATTTAAGCGGACGTCCACAGGCGCACCTGCCGCGTGGCTCAGATCGTGTTCCATGTGCCGCTGCACTGATTCGACACTTTCGTAGCGGCTTTCGTTAAATGAGTTCAGGTACAGCTTGAACGATTTGGATTCGATGATGCAGGGGCTGGCTTGCGAAAATACGAAGCAGCCCGTGGCCACAACCGGTTTACCCCTGGTGTTGAGCCAGGACAATTCGTAGGCATTCCATATATCGGCGCCGTGCCAGTCGGGCAGGGGCTGAAGCGCCAGGGTCTGGCGGTTGTTTTGACGGGCAATCGGAAAAAGCACCGTGGGATCGTAAGCCGTGGGATAGGGCGCATCGTGACCCAGGGGGGCATTAGCCAGTATGGGATCAGTCATAGAAGAAAGCACTGTCGATAAAAAAGACGCAAGTTGGAAATGGAGTTTGCCATTGTACTGCGCCTACGCAACGAATTTCACATTATGAAAACTCATTATCGCCATGCAAAAAGCGAATGCTGCGCGGCACAAGGTGCGTTTTCATAGTAGAAAATATCGTTTTGTATTATGAAATATAATTTATAACATAATGATAATTAACAATAATATATTTTATCTTATATAAGACATAAGTGTTATTTGCGGTGCAGCATAAGCGTAGAATTTTTACATCGATTGCGGCTATTCCTTTTTCCTTACTTCCATTCTTCAGGAGCATCATCATGAGCACACGCGAAAACGAAATCCGGAATTTGCAAAAAAACTGGGCGGAAAATCCCCGCTGGCAGGGTATCAAACGCGGCTATAGCGCCGAGGAGGTGGTGCGCTTGCGCGGCTCGGTGGTCGTTGAGCACACGCTGGCACGGCGCGGCTCGGAGAAGCTTTGGGCTTTGCTTCATTCCGAGCCGTTCGTGAATTCGCTGGGAGCCCTGACGGGCAATCAGGCCATGCAGCAAGTCAAGGCCGGCCTGAAAGCCGTCTATCTGTCGGGCTGGCAAGTGGCGGGCGACGCGAATGGCGTGGGCGAGATGTACCCCGATCAATCCTTGTATCCGTCCAACTCGGTTCCGCAAGTGGTGCGGCGTATCAATAACGCCTTGACACGTTGCGACCAGATCCAGTGGATGGAAGGTAAAAACCCCGGCGACAGCGACTATATCGATTATTTCGCGCCGATCGTAGCCGATGCCGAGGCCGGGTTTGGCGGCGTGCTCAATGCGTTTGAACTCATGAAAGCCATGATCGATGCGGGCGCGAGCGGCGTGCACTTCGAAGATCAACTGGCCTCGGTGAAGAAGTGCGGCCATATGGGCGGCAAGGTTCTGGTGCCTACCCGCGAGGCAGTGGCCAAGCTGGCTGCGGCGCGTCTGGCGTCCGACGTCATGAATGTGCCGACTTTGCTGCTGGCGCGTACCGATGCGGATGCCGCCGACCTGGTCACCAGCGACGTGGATGAAAACGATCGTCCTTTCATTACGGGAGAACGTACGACAGAAGGCTTCTTTCGCACCCGGGCCGGGGTCGATCAGGCCATCTCTCGCGGCTTGGCCTATGCGCCTTATGCTGATCTGCTGTGGAGCGAAACCTCCACGCCGAACCTTGAGCACGCACGCAAATTTGCCGAGGCGATCCATCGCCAGTTCCCCGGCAAGATGCTGGCCTACAACTGCTCGCCGTCGTTCAACTGGAAGAAGAACCTCGATGACGCGACGATTGCCAAATTCCAGCGCGAGCTGGGTGCGATGGGCTACAAATTCCAGTTCATTACCCTGGCGGGCTTCCATGCCTTGAATTACGGCATGTTCGAATTGGCGCATAGTTATGCGCGCCACCAGATGAGCGCTTTCGTCGAGTTGCAGCAAAAGGAATTCGCGGCGGCCGATCTGGGCTTTACGGCGGTCAAACATCAGCGCGAAGTCGGTACGGGTTACTTCGATACCGTCACGCAGACGATTGAAGGCGGCCAGTCTTCGACCACGGCGCTCACGGGTTCCACGGAAGAGGCCCAGTTCAAAAGTGCCGCGGCCACCACAAGCCTGAAAGTCGCTTAGGGAACCACCTAGATCGTAGCGGCACCCCTTGTGGGTGCCATCGGTGCAATAACCTGCACCCCGTTTAGCAAAAAAATGGCAGCCACAAGGGCTGCCGCTACATGATTCACGAATGTGTTTTTGTAGCGGCAGCCCTTGTGGCTGCCATCGTCATTACCGAGATCTCGTAGGGGCGACCCTTGTGGCCGCCCGTTGTAGGCTTTGCCGCGCAGAGGGAGTAAAGTCGAAGTCGTCGATGAATTTCGAGATGGTGGCACGCGTTGTATCTTGCAAAATGGCCGATCAGCCGCACATACTGATTATCCGAGCGTGGCTCTTATTTTGTAATAAAACGAAACGACTATGCGATTCGATAAACTAACGACGAAGTTTCAGCAGGCCATTGCCGATGCGCAAAGCCTGTCTGTCAAGCACGACAATCCTTATATAGAACCGGTGCATGTGTTGGCCGCCTTGCTGGCCGACGCCGATAGCGGCGCGGCCAGCTTGCTGGCGCGTGCGGGCGTGGCGGTCAACCGTGTCGTCCCTGCCGTGAATGCCGCGATTGAAGCATTGCCGCAGGTGCAGGGGGCGGAGGGCAATATTCAGGTTGGCCGTGAGTTGCAGGCGATTTTGGCGCGCACCGATAAAGAGGCGTCCAATCGCGGCGATACCTATATTGCCAGCGAACTGTTCTTGCTCGCCCTGTCCGAGGACAAGGGCGAGGCGGGGCGGCTGCTGCGCGAAGCCGGCTTGCAGCGCAAGGCACTGGAAACCGCGATCGATGCGGTGCGCGGGGGGGCTTCGGTGTCCGATTCCGAGGGCGAGTCCAACCGAGAAGCCTTGTCCAAATATACGCTCGACCTGACCGAGCGCGCCCGGGCGGGCAAGCTCGATCCGGTGATCGGGCGCGACGATGAAATCCGCCGGACTATCCAGATATTGCAGCGGCGCACCAAAAACAATCCGGTTCTTATCGGCGAGCCCGGCGTGGGCAAGACGGCTATTGTCGAAGGCCTGGCGCAACGCATCGTCAATAATGAAGTCCCTGAAACCCTCAAGGGCAAGCGTGTACTGTCCCTGGACATGGCCGCCCTGGTGGCGGGCGCAAAATTCCGCGGCGAGTTCGAAGAGCGTCTTAAGGCGGTCCTCAAAGAATTGTCCCAGGATGCGGGGGGCACCATTGTCTTTATCGATGAATTGCACACCATGGTGGGGGCGGGCAAGGCCGACGGCGCGATGGATGCCGGCAATATGCTCAAGCCCGCCTTGTCGCGGGGCGAGCTGCATTGCATTGGTGCCACGACGCTCGACGAGTACCGCAAGTACATCGAAAAGGATGCGGCGCTGGAGCGTCGTTTCCAGAAAATTCTGGTCAATGAGCCGGACGTCGAATCAACGATTGCGATTTTGCGCGGCTTGCAGGAACGCTATGAACTGCATCACGGCGTAGCCATTACCGATCCGGCCATCGTGGCGGCGGCCGAGCTGTCCAATCGGTATATTACCGATCGCTTCTTGCCTGATAAGGCTATCGATCTCATCGATGAGGCGGCTGCGCGCATCCGCATGGAAATCGATTCCAAGCCCGAGGTCATGGACAAGCTCGATCGCCGCATTATCCAGCTCAAGATCGAGCGTGAGGCCATCAAGAAGGAAACGGACGATGGTTCATTGCGGCGTCTGAAGGTTATCGAAGACGAACTCGAGCGGCTCGCCCGCGAGTACAACGATTATGAAGAGGTCTGGAAAGCCGAAAAAGCGGCGGTTCAAGGCTCGCAATCGGTTAAGGAAGAAATCGAACGCACGCGTGCCGAAATGGCCGATTTGCAACGCAAGGGTCAGTTCGACAAGCTGGCCGAGTTGCAGTACGGCAAGTTGCCCGAACTCGAAGGTCGCCTGAAGGCGGCCGAAGCCGGCCAGCAAGCGGCCGTCGACCCCGAGCATCCGCGCCTCTTGCGTACGCAAGTGGGCGCCGAAGAGATCGCCGAAGTGGTATCGCGGGCGACGGGTATTCCGGTGTCGAAAATGATGCAGGGCGAGCGCGCCAAACTATTGGGCATTGAAGACTTCCTGCATCGGCGGGTCGTGGGCCAGGACGAGGCCGTGGTGCTGGTGGCGGACGCCATCCGGCGTTCCCGCGCGGGCCTGTCCGACCCGTCGCGCCCCTATGGTTCGTTTTTGTTTTTAGGCCCGACCGGGGTGGGTAAAACGGAATTGACCAAGGCCTTGGCGAGCTTCCTGTTCGATTCCGAAGATCACATGATTCGCCTCGACATGAGCGAGTTCATGGAGAAGCATTCCGTGGCTCGGCTGATAGGCGCGCCTCCGGGTTACGTGGGGTACGAAGAGGGGGGTTATCTGACAGAAGCGGTGCGCCGCAAGCCCTATAGCGTCATTTTGCTCGACGAGATCGAAAAGGCTCACCCCGACGTGTTCAACGTGTTGCTGCAAGTGCTCGACGATGGCCGTCTGACCGATGGGCAAGGGCGTACGGTCGATTTCCGCAATACGGTGATTGTGATGACCTCGAACCTGGGCTCGCATCATATACAGAGCATGGTGGGACAGCCTTACGAGGTGATCAAGGAAGTGATCTGGGATGATCTGAAGACCTCTTTCCGGCCCGAGTTCCTGAACCGGATCGATGAGGTCGTGGTGTTCCATGGGCTGGAAGCCAAGCATATGGAGTCGATTGCGCGGATTCAGGTGCAGCGTCTGGCTGCGCGCATGGCAGCGCAGGATATGCGGCTGGAGGTGTCCGACGTGGCGCTCGCGCAACTGGCGCGCACGGGTTTCGATCCGGTCTTTGGCGCGCGGCCGTTAAAGCGGGCGATCCAGCAGCATATCGAGAACCCGGTGGCCAAGCTGATCCTGGAGGGCAGGTTCGGCCCCAACGATGTGGTGCCCGTCGATTGGAAAAACGACAAGTTCGTTTTTTCGCGTACGTTGCAGTAAGCGGCGGGGCGTTGTAGCGGCACCCCTTGTGGGTGCCAAAATCGTTCGTGATCAAGATGGCGTCTATAGAACATCAATGGCACCCACAAGGGGTGCCGCTACAAATGCCTGCCCGTGAATAATGTAGCGGCAGCCCTTGTGGCTGCCGTTTTTTCTATTCCAACTTGCCCACACTCGCCGGTAATTCCGATTCCAGCTCGTCCTTACCGTAGAATTTGACACCGATTTTGACGCGGTCGCGCCCTTGCGCGCGGCGGTGGCGGTTGGTGTCTCGCAGCGAATACACGCAGCCGCAATATTCCTGTTGGTAAAACTCTTCGCGCTTGCTGATTTCGATCATGCGCGCCGATCCGCCGCCTTTGCGCCAGTTGTAGGTCCAGTAGACAAGCTCGGGGTAGCGCGCCGCGGCGCGCTGGCCGCTGCGATTGATCTGGTCCATGTCTTTCCAGCGCGATATGCCCAGCGAACTGACGATCGTGTCGAACCCGTGTTCGTGTGCATACAGAGCCGTGCGCTCGAACCGCATGTCAAAGCAGGCGGTGCAGCGCGCACCGCGCTCCGGCTCGTTTTCCAGCCCCTTGACTCGCTCGAACCAGTTGTCCATGTCGTAGTCGGCGTCGATGAATTCGATATGGTGCTGCCGGGCGAACCGGATGTTTTCGTTTTTGCGAATTTCGTATTCGTGTACAGGGTGGATATTCGGGTTGTAAAAATAAATGGAATAATCGATGCCCGATGCGGCCATGGCCTCCATGACCTCGCCCGAACAGGGCGCGCAGCACGAATGCAGAAGTACCTTTTTGCGGCCGTCGGGCAGGACAAGCGTAGGGCGTTGGACATCGGATGCCGCAGAGGGGCGTTCGGCGTTTGGCGCAGCGGCGGCGCTTTGGGTATTGGTCATGGACGGCAAGCCCGCGCAGCGCCTGAACGCTGCACGGCCACTCAGTAAAATGGGACAGCGTCTATTTTAGTCCCCAATAACCGTTTCCCAAAGCCGCAGCACCACCTGGCGTTCGGCCTTTAGCCGATCCGGCGCTATGCGGGCCTTTTCGGCTCCCTGCAGGCGCAGCGCATGCTGCATTTTGCGAAACAGCCGGTAGGCGTTGGCCGCGCCGGTGGCCGTGCCTGCGTCGATCAGCCCTGCTTCCGAGGCCAGGCGCAGCAGAGTGATGTTGCCCAGGTTATCGAGCAGCGCCGGATGTTCGGCGGCATGGCAGAGCACCAGGTACTGGGTGACGAATTCCACGTCCACCATGCCGCCACGGTCGTGCTTCAGATCGAATTGATCGGTATGGTTGGGGTGGCCGGCGCTGATTTTGAGGCGCATGGTGCGCACCTCCTCTTTGAGCGCTTGCGGGTCGCGTTTCAATAGCAGCACCTCGCGGCGCACGGCTTCGAATCGCTCGCCCACCCGCGCGTCGCCCACCGCGTAGCGTGCGCGAGTCAGCGCCTGATGTTCCCAGGCCCAGGCGTGGTTCAGCTGATATTGCGTAAACGCCTCGAGCGGCACGGCCAGCAGGCCCGCGTCGCCATCGGGGCGCAAGCGCAAATCGATTTCATAAAGGCGCCCCGATGAGGTCATGGTCGATAGCCACGATGTGATCCGGCGGCCAAGCCTGGCATAGATTTCGATGGCGTCGTCGCGCGTGTCGTCGTAGATGAAAACCAAGTCCAGATCCGAGGCGTAACCGATTTCCTTGCCGCCCAGCTTCCCGTACGCGATGACGGCGAATTTCGGGCTGGGCAGGTCGGTGGTGGCGCTCCCTTTGGGCTGCACCAGCGGCCAGGCCCGGAAAATGGTTTCCGCCAACAGCATGTCGGCCAGGGCCGAGAGCTGATCGGCCAGTTTTTCGACGCTGAGCACGCCTTCCAGATCCTGGGCCAGAAGCTGGAAGCTGACCTGGCGCTGAATATCGCGCATCAGATTCATTTGCTGCTCGACGTCGGGCTGGCCGTTGGGCAGGACGCAGGCGTCAAGATCATCGTGCAGTTGATGAGCGAGCTGTCCGAAATCGGGTGAGGCCAGCAGCGAGCGCCATTCAATGAGACTATCGAGCAATAAAGGATATTGACTGAGATATTGCGACGCCCAGGGGCTTGCATCCACCATCCTGGCTACCCGCGCCAGCGTTTCGGGGTACTCGGCCAACAGCGCCAGATAGGCGCTGCGCTGGGCGATATGCTCGATCAGATCGAACAGGCGCGTGGCGGTTTGCTCGGGGTAGGCGGTTTTGGCCGCGGCGCTGATGGCGTTGGGCAGCAGCGCTTCGACGCGGCGCCGGCTGGTGTGCGGCAAGTTGCGGATACGGTGGCTGTCAAGGAGCGACTGCGCCCGATCGTTCAATGTATGGGCCTGTGTGCCCAGCTGTTCGTAGATATGCTGTTCGAGGTTGGCGCAGTCGGGTGTTGCCGGTTTGCCGTTGTTTTGATCGTCTTCGCCCACCCCGGCCATTCTGAATGCGTTGCGAAATAGTTGCGCGACAAAAGTCCGGTGGGCCGCGAGCGTGGCTTCGAATTGGTCCGCCGGCATCCTCATTGCGTCGGCCAGCAGTGCGCGCAGCGCCGGGTCGCTGGGCAGCAAATGTGTTTGCTGGTCTTCACGATATTGCAGCAGATGCTCGATACGGCGCAAGAAAACGTAAGCCGCCTCGAGTTGAGCGGCGTCGTCCGGTGTGATGATCCCGGCCTCTTTTTGCCGATGCAGCGCCGCGATCAGGCCGCGCCGGCGCAGGGAGGGCATGCGGCCGCCGCGTATCAGCTGGGTGAGTTGCACGACAAACTCGATCTCGCGTATGCCGCCGTCGCCCAATTTGATATTGTGCGTGGTTTCGATGCCGTTTTGCGCCAGCGCCCGACGCTGCCAGTCCTGGCGAATGCGTTCGCGCAGCGCGCGCAATGCCGCGAGCGCATCGAAATCGAAATATTTGCGGTAGACGAAAGGCGTTTGCAAGGCGTCGAGCTGGGCCAGTTGCGGTGCGGGGTCGCTGCCGGCAAAGGCCTGGCAAGCGATGACGCGGCCCTTTAGCCAGGCATAGCGCTCCCATTCGCGCCCTTGGCTGACCAGATAATTTTCGAGCGCGTCCAGGCTCCAGGCCAGCGGGCCCGAATCGCCGTCGGGGCGCAGGCGCAGGTCGGTGCGAAACACCTGGCCATGCTCATCGGCGTCAGACAGAACCGGCATCATGCGCTGAGTCAGCTTTGCATAGAACTCGTGGTGGCTGATTTTCCGCCGGCCTGCCGTTTCGCCTTCTTCGCCGTAGAGCATGATCAAATCGATGTCCGACGAAACGTTCAACTCGTTGCCGCCCAGCTTGCCCATGCCTACGATCAGCATCTCTTGCGGCAGCCCGCTGCCGGGATCGGTGGGGATGCCGTAGGTGCCGGCCAGCTCCAGGGCGATGCATTGATAGGCCTGCGCGATCGCCAGGTCGGCCAGCGCCGTCATGGCTCCCACGACTTCGGCCAATGGGGCTGCGCCGTTGATATCGCGCACCATCAGCGTGTAAAAAACCCGTTCGCGCAGTTGGCGCAGCGTGCGGCGCACCTCGGGCAGAGGCAAGGGCGACCCCGTGCCGGCTCCGGTGAGTTCGGTGAACCAGGCATCGATGACTGCGGGCGTGACGGCGCATGTTGCGGCTTCGCCCAGCCATTGCTCAAATTGGGCATTGGCGCTGGCTTTGCGGCGCAAGGCCCCGGACCAGCGCAAAGCCGGCTCAAGTAATTGGGATTTGGACATTATTACAATTGTTGAGGACGATAAGCGTAATTTAAGGTATAAGGCTTGGAAGATACTGCAAATCGTCTAGTTCTGGCTAATTTCATTCCGTGCGTCAAATTTCAAGTGTTGTCCGTTTTCTAGGCCGGTTGGCGCTAGTGGCTTATTTTGCGGCCGCTGTGGCTATCCTGGGCTTGCGTTACTGGGTTTTGCCCCATATTGATCAATGGCGTCCGTATATCGCCCAGCAATTATCGCAGGTGCTCAATGCGCAAGTCTCCCTCGGCCATGTGGGCGCCGATTGGTCGGGTCTGAACCCGACCTTGCAACTGCAGGATGTCAATTTTATTGATAACCGTCAGCGGCGCCTGCTGCATTTGCCGCAAGTAAAGGCCGAATTAAGCTGGCGCAGCCTGTTGCGCGGGTCGCTGCAGTTTGTGATGATCGAGGCGCGTGGCCTTGATCTGAGCGTACGCCGCGATGCTCAAGAACAGCTCCAGGTTCTGGGTTATACCTTTGCCCTGGACCAGGTCGACGGTCAGGCGCCCGAAGCGGACAGCGCGGCGCTTCGATGGCTGGCGACTCAACGCCAAGTGGTGTTGCGCGATTCTACATTGCGCTGGATCGACGAGTTGCGCCGGGCGCCGCCTTTGGTTTTGCGGCACGTCACTCTTAAAATCCACAATCAGGCGCCACAGCATCAATTTTCTCTAGTGGCGACGCCGCCCGAGTCTCTTGGCCAATCTCTGGATATTCGCGGCCAGCTCCAGCGCAACGTGCGCAATGGTGTCCCGACTACGCCCTGGAGCGGGCAGATCTACGCCGAGGTAGGCAAGATGTTGCCACTGGGCTGGAAGCCATGGGTCGATTTGCCGCAGGATTTGCGATCCGGCGAAGTTTCGGCCCAAGCCTGGCTGGGCATTGAGCGCGGGAGTCCGGTTCGCTTTACCTCCGATGTGACCGTGAAAAATGGGCATTGGAAGTTGGGGCCGGAATCGGACGTAGAAGCGACCCGGGCCAGGCTGTACCTGTCTGGCCCTTGGCTGGGTTTCGAGCGGATTTTTTCGCCGCCGGCCTTGCCGGCAACGGCACAAGCCGCGCAGATGTCTCCTTCTGGAATCGACGCAACCGCGGGTGCGGCAGAGGCTGCGCCCGCCATCGAATTCCGGCTCCAGATGCAGGATCTGGGCATACAGGCAAAAGCCCTTTTCCAGCACCCTCTTGATTTCACCCGCATCGCGGCCCAGGGCTCGATCGGCCGCCTCGATAGCGGAGCGATGCGGGCGGTTCTTGGACACGTGGATTTGGTCAACAACGATATGGACGCTCGCTTGCAGGGGAGCTGGCAGCAGGGAGGGACAGGCCAGGCGGGGTTGGCCGACATTCGCGGCACGTTCAAACGCGCGGCGATCGCCGCCATTGACGACTATCTGCCCAATAGTGTCAGCCTGGACGCGCGCGAGTGGATGGACAAAGGCCTGGTGCACGGCCAGATTCATGATGCCCAGCTGTTGCTGAAAGGCGATCTGGAGTTTTTCCCGTTCAGCGAGGAGCCCGATCAGGGAGACTTCGAGGTTCAGGGGCGTTATGTCGATGGAATCATCGATTATCTGCCGACGGACAAAGATACGCTGGGATGGCCCCGCCTGTCCCGCATGAACGGCATGGTCAGTTTGCACCGAGCCGATTTGCAGCTGACTGCCGACCAGGCCGTCATGCAGGTCGCCGCTGGCGAGACGATTTCCTTAAGCGGCCTGGCGGCGCGCATTCCCGATATTGAACACCATTCGGTGCTCAGCATTCAGGGCGACACAACGGCGCCCGCTTCGGCCTATCTGGCGCTGCTGCACCATTCCCCGCTGGGCGGCCTGTTGGGCGGCGACTTTGACGAGGCCCAGGCTCAGGATGTCTGGCAGGTGCCTTTGGCTTTGACGATACCCTTGTTGAATAGCCGGGACACCACGGTGCAGGGGGCGATCCGGTTTGGCGGCGGGACTGTTTCCCTGATGCCCGAGATGCCGCCTTTCAAGCATGTCTCGGGAGTGCTGAATTTTACAGATGTCGAGGTCGCGGCGGATGCTGTCAAGGCTGAATTCCTGGGGGGGCCGGTGGCCATCGCCGGCGGGATAGGCGGGACGCAAAAGGGCTTGCAAATACAGGGGCAGGCTACGTCCAAGGCATTGACTCAGTATGTGGGCCTGGCAGGCATGGAGCGGTTGCGCGGACGAATTCCATACCGGGCGCAGCTGCGGCGGCCGCGCCGCGGCGCGCTGGATCTGGCGCTCGATAGCACGCTCGAGGGCCTTGCCCTGGATTTTCCCGATCCGGTGGGTAAGCCCGCAGCGCAGCCGTTGCCTTTGCATATGGACTGGCAGCGCAGCGATAAAGGCAACCGGGACAGCACTCTGAACATCAGCCTGGGACGAGCCATTACTGCACGGCTCTTGCACCGCAACGAAAACAAGAAATCACCCTATTTTTATGCCGGGACGGTGGCGGTCAATCAAACCGCGGCCATGTTGCCCGAGGGCCTGAATGTTGATGTTGAGAATCCCCGGGTCGACATGGATGTGTGGAGCCAGGTGTTCGATGAATTCTCCACCCCCGTAGCTGGCGCGGCGCGGCGCGAGCGGCCGCTCTTGCCCGATGTCCAGCAACTGCGGCTGCAGGCCAGGACGGTGCGTTTTCATGGGCTCGACATGGATCTGGCGACATTTACGGCCAAGCGGCCCGCACCGACGCAATGGCGCGTCGATATCAGCTCTTCGCAAACCGCAGGCACTTTGTTCTGGCGTGAAGCGTCGGGCAAGATTGCCGGCCGGGTAGATGCCAAGTTCGATCGCCTGGCCCTGGGCCGCGCGGGTGGCGGCTCCGATGCCGATTCCGCCGCGGCCGATTCCGGGGACAACGAGGCCGATGCAAAGACGTATGACGATGTCCCCGCCATCAACCTGGATGTGCGCCGGTTCAGCCTGTACGGCCATGAGTTGGGGCAACTGTCGCTGGTGGGCGTGAATCAGTCGCGAGGCGCAATATGGAGGCTCAATACGCTGCATTTGACCGGCGCTTCGACACAGTTGAGCGGCAGCGGCATATGGCGCTTGAAGGGGCCGGATCGCGGTTTGACTCTGGATGCCAAACTGACAACCGAAAACATGGGCGCCTATTTGAATCAGATGGGCTACAAAAACAGGATGTCGGGCGGCAAAGGGTCGATAGAAGGCAAGTTCGATTGGCGTAACCTGCCCTGGAAATACAAGCTGTCCGATTTGAGCGGGCGTATGGAGTTCAGTCTGCAAAAGGGCCGGTTTAGCAGTCTCAATTCGCGTTCGGCGCGTTTGCTCGAGCTGCTTTCACTGCAATCGGTGCAGCGTCTGGCCACTTTCAACGTGAACCCCGCCGCCTGGACCCGCGATGGTTTCCCGTACGATAACCTGCGAGGAACCGTACAGATCGAGCGCGGCGTCATGACCGCCCACGACTATCGCGTGACCGGGCCGGCCGGCACGATAGTTTTGGGTGGCAACGTGAATCTGAATAATGATCTGCTGGATTTACAGGCGGTCGTGGTGCCCAACCTGGATGTCAGCGGTGCGGCCCTCGCGGCCGGCATCGCCATCAATCCGATCGTCGGCCTGGGTGCGTTCCTGACTCAATGGCTATTGAAGACCCCGCTTGCCAAGGCGATGACAGTGCAGTATCAGATCAGCGGCGACTGGAACGATCCCAAGATCAAAGAGGTGAGCCACGTCGTGGAGAAGGGTGCCGCAACGCCAGGCCACTAGTTTTGGCGTGGATGAGTCAGTATATGCCTTGGTGCAGCATGGCGTCGGCCACTTTGGCGAAGCCGGCTATGTTTGCGCCGTGCAAATAGTTCACGTAGTCGCCGTGGGCGCCATGGTCGACGCAGTTTTCGTGGATATGACGCATGATGGCGTGCAGTTTGCTGTCGACTTCTTCGCGCGTCCAGTGCAGGCGTTGCGCATTCTGGGCCATCTCCAGACCCGACACGGCAACGCCGCCCGCGTTGCTGGCTTTACCGGGCGCATACAAGATCTTGGCGTCGATGAATGCCGCGGCGGCTTCCAGGTTGGCAGGCATGTTGGCGCCCTCGGCGACGCAGCGCACGCCGTTCTTGATAAGCATGCGGGCGTCTTCTAGCTCCAGCTCGTTTTGTGTGGCGCAGGGCAGGGCCACGTCAACCGGCACATGCCAGGGACGTTTGCCGGCTTCGTACCTTAGCTTGAACAGCTTGGCGTAGGTTTCCACACGTCCGCGTTTTTCGTTCTTGAGTTCAATCAAGGCCGCCAGTTTTTCGGCGTTAAAACCGGCCGGGTCGACGACGACTCCGTGCGAGTCCGACACGGTAACGACTTTGGCACCTAGTTGCATGCATTTTTCGATGGCGTACTGGGCGACATTGCCTGAGCCCGATACCGACACGCTCAGGCCGGCGATCGATTGGCGGGTGCGCTTGAGCATTTCTTCGGCGAAATAGACGGTGCCATAGCCGGTCGCTTCAGGGCGGATCAAGCTGCCGCCTAAGGTGATTCCCTTGCCGGTAAATACGCAGGCGGCGGAATTCGACAGCTTTTTCATCATCCCGGCCATGAAGCCGATTTCGCGGCCGCCCACACCGATATCGCCCGCCGGGACATCGGTGTCGGGGCCCAGATGGCGGTGGAGTTCAATAATGAGCGCCTGGCAAAAACGCATGACTTCGCCGTCGGATTTGCCCTTGGGGTCGAAATCGGAGCCCCCTTTACCGCCGCCCATGGGTAGGGTGGTAAGGGCATTTTTGAAGGTCTGTTCGAAGGCCAGAAATTTGAGTATGGACAGGTTCACCGACGGATGAAAACGCATTCCACCCTTGAATGGGCCGATGGCCGAACTGTGCTGGATGCGAAAGCCTCGGTTGATTTGCACCCGGCCGTGGTCGTCGACCCACGAGATGCGAAATTGGATCACGCGCTCGGGTTCAACTAGGCGGTATAGCAGACCTTGCTGGGCGTAACGGGGATTCTGTTCGATGAAAGGCCACAGGCTGTTCATTACTTCTTTTACAGCCTGCATGAATTCGGGCTGATAGGGGTCGCGCGCCTTAATTTGATCCAGAAATTGATTCAGCGTAGGTAGATTCATCCGACAGAGTTCCACAGAATGCGTGCCGAGGTGCAACCTGCCCGGCTGAATTGGAAGAGCGTTTGCCGGTTGTTACCTTGGCATGAAGTGATAGACGCGAATTCGCTATGCGCTTCGCAGGCAAGTCTCCCTGGAACGAGAATAGCCCACGCTTGCGCACGGCTATTTTTTCATCATGTCGAAAAATTCGGCATTGTTTTTGGTGGCGCGGATTTTATCCAGAATGAATTCCATCGCTTCGACTTCGTCCATATCGTGGATGAACTTGCGCAGCACCCAGATTTTTTGCAGAAGCTCGGGCTTGATCAGCAATTCTTCGCGGCGCGTGCCCGATTTATTCAAATTGATGGCGGGGTAGACGCGTTTCTCGGCCAGGCGGCGCTCCAGATGCAGCTCGGAGTTGCCGGTGCCTTTGAATTCTTCGTAGATGACTTCGTCCATGCGACTGCCGGTTTCGACCAGAGCCGTACCGATGATGGTCAGCGAGCCACCCTCTTCGATATTGCGCGCCGCGCCGAAAAAGCGTTTGGGGCGCTGCAAGGCATTGGCGTCCACGCCGCCCGTGAGCACTTTGCCCGAGGCGGGCACGACGGTGTTGTAGGCACGCGCCAGCCGGGTGATGGAGTCGAGCACAATGACCACGTCTTTTTTCAACTCGACCAGACGCTTGGCCTTTTCGATGACCATTTCGGCGACCTGCACGTGACGCGTGGCGGGCTCGTCGAAGGTGGATGCCACGACTTCGCCGCGCACCGTGCGCTGCATTTCAGTGACTTCTTCGGGGCGTTCGTCGACCAGCAGCACGATCAGCACCGCGTCGGGATAATTGGCCGCAATAGCGTGCGCAATATGCTGGGTGATAACGGTTTTGCCCGACTTGGGGCTCGATACGATAAGCGCCCGCTGGCCTTTGCCTATGGGCGCGAAAATATCGAGAATGCGTCCGGTGACGTTTTCTTCGCCTTTCATGTCGCGTTCCAGAACCATGGGCTGGTTCGGATGCAGCGGCGTGAGGTTTTCAAACATGATGCGGTGCTTGATGGCCTCGGGCTGCATGCCGTTGACCTTGTCGACCTTGACCAGTGCAAAGTAGCGTTCGCCGTCTTTGGGGGTGCGGACTTCGCCTTCGATGGAGTCGCCCGTGTGCAGATTGAAGCGGCGAATTTGCGACGGCGAGATATAGATATCGTCGGTGCTGGCCAGATAAGAGGTTTCGGGCGAGCGTAAAAAGCCAAAGCCGTCGGGCAGTACTTCAAGGACGCCATCGCCGAATATTTGTTCGCCTTGCTTGGCGCGGCGCTTCATGATGGCGAACATGAGTTCTTGTTTGCGCAGGCGGCTGGCGTTCTCGATATCCAGGCCGGCGGCCAGTTCTAGCAGCTGCGAAACGTGCTGCACTTTTAGTTCTGTGAGATGCATGAGTGAGGAAAGGGGGTATTTGAAAGCAGATGGCGAGCCTAGAATAGGCTCGCGCGAGAAACACTATTTTACAGGGATTCGTCGAGAAAGGCGTTGAGCTGCGATTTGGACAGCGCGCCGACTTTGGTCGCGGTGGCCTTGCCGTTTTTGAACACCATGAGAGTGGGGATGCCCCGGATGCCGAATTTGGCGGATGTCTCGGGATTGGCGTCGACATCGACTTTGGCAACGGTAACGCGCCCCTGGTATTCCTGGGCGGCGGTTTCGAGCAAGGGCGCAATCGCCTTGCAAGGGCCGCACCATGCGGCCCAGTAGTCAACCAGCACGGGCAGGTCGGATTTAAGCACATCCGCCTCAAAGCTGGCGTCGCTTACGTGTTTGATGGATTCGCTCATGATAAGAAGAGAAGAAAGTGAGGGGATATTTGAAAACTATACGGGAATAGGGGGCAACAGCACAATGAATTCTAGTCTTGTAGTGCATAGTCTTGTTGCCGAATGCCTACAAGCATACCACTGTCGAGGCTACTGTGCTCGGAGATGGTGGGGGGATGTTGTGGAGGGATGGCGGGATGTGTTGTGGGGGGATGGCACCCACAAGGGGTGCCACTACAAGCGACGGGCATGTTTTGTGGGGGCGACCTTTGTGACTGCCAAAATCGTTGGCAATCAAGATGATATCCCTATAAACATATCCGTGAATCATGTAGCGGCAGCCCTTGTGGCTGCCACCGATATTGCCTGCCCGCCGCGTCGCAGTGGCGACCCTTGTGGCCACCCTTCAAGCGGCAATTTTCAGTTCGTCCGTAAAATAACGTTTTTTGTTCACCCAAAAGTTTAACGATAAATGGCTACACCACTCTACGACGAAGCATCCATTCGGGTCCTGAAGGGGCTGGAGCCTGTGCGTCAGCGCCCCGGCATGTACACCCGCACAGAAAGCCCCATGCATATTGTGCAGGAGGTGATCGATAACGCGGCCGATGAGGCGCTCGCGGGGTTTTGCCAGCATATCCAGGTGGTGCTCCACTCCGACTCGAGCATTTCGGTTGAAGACGACGGTCGCGGCATTCCCGTGGGTTTGCATCCCGAAGAGCATGCGCCGGTGGTGGAAATCGTGTTTACGCAATTGCACGCCGGCGGCAAATTCGACAAGAAGGGCGACGGCGCCTATGCGTTTTCAGGCGGTTTGCACGGCGTGGGCGTTTCGGTCACCAATGCCTTGTCCTCGCGGCTTGAGGTCTGCGTTTGGCGTGGCGGCCAGACGCATCAAATGGTATTTGCCGATGGCGACGTTAAGGTCCCTTTGCGCAAGCTGGAGCCCGTCAGCCGCAAGAAAACCGGGACACGCGTGCGTGTATGGCCCGACCCCCGGTATTTTGACAGCCCGGTTATCCCTCTGGCCGAATTGGTTCACGGCCTGCGCAGCAAGGCGGTGCTGCTCAGCGGTCTGAAGGTGTCGCTCACCATAGAAAAGACGGGCGAAACGCGCCATTGGCAATACCAGGACGGCCTGCGCGGCTACCTGGCCGAGGAGCTCGACGGCACACAGGCGCTGGTGCCTGCATTCGAGGGCCGGCAGTACGCCGAGGACGATCATGAGGCCTTTGCTCCGGGCGAGGGCGCGCAGTGGGTCGTGGTTTGGACGGTGGATGGCCCGCTGGTGCGTGAATCTTACGTGAATCTGATTTCCACGACCGCCGGGGGCACCCATGAGTCGGGTCTGCGCGAGGGGCTGTTTAGCGCGGTGAAAACATTTGCCGAACTCCATAGCCTGATCCCCAAGGGGATCAAGCTTTTGCCTGAGGATGTGTTTGCCCGCGCCAGCTTTATCTTGTCGGCCAAGGTGCTGGACCCGCAGTTCCAGGGGCAGATCAAAGAGCGCCTGAATAGCCGCGATGCGGTTCGCCTGGTGGGCGGATTTGTGAAAAATGCGCTCGACCTGTGGTTGAGCGCCAATGTTGAAGCGGGCAAAAAACTGGCCGATAGCGCCATCCGCCAGGCGCAGGCGCGCGCGCGTTCAGCGCAGAAGGTGGAAAAGCGCAAGGGCTCGGGGGTGGCGGTGCTGCCCGGCAAGCTTACCGATTGCGAGTCCAGCGACAGCAGCCGCACCGAGGTCTTCCTGGTGGAAGGCGACTCGGCCGGCGGGTCGGCCAAAATGGGGCGCGACAAGGAATTTCAGGCGGTGTTGCCTTTGCGCGGCAAAGTGCTTAATTCCTGGGAGGTGGAGCGCGATCGCCTGTTTGCGAATAACGAAATACACGATATCGCCGTTGCCATTGGCGTTGACCCGCACGGCCCGCACGATAAGCCCGATTTGTCCAGCCTGCGCTATGGGCGGATTTGCATCCTGTCCGATGCCGATGTCGATGGCTCGCACATACAGGTGCTGCTGCTGACCTTGTTTTTCCGGCATTTCCCCAGGCTCGTCGAGGCCGGCCATGTCTATGTGGCGCGGCCTCCCCTGTTTCGCCTGGATGTGCCGGCGCTGGGCAAGCGGCCGGCGCGCAAAATCTATTGCCTGGATCAGGGCGAGCTTGCCGCGGTGCAGGACAAGCTGCGCAAGGAAGGCGTAAAAGAACAGGCCTGGAGCGTGAGCCGCTTCAAAGGCCTGGGTGAAATGAGCGCCGAACAGCTGTGGGATACGACCATGAACCCGGATACCCGGCGTTTGATGCCGGTCGTTTGCGGCGAGCTGGGAATCGAAGCCACCACCCGGATGTTCGATATGTTGATGGGCAAGGGCGAATCGGCGCAGCGGCGCACCTGGCTCGAAGAGAAAGGCAATCTGGCCGAGCTCGATGTCTGAAGGCGTCGGCAATCGTTACGTTAAAGAAATAAAGAGATCGATAGATGGATGATAGTACGCAAGCAGGTCTGTTTGACGCGGCCCCTCACGACGACGAGCAGATTTTATTGGCCACGTATGCAGAGCAGGCCTATTTGGATTACGCCATTTCGGTAGTGCGCGGGCGCGCCTTGCCCGAGGTGGCCGATGGGCAAAAGCCCGTACAGCGCCGGATTTTGTTCGCCATGCAGGCCATGGGCCTGGTGGCCAATGCCAAACCGGTCAAGTCGGCCCGCGTGGTGGGCGATGTGTTGGGCAAATACCATCCGCATAGCGATCAGGCGGCTTACGACGCCATGGTGCGCATGGCCCAGAGCTTTACCTTGCGTTATCCATTGGTGGACGGCCAGGGCAATTTCGGTTCGCGCGATGGCGATAACGCGGCGGCCATGCGTTATACCGAGGCGCGTTTGACGCCTTTTTCCCGGGTGCTTCTCGATGAACTGAACGAGGGCACGGTTGATTTCACACCCAACTATGACGGCAGCCAGACCGAGCCCGTTATGCTGCCGGCGCGTTTGCCGGTCATGCTGCTCAACGGCGCGTCGGGCATTGCCGTGGGCATGGCCACCGAAATTCCCTCGCACAACCTGCGCGAGATCGCGCAGGCCAGCGTGGCGCTGCTCAAAAACCCCAAGCTGTCCGATGAGGATCTGTTGGCGCTGGTGCCGGGGCCGGACTTCGCCGGAGGCGGTCAGATCATTTCCACGCCGGCCGATATCGCCCAGATTTATCAGCATGGCAAGGGCTCGATCAAGGCTCGCGCGTGCTGGCAGTTCGAAGAGCTGGCTCGAGGCCAATGGCAGTTGGTGGTGCATGAATTGCCGCCGGGCGCGTCTTCGCAAAAAATACTGGAAGAAATCGAAGACCTGACCAACCCGAAAGTTCGCGCCGGCAAAAAGAGCCTGAGCGCCGAACAGCAGCAAACCCGGGCGCTTATCCTGGGCCTGCTCGACACGGTGCGCGACGAGTCGGGCAAGCAGGCGGCCGTGCGGCTGGTGTTTGAACCTAAAACCAGCCGCATCGATCGCGATGAATTCGTCAATACTTTGCTGGCGCAGACCAGCATGGAAGGCAGCGTGTCGATGAATCTGGTGTGCATCGGCACCGATGGGCGGCCCGGACAGCGCGGCCTGCGCCAGGTATTGACCGAATGGCTGGGGTTTCGCACGCAAACGGTTACGCGGCGCACGCAGCATCGGCTCGACCGCGCCACCGACCGCATCCATGTGCTGGAAGGCCGCATGGTGGTGTATCTGAATGTCGAAGAAGTGATCCAGACCATACGCGAAGCCGACGAGCCGCGGCCGGCCTTGATGCAACGCTTTGATCTGTCCGAACGCCAGGCTGAAGACATACTGGAGATGCGCTTGCGCCAGTTGGCACGCCTGGAAGGGTTCAAGATAGAGAAAGAGCTGGCCGAAAAAAAGGACGAGCAGGCGGGGTTGCAGGAGCTGCTGGACAGCCCGGCCGCGCTCAAACGCCTGATCACGCGGGAAATCGAGGCCGATGCCAAGCTGTATGGCGATGAGCGGCGCACGCTCATTGAAGTCGCGCAGCGCGCCGTGCTGGAAACCCGGGTAGTCGATGAGCCTGTTACGGTCATCGTGTCGCAAAAAGGGTGGTTGCGGGTGCGGGCCGGCCATGGTCATGATGCCGGCCAATTCGGTTTCAAGGCGGGCGACGGCCCCTCCAATGTGCTGGAATGCCGCAGCGTCGACAACCTGGTTGCGATGTCCACTGAAGGCAGGATGTATACGGTGCCCGTGTCGGGCCTGCCTTCGGCGCGCGGCGATGGCCAGCCGATTACGGCCTTGGTGGACGTGGCGCCGGGCACGCGCATCGTGCACATGGTGGCGGGTGCCGACGATGGCCGTTATGTCCTGGGCAGCAGGTCGGGCTATGGCTTTATCACAAGCCTCAAAGACATGCTTACCCGCCAGCGCGCAGGCAAGCAGTTCATGACGCTGGCCGAGGGCGACACATTGCTTGCTCCCATTGCCTTGCAGGATGGCGATGATTGTTTGGCGATGTTGAGCGGTAAAGGCCGGATGCTGGTGCTGGCCTTGTCCGAGGTGAGGACGCTCTCGGGCGGCGGGCGCGGCACGATACTGATGGGGCTCGATGGCGCCGACAAGGTGGCGCAATGGGCGGCGATAGGGCCGGCGGGGCTGGCGGCCAGCGGCCTGTACCGCAATAAAGAGACCCGGGTTGTGCTGGAAGGCCCTGAATTGGCTCAGTACCTGGGAAAACGCGCGCGTAAAGGTAAACTCTTGTCGGTCAAGGTCAAGCAGCCGGTGCTTGCGGCCGTCAGGGCCGGCGAGGACGCAACTTCATAGACCCTTTGACGGGACATAAAATGCGTCTGTTCATTCATCACCCATACGTTTAGAGTTGATATGAGTTTCAAGGTTACCGTTACGCCCAGCGGGCATGAGTTTTCCGTCGAACCCGGCCAGACTGTGCTGGATGCGGCCCTGGCCGCCGGCATTATCCTGCCCTACAGCTGCCACAATGGGGCGTGCTCTACCTGCAAGGGCCGTGTGGTGTCAGGGGATTACGAGGCGGGTCCGCATCCGGCGCAACTTCTGTCGCCAGAAGATCTGGCCGCGGGCTATACCTTGTTCTGCCAGGCGCAACCGGGCTCGGATATGCTGATTGAAGCGCGCGAGATCCGCATGGCGAGCGATATCCAGATTCGCAAGATGCCGTCGCGGGTGATGCAGATGGAGCCGGCCGCCGCCGATGTCATGATCCTGCAATTGCAGTTGCCCGCCGCCGATCCCTTCAAGTACTACGCCGGGCAGTATCTTGAATTCATCCTCAAGGATGGCCGGCGCCGCAGTTATTCCATGGCTTGCCCGCCCACCGAAAATAATCAGGTTGAGCTGCACATACGCCATATGCCGGGCGGAGCGTTTACCGATCATGTGTTTGGCGCGGGCGCCACTCAGATGAAGGTGCGCGAAATCCAGCGTGTCGAAGGGCCGTTCGGTTCCTTTTTCCTGCGTGAAGATTCCTCCAAACCGATTGTATTTCTGGCCAGCGGAACCGGTTTTGCGCCCATCAAGGCCATTATCGAACGCATGGCGGCTCACCCGGCGGGGCGTCGGGCGGTGCTGTACTGGGGGGGGCGGCGTCCGCAGGATCTGTACATGCATGAAAAGGCGCTGCAGTGGTCCAGAAGCATCGCCGATTTCTCGTACGTGCCGGTGGTGTCCGAGGCCAGCGAGGAAGACCAATGGAGCGGGCGCACCGGTTTTGTCCATCGGGCGGTGCTCGACGATATTCCCGACCTTTCCGGATACCAGGTGTATGCCTGCGGGGCGCCCATTGTGGTCGATAGCGCCAGGCGCGATTTCACCCGGCAAGGCGGCCTGCCGCCCGACGAGTTCTATGCCGATGCGTTTACCTCCGCAGCCGATCTGAAATAGACGTGTTTCGAGGTGCGAGCCAGGGAGTGCCATTGCCATGAAAATTGCGGTGCTGGGTAGTGGGATCATTGGGACGGCCACGGCATGGTGGTTGCTGCAGGCCGGGCACGAGGTGGTGGTTATCGATCGCCAGAGCGGCCCGGCGCAAGAAGCCAGCCGCGCCAATGGCTGCCAGATTTCGGTGTCGCATTCCGAGCCGTGGGCTAATCCGCAAGCGCCTCTCCAATTGCTGAAATGGCTTTTTCAGAAGAATGCGCCGCTATCCTTTCGGCCCCGGTTCGATTTGCGCCTGTGGCTTTGGGGCCTGGCCTTTCTGCGCGAATGCCTGCCGGGGCGGCAGGCGCCGAATATACAGGCGATGGTGCGTTTGGCTGAATATAGCCGGCGCACGTTGCAGGCCATGCGCGCCGATCTGGGCATCGAGTACAACCATCTGGAGCGGGGCATACTGACTTTCTATCGGGATGCGGGCGAATTCGAAACGTCGCAAAAGGCGGCTGGCCTGATGCGCAATTTTGGCGTCGATCGCCGCATTGTCAGCACCGACGAGATCATGCAGATCGAACCCGCGTTAATTCCGGCGCGCTCGTTTATCGTGGGCGGCGACTATACGGCCGAAGATGAAACGGGTGATGTTTATTTGTTTACCACGGCCCTGGCCGAGCGCGCCCGGCGCGCGGGCGCTGAGTTCCGGTTTTCTACCCGGGTCAGCCGTTTGCTGACTGAAGGCGGGCGCATTCAGGGCGTGGAGCTGATCGATCCCGAGGGTCTGTACCAGACTCTGACGGCGGATGCCTATGTGGCGGCGTTGGGTAGCGATACCCTGCGGTTGGTCGCGCCCCTGGGCGTACCCTGCAATGTGTATCCGGCCAAGGGTTATTCGGCCACTTTCGACATTGTCGACTCCGATGCCGCCCCGACGGTCAGCCTGACCGATAGCGCGCACAAAGTGGTCTATACCCGTATTGGTAAGCAAATACGTATGGCCGGTACGGCCGAGCTCTCGGGATACTCACGTGCGCTCAATACAATCCGTTGCGATAATATGTTGGCCCAGGCGCGGGATTTGTTTCCAAACGCGCTTGATTTTGCTACTGTTCGGTTCTGGTCCGGCCTGCGCCCCTCTACTCCGTCGAACGTACCACTCATTGGCAGGACACGAATTTCCAATTTGTACATGAACACCGGGCATGGCACGCTCGGGTGGACGATGGGCGCAGGATCGGGCCGCGCCCTGGCTGATTTGATTTCCGGTAAATCACCCGAACCCGATTTTCCCTTTTTAGGCTAAACAATTTATGAAGATCTATCCGTTTTGCGGCCCAGACTCCTCCTGGCGTGCCGTGGCGTTGGTGGGGGCGGCCGCTTTGTTTGGCGCCTCTCCGGCCTGGGCTGCGGGAGCGACCGATATACAAGTCTGGTATAGCCTCAACCCTCATAACAACCAGGTGTTTCAGACACTGGTCAAACAGTTCAATGGCAGTCAAGCCGATGTGCATGTCAGCCTCAAGGCCTTTGATACGCCCGAACAGGTCGAAGCCGCACTCGTGGCCGGTGTCAAAACCAAGAACACCCCCAATCTTGTACAGTTGAACGATGACCATGCCCCCGACGAGCTGATCAATCGCAGTTATATTCTGCCTTTGCATACAATGCTCGCCAAATACCCCATCAAGGACGCCAAGTGGTTCGTGTCGTCCGACCATGCCGCCATGCGCGATGCCAAGGGGCGCCTGCTGGCCTTCCCGTACATGACGGATGTTCCGGTCATGTACTACAACATCGACGCGTTCAAGAAAGCCCATATCGAACCGGCGATTCCCGCGCGCACCTGGATAGGCCTGCAGGATCAGCTGGTGAAGTTGGCCAACGCCAGTTCGCGCAAATGTCCCTACACCACAGACATACCGGTATCCATCAATCTGGAAAATCTGGCCGCTGTCAATAACCAGTTCTATACGACGGACGACAATGGCTTGAAAGCCAAGTCGGCACCCAGCTTTCCCATGGATCTGATGTACGTGCGCCATTTGTCGATGATGATCAGCTGGGCTCGCACCGAATTGCTGGTTAAGCCCGAGTTTGAGGCGCAGTCCACCCAGCGGTTTGCGAATCGCGAGTGTGCCGTGCTGATGTCGGGCTCCGGCAATCTGGGGTGGTTCAACAGCACCCGTTCGCTCAGCTTCGGCGTGGCTGCTTTGCCGTATTACCAGGAGGCTACGGCGCAGCCTGGCAGCCCCTTCGTGGGCGGCGCCGCCTTCTGGGCGCTCGACAAGCAGTCTCAGACACAGGAAAAAGCGACCGCCGCGTTTCTCGGCTGGCTCGCCCAGCCCAAGAACGCCGCGACCTGGTATCAGAGCACTGGCTTTCTGCCTTTGACACAGCAAGCCTTCGCCCAGACCGATTCGGCTTATTATAAAAATCTGGGCAACTGGCAGGCTCTGGTGGCCGACTATGCACGCAAGCCCAGTGCGACCGATCGTGGTTTTCACGTGGCCAATTATCCGAAGGTCAAGGCCATGTTCCGCGAAAGGCTCAATACTGCCCTGAATGGCCAGGATCCCGCTGTGAGCGCGCTTAGAACTGCGTCGGCCGAAGCCAATTCGATCATGCGTCCGGGTTCGTCGTTCGCACAAGGCCCGGCAGCCAAGTCGGCAAGCACCCGGCATACGTCGAAATCGAAGTCTCACAAGACGGTTAAAAAAAGCGTCGCCGAGAAAAAATAAAAAGAATCCGTATTGAAAGCCCTGCTGGCCGAATATGGCCGGCAGGGCTTTTTTTTCCGGCCTCGAATCTTCTTATCGCTTTGATTTACTGCGTTTTTTTGCTGTCGACAGAGTCTGTGGCCTGACGACAAAACTCTCCACTCGTATATATCGGTCTGGCGGCGCGCCCGCTCGGCATTCAAGATGGCGGCTCATTTCATTTCTCGAATTGGGATGTCCAGATGCCTAGACTATGGATTGCCGCGCTGCTTCTTGGGCTTTTGTCCGCATGTTCAGCCCTGCCTGAATGGTCGTGGCTGTCGAGCACACCGGCACGCAATGCCGATCCGGTTTCGGGTCAATACAATTTTGGCTGGCGCCTGTCGGGAGATCGTGCCGTTGCGCCGTTGCAGGTTTTCGATAACGGGCGGCAAATGTGGCTGCAGTTTGCGCCCGGTCAGGCGATCCCGGCCATATTCGAACATGCCGCGCAAGGCGACCGCCCCCTTGATTACCATCGTAATGGGCCATACCTGGTCTTGAGCGGCGTGCGGCCTCATCTGATATTGCGCGGTGGGCATTTAAAAAGTTTTATCGATCGGGTCGATTCCGATCCCGCTGCCCAGCCTGCGTCCGGGAGTGCTTCGCCTGCGTTGCCTGAGCGTTCGGCGGCCGATCCGTCGCCGACCGCAGCGGCATCGATTGCCGTGCCGTTAGCGTCCTCGCCCGAGCCGGCTGCCACGGTGCTGGCGGCGGCCCCGGCCGCGGTCGCTGGCGAGGCCGAGCTTGCCACAGCGGCTTCCGGGCCTGGTCCGGCACCAGATCCCGTGCCTGAGCCGGTGTTGTCAAATGAGCCGGCCGAGCAGTATCACGTCAGCCCCGATGACAAGCATCTCAGGGCGGTGCTGTCGCGCTGGGCCCATGCGGCTGGCTGGACGTTCAATCCAGAGCATTGGGCGGTCGACGCCGATATTCCGATCGTCGGTTCGGCGCACTTTGAGTCGGGCTTCAAGCTGGCGGTGCAAGAACTGGTGGCGTCTACTGAGCTGGCCGACCGCCCGCTGCAGCCGTGCTTTTATTCGAATAGAGTCTTGCGCGTCGTCCCCTATGCACAGCTTTGCGATCGCACCGCCAACTTGTCGGAGTCCTCATGAGGCGCGCCATGCAATGCCTGCTTGTCCTGTGGCTGTGCGGCCTGCTGTCGGCGTGCGCGCTGGGTGAAAAAATGCGCCGGATCATTCAATCGGCGAGCACGGCCGAGTCCGGCCTGGAAAGCCGGCATCGGGGCTTTGATCGTGCGGTCAAAAGCCGCGATGTACGCCGCGCGGCGCAAGACGTGGCACGTCCGTGGCTGGCCGGTCGCGCCCAGCCTCTGGCGCGTGAACTGACGTTGCCCCTGGCGTTGCGCGCCAATGTCAATTCGACACTGATGTTTTCCGGAGCGACGCTCGATCTGACGGAAATTGCGCAGCGCATTACGGCCGTCACCGCGATACCGGTGCATGTCAGTGCCGAGACCCTGTTGCCGATTGAACGTTTCTCGCCTCGGCTGGCCAGCGGCGCCAATACGGCCGCCCCGAGCGGACCGGGTGCGGCGCCGGCGCGTATCGCCTTGTCGGGCGGCCCCGAACCCTTGCCGCAAATTCTGGACCGAATATCCGCGCAGCTGGGAGTGGCGTGGCGTTATGCGCAGGGGCGCATCGAGTTTTACCGGACTGAAACGCGTGTTTTCAATGTCCGGGCGCTAACCCTCAATGCGCAGGCCGAGGCATCGCTGGGTTTGGGCGGCAGTGGCAAGACGCAGGGCTTTGCCAGTGCATCCAAAACCAGCCTGTCCAGCGGCAAGCTTGATTTAATGGCCGTCGTGCGAGCGCGCCTCGAGCCGTTCCTGTCTCAGGCCGGGCTCGTGGTGGCCGAGTCGGGAGCCAGTTCGGCTGTTGTCGTTACCGATATTCCTTCCGTGTTGCAGCGTATTGCCCACTATCTCGATCACGAAAATCGCTCATTGACACGCCGTGTGCGTCTGGTGTTCGAGGAAGTCACCCTTATTACGCGCGATACAGCCGAAGCGGGCCTGGACTGGGGCCTGGTTTTTTCCAGCGCCAAGGTGGCGGCGGCCATGACCATGCCGGGATCCAATCTGGCCGAAGCCGGGAGCCTCGGCCTGGGTCTCACCCAGGGCGGGTTCAAAGGGTCGGAAGCGGTGGTCAAGGCCCTGGGCCAGATAGGTCAGGTCGTGCGGCGCAGCAGCGTGCCGGTGCTCACGCTCAATCGCCGTCCGGTCACGCACGCTGTGCGAACCACCTTCTCCTATATAGACAAGGTGCAGACCACGGCACTGGCCAGTCAGGCTGGCATGGCGCTGCCTACCGTGTCGGTCAGCCAAAAGGACGAAACGGTAGGTTCTTTGCTGACCTTGGTGCCCGATGCTCAGGATGACGGCCAGATTCTGTTGTCCGTGGCGTATGACAACACGGTCGCGCAGCCGCTCAAGTCGGTCACCTTCGGCGATAAGTCCAATCCTTTGCAACTGCAGCAAATTACCATCGACGGCAATGGCACCGTACAGCAATTGGTTCTATATCCCGGCCAGCCCATGGTGGTTTCGGGTTTTGACCGTGTATTGGAGGAATCCGAAGCCCGGCGCCTGAACCCGGGCATACCGTTGGTTCTGGGCGGCAGCGATAGCGCCTCGACTCAACGCCTGATCACCGTGATGGTGATCACGGCGCAAGTCGAAGAAGGTTTTTGACGGAGACCGGCCATGAACGACGTGCTGATTCTGCCCGGCTCTTCAGTCTCATTGGTCTTTGGCCTGGACTGGCTGCCATTGATCAACGCAGGAGCCCGAAAGCTTGCGCAACGCATTGCCCGGCAGCGGGGCGCGACTCATTGGGTGTGCTCAGGCGAAGCCGCGGCGGCGGTGGGCATGGCGCGTTTGAAATTGACGCGGGCCCAACGCCGGCAGCGGTTAGGTTCGGCGGCGCAGGTGGTGGCCCAATTGCGCGCCACCGGCACGGTAGCCTTGCTGCTTGAACTCGGTCCGGCCCGTTATTGGCTGGTGGCGGTGCATGAAGGGGCGGTGGTGGCCCGCACCGACAAGCTGTTTGCAAGCCGGCTTCACGCCGCCGATGTCCTGACCGAGCTGGAACAGGCTTACCCCCAACTGCAAGTTCTGGATGGCGCTCCCGACGCCATCGATCTGCCCGTACTGGAGGCCGCCAGCACGGCTGAGGCTCGTCTGCTGCCGCTGGATCGGTGGCGCCCGTTGTTGCCCCGGCCCGTACAGTGGTTCGTGTTATCGATGGTGTTGGTTGGATTGCTGCCTCGATTGTGGCGCGTGGTTGCACCCGGGCCGAGGGTTCAGGCCGCCGGGCCGTTCGATCCTTATCGGGCATGGAGCGACGCGCTTGCTCAAGCCAGCCGCAACGTCGTCGTGCATGGTGTGCAGGGTACGCGAGCGGCTTTGGACAGCCTGCAGGATGCGCCGGTGCAGATTGCCGGCTGGTTCCTGACGCAGGCGATGTGTATGCCGCAGGCGGGCGGCTGGCGTTGCCAGGCGCGTTACGACAGGCGGGGCGCCCAGGCCAGCAACGATGGCTTGCTCGCGCTTGCTCCTGCGGCGTGGGCCGTTGAATTCATCTCCATCGATCAGGCATTGCTGGTCTGGAGCATTGCGCTGGCCAACGTGCCGTTGGCCCAGCACGCGCTAAAAAGCAGTGCCCATAACGAACGGCATTTGTTCAGTGCCCTGCAGTCCATACAACCGGCCTTTACGCAAATGCAATTGGGTAAGCCGCAAGCACTCAAGCTCGTCGCCCCGCGCGATGCGGCGGGCCGCACGCCGCCCAAACCGGCCGGGTTGCCTGCCTATTCCTTGCGTCCCGTGCAAATTGCGGGCCCGTTGCGCTCCGGCAGCCTGTTGTTGTCGCACACCGAAGCGATGGCCTGGAAAAAAATTGCCGTATCGATCCGGGATGCGCCGCAGCTGGGGTTGCGCAGCAGCCGCCTGAATGTGTCTTTTCAAGGAGATCTCTATGAAGTCGAATCGCTGCGTCCCCTCGCGCAAGAGCGCGCATTTCCCGATCAGGCTGTCGACGATGCTGTTCGCGGCGTGGGCCTGCGCGTGGATTCTTACTAGTCCTGCACGGGCATCCGGTCCGGGCGCGGACGATCTGGCGGTAGACCAGATGTCGGTGCGCGAGCTTATGCGCCTGGACGCCGAGCAGGCTCTTGCCCAAACCCGCGCCCGCGTGGCGGGCCAGAATAATTCGCGTGCCGCGCAGGGCGTCGTCAGCAAGGCCGCGCACGGTGGCACCGCCCCCAGACTGGTGGCGATTTATGGGGTGGGTAAAAAATTGTTGGCCGAGGTGCTGGTGGGATCGCAGCCCCACGTTTATATGCGCGGCCAGGCCTTGCCCGTAGGCGCCAAGCCTGGCGCCGCCGTCCCGATGCTGCGGGGCATAACCGGTTCTTGCGTCCAGCTTGAGCGTCACGACGAAACACACACGCTTTGTCTGCACCCATCGCTGTGGGCAGGGGGGTGATGCCATGCTCAGTTCTTTGCGACGATTTGGTTTTGCCGCATCGGCCCCCGTGTTGCAAACGCCGGTGGCACGTTTTGCCGCGACACAGGCGGTGGTGATTGCCGGTTCCGACGACCTGAATCTGCTGGATCCGGCCATATTCAGGTCGCTGAGCATCGAATTTGAGGTCGAAGCGCTGGCAGGCCGCCTGTGCCCGGTGCAACTGACCGATCAGAGCGTAGCCATCTTCGCCCTGGCCGAACATGTGGGTGGCGATCAGGCCGATGAACTGGCCAGGCGCGTCCTCGAGCGGGGCTACACGCTGGCCGCGCCGCAACGTTATGTACTCGCTGCGCCTCTGTTGCTGGCCGTCGCCCGCAATCAAGTACGGCTGCAGTCGCGGTACGCAAGCCGCAGTATGGCATCGCATCCGGCCAGAACGGCGCTGGCCGGCGCCTTTCAGGATATGGTCGAGTGGGGTGTGCGCCATGGGGCCAGCGATCTGCATTTGAATATTCGCTTCAACGATGCCGAATCCGAGGTCAGGTATACCTTGGCCGGACGTTATGTGGCGCCCGAGCGGTTTCGCCGTATGCCCACTCGGACCTTGTTCGATATGCTGTCGGTGGCGTGGATGGATATTCAAGGCGGCAATGGCGCGGTGTTCGACCCTATGGCCGAGCAGCAGGGCAAATTGAGCAAACAGGTCGATGGGCGGCCCATCGTGTTGCGCTGGGCGTCGCTCGCGGCCGATCAGGGCCCCAGTGTGTGCTTGCGCTTGCTCGAACGCGACGCCGCGGCGGGCGGGCAGGGGCTGGCCGAACTGGGCTACATGCCCGAACAGATCAGCGCCATTGAACGCGCCATGCTGTCTGAAGGCGGGGCGATCGTATTCGCCGGCACGGTGGGCTCGGGAAAGTCCACGACGCTGGCATCCCTGATGGCGGGGCTGCCCGACCATCGAAAAATCATCACCATCGAAGATCCGGTCGAATTCCTGATCCCGCGCGCCATACAGAATACGGTGGTGCGCGACCTGGATGCAACCGCGCACGAGGCGTATGCGACCAAGCTTCGAACGCTTAAGCGTTCGGCCATGACCGATGTCTTGCTGGGCGAAATTCGCGATCGCGAGTCCGGCCTGGCTTTCATGGATCTGGCAGGATCCGGGGTCAATGTTTACACCACAACGCATGCGCCGTCGGCGGCCTTGGTGGGCGCGCGGCTGGCGTCTGATTTTATCGGGGTTTCGCGCGATTTTCTGGCAACCCCAGGGGTGCTCAAGCTCCTGGTTTATCAGGTGTTGCTGCCGCGTTTGTGCGCGCATTGTTGCGTTCCGGCGGTGCGTTTGCTCGACGGCGGCGTGGGTGTCGACGGCCGCTATCGCGAGGCGGGGGTGTGGCGTCAGTGGTTCGGCCGGCTGCGCCGCCTGTACGATTGCGACATTGAGTTGCTGCGGATACGCAACCCGCGAGGGTGCGCCGCGTGTGGCGGGTCGCAAGTGCGCGATCTGGATGGTTTGGCCGGCCGGACCGTGGCGGCGGAATATATCGAGCCCGCGTTGAGCCCAGGTTTTCTGGACGGACTGCGACGGGGGGATCCCATGGGGCGTGGCGACTTGCCCGGTAGCCACGGGATCGAAGAGGGGTCCGGGGCGACGGCCATGGAATGTGCTGTGCGCAAGGCCCTGCGCGGAGAAATCGATCCGCGCGATATTGAGCCGCGCTTTCAGTCTTTTGAAACCTGTGAACGCCGGTTGCGCCTCGCGGGCGAGCCTGGTTTGCGAGTCGTTGCATGAGAGCCCCGCATGGCGCCGATAGGCTGCGTCGCAGTCTGGAGCAACTTGGCGCGAGCCTGGATGCCTGGCGCTTTCGTGCGGGGCGCGCCGATTATTACGATTATCTGTCGGCACTGATGGATAGCATGCAAGGCCGGCGCACCTTACTTGAAATATTTCAGTCCGATATGCGCCGCTATGGCCACGCGACGGTGCGCGGCCGCCTGTCGCAACGCTGGGTTCAGGCCTACCCGATGACGGGCGGCGACCTGTACCTGACCTGGGCGGGATGCTTTCCCGCCAATGAGCTGGGCCTGATCCGGGTTGCCCAGGCCAGCGGCAACGCGCCGCTGGTTCATACCTTGCGCGATCTGAGCGACGCCGTGCGCCTGATCCGGCAGGCGCACGACATTCTGACCACAACCCTTTGGTCGGCCGTTCTGGCCCTGGCGATGTTGGCGGCTCTGGTGCTGGCCGTACCGCTATTTACGGTGCCGCAGCTGCGTCACACCTTCAACGCCGTGCCGCCCGAGTATTACGCAGCCTTGACGCGGCGCTTGTTTGGGTTTGCCTCGCTGGTGCAGGGCCACTGGCTTTTTGCCACGGTATTTTTTCTAGGGGCGATCCTGTTGTTGCTATGGTCTTTGCCCAATCTGACCGGCCGCATCCGGCATGGCCTGGATCGTTATTTCCTGTGGCGCATTTATCGCCAGGTTCACGCCATCGGCTTTTTGTCCGTTCTCACTATCGTGCTGGAACGGCCCGGCGCCGGATCCACGCAGCTGCGTGCGGCGCTGGCCATGCAAAGAGCGGGTGCCAGCGCCTGGGTGCTTGCCCATCTGGACGCGATGCTGGCGCGCATCGATATCGGCCTGGTGGGCGCCGACACCTTCGATACCGGTCTGTTCGATCGTGAGTTGTTCTGGTTTTTGAGCGACATGGCCATGGCGCGCGGCCTGGGCGAGGGGCTGGCGTTGACCCGCGGGCGGTTGAAATCCCAGGTGTTGTCGCTCGTGGCCCGTCAGGCGCTGGTTTTGCGCTGGGCGCTGCTGTTGTCGTGCGTGGCGGGTTTGCTGAGCCTGGGTTTGTGGCATTACGCGGTCATCGACGAACTGCGTCGTTCGCTCATGTTTTTTTACGCGAGCCAATAGTGGCAAGCGTTTCGTCAAGGAGCTGTTATGTCGTATTTTGCGTTAGCATCGCGCGCGGGTTTTGGTGATCGCCGCCGCCGGCTGTCTCGACAGCGAGGCTTCTCTCTTATTGAAGTGTCCATTGTGACGGCCATCGTATTGCTGCTGGCCATCATCGGGATTCCGGCCATAGGCAGCTACGTTGTCGAGAACAAGGTGCCCAAGATAGGCGAAGAGATGGCTCGCTTTATTTTGCAGACCAAGGTGAATGCGCCCAGCGGATCGACCACGCCTTATGCGGGTATAGGCACGCCGAATTTTGCCAACCAGGTGCGCGAATCCAGCCTGTTCTCGGTCTCCGGCAGCGATGCCGCACCGACCGTGCTGCACGGTCTGGGCAACAGTGGCGAGGTCACGGTGGCGGAGGCGTCGGCCGGAGCGGCCTTCGCCATCACCTTGTCAAAGGTGAACAATGCGGCCTGTCCGTCGATTGCATCGGTTATGCAGCGGGTGTCCGACATTATGACTATTACGCCCGAGGGCGGCACGGCGGCGGTCATCAAAGACAACACCACGGCATACAGTGCCTTGACAGCCGAAGCCAGCTGCGCCAAGGGCGATGCCAATCAGTTTGTCTTTACAGCCAGTTAGGGGCTGCCTGTGCATCGCCAGGAAGGGCACGCATTGGTCGAGTGGATGCTGGCGGCATTGCTGGCGACCTTGCTGACGGTGTGGGGAGCGGGGGCGCTGGTCCATCGGCTCGATGACTCCGCCGCCCAGTCCGGCGCCGCCTGGATGCTGACAGTCAAAAAGGCCGTGCGGCTTTACATTGAACGCTACGATCAGGTGCTGATGAAAGCCGTGGATTTCACCGAACTGGCGCATAAGGGCTACGCCAACTGGTCTGCGCCCAGTGTGGCCGAGCTTCGCGCCGACGGCTTGCTGTCGGCAGGCTTTCCCGAGCATGGGCCGCGAGCCTTGGCCGTATCGGTGCTGCTGATGCGCCGCGGAGCATGCCCCGGGGCCGATTGCCGCCTGGATGCCTTGCTCTACAGCAATCAGGCACTGGTGCAGCGAGGCTCGCAACCGATCGACGAGACGATGGTGGCGCAATGGTTGCTGGCCTCCGAAGGCTGGGGTGGAACGGTATCTCGTCAGCGCCCCGATCATATCGCCGGCGCATCATTCGGCTTTGCCAATCCGCCCGTCCCGGGCATGGCGGCTTTGCCGGTGGGCACCCTGGCCATGGCGATGACCGCCGAGCAGCTCGGTTCTTCGGACTATCTGCGCGTGGGCGACGAACGCGATCCTGATTTTCACGGCTCGGCCAGCGTGGCGGGCGATATTAAAACGGGTGGATCCTTGTCGGCGCAGAAGTATCTGAAGCTGGGCGCCCAGGAAACCGCGTTTACCTCATGCAGCGAAAATGGCGCGGTGGCTCGCCAGTATTACGGCGGGCTGTTGGTTTGCCGCGATAACTTGTGGCGCTTGAGTGGGGGAGGGGGAGGCGGCTTTTCCGTCAATACACTCTACGGATGCCGCAGCAGCAGCGGCAGTCCAACAGCCAATCCGGTCACCGGCTCGTGCAGTTGCCCCCTCGATTATTCCATGGTTGCCATTTCCGACAGCGGCAACCATCCGCCTCCCGATGGGCGCACCATGGGGTATATCTGTGTGGAATAAGCGGGGTTTTTGGCAACAGCCTCTATAATCGACCGTTACCCATTGAAATAGCGCCTTTCCGCAATGAAAACCTCCGAAATCCGTCAGAAGTTCCTATCGTTTTTTGAGTCCAGGGGTCACCACATCGTGCCCTCGTCGTCACTAGTACCGGGTAACGATCCCACTTTGCTGTTTACCAACGCAGGCATGGTGCAGTTCAAGGACGTGTTCACCGGCAAGGAAACCCGCCCCTACAAGCGCGCCACCAGCTCGCAGCGTTGCGTGCGTGCCGGGGGCAAGCATAACGATCTGGAGAACGTGGGATACACGGCCAGGCACCATACTTTTTTCGAAATGCTGGGCAATTTCAGTTTTGGCGACTATTTCAAGCGCGAGGCCATACACAATGCCTGGGAGTTGTTGACCACTGTCTATAAACTGCCGGCGGAAAAGCTTTGGGTGACGGTGTATCAGGAGGACGACGAAGCCTATGACATCTGGGCCCGCGAAATCGGCGTGCCGGTCGAACGCATTGTGCGTATTGGCGACAACAAGGGCGCGCGCTATGCATCCGACAATTTCTGGCAAATGGCCGATACCGGCCCATGCGGGCCGTGTTCCGAAATCTTCTACGATCATGGTCCCGAAATCTGGGGCGGGCCGCCCGGGTCGCCCGAGGAAGACGGCGACCGCTATATCGAGATCTGGAATCTGGTGTTCATGCAGTTCGAACGCGATGCGGCCGGCAATATGCCTAGCCTGCCCAAGCCTTGTGTCGATACCGGCATGGGGCTGGAGCGGATTGCCGCCGTCTTGCAGCATGTGCATTCAAATTATGGAATTGACCTGTTTCAGGCGCTGATCAAGGCCGCGGCGCGCGAGACCGGGGCGAGCGACCTGGGCGATAATTCGCTCAAGGTCATTGCCGATCATATTCGCGCCTGTAGCTTTCTGGTGGTCGATGGGGTCATTCCCGGCAATGAAGGACGCGGTTATGTGCTGCGGCGCATTGTGCGCCGCGCCTTGCGCCATGGTTATAAACTGGGTCAGTCGCAACCCTTCTTCCATCGCCTGGTGGCCGATCTGGTCGCGCAAATGGGGTCCGCTTATCCGGAGCTGGCGAAAAACCAGGCCCGCGTGGAGCAGGTCTTGAAGCAGGAAGAAGAGCGCTTTAGCGAAACCCTGGAGCATGGCATGAAGATCCTCGACGCGGCGCTGGCGGGCGTTCCCGACAAAGGCGTGCTCGATGGTCAAACCCTGTTCACCCTCTATGACACTTATGGCTTTCCGGTCGACCTGACCGCCGATATCTGCCGCGAGCGCAGTATCGAGGTCGATCTCGACGGTTTCGAGCTGTCCATGACGCGCCAGCGCGAACAGGCTCGCGCCGCGGGCAAGTTCAAGGCGGCCGAAGGCCTGCGTTATCAAGGGGCGCAAACGCGATTCGACGGCTATGAGCACGTTCAGGGTCGTGGGCAGGTCGTTGCCTTGTATGTGGGCGGCACGGCGGTCGATTCGGTAGCGGATGGCCAGGAGGCCATTGTGGTGCTCGACGCCACGCCTTTTTATGCGGAGTCCGGTGGCCAGGTGGGCGACACCGGCACCTTGAATGCGGGCGCCGTGTGCTTTCAGGTGTCCGACACGCAAAAAATCCAGAATGGCGTGTTTGGCCACCATGGCCGCTTGTCGGGCGGGTCGTTGAAAGTAGGCGACTCGCTCGATGCGCGGGTCGATACCGAGCGCCGCGCCCGAACCATGCGCAATCACTCGGCCACTCACCTTATGCATAAAGCCTTGCGCCAGGTGCTGGGCAACCACGTGCAGCAGCGCGGCTCGCTGGTCGACCCAGACAAAACCCGTTTCGATTTTGCGCACGACGCACCTTTGTCCGCACAGCAGATCGTTCAGGTCGAGCAGATCGTCAACGCCGAGGTCCTGGCCAATCAGGCTGTCAGTGCCCGGGTCATGGCTTACGACGAAGCCGTCAAAGGCGGCGCCATGGCCTTGTTCGGCGAAAAATACGGCGATACCGTGCGGGTGCTCGATATCGGTTTTTCACGCGAACTGTGCGGCGGCACGCATGTCAGCCGCACCGGCGATATCGGCCTGTTCAAGATTCTTTCCGAAGGCGGCGTGGCTGCCGGCGTGCGCCGCATTGAGGCGATTACCGGAGATAACGCCCTGCGGTGGGTACAGCAAGTCAATGCCACGCTGCAGCACGCGGCGGGGTTGATGAAGTCGCAGCCCTCCGAGCTTGCCGAGCGCATTGTTTTGTTGCAGGGTCAGTTGAAGGCGGCCGAGCACGATATCGACCAGGCTCGCGGCAAGCTTGCTTCGTTGGCGGGGCAGGATCTGGCGGGGCAGGCGGTGACCTTGTCGGGGGATTCCAAATTATTGGTGGCGCGCATGAATGGCACCGATCCCAAGGCGTTGCGCGGTCTGGTCGATCAGCTTAAGGATCGTCTCAAGTCGGGTGTTGTGTTGCTGGCCGCGGAGGCGGATGGAAAGATCAGCCTGGTGGCGGGCGTAACGGCCGATTTGCTGGATAGGGTAAAGGCAGGCGATCTGGTGGGCGCGGTGGCGGCCCAGGTGGGCGGCAAGGGCGGCGGGCGGCCCGATATGGCGATGGGCGGGGGCGCGAATCTGGCGGCCCTGTCGGGAGCGATGTCTGGGGTTGAGGCCTGGGTGCGTGGACGGATGGACGCTTAGGGGTTGCAGAGAATGGACGAAATGCGTGGAGGCATGGGTGCCTGGGAGTTGCATGGGATGGACGAGACTGTTGCTGTACCTAAACCCGATCTTGTGGTCGATGCGTCGGGCTTGAAGTGTCCTTTGCCTATTTTGCGTGCCAAAAAGGCGCTGGCTCAGCTGGAGAGTGGGCAGGTGCTTGAGGTGATCACCACGGATTTGCACGCGGTTCGCGATTTTCAGGCGTTTGCCAAACAGACGGGTAATACTTTGTTGGCCCAGGTTGAATCCGAGGCGAATGCCACGCACTTTCTGGCGCGTCGGTAGTTGTAGGGCCGCCCCGTAGCGCCACCCCTTGTGGGTGGCATTCGCTGCACGTGGCATTTTTTTGTGCCAGCCTCTCTTGCCTAGAACCTTCTAGCCCCGCGTCGTGGCCAGTCAAGATGGATCGGGCTCTGACGGGCACGGTCATGGCTGCGCCATGACTTCCCGCGCGCAGGGCCGGCTTCGGGGCGGCGTGCGAACTCGCGGGGCGAATAGCCCCCCAGGCTATTCGCAAACGTCCCGCTCAAACAGCGCACGCCTTGAATCCCCGAAGCCGGCCCTGCGCGCGGCGTGCCCGAATCGCCCGCCCCACCTTAACCGTCCACGACGCTCGTGTGGTGGGTGTTTGGGGGATCGTCAATGGTTTTGATTGGCGTGGCCGTCGTTCATGTAGGGCCACCCCTTGTGGGTGGCATGGCGTGCTATAAACACCGCCTTGGTCATCAACGATTTTGGCAGCCACAAGGGCTGCCACTACAAAACGTGCCCGCCGCGCCTGTGGGCGACCCTTGTGGTCGCTCGTGCAACAATGTAGCGCCACCCCTCGTGGGTGGCATCCATGCAATAATTCACAAATGCGTTTTGGCCATCGGAGATTCTGTAGCGGCACCCCTTGTGGGTGCCATCCCCGCCAAACGCCTTCCCTCTCAATTCTACTTGCGTGATTTCCGACAAAAGTGCTAGAATCTTTTGTTTTTCGCAATATTTTCAAAGGATTACCAATGGTTGTGATTCGTCTAGCCCGTGGCGGCTCGAAGAAGCGTCCGTTTTACAACGTTGTAGCAGCCGATTCGCGTAATCGTCGCGATGGCCGTTTTATTGAACGCGTGGGGTTTTACAACCCTGTAGCCAATGAAGGCCAGGAAAACCTGCGTTTGGCTTTGGACCGTGTTCAATACTGGGCCGACAATGGTGCACAGATTTCGCTAGCTGTTACGCGTTTGGTCAAAGAATTCTCCGCCAAAGCGGCTGCGTAAAGCAAGCGCCAAGCGTGACGATGTGCCGTATTCTGGCGCTTGATTGACGCTATGCCTGATACTCAAGACAAGGGTGCGCCCGAGGATCTTATCGAGTTGGGGCGGATCGTGTCGGCGTACGGCATAAAAGGCTGGGTCAAGATTGTCCCGCATTCGGCACAGGCCGAGGTCTTGCTTGCGGCCAAAGGTTGGTGGTTAAAAGCGCCCGTTCCCGTTTTGGGGGATGCGGGCGCTTCGTCATATGCGCGAGCGGTGCGGGTGTTGGAGTGCCGCACGCAGGGCACCACGGTGGTGGCGCAGCTTGATCTGGCACCGGACCGTAACGGGGCTGAGGCGCTCAAAGGCCATACGGTCTGGGTTTCGCGCCGCCTGTTTCCTCCCTCGGCCGATGATGAATATTACTGGATCGATCTGATAGGCTGCCGCCTTTTTGGCCAGCATCAGGGGCAGCCTGGCTTGATTGGCGAGGTGCTTGAAGTAGCCGACAACGGCGCCCATGCCGTGTTGCGTGTTGGGCGCGCAGCGCTGGACGGGCAGGGCGGTCTGACGCCGTTGTTAGGCACCAATGGCCGCACTTTGGAGGTGCTGGTGCCTTTTGTTCGCGCGCATATCCAGGCCGTCGATATTGCGGGCAAGCGCATTGAAAGCGATTGGCCTGTTGATTTCTGAATCCGGTTGTATATCGGCCGCGTGTTTTGTCGGTGTGGCTTGTCGTGCAAGTGATGCGGCCGGCGCTTTGCGTTTACCGTTGATTTAAAAAATAAGGGTATGGCCGTGCGCTTTGATGTGGTGTCGCTGTTTCCCGAAATGTTTGGCGTGGTTCGCGATCAGGGCGTAACGGGTCGCGCTCACAAGCAGGGGCTGTGGTCCTTGGGGCTTTGGAACCCGCGCGATTTTACCCATGATGTCCATCGCACCGTCGATGATCGCCCCTATGGCGGCGGCCCCGGCATGGTCATGATGGCCGATCCTCTTGAACAATCTGTCAAAGCGGCGCTTGCGCAGCGGCAGGCGGCGGATATGGTGTCTGTCCCGAATCAGCCGGCTGTGCCAGGCATGGCGGCCGGACCCGCGCCTGGAGAATCCGCGTCTGGCGATTCCACGCCGGTTCTCCTGATGAGTCCCACCGGCCGGCGCTTCGATCAATCGATGGCGGCGCGGTTGCTGGATACGGGCGGGGCTGTTCTGGTTTGCGGCCGCTACGAAGGCATCGACCAGCGCTTTGTCGATCGGTGTGTGACCGAGGAGGTATCCCTGGGCGACTTTGTCTTGTCGGGCGGCGAAATCCCCGCCTTGGCGATTATCGACAGCGTTGTGCGCTTGTTGCCCGGCGCCTTGAACGACGCCGAATCGGCGCTGCAGGATTCATTTAATGTGGCGCTCGGCGGCTTGCTCGACAGCCCTCATTACACGCGGCCTGAACATTATCAGGGCCAAACCGTGCCGGCTGAATTGCTGTCCGGGCATCATGTCAATATTGCTTTGTGGCGGCGTCGGCAGTCATTGGCGCTGACCGCCCGCCGACGCCCCGACCTGATCGTGCAGGCTCGCCTGGCCGGGCTGCTGTCCAAGTCGGATGAACTGTTCCTGGCCGGGCTGGCTAAAGATTCGGAATAAGGCGGACCTTTGTAGCGGCAGCCCTTGTGGCTGCCATCGCTGCAATAACCCACGCCCCATTCATCAAAAATGCCACCCACAAGGGGTGGCACTACAACAGATGGGCGGCAGTACAACAGATGGGCGGCAGTACAACAGATGGGTGGCACTACAAAAGATGGTTGGCAGTACAGAAGAGGGATGGCACCCACGAGGGGTGCCGCTACGAGCTGCCGCTACAAAATTGCAATTTCCATCACGCAGGCTTGGCTTCTGCCAGCTTGTTGAATTGTTCTTCGACTTTGTTCAGGGTGTCGGTAAATTGCACGACACGCGCTTTTTCCTGCTCGATGACGGCGGCGGGCGCGCGCTCGACAAAATTGGCATTGGACAGCTTGCCTTGCGCTTTGGCGATTTCGGCCTTGATGCGGTCGATTTCCTTGCCCAGGCGCAGCCGTTCGGCCGCGACATCGATTTCCACGTGCAGCATCAACTGCGTGGCGCCCACAACCTGAACCGGTGCGCCCAGATCGGGCAGGTGCGTGACGACGGAGACCTCGCTTAGTTTGGCCAGCGCGGCCAGATAGTCGCGGTTGCGCGCCAGCATGGCCTGCTCGCCCAGGGCGATCAAGGGCACGCGTTGCGCCGGCGACAGATTCATTTCGCCGCGCAAGGCGCGCACCGCCTCGACCTGGGCTTTGAGTTCGGCAACCTGCGCTTCGGCTTGTTCGTCGATGCGATCGGGCTGGGCAATGGGATAGGCCTGGATCGAAATACTGGTTTCCTGACCCGGCTGCAGTTTTCCGGCAGCCAGCGCCACTTTTTGCCAGAGCTCTTCGGTAATAAAGGGAATAATGGGGTGCGCCAGGCGCAGCACGGCCTCGAGCACGCGTATCAGGGTGCGGCGCGTGCCCAATTGCTGGGCGGGCGTGCCGGTCTGGATTTGCACCTTGGCCAGTTCCACGTACCAGTCGCAGTATTCGTCCCACACGTAGCGATACAGCGCGTTGGCGATATTATCGAAGCGGTAGTCGTCAAAGCCGCGCTGCACTTCGTCTTCGAGCCGCTGCAATTGGCTGACGATCCAGCGGTCGGTAAACGATGTTTCGCCCTGGTCGGCACCGTTCAGGACATGGCCTTCGGTATTCATCAGAACAAAGCGCGTGGCGTTCCAGAGCTTGTTGCAGAAATTGCGGTAGCCCTCGCAGCGTTTGAGGTCGAAGTTGATATTGCGGCCCAGCGTGGCGTAGGCGGCCATGGTAAAGCGCAGGGCATCGGTGCCGTAGGCAGGGAAGCCCTGAGGGAAGTCCTTGCGGGTTTTCTTCTCGATGCTGGCCGCCTGCCTGGGGTTCATCAGGCCCGTGGTTCGTTTGGCGAGCAGGTCGGGCAGCCCTATGCCGTCGATCAGATCGACCGGGTCGATGGTGTTGCCCTTGGACTTGCTCATTTTCTTGCCGTCCATATCGCACACCAGGCCGTGCACGTACACGTCGCGAAACGGCACCTGGCCGGTCAGGTGCATGCTCATCATGACCATGCGTGCGACCCAGAAGAAAATAATGTCGAAGCCCGTAACCAGGACGCTGGAGGGCAGGTAGCGGGCCAGATCGGGCGTGGCATCCGGCCAGCCCATATCGGTAAACGGTACGAGGGCCGAGGAGAACCAGGTGTCCAGAACGTCCGGGTCGCGCACCAGTGGGCCGTCCACGCCGGCCGCAGCCGCCTTGCGGCGTGCTTCCTCTTCGTTCCTGGCGACGAAAACTTGCCCGTCTTCGGCGTACCAGGCCGGGATCTGATGGCCCCACCATAGCTGGCGCGAGATGCACCAGTCCTGGATTTTCTCGAGCCACTGCTTGTAGGTGGTCGTCCAGTTTTCGGGATAGAAACGCACTCGCCCGTCGGCTACGACCTCGAGGGCCACCTCGGTGATGCTTTTCCCCGGATGGATGGTGTCGGCCGGCGCGGGCTTGCTCATGGCGACAAACCATTGATCGGTCAGCATAGGTTCAATAACGGTGTTGGTTCGATCGCCGCGGGGCACCATCAGCTTGTGCGCACGCACGGCATTGAGCAGGCCTTGGGCGTCCAGGTCGGCCACGATATTCTGACGCGCTTCAAAGCGGTCCAGGCCGCGATAGGCGGGAGGGCACTCGTCGTTTATCCTGGCATCGAGCGTCAGAACGCTGATCATGTCCAACCCGTGGCGCTGGCCGACCGCGTAGTCGTTGAAATCGTGCGCGGGCGTCACTTTGACCACGCCGGTGCCGAATTCGCGATCGACGTAATCGTCGCCGATGATGGGGATTTCCCGATTGCACAAGGGCAACAGGACGCGGCTTCCGATCAGGTGGGCGTAGCGCTCGTCTTCGGGGTGCACCATCACGGCGACGTCGCCCAGCATGGTTTCGGGGCGGGTGGTGGCCACCACCAGATACGTCAGTTCACCCTGGGGGTCGACCAGCGGGTAGCGGATTTCCCACATGAAGCCGTCTTCCTCTTCGCTCACGACCTCGAGGTCGGAGACGGCGGTGCCCAGAACCGGATCCCAGTTGACCAGGCGCTTGCCGCGATAGATCAGGCCTTGTTCGTGCAGCCGCACAAAGGTTTCGATCACCCCGCGCGACAGGTTGTCGTCCATGGTGAAGTATTCACGCTGCCAATCGGCCGAAGATCCCAGGCGGCGAAACTGTTCGGTGATGGCGCTGCCCGATTTCTGTTTCCATTCCCAGACTTTTTCAACGAAGCGCGCGCGTCCCAGGTCGTGGCGCGACACTTTCTGCGCATCGAGCTGGCGCTCGACCACGATTTGCGTTGCGATGCCGGCGTGATCGGTGCCTGGCACGAAAACGGTGTCGTCGCCGCGCATGCGGTGATAGCGCACCAGCCCATCCATCACCGTTTGATTGAAGGCATGGCCCATGTGCAGCGTGCCGGTCACGTTGGGGGGCGGAAACTGGATGACATAAGGCTGGCTGGAATGTCCGGGCGCAGGGGCCACATGCTGGCCGCCTTCGAAATAGCCGCCACGCTCCCATTGCTTGTACCAGCGCGATTCAATTTCGGCGGGTTCAAAGCTTTTGGAAAGTTGGGATGCGTCGGGGGTAGCGGAATTCGTGGTCATGGTAGGAAATGGCTTCGTCAACAGGTGTGCGTGTAGGTCAAAAGGCTTGACTATATAGGAAAGCGGTGCAATGCGTGGCCCCCCCGCCGGCGGTAAAGGGCGGACGGAGCATTGCGCATCGGGTGGTTTTTAGCCCTTGATTTTAGGGCTTAGCGGCGAGTCTTTCGCATGTTAAAATGCTTGGTTCCCAAAAACTTGAGCAAAGCTGTTGTTTTTATTGGAAAAACTGATTTTCGTAACTGTGGCTGTATAGAGGCTGTACAGCGGCCGTATAGAGATCACAACCAATATCGCAACCGAGGTTGCAATTAAGATCATAGCTGGGCCGCAATGCCTGGTCGCAATTTTTATTTATATTCTGGAGTTTACATGGCGATTGAACGCACCCTGTCCATCATTAAACCCGATGCGGTAGCCAAAAATGTTATTGGTCAAATCGTAGCCCGTTTCGAGAAAGCCAACCTTAAAGTGATTGCCGCCACGCTCAAACAGCTGTCGCGCGCAGAAGCCGAGCGTTTCTATGCGGTGCACAAGGCCCGCCCGTTTTACAAAGATCTGGTTGATTTCATGATTTCCGGCCCGGTGTTCGTCCAGGTTCTGGAAGGCGATAACGCCATTCTGAAGAACCGTGACCTGATGGGCGCGACCGACCCCAAAAAAGCGGCGCCCGGCACCATCCGCGCCGATTTTGCCGATAGCATCGATGCCAACGCCGTGCACGGCTCCGATGCGGCTGACACCGCCGCCATTGAAATTGCTTTCTTCTTTCCCGAAAGCAATATTCACACCCGTTAATCGTCGTTTCCTTTTCGCCTATTCAGCGCGCAATACTCATGTCGTCCGTCGAACCTGTCAATCTCTTGGGGCTAGATAGCACCAAACTCGTCGAGTTGGTCGGCCAGTGGGGCGGCAAGCCGTTTCGCGCCAGGCAGCTGCAGCGCTGGGTACACCAGCGCGGGGTAAGCGGCTTCGACGACATGACGGATCTGGCGCGCGAATTCCGTCAGCAGCTTGCGGCGCATTGTTATATTTCCGCGCCGCCTGTTTCGGTCGAACAGCGTTCGAGCGACGGCACCCGGAAGTGGCTGTTCGACGTGGGCAAGAATAACGCCATCGAAACCGTATTCATCCCCGAAGACGATCGCGGCACCTTGTGCATTTCCAGTCAGGCCGGCTGCACGGTGGCGTGCCCGTTTTGTTCGACGGGCTACCAGGGTTTCAATCGCAATCTTACGACAGCCGAAATCGTCGGTCAGCTTTGGTACGCCAGGCGTGTGCTCCAGGCCGATGTGCCCAGCGCCCGCACCGCCGCGGTGGGCGAGGCGGGCGGCTCGGACCGGGTCATCAGCAACGTGGTCATGATGGGCATGGGCGAACCCCTGCTCAATTACGATCAGGTGCTGGGCGCCTTGCGCCTTATGATTGACGATAATGCGTACGGCCTGTCGCGTCGGCGGGTAACGGTGTCCACCTCGGGGGTCGTACCCATGATGGATCGCCTCGGGCAGGATTGCCCGGTGGCGCTGGCCGTTTCGCTGCATGCCCCCAACGATGCCTTGCGAGACCGGTTGGTGCCTCTGAACCGCAAGTATCCGCTGGCCGAGTTGCTGGCGGCCTGCAACCGTTATCTGGAGCACGCGCCGCGCGACTTCATCACTTTCGAATACATCATGCTCGATGGCGTCAACGATGCGCCCGAGCAGGCGAGCGAGTTGATTGCTATTGCAAAACAAGTGCGTTGCAAGTTTAATTTGATTCCATTCAACCCATTTGCCCAATCCGGTTTGAAGCGCTCTCCCATGCCGCGCATACGTCTGTTCGCGCAGCGTCTGCAGGACGCCGGTATAGTGACAACCGTGCGCAAGACTCGCGGCGATGACATTGATGCGGCGTGTGGCCAGTTGGCCGGAGACGTCAAGGATCGCACGCGCATCAACGAACGTTTGCCCCACCGCGCGACCATCGCCATCACAGAGGAATGAAGATGATTCAACCCTTACGTAACGAAGTCGAGTCGGCCCCGGTGGCGATCGCGCCTATGGGCCTGGGTGCTACGCTTAAGGCTTTGCGCGAGGCCAAGGAGCTTTCCTTGGGCGAGGTTTCGGCTCGCCTGAAATATTCCGGCCGTCAGATCGAGGCCATTGAATCCGAGCAATGGGATAGCCTGCCCACCGGTGTGTCCTTGCGCGGCCTGGTCAGGAATTACGGCCGTTTTCTGGAAACGAACACAGACGCGCTGGTGTCGATGCTCGACAGCCAGGTAGGTTCAACCGGAGCCAGGCCCGTTGCGGTCAGCAGCCCCGCAACGCTTGGCGCAGCCGACGTCTCCTTGCAGAACGACCCCGTTCATCGATCGTGGGGATGGCTCATCATTATCCTGATCCTGCTGATTGTCGCCGCCTTTTACGCAATTGAACGCGGCTGGGTTCCCGACTCATGGCTGGTCTTCGATTGGCTCAGGTCCCTGAAAAAATGATCCAAGACACTAACGCAACTCATCGAGCCACCGCGGCATTGCCGGTGGGCGTAGCGCCCCGACGCACCACCCGCGCAGCCTTGGTCAGTTGGCAAGGCCATTCGGTGCAGATTGGCGGCGGGGCGGCCGTTGCGGTGCAGTCCATGACCAATACCGATACGGCCGATGCGCGCGCGACCGCAGCCCAGGTCAGGGCGCTGGCACAGGCGGGTTCCGAGCTGGTGCGTATTACGGTCAACACTCCCGAGGCGGCCCAGGCGGTTCCGGCGATTCGCGAGCAACTGGACCGTATGGGTGTCAACGTGCCGCTGGTGGGCGACTTTCACTACAACGGACACAAACTCCTGTCGCAGTTTCCGGGGTGCGCCCAGACGCTGTCCAAATATCGTATCAACCCGGGCAATATGGGGGGCGGCAAAAGGCGCGATGATAATTTTGCGCAAATGATCGAAGTGGCGTGCCGCAACGAGAAGCCCGTGCGCATAGGCGTGAACTGGGGCAGCCTCGATCACGAACTGCTGGCGCGCATGATGGATGAAAATAGCCATCAGGCGGCGCCGCGAGACGCCCAGGCGGTGATGCGCGACGCGCTGGTCATATCGGCCATCAGCAACGCCGAACGTGCCCAGGAGCTCGGCCTGTCGTCCAATGCGATCGTGCTGTCGTGCAAGGTCAGCCATGTACAGGATCTGATCACGGTCTATCGTGATCTGTCTTCGCGTTGCGATTATCCCTTGCACCTGGGCCTGACCGAAGCCGGCATGGGCAGCAAGGGTATCGTTGCATCGACCGCTGCGCTGGCCGTGCTGCTGCAAGAGGGCATCGGCGACACGATTCGAATTTCACTGACTCCTGAACCCGGAGGCGACCGCAGCCGGGAAGTGGTTGTGGCGCAGGAAATCCTGCAAACCATGGGTTTGCGCGCCTTTACGCCCATGGTCGTTGCCTGCCCGGGTTGCGGACGCACCAGCAGCACTCTGTTCCAGGAGCTGGCCGACAATATCCAGACCTACTTGCGAGAGCAAATGCCCGTGTGGAAAACGCGCTATCCCGGCGTCGAGTCCATGAATGTGGCCGTCATGGGGTGTGTGGTCAACGGCCCGGGCGAAAGCCGCCACGCGGATATCGGCATCAGTCTGCCCGGCACGGGCGAAGTTCCCGCCGCGCCGGTGTTCGTCGATGGCGTGCGCACCGTTACCCTCAAGGGCGATTCGATTGCGCGCGAGTTCGCCGCCATCGTCGAGCAATACGTCGAGCGTCGTTATGGTGCGCCCGTTGCGCATTGAACACGCCCGCCTTCCCCTTTTTGTCCCGCTTTAATCACAGAGAGTTTATGACGCAGTCGTTTCAAAAGGTCCACGCACTGACTGGCATGAAAGATGTGTTGCCCGATGCCAGCGCCCCGTGGGAGCAGCTCGAACAAACCGTGCGTACTTGGCTGGCCAGTTATGGCTATCGCAATATGCGCACTCCGGTGCTCGAATACACCCGCTTGTTTGCACGCGGCATCGGCGAGGTGACCGATATCGTCGAAAAGGAAATGTATTCATTTACCGATGCGCTCAGCGACGAGGCGTTGACCATGCGCCCCGAATTTACGGCGGGCATGGTGCGTGCCACCATTGAGCACAATATGCTGTACGACCGTGCGCATCGCGTGTATGCCATGGGGCCCGTGTTTCGCCGTGAGAAGCCGCAGCGCGGCCGATATCGCCAGTTCCATCAGATCGACGTCGAGGCTCTGGGGTTTGCCGGCCCCGATATCGATGCCGAGCTGATCGTGATGCTGAACCGCCTGTGGGCCATTTTGGGGCTGCCCGATATCCGCCTTGAGCTCAACTCCCTGGGCCAGGCCGACGAGCGTGCCGCTCACCGCAGCGCGCTGATACAGTATCTTGAGCAGCATCGGGATGTGCTCGACGGCGAGGCCACGCGCAGGATGCACACCAATCCCTTGCGGGTTCTGGATAGCAAGAATCCGGCCATGCAGGATATGGCCAATAACGCGCCGCCTTTGTTCGATTTTCTGGGGGAGGCGTCGCGGGCGCATTTCGACGGCGTTTGCCATCGGCTTGACGACGCCGGTATTGCCTACCGCATGAACCCGCGGCTGGTTCGCGGCCTGGACTATTACAATCTGACGGTTTTTGAATGGGTCACGGATCGCCTGGGAGCCCAGGGTACAGTCTGCGGCGGGGGCCGCTACGATGGCCTGATCGATTTACTGGGGGGCAAGCCGGCGCCTGCGGTGGGTTTTGCGATCGGCATGGAGCGCCTGCTCGATTTATGCGATCAGGCCGGTGAATCGTCGGCGCAGGCCGAATGCCAGGTTTACATGATCCATCAATCCGACGACGCCCAGCGCCGGGCATGCCGCGTGGCCGAGCAACTGCGCGACGAGGGGCTGCGCGTGATCGTGCATGCGGGTTCGGGCAGCTTCAAGTCGCAATTCAAGCGCGCCGATGCCAGTGGGGCAGCGGTTGCGGTTATTCTGGGTGCCGACGAGCTAAGCTCGGGCACGGCGAGTATTAAATGGCTACGGGCCCAGTCGCTGGAGACGCGGGTGCAACAAGAGACGATACCGCTTGAGCGTCTGGTTACTGAATTGAAATTAAAGGTTTAAGGCATGGCATACGATTTAGAAGAACAGGAAAAACTGGATGCGTTGCGCGCCTGGTGGGATCGCTATGGCACTTTGTGCGCCGCGCTGCTGTTTGTCGCGGTGGCGGCCGTCGTGGGCTGGCGTGGTTGGCAGTGGTACCAGGGGCATCAGGCCGCGCAGGCCATGAGTTACTTCGAGGCCCTCGAAACCGCCACCGGAGAGCAGGGCAGCGACGCGGTCGCCCGCATCAAGGCGGCCAGCGAGACCTTGCGCTCCGAGTTCCCCAAAACCGGTTATACCTCACGCGGTTTGCTGGTGGCGGCCGATGCCTTGCAGGCCCGCCACGATCTGGACGGCGCACGCACGCAATTGGAGTGGCTGATCAAAAATAGTCCCGACACCGCCTTGGTGCCTTTGGCCAAATTGCGCTTGGCGGGTATATTGCTGGAACAAAAACAGTATGATCCGGCCTTGGCGCTGGTGAAGGATGCTCCGGCGTCCTTTGCAGGCCTGTTTGCCGATCGCCGCGGCGATATTCTTGCGGCGCAGGGGAAAAAAGCGGAAGCGAAGGCAGCCTGGGAGGCTGCACGCAAGAGTTTGGGCACCGATCCGGTTGCGCAAATCATTCAATTGAAAATAGATGCCTTGGGTGGAGCTTAACGTTATGCCGTCTTCCTTTGTTCGTCGCGCGTGGCGCTGCTCGGTACTTGCGCTCAGTATGGCCTCTCTGGCTGGGTGTTCCCTGTTTTCAAACAGGAACCCGCGCTACGATCCGGTGCCCCTCACCGAATACGCGGCCGGTATTTCCGCCCACGTAGCGTGGACGGTGGCGGTGGGCAGCGGCGGGGGTTACGGTTTTGCACCGGTGGTGGTGGGTGATTCGGTTTATGCCGCCGCGGCCAATGGCGGGGTGGCCAGGGTGGACCTGGCCTCGGGACGGGTTCAGTGGCAAGGCAATGCCAAAACCACCCTGACCGCGGGTGCCGGGTCCGATGGCCAGGTTACGGCGGTGGGGGCGGCCGACGGCTCGGTCATTGCGTTCGATGGCCAGGGCAAGGAAAAATGGCGTGTCCGCGCCACCAGCCAGGTCGATATTCCACCCGCAGTGGGGGCCGGAATCGTAGCGGTTCGCAGCAGCGATTATCGAATTCAGGCGTTTGACGAAAATTCCGGCGAACTTCTCTGGAGCCTCCAGCGCCCGGGCCCGGCGCTGGCGCTCAAGACCAGCATACGCATGATTATCGTTGAGGGCCTGCTTATCGCCGGGATGCCCAACGGTAAAATCATGGCGATCAACGCGCGTACCGGCCGCGTTCAGTGGGAGGCCACTGTTTCGGTTGGGCAAGGCGCAAGCGACCTGGATCGCATCAGCGATGTGGTTGGCGCACCGCAAACCCAGGGGTCGCTTCTTTGCGGCGTTGCGTATCAGGGCAGCATGAAGTGTTTCGACGTGTCCCAAGGCGGACGCCCCGTCTGGGAACAGCGGTTTTCGAGCGCGACCGGCATGACAACGGATTCGCAGCAGGCTTATGCGGCCAATCAACGCGGCGAGGTATTCGCCTTTGGTCTGACTGATGGCCATCAGGTCTGGAAACAGGCCGGCTTGCGTTATCGGCAGTTGTCCTCGCCGGCGGTTACTCCACAGGCGCTGGCCGTGGGCGATTATCAGGGCTACGTGCATTTCCTGTCGCGCACCGATGGCCATTTGCTCGGGCGCATACAGGTGGGCAGCGACCCCATTACCTCGCCGCTCGTGGCGACCAGCCGCGGCGTTCTGGTGCAAACGGACAATGGTAATCTGACCTTGATTGGTGTCAATTGAATCAAATTGCGTTCAAGCCGGTCGTGGCGCTGGTAGGCCGCGCCAATGTCGGCAAATCCACGCTGTTCAATCGCCTCACGCGTTCGCGGGCGGCGCTGGTGGCCGATTTTTCCGGCTTGACGCGCGATCGCCATTACGGCGAGGGGCGGATGGGCGACCATCCTTTTATCGCTGTCGATACGGGAGGCTTCGAGCCCGTTGCCAAGGACGGCATCCTGCTTGAAATGGCGCGCCAGACTCAGCAAGCCATCGCCGAGTCCGATGTCGTGATTTTTCTGGTCGATGCACGTGCCGGCGTCAATGCCCACGATCATGAAATTGCGCGCCTGTTGCGCCGCACCAGCCGGCGGGTTTATCTGGCGGTCAACAAGGCCGAAGGTATGCGCTTTGGGTCGGCGACGGCTGAATTTCATGAGCTGGGTCTGGGCGAACCGTACGCGATATCAGCCTCGCATGGCGACGGAGTGGCCGACCTGATCGAACGGGCGTTGTCGTATCTGGATGGTGCTGCGCAAGCCGAGCCGGCCGAGCAGCCGGCGCAACAGTTTGATCTGGACGAAGCAACGCATCGGGTGCATTCCGGCGATACCGCTGCCGTCCCGAACGAATCGGAAGCGTCTGGCGAATCCGGCGAGCCCGTCAACCATCGCATCAAACTGGCGATTGTGGGGCGCCCCAATGTGGGCAAGTCGACACTCATCAACACCTTGCTGGGCGAAGAGCGGGTCATCGCCTTTAATTTACCCGGCACCACGCGCGACGCTATCGAAATAGATTTCGAGCGCGGCGGGGTGGGCTACACGTTGATCGATACGGCAGGCTTGCGCCGTCGCGGCAAGGTGTTTGAAGCAGTCGAAAAATTTTCGGTCATCAAGACATTGCAGGCGATTGAGGCCTGCAATGTGGTTTTGCTGATGCTCGACGCCCAAACCGAGATCTCGGATCAGGATGCGCATATTGCCGGCTTTGTGCTTGAGACGGGGCGGGCGCTGGTGGTGGCCATCAACAAGTGGGACGGCCTCGATAGCGAGCAGCGCGAGCGCATACAGCGCGAGTTCGAGCGCAAGCTGCGATTCCTGTCGTTTGCCACCATGCATACGGTGTCGGCCTTGAAGGGGCAGGGCGTCAATGCGCTGATCAAGTCGGTCAATGCGGCGCATGCCGCCGCGTTTGCCAAACTCTCCACGCCCAAGCTCACGCGCGAACTTCTGGCCGCGGTCGAACAACAGCCGCCGCCGCGCAAGGGAATTTTCCGCCCTAAAATGCGCTATGCCCATCAGGGCGGCCAGAATCCGCCGCTGATCGTCATCCATGGCAATGCGCTCGATGCCATTGCCGACCCATACCGGCGCTACCTCGAGGCCCGGTTTCGCGCTGCATTCAAGCTGGCCGGCACGCCATTGCGCATTGAGTTCAAATCTTCTCATAATCCATACGTACAGGGGTCGTAAGTGAGCCGATTCTGGAGTGATCAAGTCGCCGGCCTGGCTCCGTACGTGCCCGGCGAGCAGTTGAAGCGGCCCAATCTGCTCAAGCTCAACACCAACGAGCATCCGTATGGGCCGTCGCCGCGCGCGCTCGATGCCATCAGGGCGGCGGCCACCGATCACCTGCGTCTTTATCCCGATTTCGGGGCGACGGCGCTGCGCGAGGCGATCGCCCGCTTGCACGCCGTCGGGGCGGATCAGGTTTTTCTCGGCAATGGCTCCGACGAAGTCCTGGCGCATGTGTTCAATGGCCTGTTCAGAAAGGCGGGCCGGATAGTGTTGATGCCCGATGTGGGCTATAGCTTTTATCCCGTTTATTGCCGTTTTTATCAGATTCCCCACGAATTCATTCCGCTGGCCGATGACTTTTCGATCCGGGTCGCCGATTACACCACCCCGCGCGCCACGGTGCCGGCGGGTATCATTTTTGCCAATCCGAATGCTCCCACGGGAATAGCGCTGACGCGGGCCGAAGTTGAACAGATTCTGGCGGCCAACCCGGATTCGGCCGTGGTGGTTGACGAAGCCTATGTGGATTTTGGCGCGCAAACAGCCGCGCCCCTGCTGGGCCGCTACGACAATCTGGTTTTGGTCCACACCCTGTCCAAGTCGCGCGCCCTGGCGGGCTTGCGCGTGGGCTACGCGTTGGCCAGCCCCCAGATCGTGGAGGGTTTGCTGCGCATCAAGGACAGTTTCAATTCTTATCCTCTCGATAGCGTGGCCCAGGCCGGCGCGCTGGCGGCCATACAGGACACGGCCTATTTTGATCAGATGCGCCACGCCGTGATGGCGGCCCGCGAACAGCTCGTCGGGCGCCTGATAACGCTGGGCTTTCAGGTTTTGCCGTCCCAGACCAATTTCGTTTTTGCGCGTCACCCCGATCACTCGGCGACCAGCCTTCATTTGGCTTTGCGTGAACGCGCCATTTTGGTACGTCACTTCAAACAGGCCCGTATTGAGCAGTTTTTACGTATTACGGTGGGAACTCCTGGCGATTGCGAGCGTCTATGTGATGTCCTGGCTGAAATCCTTAATGCGCTTGGCCGTGGTGGTTGATATATTTGATTTTCACCGTCCGTGCCGAATGGCGTCTTGCGGGAAAACCCTGTAAAGTAGCACTTTAAGTTTTTGTTTAAATAACAACATAATCGGAGCCTCGCCAATGAGCAATAAAGGGCAAACACTACAAGATCCATTTCTGAACGCATTACGCAAGGATCACGTGCCCGTGTCTATTTACCTGGTCAACGGAATCAAACTGCAGGGGCAGGTAGAATCTTTTGATCAGTACGTTGTTTTATTGCGTAACACAGTTACGCAGATGGTATACAAGCACGCTATCTCCACGGTGGTGCCGGCTCGCCCAGTCACGTTCCAGGTGGATGAACCCGCTGAATAATTCGTCGTTCGTTCCGTTTTCGAAACGCCCGCCGCGTTCCCATAAACGCAGGCGGGCATTTCGTTTTGGAAACGGAATGGGCAGGCAGCCATGAAAGCTTTGATCATCAATGTAGATTTCGGGCGCCCGGATTTCCAGGCGCATGCCGACGAGTTCGCCATGCTGGCCCGGGGCGCCGGCGCCGAGGTCGTCGCAACCCTGGTTGCGCGTCGCCAGCGACCCGATGCCGCGCATTTCATCGGGTCGGGCAAGTTGCAGGAAGCTATCCTGATCGCCGATGAGAGTGAAGCCGAAATAGTTCTTTTCGACCAGCCCCTGACTCCTGCCCAGCAGCGCAACCTTGAACGCGGCTTGAATCGCCGTGTGGTCGACCGGGTTGTGCTGATTCTCGACATTTTCGCCTTGCGCGCCAAGAGCCACGAAGGCAAGGTGCAAGTCGAACTGGCTCAGTTGCAGCACCTTTCCACGCGACTGACGCGCATGTGGTCCCACCTGGAGCGTCAGCGCGGGGGCATAGGGATGCGCGGCCCGGGCGAAGCCCAGCTCGAAATGGACCGTCGCCTGATCGGCGACAAGGTGCGTCTGCTGCGTGAGCGCCTCGAGCGCCTGCAGCGCCAGCGCACAACGCAGCGCCGTTCGCGTGCCCGGGGCGGTGCCTTGTCGGTGTCGCTGGTGGGTTATACGAACGCGGGGAAATCGACCTTGTTCAATGCGCTTGCGCGCACGGACTCTTATGCCGCCGACCAGTTGTTTGCCACGCTCGATACGACTACGCGCCGCGTCTGGATCGAAGGGGCGGGCCAGGTGGTCATTTCCGACACGGTGGGGTTCATCCGCGATTTGCCGCCTACCTTGATTGCGGCGTTCAGGGCGACGCTGGAAGAAACGGTGCAGGCCGACCTGTTGTTGCACGTTATTGATGCATCCAGCCCGCAGCGCGACGAACAAATCGCCGAGGTGGACAAGGTGCTGGTCGATATAGGCGCCGACAAGGTTGCGCGGATTTTGGTGTATAACAAGATCGACGATGCTGGGTTCGAGCCCAGGATCGAACGGGATGAACATGGTACCATTGCGCGAGTCTTCGTAAGCGCCCTAAGGCGTATTGGCTTGGATGGCTTGCGTACGGCCATCGTCGAGTCAGATCAAATCGCGGGAAATAATGCGTTTAATATCTAAAATGTTTAGCTTGAATGATCCCGGCTGGGGGCGTAACAATAATAACGGTTCCGAGCCTCCGCGTCGCCCGGGCAAGGGCGACGGCCCACCCGATCTCGAAGAGGTCTGGCGCGATTTCAATAATCGCCTCGGCGCGTTTTTCGGGCGCAAGGCCAAGCGAGGCGGCAATAACGGCGGTGGCAATGGCGGCGGCGGGGGTGCGTTCATGCCCAATCCCAAGAGCCTGCCCAAGGCGATTGCCGTAGGGGTGATTATTGTCCTGGGTCTGTGGCTGGCCAGCGGCTTTCTTATTGTGCAGGAAGGCCAGGTGGCGGTTGTGACCAAGTTTGGCAAATACAAATCCACCCTGGGTCCTGGCCTGCAGTGGCGCCTGCCGTATCCGATTGAAAGCCATCAAATGGTCAATATTTCGCAACTGCGCACCTTCGAGGTCGGGTTTCGCGGTAACGCACGCAATAAAATCCTGCCGGAATCGCTGATGCTCACCAACGATGAAAATATCGTCGATGTGCAGTTTGTGGTGCAGTATCGCCTAATGACCAACGGCGCACCCGATTACTTGTTCAAAACCACTCACCCCGATCAGTCTGTGCGCCAGGTGGCTGAAACCGCCATGCGTGAAGTCGTGGGGAAAAAGCCCATGGACGTCATTCTGTACTCGGGCCGCACCGAGGTGGCAACGGACGTGCAGAAGCTCACACAAAGTATTCTCGATCGATATCAAACCGGCATTCAAATCAGTACCGTGGCCATCCAGAACGTGCAGCCGCCCGAACAGGTGCAGGCCGCGTTTGACGACGCGGTGAAAGCCGGGCAGGATCGCGAGCGTCAAATCAACGAAGGCAATGCCTACGCCAGCAAGGTCTTGCCCGAGGCGCAGGGGCAGGCCGCGCGGCTTGTCCAAGAGGCCGAAGGTTATCGCGCCAAGGTCGAGGGCGATGCCAAGGGCGATGCCGCGCGCTTCAACAGCATTGAAGCCGAGTACGCCAAAGCGCCCGATATTCTGCGCGAGCGCTTGTACCTGGCAACCATGCAGGACATTTTCGAGAGCAGCAGCAAAGTTATGGTGGATACTCAATCGGGCAACAACCTTTTGTACTTGCCGCTGGACAAAATCATGCAGCAGGTGGCCCGGGTTACACCGGGCAATACGGGTTCAACGGCGGCTGCGGCTGCCGACACGCCGGCTCCCGCTCCTGCCCCCAAGGCTCCCAAGTCTGCCGTGCCCGCAACGCAGTCCGGTCCAATGGGATTACCCGCGCCATTGCGGGATTCCTTGTCGATCAACCGCTACGCACGCTAACCGGAGGCCACTATGCAACGAATTATCCCTGTGCTGATCGGTCTGGTGATCGTGTTGGCGGTTCTTTCATCCTGCGTGTTTGTGGTGCGCGAGCGCGACTCGGCCTTGCTTTTTGCCTTGGGCAAAGTACGCGAAACCATCACTCAACCGGGTTTGTATTTCAAGCTGCCTCCGCCGTTTGAAAATGTGGTGTTTCTCGATAAGCGCTTGCAAACCATCGAGGCGACGGAACCCGAACGCATCCAGACGGCTGAAAAGAAAAACCTGCTGATCGACTCATTCGTTAAATGGCGCATTGCCGACCCGCGCATGTTCTACGTCACTTTTGGCGTGAATGACCGCGCGGCGCAAGAGCGCCTGCAGGCGCAAATTCGCGATGCCTTGAATGCCTCGGTGAACGTTCGCACGGTAAAAGAGGTGGTATCCACCGAACGCGACAAGATCATGGAAGAGGTGCTCAGCAACGTCGAGGCGCGCGCCAAGCCGCTGGGCGTGCAAGTCGTCGATGTGCGCCTGCGCCGCATCGAGTTCGCCCCTGAAATTTCCGAATCGGTCTATCGCCGCATGGAGGCCGCGCGCACACAGGTAGCCAACAGCTTGCGTGCTACCGGCGCCGCCGACAGCGAGAAGATTCGCGCCCAGGCCGACCGTGAACGTCAGGAAGTCCTGGCCAAGGCTTACGCCCAGGCGCAGGGCATCAAGGGTGAGGGGGACGCCCGCGCCAACTCGATTTATTCCGAGGCCTATGGCAAGAATCCCAAATTCTTCAGCTTTTACAAAAGCCTTGAAGCCTATCGCGCGGCCTTCTCCAAGGCGAGCGATGTGCTGGTACTGAGCCCCAAATCCGAGTTTTTCAAGTACTGGAATTCGGCCGCGGGCGCTAAACCTACTACGCCATGATGGGCCGCGCCTATGGCGAATCTGCGACAAAACGCCGATTCGCCATTTGGGCGGGGTACAACAACAGGGTACAATAGCCTGTAAGTTAACTGATTATTGCCGCAAGCGACCGGGCGGGCTTACGCCTCCAGTCGCTTTTTCTTTGTTTGTCTGGTTTGTAGCGGCACCCCTTGTGGGTGCCATATATGCATGAAAAATGGTATCCACAAGGGGTGCCGCTACAAAATTTCCAAAGCTTTTTCCACTCGCACCAATGTCCAAATGGCTGTTGCCAGAGAACCTGGCTGATATTCTCCCCGCCGAGGCGCGCCGCATTGAAGAACTGCGGCGCGATTTACTCGACCTGTACCGTACCTATGGGTTCGAACTGGTGGCTCCCCCCCTGGTGGAGTACCTCGACTCCTTGCTTACGGGCACGGGGGGCGATCTGAATCTGCGCACCTGCAAGCTGGTCGACCAGCTATCGGGCCGCACCCTAGGCGTGAGGGCGGACATGACCCCGCAGGTGTCGCGCATTGACGCGCATTTGCTCAATCGCGACGGCGTTACCCGCCTTTGCTATTGCGGCACCGTCTTGCATGCCCGCCCTTCGGGCCTGTTGTCCGATCGCGAGCTGTTGCAGATAGGCGCCGAATTATTCGGCCACGCCGGCGTCGAGGCCGACATCGAAATCATCCAGCTGGCCTTCCAGAGCGTGGAACGCGCCGGGGTAAGCCACGCCCGGCTGGACTTGAACCATCCGGGTGTCGTGCATGCCATTATTCAGGCCGACCCGGCGTTGCCGGGCGTGGCCGACGATATTTACGACCTGCTCAGCAGCAAAGACACCCCTGGTCTGATCGAATTGGCTAAGCGTTTACCCGATATGCAAGAGGCCAGCTTGCAGGCATTATTGACGCTGGTGTCTTTGTACGGCGGCCCCGAGGTCGTCGCCCGGGCGCGGCGCGTCCTGCCCGCCTTGCCGGCGGTGCAGGCGGCGTTGGCCAGCCTTGAAACGCTGATGGGCGCTTTGCCCGATCGCGAGCTTGGCATCGACCTGGCCGATATGGGTAGCGGCTATGGCTATCATTCGGGGGCCGTGTTTTCCATTTATGCCGACGGCTGGCACGATGCGCTGGTTAAAGGCGGCCGCTACGACGGCATAGGCAAGGCTTTTGGCCGCGCCCGGCCTGCGACCGGTTTCAGTCTCGATTTGCGCAAGCTTTCGTCGGGACTCGAGCCGCCGCCTGTTGCCCGGGCCATTCGCGCTCCATGGGGCACCGACTCGTTGCTGCTGGATGCATTGCGGGCGCTGCGCGATTCGGGCGAAATTGTGGTGCAGGCCCTGCCGGGCCAGGCACAGCATTTGGATGAATTTACCGTCGATCGGGAATTGGCACTCGACGGCGGAGCATGGAAGGTACGAGCGATTTAACCGCGGGCTGGATTTATCGTGTGGTGTGAACCCTTTTTAGTCTTTCTTTCGGACTAAAACTTTTTTGATACGTAACATGAGCAAGAATATTGTAGTGATCGGCACGCAGTGGGGTGACGAGGGCAAGGGAAAAATTGTCGACTGGCTGGCTGAGTCGGCTCAGGGCGTCGTTCGGTTCCAGGGCGGGCACAATGCGGGCCATACCTTGTGGATCAACGGCAAAAAAACCATACTGCGCCTGATTCCGTCGGGCATTATGCACCCCAACGTAACCTGCTATATCGGCAACGGTGTGGTGCTTTCGCCCGAAGCGCTCCTGAACGAAATAGCCGAACTCGAACAAGCCGGCATCAACGTGCGGTCGCGCCTGCAAATTTCACCCGCGTGCCCATTGATTCTGCCTTATCACATAGCGGTCGATCAGGCGCGCGAAGCGCGCAAGGGCGATGGCAAGATCGGTACGACCGGCCGGGGGATCGGCCCGGCTTACGAAGATAAAATAGCGCGCCGCGCCCTGCGCGTGCAGGACCTCTACGATCCGGCCGCTTTCGATGCCAAACTGGCCGAGGTGCTGGATTATCACAATTTCGTACTGACTCAATACCTGGGCGCCAAGGCCATATCGGCCGACGAAGTGCGCGATAAGGCGATGGCGCTTGCGCCGGCGATCGAGCCCATGGTGGCCGACGTATCCAATAACCTGCATATCGCCCAGAAATCGGGCCATAACCTGCTGTTTGAAGGTGCGCAGGGCGCAATGCTCGACGTCGACCACGGCACTTACCCCTACGTAACCAGCAGTAATTGCGTTGCCGGGGCAGCCGCCGCCGGCTCGGGCATTGGGCCGCAATCCTTGCACTATGTGCTGGGCATCGCCAAGGCCTATGCCACGCGAGTGGGTTCCGGGCCTTTCCCCAGCGAACTGCTCGACGACACCGGGGCGCAATTGGCGTCGGTCGGGAAAGAATTCGGATCCGTCACGGGGCGCCCGCGGCGCTGCGGCTGGTTCGACGCGGCCGCCATGAAGCGTTCAGTCATGATTAACGGCATTTCGGGGCTATGCATCACCAAACTGGACGTGCTCGACGGCATTTCCGAAATCAAGATCGGCGTGGGCTACCGCTATCGCGGGGAATTCCTCGACGTTCTTCCTTACGGGGCAAGCGCTGCGGCCGAAGCGGAACCCGTGCTCGAAGAGCTGGCCGGCTGGTCCGAGTCGACGGTAGGCATTACCGAATACGACAAGCTGCCCATTAATGCGCGCCGCTATCTGGAGCGTATTTCCGTCTTGTGCGAAGTGCCCATCGATATGGTTTCCACCGGCCCCGACCGATTGGAAACCATTGTGCTGCGCCATCCGTACAACGGCTGACGCCTACCCGCTGCTAATGTAGTGGCACCCCTTGTGGGTGCCAAAATCGTTAACAATCAAGACGGTAATTACGGATACAGGTATGGCAGTCACAAAGGCTGCCGCTACAATCAAATACGGGTATGTTTTTGAACGATATGGCACCCACAAGGGGTGCCACTACAAAAATGTATCGGTCGCTACATGCACCACAGGAGTTATTGAAATGAGTTTGCCACCAAGCACCGATCGCGACCTCTGGGTCAGCTGGGATCAATACCATAGCTTGATCGAGCGTTTGGCCTTGACTATACACGAGGCGGGTTGGCGATTCGACAATATCGTCTGTCTGGCGCGCGGCGGTGTGCGGGTGGGCGATGTGTTGTCGCGTATTTTCGATCTACCCCTGGGTATTCTGGCTACCAGCAGCTATCGGGAGGCGGCCGGCACCCAGCAGGGTCAACTGGATATTGCTCAATTCATCACCATTACCCGTGGCACCCTCGAGGGGCGGGTGCTGCTGGTTGACGACATGGTCGACACCGGCCTGACCTTTACCCGGGTCGGCGAGCACCTGCGGGAGCAGTTTCCATCCATTACCGAGCTTAAAAGTGCGGTTCTGTGGTGGAAGGGCCATTCCAAGGCTACGCCTGATTATTTTGTCGACAAGCTCCCCACCAATCCGTGGATTCACCAGCCGTTCGAAGACTATGACAGCCTGCGCCCCCATCAGCTTGAGTCCTGGGTTGGAAAAGGGGTTCGCAATTAGACGTTTCATGCTAAACTCTTTGGCTGGCTATTACCCTATTTTTAAACCATTACAAGCAAGGCTTAAGACACTACATGCCTATCGTTCGTCTGAAAGAAAACGAGCCCTTCGAAGCGGCGTTGCGCCGTTTTAAGCGCACTATTGAAAAAATCGGCCTTTTGACCGAGCTGCGTTCGCGCGAATTCTACGAGAAGCCCACGGCTGAGCGTAAGCGCAAACTTGCTGCGGCCGTCAAACGCCACTACAAGCGCATACGCAGCCAACAGCTGCCTCCGCGTCTGTATTGATCCCTGAACCATTTGTTCAGGATTTACTCGCCCGGGTTGATGTTGTCGATGTCGTCGGGCGATATGTAGCGCTTCGCAAAGGCGGAGCCAATCTGCTGGGCCTTTGCCCGTTTCACAACGAAAAAAGCCCGTCTTTTACCGTTAGCCCCACCAAGCAGTTTTACCATTGCTTTGGTTGCGGCGCGCATGGCAGCGCGATTACGTTCCTGATGGAGCATACTGGCGCGAGCTTCCCCGAGGCCGTACGGTCTTTGGCGGCTGGCGCGGGCATGACCGTGCCTGAAGAGCCGCGCAGCCCGCAGCAGCGCGCCGCTACTCAACGCCACAAACAGGAAGCCTCGCGGCACCAGCAAATACTGGATACGGCGCAGAGCCACTATCTAAGCGAGCTCAAGGCTTCGGCGGCGGCGATCGCCTACCTGAAAAAACGTGGGCTAAACGGGCAGATTGCCGCTCGTTTCGGCCTGGGTTGGTCAGGTACCGACCGTCGCGGGCTGGCTGCTGTTTTTCCCCACTACGAAGATCCATTGCTGATTGAATCGGGCCTGGTCATTGAGTCTGAAGACGGGCGCCGGTACGATCGCTTTCGCGAACGCGTGATGTTTCCGATCCGCAATGGGCGTGGCAATTTGATTGGCTTCGGAGGCCGCATTATCGGCCGTGGCGAGCCCAAATACCTGAATTCGCCCGAGACGGCGCTGTTTTCAAAGGGGCGCGAACTATACGGCCTGTGGGAAGGGCGGGCCGGGATACGTGCCCAAGGGTATGTGCTGGTGGTCGAAGGCTATATGGACGTGGTTGGCCTCGCCCAGCAAGGGGTCGAGAACGCCGTGGCTACGCTTGGCACGGCTACCACGGTCGAGCATATCCAGAAATTGTTGCGTACAAGCGACAAGATCATTTTCAGTTTCGATGGCGATGGGGCTGGGCGCCGCGCCGCGTGGCGCGCCTTGCAGGTTTGCCTGCCCATGTTGCGTGATGATGTGTCGATCCGGTTTCTGTTTCTGCCCACCGAGCACGATCCAGACTCGTATGTGCGTGAATATGGGGCCGAGGCGTTTCGCGCTTCGGCCGCCGAGGCCGTGCCCTTGTCGCGTTTCATGCTGGAAGAGCTGGCGGCACGCCACGCCATGGATGAGGCCGAGGGGCGTGCGGCCTGTGTGCACGAAGCCAAGCCGTTGCTGGCCAGTTTGCCCGAAGGGACGGTGTTGCGCGTGCAGATTGAGCGCGAATTTGCCCGTCTTGTCCAGCTTACTCCCGAAGAGCTGGCGGCGATGCTTGCCGCGGCGCCTGCTTTTAAAGCGGCGCTGACGATAGCGCCGCTCCCGGGCGAATACGATAGCGCCGGACCGAGCGCATCGCCGCAGTGGCCGGGCTCGTCGGGGCCCGATCTGGGCGATGAACCGTATTTTGAGCCGGCGCCGGCAGGCGAATTCCAGCCTCAGCCGGCGGGCCGCACCCGACGTGGCGCCAATCGCCATTCGGTGATGCCGATGGCCAAGCGCCTGCTGCGCCTGTTGTTGGCGCATCCGGGTTTGGTGGAAAATCTGGGCGATCAGCAGCTTGAAGTTCTTGAACATGGCCCCCATCTGATAATGGTCAGGGAATTACTGGCCCTGGCTCACGCGAGCGGGGCGCGCCATGTGGGGGCACTGCTTCAGGCCGCCGATCCGGGCTCCGATCTTGCCGAGGTGCTAAGCGCCTTGTCGATCGAACTGTTGAGCCAGGATGATTTGCCCGATCCGCAGGCCGAATGGAATGATGCTCTGCGCCATATCGAGATCGACGCTCTTCGGGCTGAGCAGTCCTCCCTGGTACAGGCCGGGTTGCACGATGATGCGGCCCGTAAACGGTATCAAGAACTGACTAGGCAGATTACGCTGCTGAATAATGTTTCATCGCATTAATTGCTGTAAAATTAAAGGTTTTCGCAGGGTGTTTATGTAACGTTGTGGTGGCTTTGGCGTATTTATTCGGTGGTTATGTACGATATCGGCACGATACCAACACGGTACCGGCACGATATCGATGCACAATACCGATACGTTTTTTGCGTTTTTTGCCGCCACGGCAAAATGATGGTGTTTTGATTTCGAAGCCTCTCCCAGCCTTGTAACCATTGCGTCAAGGAAATTAATTCATGGGCTTCGCACGGACATCAGGGTTTTTGCGCGCTACGTCAAACTCTTGCGATAAGTAAGTTCTGCCCTGCAACATTCGGCTGGCGTCATCTGCCCGCCGAGTGTGTTTGCGCCTACGGAAGCGACTATGACTCAAGCAACTGGTAAAACCTCTTTGGCAGCTAAAAAAGAAGCTGCTAAAAAAACGGGCGTGGCCGCCGCGTCCAAAAGTGTCGACAAGGCTGCGAGCAAGGTAAAAGGGGCCGCTGTCGCGAGCACGGCGGCTGGTGCCAAGGCCGCGGCAGGCAAGGCCGTTGCAAAAAATGCAACGCCCAAGAAAGCCGCAGCCGCCAAGACGGCGGGCGACCCATCGGTCAAAGTTGATAAGGCCGCAGAGGGTGGCGAGGCAAAAAAATTGTCCAAGACTGCTGCGCGCGCGATCCCCAGCGGGCGTCGTCCTGGGCGCCCCGCCAAAAATGCGAATAATGACCGGCCCGATTTTGACGACGATGCCGATGGCGAAGCCGAAGTCATCCCCGATCTGAAACCTTTGCCCAAGCGCGGCGGTAAGCGCGCCAAGGCCGATAAAGATGCGCCGGCGCGCAGCCAGATGACGCCCGAAGAGCAAGAGGCTCGCCGCAACCGTCTGAAGGTCCTGATCAAGCTGGGTAAAGATCGCGGCTACCTGACTTACGGCGAGATCAACGATCATCTGCCCGATGACCTGGTCGATGCCGAGGCGATTGACGGCATTATCAGCACCTTTAGCGACATGGGCATTGCCGTTTACGACCAGGCGCCGGATGCCGAAACGCTGCTGCTGAGCGACAACGCACCGGTGGCTTCGAGCGACGACGACGTCGAAGACGAAGCCGAGGCGGCCCTGACGACCGTGGATTCGGATTTCGGCCGCACCACCGACCCTGTACGGATGTACATGCGGGAAATGGGCACGGTCGAGCTGTTGACCCGCGAAGGCGAGATCGAGATTGCCAAGCGCATCGAAGATGGCTTGAAGCACATGGTGATGGCGATTGCCGCGTGCCCGACCACCGTCAACGAAATTCTCAGCCACATCCAGCGCGTGCGCGAAGGCACGGCGCAAATCGATGAGGTGGTCGATGGCCTGATTGATCAGGAAGGAGAAGAATATGCCGGGGCCGGCGTCACGGTGGAAAGCGACGAAAACGAAGACGGGCCGGCGGGCGGGATGAGCAGCAAGCAGCTTGAAGTGCTGCGCGTGCAATCACTGAAAAAATTCGAAGTCATTAACGTCTGGTTCGAGAAAATGCGCCGGGCGTTCGAAAAAGAAGGGTACGAAGCGCAAAACTATATCCAGGCGCAAGAAGCCATTCTGAATGAGTTGATGGGCATACGCTTTACGGCGAAAATGGTCGAAAGGCTGGCTGATACCCTGCGCCGCCAGGTAGCCGATGTGCGCAAGCTCGAACGCGCGGTTCTGCATACGTGTGTCGATCGCGCCAACATGCCGCGCGCGTATTTCATCAAGGCGTTTCCGGGCCACGAAACCGATCTGGGCTGGGTCTTGCGCGAAGTGGCGGCCGGGCACGATTATTCGGAAACGCTCGAGCGCCATATCCCCGCTGTGCAAGAACTGCAACAGAAGCTGATCGATTTGCAGGCCAGCGTAGTGCTGCCGTTGAAAGACCTTAAAGACGTCAACAAGCGCATGGCGACCGGCGAAGCGAAAGCTCGCAAGGCCAAGCGCGAAATGACGGAAGCCAATTTGCGGCTGGTGATTTCGATTGCCAAGAAATACACCAATCGCGGGCTGCAGTTCCTGGATCTTATCCAGGAAGGCAATATCGGCCTCATGAAGGCAGTCGACAAGTTCGAATACCGTCGCGGCTACAAGTTCTCCACCTATGCAACGTGGTGGATACGACAGGCCATTACGCGTTCCATTGCCGACCAGGCGCGCACGATCCGTATCCCGGTTCATATGATTGAAACGATCAATAAAATGAATCGCATCAATCGCCAGATTCTGCAGGAGACCGGCGCCGAGCCCGATCCCGCAACCCTGGCGCAGAAAATGGATATGCCTGAAGACAAGGTACGCAAGATCCTTAAAATCGCCAAAGAGCCGATATCGATGGAAACGCCCATAGGCGACGACGATGATTCGCATTTGGGCGATTTCATCGAAGACACGGGCACGCTGTCGCCGTCCGAGTTCGCCTTGCATGGTTCGATGCGCGACGTCGTCAAGGAAGTGCTCGATTCGCTCACCCCGCGCGAAGCCAAAGTGCTGCGCATGCGTTTCGGGATCGAGATGAGCACGGATCAAACGCTGGAAGAAGTCGGCAAGCAGTTCGACGTCACCCGCGAGCGGATTCGTCAAATCGAAGCCAAGGCCTTGCGCAAGCTGCGTCACCCCAGCCGTGCCGATAAGCTGAAGAGCTTCCTGGAAGGGCAGTAGACCATCAGGTTCGCCTGATGGTTGTGGTGGCACCCCTTGTGGGTGCCATTTTGTTTGTAGCGCCACCCCTTGTGGGTGGCATTTTTTTCGCATTAATCCTATCTTGCCTAAAACCTTCTTCTAGCCCCGCGTCATGGCCGGTTAAGGTGGATCGGGCTCGGACGGGCGCGGTCATGGCTGCGCCATGACTTCCCGCGCGCAGGGCCGGCTTCGGGGCGGCGTGCGAACTCGTGGGGCGATCAGTCCACTGGACTGATCGCAAACGTCCCACTTGTATAGTTTTCTTGCGCCTTCAGTGCGAGACTAATGGCGCTGGGGTGGAGGGACTAGCGCCCGAATCGCCCGCCCCACCTTAACCGCCCACGACGCTAGACTGATGAAAATGGCAGCCACAAGGGCTGCCGCTACAGGGATAGGCGTCATTGCAAAAATGAGGCGGCCACAAAAGATAGACGCTGCTGGACGAACGTGACCGTGGGCCATGTAGCGCCACCCCTTGTGGGTGGCACATCCTCTAGCTCGGCTCGAGCTGCTCGTAGACGGCCGTGGCCAGTTGTGTCAGTTGTGCCTTGTCGATATCCGCGGACAAGGCGTAGCCGCATTTGCCGTCGATCCAGTAGAAAACATTGATCGAGCCTTCCCGGGCAAAACGGAATCCGGTATTTTTGTTGGCTGTGTTTTCGGTCGAAACGTAAAGCGTCAGCCGATGTTTGGCGGCGTCTTCATACATGAATTGCGCAACGGGGCCATTTGAGCCCGGCAGCAGCCTGCCTCCCATCAATTCGTAGCCCAGAGGCTTGAGCTTGGGTGGGCGCAGGGTTGATCCAAGCCGTTTGGACAGCCACTTCACCAGTTGATCTTCCTGATCGACGCCCACCTCCACCGGGTGACGTACTTCGGGGCTGTAGACCTGATGCGCCATGGCGGCATAACGGGCCAGGCTTGCCATCTGGACTCTTGTGGAGGTGGAGTCGCTTGCCTGCATGTCGAGCGAGCCGGGATCCGTTGCGCCGCGCCCCATCCAGCCCGCTGCGGCGCCCGCCGCGACCAGAGCCAGGCTGGCCGCGACACGCGGCAGGCTTGCCGGCAGCCAGCGTTGGGAGACGCGCGCAGGGCCGCTGGCCGCGATCTGCAGTCTTGCCGGTATGGGTTCGTCCAATATCGGGTCGTATAGCGCTTTGAGCGCAAGCTTTTGTTCGCGCAATGCTCTGAGCCGTTCGGCCTCGGCCGGGTGCGCGGCCAGATAAACCTCGAGATCCACGCGCCTCGGCTCGGGGAGCACGTCCTCGATAAAGGCCTGGAGCTCGGCTTCGGTAATGGGCAAGAGACTCATTTGACTACCTTTAACAGGCTGGTCTGGGTGTTTACGTGCATGAGGGAACGCATTTTTTCCCTGGCCCGTGAGAGTCGCGACATAACCGTGCCCAAAGGAATGCCCAGTATTTTGGCTGCTTCCTCGTAGCGCATGTCTTCCAGGGCCACAAGCAGCAATACCTCGCGTTGTTCGACCTGCAACTGTGCCAGCGCGGCTTCGATATCCCGAATTTCCAGAAAATCGGTTTGGGTGGCGCGGGTAGAGACCGCGAGGCTGGCGTCGTCCATAGGGGTAGTGGTTAGCCTTGGTTTGCGGTGCTGATCGACATGCAGGTTATGCATAATCCCGAATAGCCAGGCACGCATGTCGCTATCGCGGCGCCACGTGGCCAGCCGGGCCCAGGCGCGTTCGCAGGTGTCCTGGACCAGGTCGTCGGCGGCGTTGCGCTCGCCGATGAGGGCGCGTGCATAACGGCGCAGGCGGGGCAGGCACGCCACCATCTGCGCACTTTCGTCACTCATCGGCAATGGATCCGCCATCGCTGCCTGGGCCTTATTCCTGGGCTGTGCGCCACATATTCTTGAAGTTGTCGCCGCTTTTGTCGCCCGGCTTTTTGTCGGACGCGAAATGATACAGAGGCTTGCCTTTGTGGGCCCATTGCATGGTGCCGTCGTCACGCTTGACGAGGGTGAAGTTGCCGCTGGCCTTGGCGTGTTCGTCGGCCTTCAAAGGCGGCCAGTTGGTCGCGCAACCTCCATTGCAGACGCTTTTGCCGCTATTGGCAGCATCTTTGTCGAACGTGTAAAGCGTCATGCCGGCCTTGTCCACCAGCATTGTGCCGTTCATGCCAACCGGCGCGGCGGCCTGGGCGGCAAGTCCGAGCAGGCTGCCGCCGGCCAGTATCAAAGAGGAAATGAAGAGTCGTTTGTTCATGATGAAGTCTCCGGATGAGATCGGTGTTGATCGTGCGTACTCCAAGGTATAGGGCGTACTCCAGGGTATACGAGCACGATAACCGCTTTATTCCATCGTATTTGATTATTTCAGATTTTGCGGTGGCGTGACTGTCTTTTCCCGCTGTATTTGTAGCGGCGCCCCTTGTTGTAGCGGCACCCCTTGTGGGTGCCATCTAACGGCCTGGCGATTAACCCGATACCTGCAGAGCGGCGATGGCACCCACAAGGGGTGCCGCTACAGTGACCACCCCGCAGGCGATGTCGGCTATTTCGCGAGCATCGGGTCAGCCGGACGGCCTGCTGCGCGCGTTGATTAAGTTGTCAATGACATGGGTCTTCAATGACATGGGTCTATATAATGGAAGCTCTGAATCTCAAACAGAGGGAAGCCGGCATGTTAACGATATGGGGTCGCCAGAATTCAAGTAATGTCAAAAAAGTGCTTTGGTGTGCCGACGAACTGGGAATTTCCTACGAGCACGTTGTTGCGGGCGGTGCCTTCGGTGTCGTGAAGACGCCCGAGTATCGGGCGATGAATCCTAATGGCCTCGTGCCGTGTATTCAGGATGATGGCTTCACCCTTTGGGAGTCCAATGCGATTGTGCGCTATCTTTGCGCCAAGCATGGCGAGGGCGCTTTGTACCCCCGGGATTTGACGCAGCGGGCGATGGCCGATCAGTGGATGGATTGGGCGACCTCGACGTTTACCGCACCTTATAAGGATCTGTTTTTAAATACGGTCCGGCTGCCGGCCGAGCAGAGGAAAAAGGATGTGGCCCAACGGGGCTTGCAAGCCTGTGCGGATCATCTGAGCATTGTTGACGCGGCCTTGGCCAAAAAGCCGTTTTTGTCGGGCAGCGATTTCGGCATGGGCGATATTCCGCTGGCTTGCTTGATATACGCCTGGTTTGAAATGCCGATTCAGCGGCCGGCCCTGGCGCATCTGGAGGCCTGGTATCGGCGCCTGGCATTGCGGCCGGCCTACCAAAGCCGCGTCATGACAGAACTTACCTGATGGCCCTTGCCGGACGAGGCATCCATGCCCGCCCGGCAAATGTCTGGAAGCCGCTCAGGCGCCCATGTAGTCACGCTTGCCTATTTCGATGCCGTTGTGGCGCAGGATGGCATAGGCGGTGGTGACGTGAAAATAGAACTGCGGCAGGCCGTAGGTCAGCAGATAGGCTTGGTTGGTGAATTTTTTCTCTTTGGGCGTACCGGGGCGCAAAATCGTGATGCGCTCTTCATTACCGTCGATTTGAGCCGGCGTGAAGCCGTCGATAAATGCCAGGGTTTTACTGATCAACGCCTGGAGATCGGCAAAGGTTTTTTCGCTGGATTCATAAGAGGGCACATCGGCGCCGGCCAAGCGTGCACAGATGCCACGAGCGAAGTCGGTGGCGATTTGCACCTGGCGGATCAAGGGAAACATATCGGGAAACAGGCGAGCCTGAAGCAATGCGTCGGGTTCGATGTTCTTCGCGCTGGCATGCGCTTGCGCCTTGTTCAGAATGGCGCTCAGGCTGTTGAGCATTTGTTTGCAAAGAGGTACTGAGACAGCATAGAGGGAAATGGCCATAAGGGTTCCTGATTTGAGTAAAGGGTGAGTCGGGTCTGAACTGGGAATTGTCAGCTATCGTACTACCATGGCGTTGCAAGCCGTAAAAAGGCTGTGTTTTACAGTATGATTTCACCGGGTGCTTATGTGTGGCGACACACCGCCGCATAAGCCGATTGCCGGCTGGGTCTGCAAGGCCTATTTTACTGGGCCGGTTTTGCGAGTTTTGTTCAAACATTGCCATGTTACTAGCGTTGATTCGATTCGTTGTGGGTGTTTCCCTGTTGGCCGGGGCGCAGGTGGCGTTCGCCCAGGGCGCTGCTGGCGTGCAGCTCGAAGACCTGACCTGGACCGAGCTGCGTGACCTGGTCCGGGCGGGCAAGACCACGATCATCATTCCCATTGGCGGCACGGAGCAGAGCGGCCCGTACGTCGCGCTGGGCAAGCACAATGAGCGTGTTCGTGTCTTGTCGCAGAAGATTGCGCGAGGCCTGGGCAACGCCCTGGTCGCTCCCGTTATCGCTTATGTGCCTGAAGGCGGATATAAGCCGGCGACCGCGCACATGCGCTTTCCCGGTACGATCACTGTTCCCGATGATGTCTTCGAGAAAACTCTGGAATCCGCCGCCAACAGTTTTATGGTTCACGGGTTTCGCAATATTGTTTTCCTGGGCGATCACGGCGGCTACCAGAAAGATCTGACGCAGGTGGCGAATCGCCTGAATAAAGCCTGGGCCAAATCGCCGGCCCGAGCGTTCGCGCCTGCCGAATACTATCGGGCGAGTTCCGAAGGCTTTGCAAAAATATTGCGTGGGCGCGGCTATCGCGATGATGAGATCGGCACCCATGCGGGTTTGGCTGATACATCGCTGCTGATGGCGGTCGCCCCGCAAATGGTGCGCGAGGACAAACTGCGCAAAGCGGGCAAGCCGGGCGCGGCCGATGGCGTATATGGCGGCGATCCGCGCCGATCCAGCGCCGAGTTGGGACGGTTGGGCATCGATGCCATTGTTACCCAGACGATTGCCGCGATTCGTCGTGATACGGCTCGATAACAGGTCGGAATTATTTATGGGATATTCGAAATGAAGCATGTCAGGCATCCGTTCCTTCAGACGGCCTTGTACGCTGCTGTGGCTTTAAGCGGGATCTATGCGGTGGCTGTGTCGGCAGTCGAACCCGAACGGTCTGTCAGTACCGCGAACAACCCAGCGGGGCCCGACCTGGAGCTTTCCCAGTGCGGTTCATCTTCGCGGCTTGTTGCGGTGGCCGACGATGCGGTTGGATCTGATGCGTCCTCCGGTGCGTCCACCGCCTCTCCAAGCATGGGGCCCGCTCTGGACCCCGTCGCCGCCGAGCCCGATCAGCCGATCAAAACGATCCCGGGCATGCCGGCGGTTATCAACCCGGCCAATCTTTACAGCGAAGCAACGGCGGGCAAGCTTAGTCCGGCCGTGGCCGGCGCCTTGCCCAGGGTGTATGTCCCCAATGTGAAGTCCAACGATGTTTACGTGATTGATCCGGCCACATTCAAGGTGGTGAGCCGTTTCAAGGTGGGTGCGAATCCCCAGCATGTGGTGCCTTCCTGGGATTTGAAGACGCTGTGGGTGGCCAATAATGCCGAGGGCACGCCCAATGGGAGTCTGACTCCCATCGATCCCGACACCGGCAAGCCCGGCGCGGCGGTGAAGGTGGACGATCCCTACAATATGTACTTCACCCCCGATGGCAAGTCGGCGGTTGTGGTCGCCGAAGCGTTGAAGCGGCTTGATTTTCGTGATCCGCACACGATGGCCTTGCAGTTTTCGCTGGCGACTCCCGGCTGCGCGGGGATCAACCACGCCGATTATTCCATCGACGGGCGCTATGCCATTTTTACCTGCGAATTCGATGGCGGCCTGGTCAAGATCGATATGGTCAAGCATGAGGTGCTGGGTTACCTTAAGCTTGCCAAGGGCGGGATGCCTCAGGATATCCGCAGTTCGCCCGATGGCAAAATATTTTACGTGGCCGATATGATGGCCGACGGTGTATACGTGATCGATGGGGCCAGTTTCAAGAAGGTGGGCTTCATCAAGACGGGCGTGGGCACTCACGGTTTGTATCCTAGCCGGGACGGTACGAAGCTCTATATCACGAACCGGGGTTCGAACAAGATTCACGGCAGGCCCAAGGGACCGGGAAGTATTTCGGTGCTGGATTTTGCTACGGGTAAGGTGGTGGCGACGTGGCCTATCCCGGGTGGCGGCAGCCCCGATATGGGTAATGTCAGTGCCGATGGAAAGTATTTGTGGATATCGGGGCGTTTTGATAACGTGGTTTATGCGATCAATACGACTAGCGGGGCTGTCAAGATTATTCGGGTTGGAACTGAGCCCCATGGCCTGACGGTGTGGCCGCAGCCTGGTCGGTATTCGCTGGGGCATACGGGGAATATGCGCTGACGTTGTTGGTGCTGTTTCCGTAGCGCCACCCTGTAGCGCCACCCCTTGTGGGTGGCATTCGCTGAAGGTGGCATTTTTTTGTGTCAGCCTAGCTATCTTGTCCAGAACCTTCTAGCCCCGCGTCATGGCCAGTCAAGGCGGATCGGGCTCTGACGGGCCCGGTCATGGCTGCGCCATGACTTCCCGCGCGCAGGGCCGGCTTCGGGGCGGCGTGCGAACTCGTGGGGCGAATAGCCCACTGGGCTATTCGCAATCGTCCCACTCAAACAGCGCACGCCTTGCCTCCCCGAAGCCGGCCCTGCGCGCGGCGCGCCCGAATCGCCCGCCCCACCTTGACTGGCCACGACGCTCGCGTCGTTGATGTTTGCGTGGCGCTCGCTCATGTAGCGCCACCCCTTGTGGGTAACACACAACGCTGCACAAAGCGACAACACGATGCCAAGACGACTGAACGCCCGGCATCACCGCGCTCCGTCAATCAGGGCGCGATAGCCTTCGATGGCGTCGGGCCAGGCGGGCTCGAATCCGCTGGTTCTCAGGCGTGCGTTGTTCAGGCGTTTGTTGCCCGGTTTGTCGGAGGGAGGGGCGGCGGGGGGCGGGTCGACATTCAGCATGGCAGCCAGTGCGTCGTAGAGTTCGTCGATTCTGTGCGGATAGTTGTCCGCGCCTATGTAGCAGGCTTCGGGCTGTTTGAGCTCCAACAGATGTACGGCGGCGCGGGCGGCGTCGTCGATGTGGAAGCGGTTGGCCCAGTGGACTGAGTGCCGCGGCACGGCGGCGTGGCCTTGTTTCAGGCGTTCGAGCAAGGTCAGTCGGCCAGGTCCATACAGGCCAGCCAGCCGGAAGCAGATGGCGTTGGGCAGTTGGGCGGCCAGCCATTGTTCCGCCTCGAGCAGTACTTGCCCGTTAAAGTTACTGGGGTTGGGTGGTGTGGTTTCGTCCACCCATACGTCGCCCTGCGCGCCGTAGACGGCACTGGACGAGATGAACAGGAATCGTTGCAGCGTTTGCCTGTCCAATATGCCAAGGAGGTTTTGCAAGCCGTGCAGAAACACCGCGCGGTAGGCGGCTTCGTCGGGGCGGGAAGATATTGCTGAATGGCGGCCGGCTGTAGGCGTGCCGTGGTTTGCCGTAGGGGTGGGGGCGTAAATGATGTGGGTGATGCCTGTGAGCGGCAAGTCGAGCTTTTGCGTCAGATCGCCTGCCAGCCAGCGTATGCCGGAGGTGTCGTGCACGGGCGGGTGGCGGCGAAGACCCCATACTTCGTCGCCTTGCGCCAGCAATAAATGTGCGGCACGCCGGCACAGGTCGCCTGCACCGGCCAGTAAAACGCGTTTGCCCGCCATGGTTCTCCCGGATTGCAGGTAATTGCAGTCGTCGTGTTTGTGAATGTTGCCGCGGGTCATTGTATCTGGCGCCTCGGCTGTCCGGGGCTTGGATGGCAGCCACAAGGGCTGCCGCTACAAGTGGCGGGTATGTATTTGTAGCGGCAGCCCTTGTGGCTGCCATCACCCTCTGCCATGGCGATGGCCATCCGTTTTCTGCGGACTATACTTATGTCGCTGCATCCCGTTCGGCGTCAGGCGCACTGCGCCGGCCCAATTAAAGAGACGAAGCCATGGCATATCAAAATTTCATAGCGAACCGTTGGGTGGGTGCCCAGACGGGTGAATCCTTACCCGTGATCGATCCTTCCGATGGGCAGGAATATTCCTCTATTGCGCGCTCGCGGGCTGCGGATATCGATGCTGCGGTGACGGCGGCGCGAGCGGCTTATAACGGGGCCTGGGGCAAAATGGCGCCCAGCGAGCGCAGCCGTCTGTTGTTGCGCCTGAGCGTGGCCTTGCAGGATCGTCAGGAGCACTTGGCGCAGATCGAATCCAAAGACACCGGCAAGCCTTTGAAGCAGGGCCGGGCGGATGCGGCGGCGGTGGCGCGCTATTTCGAGTTTTACGGCGGCGCGGTCGACAAGCTGCACGGTACGACCATCCCTTATCCGCAGGACTTTACTGTGCTGACGGTGCGCGAGCCGCATGGGGTGACAGGGCATATCATCCCCTGGAATTATCCTTTGCAGATTTTCGGTCGCAGCGTGGGCGCGGCCCTGGCGGCCGGCAACGCCTGTGTGGTCAAACCGGCGGAAGACGCTTGTGTGTCGTTACTGGAATTGGCGCAGATTGCGCTCGATGTCGGGTTGCCGCCGGGGGCTTTGAATATTTGTACCGGTCTGGGCGCCGAGGCGGGCGCGGCTTTGTCGGCTCATCCGGGTATCGACCATATTTCGTTTACCGGTTCGCCGCAAACGGGCAGGCAGGTGGCGCAGGCTGCGGCCGGCCATTTTGCGCCGGCCACGCTGGAGCTGGGCGGGAAGTCGCCGCAGATTGTGTTTTCCGATGCCGATATCGACGCCGCCCTGCCGGTGCTGCTCAATGCCATTTTGCAGAACGCGGGCCAAACGTGTTCGGCGGGCAGCCGCTTGCTGATTCAACGTCCGCTATATACAACGCTTATGGATCGGCTCTCCGAGCTGTTTGCCTGTACGCGTACCGGGCCGGCCAGCGAAAACCTGGATTGCGGGCCGCTGATCAGCGCCAGGCAACTGGCTCGCGTGCAGGGCTTTTTGGCCGAGGCCGACGAGGCTTCCATTACGGTGGCCGCGCGCGGAACGTTGGAAACCTCGGCTCCTGCCACCGGTTTTTATCAGCCGCCGGTATTGCTTAGCCACGTGCCTCCCGGGCATCGGCTGGCCCAGGAGGAAATTTTCGGGCCGGTGCTGGCGGCCATTGCGTTCGAGCACGAGGCCGATGCGCTGCGTCTGGCCAACAGTACGCCGTTTGGGCTGGTGGCGGGCGTCTGGACTCAGGACGGTGCTCGCCAGATGCGCATGGCGCGGCATGTGCGGGCCGGGCAGGTGTTTGTAAACAATTACGGCGCGGGCGGCGGAGTAGAGCTGCCTTTTGGCGGCACGGGGCAGTCGGGCTTCGGCCGTGAAAAGGGTTTTGAGGCCCTTTACGGGTTTACGACAGTCAAGACTATTGCAATCAAGCATTAAAAAATATTCGAAAAGGAGCAGATATGCGTTTGGAAGGAAAAGTGGCCGTTGTGACGGGGGCGGGTTCGGGTTTCGGCGCGGGCATTGCGCATACCTTTGCGCGTGAGGGTGCACGCGTGGTGGTGGCCGACATTCACAAGGAGCATGGGCAGGCTGTGTGTGAGCAGATCCGCCAGGCGGGTGGCGACGCGTCGTTTTGCGCCGTGGATGTGACCGATGGAGCCAGCATTGCCAATCTGCTGGCCGAAACCCTGAAGGCTTATGGCGTCTTGCACTGCGTGGTGAATAACGCGGGCACCACGCATAAAAACAAGCCTTTGCTTGAGATCACGGAGGACGATTTCGAGCGGGTCTTTCGTGTCAATGTCAAAAGTATTTTCTGGACGGCCAAACATATCGTGCCGTACTTCCGCCAGCAGGGCGGCGGTTCGTTTGTCAATATTGCCTCGACAGCGGCGATTCGTCCGCGCCCCGGCCTGGTCTGGTACAACAGCACCAAGGGCGCGGTCGTTACCGCCAGCAAAGCCATGGCGGCTGAACTGGGCAAGGACAATATACGGGTCAACTGCGTTAACCCGGTTATCGGCGCAACGGCTTTGCTGGAAGATTTTATGGGCATGCCCGATACGCCGGCGAATCGCGAGAAATTCCTGTCAAGCATTCCCATGGGGCGCTTCTCTACGCCTCAGGATATTGCCAATGCCGCTTTGTATTTCGCTTCGGATGAGGCTGCGTTCGTCACCGGTGCGTGCCTGGAGGTGGATGGCGGCCGTTGCGTGTAGGTAGTGGCGTTTGTAGCGCTGGCGGCGTTTGTAGTGCCACCCCTTGTGGGTGGCAAAAATTTGGCAATCAAAACGGTATCCGCAAAATTACGTTATTGAAAACAGGATTACATTATTCAGAAATGGCACCCACAAGGGGTGCCGCTACAAAAACCAGCCAGAACAAAAACCAACCAGAACGAAAGCCAGCCAGAACACTTAGCGCCAGCCCAGGAAAAACATGTCAGCACATACCCCTCTTGTCCGCAGCCATCCCGATGAACTGTTGGTGGGCCTGGTTTCCATTTCCGACCGTGCTTCCAGCGGCGTCTACGAAGATCAGGGCATTCCTGCCCTGCAGGCGTGGCTTGAAGCGGCTCTGGTTGGCTCTTGCCAGTTTGCCGCGCGCCTGATTCCCGATGAGCGGCAGCAGATTTCGGCCACCCTGATTCATCTGGTCGACGAGATGGGTTGCGATCTGGTGTTGACCACGGGGGGCACGGGCCCGGCCCGGCGCGATGTCACGCCCGAAGCGACCCTGGCTGTCGCCAGCCGTGAAATGCCCGGCTTCGGTGAGCAGATGCGCCAGATCAGCCTGCGGTTCGTGCCCACCGCTATCCTGTCGCGACAGGTGGCGGTAATACGCGAAACGCCACAACACGCGGCCCTGATCATCAATCTGCCCGGCCAGCCCAAGGCCATCCGGGAAACGCTTGAAGGCTTGAAAGACGCCCAGGGGAACACCTTGGCGGCAGGCATTTTTGCGGCGGTGCCGTATTGCATCGACCTGATCGGCGGCCCTTATATCGAGACACGCGAACAAGTCGTACGCGCGTTTCGTCCGAAGTCGGCGATCCGCGCCGGTAACAAGTCCTGACAAAGTGGGCCGGCGCCGGGGGAAGAGGCTTGCGCGGCGCGTTTTCCTTTGGCAATGACGTGTCGGCGCGCTAAGCAATTTATCGTATTCCCCCGTAAAATACCGGCTATTCCCTATTCATCTTGTATTCAGGAGATCTCGCCATGGCCTTAGTTTCCATGCGTCAGTTGCTCGATCATGCGGCCGAAAACGGCTATGGCATTCCGGCTTTCAACGTTAATAACCTGGAGCAGGTTCAAGCGATTATGGAAGCGGCCGATGAAACCAACAGTCCGGTCATCATGCAGGCCTCGGCCGGTGCTCGTAAATATGCGGGCGAAGGGTTCCTGAAATACCTGATCCAGGCGGCGGTCGAATCCTTCCCGCACATTCCGGTTGTCATGCATCAAGACCACGGCCAGTCGCCCGCCATATGCAAGGGGGCGATTGAGCTGGGCTTTTCCAGCGTCATGATGGACGGGTCTTTGAAAGAAGACGGTAAAACCATTGCCGATTACGAATACAACCAGGACGTGACCCGCCGCGTGGTCGAAATGGCCCACAAGCTGGGCGTTACCGTCGAGGGCGAGCTGGGCTGCCTGGGGTCACTGGAAACCATGAAGGGCGACAAGGAAGACGGCCACGGCGCCGACGGCTCCATGACCATGGATCAATTGCTGACCGACCCCGAGCAGGCCGCCGACTTTGTACGCCACACGCAGCTGGACGCGCTGGCCATCGCCATCGGTACCAGCCACGGCGCGTACAAATTCACACGCAAGCCTACCGGCGACATTTTGTCGATATCACGCATCAAGGACATACACCGCCGTTTGCCCAATACGCATCTGGTCATGCATGGCAGCTCCAGCGTGCCGCAAGATCTGCTGGCCGAGATTCGCGAGTTTGGCGGCGACATGAAAGAAACCTACGGCGTGCCGGTCGAAGAAATTCAAGAGGCCATCAAGTTCGGCGTGCGCAAGGTCAATATCGATACCGACATTCGTTTGGCCATGACCGGCGCAATCCGGCGTTTCATGGCAGAAAATCCGGGCAAGTTCGATCCGCGCGATTATCTGAAACCCGCGCGCCAGGCGGCAAAAAAAGTATGCAAGCAGCGCTACGAACAATTCGGCACGGCCGGGCATGCCAGCAAGATCAAGCCCATACCTCTGTCGCAGATCGCGCAGCAGTACGCGGCGGGGCAATTGGCGCAGAAAGTCCAGTAAACGGCCGCGGCTGTGCAGAAATGCATCGCCGCCGGCGTCAGGCTGGCTCGATGCGTTCTTTTTCCATCGGTGGCGTTCGGCACGAGCCAGACGCCTAATGTTTTTGTTCCAAGGACGGATCGTGGTGCAGGCACTTCATCAATCGACTATTAAATCGTTGCCTTTGCTGGCGCGCGGCAAGGTGCGCGATATGTATGCGGTGGGCGACGATAAACTACTGATAGTGGCCAGCGACCGGATCTCGGCGTTTGACGTTATTCTTGACGATCCCATTCCGGGCAAGGGTCAGGTGCTGACCGAGCTGACCGAATTCTGGCTGAAAAAGCTGGGCCATGTGCTGCCGACGCATGTGACCGGCATTGCGCCCGAAGACGTGGTCACCGCGGACGAGCGTGATCAGGTGCGCGGGCGCGCGATGGTGGTCAAGCGGCTCAAGCCCATACTGGTCGAGGCCGTTGCCCGGGGTTATCTTATCGGCTCGGGCTGGAAAGACTATCAGGCGCACGGATCGATTTGCGGTATTGTGCTGCCTGAAGGTTTGCAACAGGCCGGCAAGCTCCCTACGCCGCTGTTCACGCCGGCGGCCAAGGCCGAATTCGGCACGCATGACGAGAATGTGGATTTTGATTTCGTGGTGGGTCAGGTGGGCTTGGCCATGGCGGAAAAAATCCGCGACGTGACCCTCAAGCTTTATTCTGAAGCGGCCGAGTTCGCCGCCGGCAAAGGCATTATTATTGCCGACACCAAATTCGAATTCGGGCTCGATGCGCAAGGCCAACTGCATTTGATGGATGAGGTGCTTACACCGGATTCATCGCGTTTCTGGCCCGCCGCGCAATACCGGCCGGGCATGAGTCCACCGTCGTTCGACAAGCAGTTTGTGCGCGATTGGCTCGAGACCCAGGTGTGGGATAAAACTCCGCCCGCTCCACGCCTGCCGGCCAGTGTGCTGGAGAAAACGGCGGCCAAATATCGCGAAGCCATGACACGTTTGACGACTTAGGCGAGGGTGCTTATGACCGAGTTTACTTTGACTTCTTCGACCGAATCCGAATCCGGAGGCCCGCTGGTCGGTGTCATCATGGGCTCGTCCAGTGACTGGGATGTCATGAAACACGCCGTGGCCGTGCTGGAAGAGTTCGGCGTGCCTCTCGAGATGCGTGTTGTTTCGGCGCACCGCATGCCGCATCAAATGGTTGAGTACGGCGCGCGGGCGACTGAGCGTGGTTTACGCGCCATTATTGCCGGCGCCGGAGGCGCAGCGCACTTGCCGGGCATGATGGCGGCCCTGACGCCGGTTCCGGTGTTTGGCGTGCCCATCCCCTCCAAGTATCTGCAAGGCCAGGACTCCCTGCTGTCCATCGTACAGATGCCCAAAGGCATACCGGTTGCCACCTTTGCCATCGGCGAGGCGGGAGCCGCCAATGCAGCCTTGCATGTCATTGCCTGTCTGGCCACGACCGATGTCGACTTGCGCAGGAAGCTGCAGGAATTCCGCGCACGCCAAACCGAGGCGGCACAAGCTATGGCGGTTCCCCCGCATGTCACCATGTAGGGTGGGCTCTCTTCGCAGACTGTTTTAGACGGCGGCGCATAGGCCGGCTCCAAAGCAGCCGGCTTTTTTAATTTCATTATTTTTTTATTTTTCAGAATATGGCTACGAATGCGGTTCCACCTGTTTTGCCTATAGCGCCGGGAAACTGGTTGGGTATGATTGGCGGAGGACAGCTGGGACGCATGTTTTGCCAGGCGGCGCAAAGCATGGGCTACAAGGTGGCGGTGCTCGATCCTATTGAGCGGTGCCCGGCGGGCGCCGTGGCCGATCTGCATATTCAGACGGCGTATGACGATCAGGCCGGACTGGCCCGTTTGTCCGAGCGCTGCGCCGCGATTTCGACCGAGTTTGAGAATGTGCCGGCGCTAAGCCTGCAAAAGCTCGCCGCGCATTCCCGGGTCAGCCCGGCGGCCGAAGCCGTCGCCATTGTGCAGGACCGCATTCTGGAGAAAGCCTTTATCGGCAAAATGGGCGTGCCGCTTGCGCCTTATGCCGCTATACATGGCCGCGACGATATCGAGCGGGCGCCTTCAACCTTGTTTCCCGGCATACTCAAGGCGGCCCGTTTTGGCTATGACGGAAAGGGGCAGGCGCGTATCGCCAGCCGCGAGCAGGCGCTTGAAGCCTTTGACTCTTTCGGCGGGGCCGCCTGTGTGCTGGAAGCCTTGATGCCGCTCGAGTCTGAGTTTTCGGTGGTGCTGGCCCGCGGGTTCGATGGCCGGGCCGTCACCTACCCCTGCGCTCGCAATGAACATCATGATGGCATCCTGGCGGTGTCGACCGTGGCGACCGAGTTTTCGGCTGCTGAAGCCGCCTTGCACCGGCAAGCCGGGCAAGCGGCGCTGAATATTGCACAAGGCCTGGGCTATTACGGCGTGTTGTGCGTGGAGTTTTTTGTTTTGCGAGATGGCGCTTTGGTGGCCAATGAGATTGCGCCGCGCCCGCACAATAGCGGCCACTACACCATGGATGCCTGCGTTACCAGTCAGTTCGAGCAGCAGGTTCGTGTGATGGCCGGTTTGCCGCTGGGCAGCACCGATAGCCTGTGCCCGGCGTTGATGTTGAATATTTTGGGCGATGTCTGGTTTGATCCGGCCACGGGCGAGAAGCGCGAGCCCGATTGGTCCGCGGTATTGCGCACGCCCAATGCCAAATTGCATTTGTATGGCAAGCAGGAGGCCCGGCGCGGACGGAAAATGGGCCACATCAATCTGGTGGCACCGACGCTTTCGGCCGCCCGCGACGCGGCGGCGGCGGTGGCGGGCGCACTTCATATGCCGTTTTCGCTATGACGCCGTCACGTCAATCCGATATGGCCCAGGCGCTGCGTTTGGCCGCGGAACGCCTTGCGGCAGGTGGTCTGGTCGCGTTTCCGACGGAAACGGTCTATGGCCTGGGGGGAGACGCGGAGAATTCCGATGCGATTGCACGGATTTACGCGGTCAAGGGGCGCCCGTCCAGTCACCCGGTTATTGTCCATGTATCGCCCGAGGCCGATCTGGGCTATTGGGCCAGGACGATTCCCGCGGAGGCTCGTGCCTTGATAGAGGCCTTCTGGCCGGGACCTTTGACCTTGATATTGCCGCGGGCCGATCATGTACCGGCCGCGGTCAGCGGCGGTCAGGATAGTGTGGGCTTGCGCTGTCCTTCGCATCCTGTAGCGCAAGCGTTGCTGCGTCAGTTTGCGGCCTTGAAGCCCAATGGACATGGCGGCGTGGCGGGGCCTTCGGCCAATAAGTTCGGCCAGGTTTCGTCGACTCAGGCGGCGCATGTGCGTGCGGAGTTTTCTGAACTGAGCGAGGCTGAACTGTTTGTACTGGAGGGCGGATCCTCCGAAGTTGGCATTGAGTCGACGATTGTGGATTTGTCGCGGCTGGATCGGGGCGTGGGGCCGGTTTTGTTGCGCCCGGGGCATATTTCTTCTGAGCAGATTGCGGCGGTGCTGGGGCGTGAGATGGGTCGCCCTGATGCCTCTGCGCCGCGCGTTTCGGGTTCTTTGAAGGCGCATTATGCGCCGCGCACGCCTTTGTTGTTGTTGCCGAAAGAGGCGTTGATGCGGGAACTGGAACGGCTGGATTCGCGGGACGGGAAGGTGGCGGCTGTGGTGTTTGAGGTTCCCGAGGATTCGGGGTATTCGCGGGTGGATTGGCATTTGGCTTCTGTGGATCCGGATGTTTATGCACGCGATTTGTATGCCTTGTTGCGGCGCCTGGATGAAGGCGGGTATGCGCGGATATTGCTGGAGAGGCCGCCTCGTGGCGGAGCTTGGCAGGCGGTGAACGACCGGATTGGGCGGGCGGCGGCGGCGTTCGAATAAGGTTCTTGGTTTTGGGTGCGTTGGGTGCTGGCGTGAGTGTCGCGTTCTTGAGTCGCAGCGCCGGCGGCCCGGGCAGGTCGGCGCTCGCCTCGTCCGGTCCTGGCTTTGCCAGGACTGCCCGCGTTCAGGGCCGGGTGCGGGGCGGTCGCAAAACTCGCGCCGCGCACAGCATGCTGTGCGCACCCGTGGCGCTCAAACAGTTGCGCCCTTGCCTCCCCGCACCCGGCCCTGAACGCGGCGGACTCGAAGCTCGCCCGCCCCACCCGGGCCGTCGGCGCTGCTGGCATGATGGTGCAGGGGCGGGTTTGATGAGGTGCCAATATGTGGCGGCAGCCCTTGTGGCTGCCATATGGCCGTAGAAATCCATATCCTTTGCGGACGGCAATATTTTTGGAAATCACAATGATCAAAACTTATATTGGAAGTTGCCATTGCGGTGCCGTTTGATTTGCCGATGGTGGTAATAATAACTGGGGTGTGTCGCCAGCCGAGACAAGACATCTGTAGGAGAAAGAGGGCGCTGCTCTTTCACTGAACACCAATGAGGGGAAGTTAGATGCAAGTAAGAAAAGCCAAGCCGGACGATTCAGAACGGATATCTGTGCTCATGCGCCAGCTTGGTTATGAAGCTTCTCCCTCTTTGATCAAACACAAGCTGCTCGCCTTGAGTGGACAGGCCACGGATTTGGTGCTGGTCGCCGACGACAAAGGGGTGGTAAAAGGCGTTGTAAGTCTGCATGTACAAGAGATGTTTCATCAAGACGGTCGTTTGGGGCGTATTACGTCCCTGGTTGTTGATGAGGCCTCGAGAGGCGAGGGCGTAGGTTCTCTGCTTGTATTGGAAGCCGACAATTTTTTCAGGCGAAGCGGCTGCGTCAGGGCTGAGGTGACGAGTGGGGATCATCGGCCGCAAGCTCATCTTTTTTATCAGAAACAAGGTTATGCGCAAGATGAACGGCGATTTTTGAAACGCTATCATATGGCTCGTCCGTGAGGTTTATGAATACTTGGAGAGTTGCATGCTTGAGGATGTAAGAGTGCGGCGCGTCCGTGCCAGCGAGGTCGTTGGCTATGTGGATGCTCTCTCAGATGTACTAATTGATTGCGTTGAAGGTGGCGCGTCTGTGAGCTTCATGCTGCCGCTCCCGCGCGAGAAAGCTGTAGCGTTTTGGCGTAGTGTCGCCGAGGGTGTGGCACGCAACGAACGTGTATTGCTCATCGCCGAAGACCATGCCGGCGAAGTTCTTGGCACGGTGCAGATGATAGTGTCGCAGCCCGACAACCAGCCACATCGCGCCGATATCGCCAAGATGTTGGTGCACCGCAAGGCCCGACGCCGCGGCATCGCCCGGCGCTTGATGGACGCTATCGACGACGTGGCGCGCGAGGAAGGCAAGACGGTGCTTGTGCTTGACACCGTGACCGGCGGCGACGCCGAGCGGCTCTACCAGCGGGCCGGTTGGCTTAGAGCAGGAACGGTGCCCAAATATGCACTGATGCCCGATGGCGGATTTTGCGCGACGACGTTCTATTACAAGCACCTCTGACCAATTTTTGCTACGTCAGCCGCTTTGTTTGGAGCCGATTACCGACTGTTTTGATTTCAATCTTCGAACTATCGCTTTTATCTGCTTTTATTAGCTTTTATCTGCTTTTATTATTATGCCAATTTAGAACTGTCTTGTAAGGGGTATGTCATGAAGCCTCGCATTACTATGATCACTATAGGTGTGGACGACCTGGACCGATCGCTTCGGTTCTATCGCGATGGCCTCGGCCTGGCGACCAAAGGAATTGTTGGCAAAGAGTTCGAGCACGGTGCAGTGGCGTTTTTTGATCTGCAGGCAGGGCTGAAACTGGCCATCTGGCCTCGCAAAAGTCTTTCTCACGATTCGGGCATTGCGCCAAGTAGCCCAAGCGTCACCGAGTTCGCGCTTGGACATAACGTCTCGTCCAGAGAGGAGGTCGATACTGTCATGGAGCAGGCCAGGAATGCCGGTGCGATGATCGTAAAGTCGGCTCAGGATACTTTTTGGGGCGGTTATGCGGGCTATTTTCAAGACCCTGATGGCCATCTGTGGGAGGTCGCGTGGAACCCGCAGTTATTGCCGAAGGATTGAGTAAGGGCAAATCATGAAGAACTCTTCCCCTGTCGCCCTCGTAACGGGCTCGACCTCTGGTATCGGCGCCGCCATCGCGCGGCGGCTCTCGCGAGAGGGGTACGCGATTGTCCTGCACTCGCGCAGTTCGGCGCAGGCGGGGCACGATCTGGCGGACGAACTCGGGACAGCGGTCTATGTACAGGCCGACCTGGCTCATGATGCTGATAGAGCAATGCTTGTTCGGGAAGCAGTTGCGGCCTGGGGGCGGCTCGATGTGCTCGTCAACAACGCGGGGATCAGCCGCGTGATTCCTCATTCGGATCTCGCCGCTGCGACGCCGGCAATCTGGCAGGAGCTGCACGAGGTCAATGTCGTGGCCCCGTTCCGCCTGGTGGCGGAGGCAGAATCTGCGCTACGCGAAGCAGCGCGTCGAGGCCGCCCTGGCTGTGTTGTCAACGTCAGCTCTCATGCCGGCATTCGTCCCAAGGGGGCCTCGATCCCGTATGCCGCAACCAAGGCGGCGTTGAACCACGTCACCCGTCTGCTCGCGCTGTCGCTGGCACCGGATATTCGCGTGAACGCCGTTGCCCCAGGCCTAGTAGACACACCTCTTACGGCAGGATGGACGCAGGCGCAACAGCTTTGGAAAGAGCGTGCGCCGATGCGCCGGGCCGCCAGCCCGGACGACATTGCCCAAGCTGTCGCAATGCTGATCGCCTCGGAATACCTCACAGGTGAAATCCTGCTCTCCGATGGCGGACTGAATCTGACGTGAGGAACATGTCCGAGATTCAGCAATTTTGCTAGGCAAGCCAGCCAATATCAGACGGGGGTTGCGTGGAACCCCAGTGAACCTCTTCCACAAGCCATCGAAAAAAGAGACTCAAGGGTAAATTCACGCACTATTGGGTAATCGCTTTGCCGGGCAGTCTGTATAAAATCATTACATAAGTTTATGCAATGAGGCCCGCTACTTGAATCAGTCTTCTTTGGTATCGACAAGCGATCGTTCAATGCCTGCGGAAGCTGATCAATTGCCCTATATTGGTCGCCCGCTGGCCCGAGTGGAGGATGCTGCCCTGCTTTCCGGGCGTGGTTCGTTTGCGGACGATATGGGCGTCAAGCCCGGTACCCTGTACGCCGCCATTTTGCGTTCTCCGTATGGGCACGCCGAGATCCTGTCGATTGACGCCTCTGCAGCGCTTGATCTGGCTGGCGTGCGGGCAGTACTGACAGGTATCGACGTCAAACAGTGGTCGTCTCCCTTTGCCGTGGGTGTCAAGCAGCCGATGGAGCATTGGCCCATGGCTGTTGAGCGGGCGCGCTATGTTGGTGAGCCGGTCGCCGTGGTCATGGCGGAGAATCGCTATCTGGCCGAGGATGCGCTTGATTTGATCAAGGTCGAGTATAAGCAGCTGCCTGTTGTGGTGGATTCCGAAGAGGCGACTCGCGCTGATGCACCCGTCCTTCATCCTGCTGTCGGCTCCAATGTCGTCAGTGATCGGCATTTCTGTTATGGAGATCCCTCTGCGGCATTCGCAGCGGCACCGCATAGCGTTTCGCTCAAGGTGCGCTATCCGCGTAATTCCTGTACCCCCATTGAATGTTTTGTGGTGGTGGCGGAATATCTGGCCGGTAATGAAGGCTATGATGTTTTATCGAACTTTCAGGGGCCTTTCGCACTGCACCCGGTGTTAGCGCGCGCACTTAACGTGTCGGGTGCTCGATTGCGGCTTCGCGCCGTACGTGATTCGGGCGGCAGCTTTGGCGTCAAGCAGGCCGTGGCGACCTATATTGCCTTGTTGTGTCTGGCGTCGCGCAAAGCCGGTGCGCCGGTGAAATGGGTCGAGGATAGGCTGGAGCATTTGCAGGGATCAGCTTGCTCGCCAAGCCGGGTTACGACCATCGAAGCTGCAGTGCAGTCCGATGGGCAAATCACGGCATTGCGCTACCACCAACTTGACGATTGCGGCGCTTATCTGCGCGCGCCGGAGCCGGCAACCTTGTATCGCATGCATGGCATATTGACCGGTGCCTATAAGGTCCAGAACCTCGAGGTGCGCAATCGCGTCGTATTGACCAATAAGATGCCCTCGGGGCTGGTGCGTGGCTTTGGTGGCCCGCAAATGTATTTCGCGCTTGAACGCCTGATGCAGCGCATTGCCGTGGAGTTGAACCTTGATCCTCTAACGGTGATCCGGCGTAATCTGATTGCAGCTGACGCTTTCCCCTACCGGGCGCCTGCGGGGGCGCTGCTTGATTCGGGAGACTATCAGAAAGCGATTGACTTGGCGCAAGAGCAGGGCGGATTGGCTGAGTTGCGGGTACGGCGCGACGAGGCGCGCGCGCAAGGGCGTTTGTACGGCATTGGTTACGCCGCCATTGTCGAGCCGTCGATTTCCAATATGGGCTATATCACCACTGTGCTGACGGCCGGTGAGCGCGCCAAGGCGGGCCCGAAAAATGGTGCCAATGCCAGTGCGACAGTCAGCGTAGATGCGCTGGGCAGTGTTAGCGTAATTATCGATTCGGTGCCGCAGGGGCAGGGACATCGGACAGTGGCCGCGCAAGTGGTGGCCGATGTTTTGGGATTGGCGCCCAGCGACATTGTCGTCAATACCGAGCTCGATACGCAAAAGGACGCGTGGTCCATTGCGGCTGGAAATTATTCCAGCCGTTTTGCCGGCGCTGTGGCGGGAAGCGTCCATCTGGCTGCTGTCAACATACGCGAAAAACTGGCCATCATTGCTGCCGACCTGCTGAATGCACAGCCCGAGCAGATCATGTTTTCGCAAGGGAGGATATATGCGCGTGACAATCCAGAGCAGAAATTACGCTTTCATCGTGTTGCCGGGGCTACGCATTGGTCGCCTGGAAATTTGCCGCCGGGCCTGACCTCAGGGCTGCGGGAAACGGTGTTTTGGTCGCCCCCGCAACTGGCCGAGCCAGACGAAAACGATGTAATCAACAGCTCTGCTGCTTATGGCTTTGTATTTGATATCTGTGCGGTAGAAATCGATCCCGCAACGGGGAAAATTCGTATTGATCGCTACGTGACGTCTCATGATGCCGGGAAGATTCTGAACACGGCGCTGGCCGATGGGCAAATACGTGGCGGTTTTGCACAGGGGCTTGGTGCGGCCCTGATGGAAGAGTTTGCGTATGGGAGCGATGGCAGCTTTCTTTCTGGAACTTTTGCCGACTATCTGGTGCCTACGGCGTGTGAAGTGCCCGAGCCTGTGATTCTTCATATGGAGACTTTGTCGCCGTTTACGCCTTTGGGGGCGAAGGGCCTGGGAGAAGGCAATAACATGAGTACGCCTGTTTGCATTGCCAATGCGATTGCCGATGCGTTGGGCGTCGCAGATATTGTTCTCCCCGTAACACCTTCCAAAGTGCATGCCTTATTGAATATGAGCGATCCCGCGCCCGGCCCGACAAGCGCCGTGCCGCTGTTGAAGCCGGACGAGGGCGGATCGACGCTCAATATGGCGGGTTCGATTGATCTGGCCGCCACGCCAGAGCAGGTTTATGCAGTGCTGCTTGATCCTGATGCCCTGGCCAAAGTCATACCCGGATGTCATGCGCTTACGCGAGTCGGCGACAACCGCTATCGTGCCGATGTGACCATTGGCATCGGATTGGTCAAGGCCCGCTACGCGGCGCAAATTCAGTTAAGCGATTTGAAGCCGCCGCACGAATTATCGTTGGGAGGCAGCGGCATCAGTTCCTTGGGCTCGGCTCAGGGCTCCGGCCGCGTTCGTCTCGAATCCATTGCCGGGGGTACACGCTTAAGTTACGACTACGCCGTGTCCGTCAGCGGCAAGGTGGCGGCGGTGGGTGGCCGCATGCTGCAAGGAGCGGCCAAGATTATTTTGCGGCAAATGTTCGAACGGCTTGGGCGGCAGGCGGCGGGCGAGGTGGCAGCCTTGCCGCTATCCTTATGGCGGCGCTTGCTAAGGTTCTTGGGGGTGGCCAAATGAAGCCGGCAGCCTTGGACTATATCCGCATCGATCACGCCGATGAAATTACCGACATGCTTGCGCAGTATGGCCAGGACGCCAGAATTCTGGCAGGCGGGCAATCGTTGATGGCGATGCTTAATTTCCGTCTGGCGCAGCCGAAAGTTCTTGTCGATATATCCCGATGTGTTGATCTCGATTATTCCCGGATCAAGGACGGTCATCTGGCCGTCGGCGCTGCGGCGACTCAGGCGAGTGTTGAATGGCGCCCGGATCTGGCGCGAGAAGTGCCGCTGTTAAAGAGGGTGTTTCCGTCGATATCGCATTTTCAGATTCGTAATCGCGGCACGGTATGCGGTTCGGTTGCGCATGCCGATCCCAGCGCTGAATTGCCGCTGTGCCTGGTCGCCCTTGGCGGCGAGGTTGTGCTGCGCGCCCGAAGTGGCCGTCGCGTATTGAAAGCGGAAGACTTTTTTGTGGGCATGCTAATGACGGCAATTCAGCCTGGAGAGTTCGTGGAAGAGGTGCGTTTTCCATTGGGTGGAAAAGAGAGTCGCTACGCCTTTGAAGAGGTGGCTATGCGCCACGGCGACTTCGCGATTGCGGCGTTGGCAGTAGCTGTAACCGATACCCGGATTACGCTGGCCGTAGGAGGTGTTGCGGATCGGCCTGTGCGTAAGACATGGCCATTGTTGTCTGTGTCGGATATGGACGCGGCCTTGAATGATTTTGCGTGGGAGCTTCAAGCACAGCACGATACCCATGCCAGCGCTGAGTATCGCCGCCATCTCGTGCGCCATCTGGGGCGAAAATTAATTATCGAGGCCAGGAATGAAACGCTACGATAAAAATATCGAGCATTCAATTACGCTGACGCTGAACGGAGTGGCGCGTAGCGCTCGCGCCGAGTCGCGCATGTTGCTGTCGGATTTTCTCCGGCACGAACTGGGCGCCACGGGCACTCATGTAGGCTGCGAGCATGGCGTTTGCGGCGCCTGTACGGTTCGAATAGATGGCATAGCGATGCGTTCCTGCCTGCAGCTGGCGGTGCAAGCTGAAGGCTGCAATATCGAGACGGTGGAGGGTTTGAACCAGGGCTGCCCGGACGATCTCAACGATTTGCAGCAGGCATTCAAGCGTCATCATGCGTTGCAGTGCGGTTACTGCACTGCTGGAATTTTGATGTCTTGTAGCGATTACCTTGGCCGCGTCAGTATGCCGACCCGTGATCAAGTGCGCGAAATGCTGTCTGGGCATTTGTGTCGCTGCACAGGCTACGCCACTATTGTCGATGCGGTGCTGGATGTCGCCGCGCAACGTCTGGAAAACGCCAAAGAGAAGGTGAAACATGCTTGATTTAGGCCGCAGCTTCGTGGCATCGGTAGAAAGATGCCCCGACCAGATTGCCATCGTGGACGGAGACTTGCGCTTGACCTACGCCCAGTGGTTTGAGCGTGTAAGCAGTGTCGCAGGTGGCCTGTACGATATGGGGCTGCGTCATGGCGATCATTTGTTGACGGTGTTGCAAAATAGTTGGGAAATGGCGACCTTGCACTGGGCTTGCCAGTTTCTGGGCGCTGTCATGACACCGCTTAATTGGCGTGCCACGCCTGAAGAAATAGATTATTGTGCTACCGACTCTCAAGCCAGCCTGCTTGTCTTTCAGGATGTGTCGGCGCAAGCGGTTTCTGAATCGGCCGTTGCGCAGCGCCTGCCGCGTGTTGCGGTTCAGGCTGCGCCAGGCGGCACGCAATCATTTGAGGCTTTATTGCAAGCCGGGCCGACACAGCAATTGCTTAACGCCGATGCTGACGATTGGTCTTTGATGTTGTTCACCTCCGGTACGACCGGAAAGCCCAAAGGGGTTCCACGTCGCCATCGTCACGAGCGTGCTGCGGCATTGGCCCACGTCGCGCAAAATTTATATCGCCGTGGCGAGCGTACTCTGGGAGTGATGCCGCTCTACCATACGATGGGCATACGATCCCTGCTTTCCATGGCACTGTTGAATGGCCGTTTTGTTTGCATACATAAATTCGATCCGGCCCTGGTGCTGGCCGCAATCGATTCTGAGCGCATCACGAATCTGTATCTGGTGCCCACGCTGTATCACGACATGATAGGACATCCGAATCTGGAGCGGACAGATATATCGTCAGTGCGTAAATTGGGCTTTGCCGGTGCGTCAATGAATGATGGCTTGTTAAAGCGGCTCGATGCCATATTCAAACCGGAATTGTTCGTCAATCATTACGGCTCGTCGGAGGTTTATACCTGCACGATTGAACCCAACGCGCCCGGCAAGCCAGGCAGTGCGGGAAAGTCAGGTATCAATCAGCGTATCCGCGTCGTGCATCTGGGCGCCGAAAGTGGCGATGACCTGGCTGAGGTAGGGGAGGAAGGACAGATCGTCGCCGATCTGCAGGGCGATGAAGCATTCGAAGGGTACTGGAAGCGGCCTGACGCGGATGCGAAATCGTTATGTGGAGGGTGGTATTTTACGGGGGACCTTGGCTATTTCGATCAGCAGGGCGATTTGTTCGTTACCGGCCGGATCGATGACATGATTATCAGTGGCGGCGAAAATATTTCACCGACTGATATAGAAAGCTTGCTGTCTTTGCACCCCGCGGTCGATGAGGTGGCGGTGGTGGGGCTGCCCGATGAACGCTGGGGCCAGAGAGTGGCGGCGTTTGTAAAGCTTAAAGGCAAGGCAGATGCGGCGGCGCTGGACAAATATTGTCGCGAATCCAGTTTGCCGGATTTCAAGAGGCCACGCGAGTATGTGTTTGTGAGTGGGCTCCCGAAGTCTCCGGTAGGCAAAATCCTGCGGCGCAAGATCGCTGTGGGTGAGTACGAAAAGTAGAGTTTTTTTGGCAGTTTGAAGTGCCTGGTGCATAACGCCGGGACAACTATTATATAAAAAGGAGACATCATGATTAAAGTATCGTTTGTGCGCAATGCGATTGCGATGGCCATTATTGGCGGTTTTGCAGGTGTCGCATCGGCTCAAAATCCAGGCCCAATCAAGATCGGCGTACTCACGCCGCTTTCTGGCACGTTTGCCCCCATTGGCCAGCAGGTAAAGTGGGGTGTCGAGCTTGCGACAAAAGAAATCAATGCCGCAGGCGGCATTATGGGGCGCCAGGTTGACTTGACATTCGAAGATGGCGAGGCGAACCCCTCCGTGGGTACTCAGAAGGCCGAAAAATTGTTTCAATCCGCCAAGGTGGATTTTCTCACCGGCACCGTCAATTCCGGATCCACGCTTGCCATCGGCCAGATCGCCGAGCGCAATGACCGTCTGATGGCGACCTCAGTGTCGTTTTCGGATGCGATCACCGGCGATAAATGCTCGCCCAATGTGTTTCGCGTCAATGCCAAGGCTGGGCAGCAGTCGGCTGCCTTGGCGCAATGGCTGAAGAAAAATAAGCCTGATGCCAAGATATTTTATCTGGGGCCCGACTATGAGATGGGGCGAAGCACCGTTGCGGCTTTCAAGAGCGCAGCAGAAAGCACGGGCGCAAAAACAGTCGGCGAAGTATTCGCCCCGCTGGGAAACAAGGATTATTCACCGTTCTTCGGGCAGCTTAGGGCCGCACATCCTAATGTTCTGTATACCTCGGTAGCGGGGAACGATACGGTACGCCTGTTTTCCCAACTGAGTGAATTTGGCCTCCTCAAGAATCTGACGATAATGGGCGCGTCCGGCACCGTCACCTCGCAGAACATGACGGCCATAGCGAAGGCGACGGAAGGGTTTCTCACTGGCGTTGGCTATTCGCCGGAAATCAATACGGCCGAAAACAAGAAATTCGTTGCGGCATTCGAAAAGGCTTATAAGCACAGTCCGGATCTATATGGCGCCGATTCTTACGGGGTGATGTATTTTTACAAGGCGGCTGTCGAAAAGGCGCAAAGTACCGATACCGCAAAGGTCAGGGCCGCAATGAGTGGTCTTGAGTGGATGACCCCGCAAGGCGAGAAGAAAATGCGGGCCGGTGACCACCAGGCGATCCAGGATATGTACGTGGTTAAACTCACCCACGGTAAATTCCAGATCGAAAGCAAGATAGCCGGTCCTGATGCAATTGGCCCGGATACCTGCAAGCGATTTTAAGGGCATGTGCGCTTGCGTCACGGAAGTCGTCTTGGGCTTGCTGCCGGTAATGCCGGCATTGATCGGAGAGCTGTTGCATGAGCGGATTCATTGAGTCGCTGCAGTATGTTTTTGCGCCGCAAATCATCAATGGCTTATCCATTGGAATTGCCGTCATCCTGATGGCATTGGGCCTGACGATTATTTTCGGGCTGCTCGATGTCATTAACATGGCCCATGGGGAATTCTATGCGTTGGGCGCCTATCTCGGCGTTAGTCTGGCGGCGTTGGGGGTGAGCTTTGGGTGGCTATTGGTGCTGGTGCCGTTGGTCATGGCGCCGTTGGGCTTTGCGGTAGAGCGTTTGCTGATCCAGAGGGTATTCCATCAGAAGGACAGGCATACCCTTACCCTGCTACTGACGTTTGGACTAGCCATTATTTTGCAAGACACCTATGGGCTTGTGTATGGATCTCAGTCAATCAGTACCGAAATGCCCATTAGCGGCGCAACCGAAGTGGCCGGAATGTTTCTACCCAATTATCGCTTGTTTCTGATGGTGATAGGCGTGGTGATTATCCTTGCTGTCTGGCTGATCGTTTATCGGAGTCGTTTCGGGGCCATGGTGCGGGCGGCCGCGTTCGACAAGGACATGGCCGCTTCGCTGGGCGTGCCTGTGGGTCGGATGTACGCGGGGACTTTCGCATTTGGCGTGGCGCTGGCCGGTTTGTCTGGAGTGTTGCTCGCGCCGATTTATTCAGTATTCCCCACCATGGGGAATGATTTTCTTTTGTTGGCATTTTGCGTGGTGATTGCAGGCGGTTTGGGGAGCATCAAGGGTACGGTTATTGCCGGTCTGGTCTTGTCGCAGATCCAGTCGATCTCCAGTTTATATATTTCGCCATCATGGACAGACCCCTTGGTATTCAGCATTATGGTGGCGGTGCTCATGGTGCGTCCGCAAGGACTGTTCGGGAGGCTGGGCCATGCTTGAGCGGTCTCCTTCAAATCAGACTGCCGGCTCACTCCGTCTGACTGTTCAGCAGCACGAAAAAACGGCGCGCAATGCCTTACGGTATTTTGCTCTTTTGTTCATAGCGCTGGCGCTTGTATTTGCGGTTGCCGCCGGCGTCAACCACGATGTGTTTTATTACCGCCTTGCGACCGAGGCGCTGATATTCGGCGGTTTTGCGATGAGCGTCGATTTGCTGCTTGGTTTTACCGGCCTGTTGTCGCTGGGTCATGCGCTGTTTTTTGGGCTTGGAGCCTATACCTCCGGTCTGGTTCTGAAAGAATTAAACCCGTCTTTCTGGCTGGCGTTGGGTGCCGCATTGCTGGTGGCCAGTGCGGCAGGGGCCGTAGCGGGAATTATTGCGATTCGTGCACGCGGCGTGTACTTTGCGCTGATAACGTTCGGCATGGCCGAAGTCGTATCGAAGATTGTCTACAACACTCGAGAAATTGGCGGCTCGGACGGCATCATTGGAATTCCCGTGATTCACATAAATTTCTTATTTTTCTCGATCAGCACTGATCAGGGGCTTTCTTTCTTTCTGCTGGTGCTGGCACTGATCATGGGTTTGTATTTCCTGTTGGAAGCGGTGCTTCAGACTCCTTTTGGACGGCTTATAAAAGCGATCAAGGCAAACGATAGCCGTGTGCCATTTCTTGGATTCAGCTCCCAGCGCGCCAAGCTGTATGTCTTTATTCTGGCGGCCAACGTGGCGGCGTTATCCGGAGCGCTTTACCCCATGTTGCGCGGCTTTGTTTCGCCTGAGCTGATGTTTTTCCATGCTTCAGGCAATGCCGTCATCACCGTGGTGCTGGGAGGCGTCGGTACGTTGATCGGTCCTTTATACGGTAGCGTGATTCTGACTGGCCTGAAATCTGTCATAGGCACTTATACGGAACATCACCTGATTGTGGTGGGCGCCTTGTTCATGTTGACCGTTATCTTCCTGCCCGGCGGACTGATTGGATATTTGCGGCCGCGCCTTAATGTTTGGCTCTTGCGACGGGAGGTAAAGCCATGAATTCCGGCCACATGGAAATGGCTCAGGACAACGAGGGTTCGTCTATTCTGAAGGTGAGAGACATTTCAGTACGGTTCGGCGCTTTGCTTGCTGTGAACGCGGTAAGTTTTGTGGCACAACGCGGTCATATTACGTCGATTATCGGTCCTAATGGCGCGGGCAAGAGCACGCTGTTCAATCTGATTAGCGGCGCTTTGACCCCAAGTGGTGGCAAGGTATGGTTTGAGGGAGCCGACGTCACCGGTCAGAGGCCCGGCGCGCTGGTGCGTAAAGGCTTGTCGCGTTCTTTCCAGATCACCAATCTTTTCTTCGAAATCTCGGTGTATGAAAATTTGCGGCTTGCCGCACAGGTTCTGGAGCGACCCGCTAAATTGCTGATGCCTTTGCGCAGTAATGTGCTTGCTCGCCAGCGCACTGAAGAATTGATCGAACAATTTAAATTTGCCGACAAGGTGCATGATCTGGCTGGTTACCTTTCTCATGGAGAGCAGCGACGCCTGGAGATTGCGGTAGCGCTCGCGGGCAGACCCAAAATGCTATTGCTTGATGAACCTACTCAGGGGATGTCCCATGCCGACACAGAAGAAACCGGGCGGTTGATTAAAGATCTTGCCGGCGATATTTCGATTTTGCTGGTGGAACATGATGTCGACTTGGTAATGGGTTTGTCCGATCACGTTGTCGTCATGGCGCAGGGGGCCAAACTGGCCGAGGGCTCTCCCGCCGCCGTTCGATCGAATCCCGACGTTCAGGCTGCCTATTTTGGGCGGGAAGCGGCACATGCTTGAGCTAAAGCAATTACATACCCATTACGGCCTGAGCCACGTGCTGCAAGGTGTGAACATCACAGTCGGAGCGGGTGAGGTGGTTCTGTTATGCGGGCGTAACGGGGTGGGCAAGACGACCGTAATCAAAACGATTGCGGGATGGGTGGCCCCGACATCGGGTTCTATTTATTTCGATGGCGTCGAGTTGAATGGACTGGCTCCGGATCGGATCTGCCGTTTGGGCATCGGGCTGGTGCCCGAGGATCGGCGGATTTTTCCCGGCCTGACTGTCGAAGAAAATATCAGGCTTGGTTTTTTGCAGTGCCCGCGCCGACCTGCAGCTCAATCCCGACGGGCTCTGGAACAGGTTTATGGCCAGTTTCCGCGTTTGAAAGAGCGGCGCAAGCAGATGGGCACTACCCTGTCAGGTGGCGAGCAGCAAATGCTTGCGATTGCCCGCGTTTTGGTCGGTGCGCCCAAGCTTTTGCTGGTGGATGAACCCAGCGAGGGGCTGGCGCCTATCATCGCCGACGAGATTTTCGCCATAATTGAACGCTTGCGTGCTGACGGAATCACGATTCTGATGGTCGAGCAAAATGTGCATAGGGCTCTTGATGTTTCGAGCCGGTTTTACGCGTTGGAGCGTGGACAAGTCATCGCTCAGGGTAACGCAGGCTCGCGTGTTGATAGAGACGCTTTGATGAAGGCCATTGCCGTTTGATCGGTACTTGCAAGGGATACGAAATGACCGAATCATTAAATTCCGCCGCCCCATTGACCCTGCGCCACTGGCTGCGTCATCTTGCCGATACGGATCGCCTGGTAGTGGCGCGCTCGGGCGTTGCCTTGAAGCACCAGTTGGCAGCCGTTGCGAAACGGCTGGATGCCAGCAAAGCGGTTTTTTTCCCGCAGCCCGGTGGTCATGCCATTCCTATCGTATCGGGCTTCATGGCGCGGCGCAGCTGGATAGCAGAGGCGATAGGCATCAAAGAGTCCGATCTGCTGGCCTCGTTTCGCCACGCGGCCGAGAACCCGTTGCCATGGCGAGAAGTGGCGGCCGGCTCCGCGCCATGCCAGACGGTCGTCCATCGCGACCCCGATATGCGCGTCGTGCTGCCGATACCGACGCATAGCGAGCATGACAGCGGCCCCTATATTACCGCTGGCCTGGTGATTGCGCGCAATCCGGTTACGGGCATACAGAACGTGTCGATCAACCGTATTCAGGTCAACTCGAAGGACCGGATGGCGGTGTTGCTGCTGCCGCGCCACCTGCAAGCGTTCTTTCGGATGGCCGAGGAGCAGGGGCTGCCGTTACCGGTGGCGATCGTGATTGGGGTCGATCCCCTTACCCTACTGGCATCGCAGGCCATCGCGCCCATTGATCACGACGAACTCGAGATTGCCGGTGCGCTGCATGGCGTGCCGTTGGCGGTAGTCAAATGCCTTACCAACGATGTGCGGGTTCCGGCCAATGCCGAGATCGTGATCGAGGGTCACCTGCTTCCTGCCGTGCGTGAGCCCGAGGGGCCGTTCGGGGAATTTCCCAAATACTATAGTTCACGCGAAAATCGGGAAGTGATTCAGGTTGATGTGGTCACGCATCGCAGCAAGCCGATCTTCCATACCATTGTGCCGGCTGAGATGGAACATCTATTGCTGGGCGCCATCCCGCGCGAGGCCACGCTGCTTGGGCACCTGCAACGCAGCTTTCCAGGCGTGCTCGACGTGCACCTGTCGGTAGGCGGTGTGTGCCGCTACCACCTTTTTGTCAAATTCAGGAAACAACGCGAAGGTGAACCGAAGAATGTGATCCTGTGCGCATTCGGTAGCCACTACGATATTAAACAGGTGACTGTGGTTGACGACGACGTCGATGTCCATGATCCGGCTCAGGTCGAGTGGGCGGTCGCCACGCGTTTTCAGGCTGACCGGGATCTGGTGCTTATATCTGGTGCGTTGGGCTCGGTGCTTGATCCATCGACGACTACCGGCGCACATACTCAAGGTGAGGTCACCTCCGTTGGCCGCCTGCAGGGGATTAGCGCCAAGATGGGGTTGGATGCGACACGCCCGGTTAAATATGAGGGGCACGTCTTTACCAAGGTGAAAATTCCTGGAGAAGACCAGGTTGACCTTTCCGCGGTGCTGGCTGACGGCATTGACGCCGACATTCTCGATTTGTTCGCGCATGATATCTGAAATGAATAGTTTGATTACACAGGAGTAAACATGACAGCAATACATCACCCGGCCCATAGCCTGCTCGATAAGCTCGACGGATTTTCAGTGATTATCGATGCGGCCAGGCAACGTGCGGATATCGTTCTCGACCGCCCACCCTTCAATATTATTTCGATGGCGCAGCGCGACCAATTGCGGCTGGTGTTCGAGGCTCTGGATGAAGATTTATCGGTGCGGGTCATTGTTTTGCGCGCCGTCGGAGATAATTTTTCCAGTGGCGGTGATATCAAAGGATTTCTCGAGGCCACGCCCGAGCATGTGTCCAGGCTGGCATGGAATATCGCAGCGCCGGCCCGTTGCAGCAAGCCGGTGATTGCGGCCAATCGAGGTTATTGCTTTGGCGTGGGTTTTGAAATTTCACTCGCGTGCGATTTTCGCATCGTGTCGCAGACCGCTCAATATGCGCTGCCGGAACAAAAGCTTGGGCAGATTCCCGGGTCGGGCGGGTCGGCCCGTTTGCAAAAGATGGTTGGCATCACCAGAACCAAGGACGTGGTAATGCGCTCGCGCCGCATCGCGGGCCAGCAGGCTTTTGACTGGGGCATTGCAACGCAATGCGTGCCGGATGCCGAGCTGGAAAAGGCAACCGATGCGCTGGTCGACGAATTGTGCGGCTTCTCGCCGCTTGCACAGCGTACGGCCAAAAAGCTGCTCAACGACACTGAGGACTCGACCTTGTCGATTGCCATCGAGCTCGAAGGGCATAGCTACAGTCGCCTTCGCTCGTCGGACGATTTCCGCGAGGGCGTAGAAGCATTCCATCAGAAGCGCAAGGCGAAATTCAAGGGCAGCTGAAATTTGCATTTCGAGCCATCCAAGAGCATTCGATTATTTAAAAAAAGAAACTGAAGGAGACACAAAATGAAACAGACGCGCACTTACTTTACTGCGATACCGAATCCTCTGCGCCGCCGCATTGGTTTAACCGTCGTCGGTTTGATTCTTTCCGTTGGCGCGATGCCCGTCTATGCCAGCGCCGCCGGTTTGGTCGAAGTTCGGGTTGGCACGAATGGCGTGGTGAGCGATGCGCCGTTTTTCATCGCTCAGCAAAAAGGTTATTTCGCGCAGGAAGGAATCAAGGTCACATTCGTTTCATTCAATGCGGGGCCCATGATGATTGCGCCGCTTGGCGCCGGTCAGTTGGACGTTGCCGCCGGCGCGATGTCGGCCGGGCTTTTCAACGCGGCCTCGCGTGGCATCAACATCAAGGTGGTGGCGGATAAGGGCTCTACTCCACCTCTGTACGACTACATGCCGATCCTGGTTCGCAAGTCGCTCGTCGACTCTGGAAAAATCAAGAGCATGAAGGATTTCAAAGGATTGAAAGTGGGGGAGGGCGGGAAGGGCGGTTCGCCCGGCTCGAAATTGAACGAAGCGCTTAAAATCGGAGGCTTGAGCTACAAGGATGTACAGCACGAGTATCTGGGCTATCCACAGCAAGTCACCGCGTTGGCCAACGGCGCGATCGATGCTGCCGTGTCCACCGAGCCTTCGGTTACGCAGGCGATCGAGAAGGGTATAGCGGTACGGTTTCCCCATGAGAACCCCTACCCGAATCAGGAGGTGGCAGTGTTGCTGTATGGAGGCGATTTCATAAAAAACAAGCCGCAGGTGGCCAAGAAATTCATGGTTGCCTACCTGAAGGGTGCCCGGTTCTATAACGGTGCGTTAAAAAACGGCAGGTTTGCGGGCCCCAATGCGGGCGAAGTAATTGCGATTCTGGTGCGCGACAGCCGGGTCAAGGATCCGGCCTTGTACAAGGGCATGACTCCCAATGGCATTAACCCGGATGGGAAGTTGAACTTGACCAGTTTGAGAAAGGATTTCCAGTTTTATAAGGATCAGGGGTACCTGCAAGGTTCCGCTACGGTCAATCAGGTCGTGGACGAATCATTTGCCCATATGGCGGTCAAGGAGCTAGGCCCCTATAAGCCGATTAATTGATGCGATTGATTCTTCCGGTTGTCAGCGTTATACCATTCACCAGCTCAAACCCGCCATGAACCAAATTAAGGCCCACAAGGATATTCTCGCCACGCCGAAGATACGCATTGCCAATCTGACTAAGCAGTTTCCGACTGCAGACGGTCTTTTTACGGCGATTGACAATATTTCCATCGATATCGCCGCGGGCACGTTTTTCGTGATTGTGGGGCCGAGCGGTTGCGGTAAAACTACGCTGCTGCGCATTCTTGGCGATCTCGAAACGCCCAGCAGCGGTAGTGTGGAAGTGTATGCGGAACATCCGGGTAAGCCCGGCAACTCCATGGTGTTCCAGGGTGATTCCATTTTTCCCTGGATGACGGTATGGGAAAACGCCGCGTATGGGCTCAAGCTGCGTGGCGTACCCGATGCCCAGGTGCGTGAAACGGTGGGGCATTATCTCGATAAAACGGGGCTGACAAAGTTCGCCAAACGCTATCCGTATCAACTCTCTGGCGGCATGAAGCAACGCGTGTCGATTGCGCGTGCGTTTGCGAACGATCCGGAAATCCTGTTGATGGATGAGCCGTTCTCGGCCTTGGACGAGCAGAACAAGACCTTGCTGCAAGAGGAAATCTTGCGGATATGGGAAGAAGACAAGAAAACAGTGGTGTTCATCACGCACAGTGTCGATGAGGCCGTCACTCTGGGCGATCAGATCATGGTCATGTCGGCGCACCCAGGCAAAGTGAAAGCGGTGATCGATGTTCCGTTCGAACGTCCGCGCGAGGTATTCGAGTTGCGATCACTGCCGGCCTATGGAGAAATGGTGTTCCAGATATGGGGCTATCTGCGCGACGAAGTGCAACAGGCCAAGGCTCAAGAGGAGGCACGCACATGAACGTCAAGCTCGGCCGCCGGACACGGGAGCGTTTGGTCAGTTTCTTTTCGCCTCTGGCCTTGTTGTTGTTATGGGAGCTGTGCGCGCGAGCGGGCTGGATCGACACGCGTTTCTTTCCCGCGCCAACAGTCATTTTGGCAAAATTGTTCGAATTGGCCAGATCGGGAGATCTTTGGGTCAATTTGTCGGCCAGCTTGCAGCGCCTATTCTGGGGCTCGCTGTTGGGCGGAATCCCGGCGTTGATTCTTGGCCTTCTCATGGGGCTGTATCGGCCGTTACGCATTGTGATCGACCCCCTCATTTCGGCTACTTATCCGATCCCCAAAAGCGCCATTCTGCCTTTGATTCTGCTGGTGTTCGGTTTGGGGGAGATGTCCAAGATTGTAATGGTGGCGCTGGGCATGTTTTACCCCGTCGTGATCAACACCATTATTGGTGTGCGACAAATCGACAAAATATATCTGGATGTGGGTAAGAATTTTCGCGCAACTCAAGGGCAGATGTTTCGAACCATCGCTCTTCCAGGTGCCTTGCCTTCCATTATGGCGGGAATAAAGCTGGGCATCGGAATGGGGCTGATTCTGATCGTGATTGCCGAGATGGTTGGAGCGAAAACAGGCATTGGCTTCATGATCTGGGACGCCTGGCAGGTACTGTCGGTAGAGACCATGTACGTAGGCCTGATAGTCATTTCGATCCTGGGCTTTTGCCTGACCGTTATTCTCAATGAGATTGAAGCCTGGTTGTTGCCATGGAGCCAGGATCGATAAGAGGGTATTAAGCGGATGTTTCGCTGGGCCGGTAGTTATCGACTACTTTGCGGTATTGGCTGGGGATGACGCCCGTATGTTGCTGGAAAAAACGTGTGAAGTGGCTTTGCGCGCTGAATCCAAGGCTGTCCGACAGGCTCATCATTGATTGCTGTGTATGTGTCAGGCCGTGAATCGCTGCTTCCACACGCAGGATATTGCTGTACAAGTTGGGGGTAAGGTTAGTGTGTTGCCGGAATAATTTAAAAAAATGCGCCCGCGACAGACAGACTTCCGAGGCCAGCTTATCCATGTCCATTTCAGCGCCGATATTGGCGCGCATGAATGAGATGGCTTGTCGAATACGGAAATCCTGCGTTTGCATAAAATGTTCCGTTTTCCAGTGGTTGAAGCTGCGCCATTGGGAAAAAGCATCGATGACCAAAATCATCAGATTTGAAAGCTGCGACTTCAGATACTCGTCGCTAAAATGCTCTCCGCACAACATTTGCATTGCCAGCGAGTTTGAGAGGGTACGGACGGGCTTGGGAATTTCGACGCACGTATTCGGAAAAAAACCGGGACGCTCGCTGGAAATTAGCGAATTTTCAATTTCACCAAGCCAGAGCGGTTCGATATAGAGCGCCAGGATAAGTGTGCGCGGCGCATTGGGATGGTGGTGCGTGTAGGCATGTGGTTCCCACGTGTTGACCAGCACTGCGGTGTGGTCATTAAGCGGATATCGTCGGTCTCTAACGGAGAAAAAGGTATCTGTACCACTGATCTTGATCAATACATGGCATTGTGAATGCGCATGGTTAACAAGCGGGCGATCCATATTCAACAGAGCGACGCGTCCAAATTTTCCTTGAAGAACCCGTATTGCGGTCGACACTAAACGTTTCTCCTATGAACACTGTATTGTTCGCGACGACAATGCAGTTCTAGGGGGGCTGCCTATATCCTATATTCGTGCGCCTGTGGGTTTGTTTTGCATACAGTCGCTGGATTGGCTCTCTTATTCTAACTCTGTTTTGACCCGTCTGGATAAGCTGTGGTTTGTGGCGCATTTGTCAGGAACTGCTTGACTGCGTGCTCTACAACCGATGGTTTGTCTTTGTGCGGCGAATGGCCGCAATGGGGAATGATTAGGATCTGTGTCTGCGGGACAAGTTTCTTTATGCCGTAAATGTGTTCCAGCGTGGCGTATTCGTCTTGTTCTCCCTGAAGGGCTAACATCGGGCATTCTATCGAGGTGATCTCAGCCTCAATACTCCAGTGGCGAAACGCGGGATTGAGCCAGGCATTGTTCCACGCCCAGAATACAGAGTCCGGGTTCTGATGGTAAGGAGCCAGCCTTTTGGCCCAGTCGGTATCCAGGTAAGTTCGGCGCGCGTTTTGCAGGTTTTCTATCATGATGTCTTCGACAAAAATATGCGGCGCGGCAACGATGACGCCTGCTGTTTTTTTTGGATAGGTTGCCGCATAAAGCAGGGCGATGGTGGCGCCGTCACTATGCCCGAACAGTACGGGGGGCGTGGTGTCCGTGTCGACATGCAAATGCTCGAATAGAGCAGGTAGAACCAGGCGTGCTTCGTCGTGTAAATAGGAAGCCGAATAATTTTCGCCAACCGGTCTTTGTGTGCTTTGGCCATAGCCGTATCGTGAAAAAACCAGCCCGCGGCAACTGACTGCGCGGCATAGCTGTTCGGGCCAGTGCTTCCATAAGGCAATCGACCCAAGCCCTTCGTGCAGAAATACAATAAGTGGTTTGTCGTCGAGATTGGGCGCAATCCATTGATATTCGAGTTGAATTGCTCGGCCGCAGATAGTCAAATTTGCGAAACGGGTCTCAATCATGCGGGAGGCTGACATATGGTAGACGGGGTTAAGTGTGTTAAATAAGAAGAAGGGCTAAACATAATATTGTGCAGAAAATTCGGGTGGCTGGGATAGGTCATGTCCATATGGCCAGTATATTAGTTAGGAGCACTCAACCGGTTACACTTAAAAGTCCGCCTTAAGTGCTTTTACGGGTTTTATCATGAAATTTAGCGAACTCCATGCCGGGATGGTGATCAAGCACCCTCCCAGAATCGTCAACCAGGATGAAATGCTGAGCTTTGCCAAGGCGTATGATCCGCAGTGGTTTCATACTGACGTCGAGCGGGCGAAAGGTGGCCGCTGGGAGGGTCTGATTGCCAGCGGCTGGCTGACCTGCGGCATCGCCATGCGCATGGCTGTCGATGCGGCCCTGGCCGGCTCCGAGTCCTTCGGTTCTCCAGGCCTGGAGCGCTTGCGCTGGTTGCTGCCGGTGCGTCCGGGCGATGCTCTTCGGCTGGAAGCGACGGTCGATTCAGTGCGCGTTTCGTCCAGCCGCGATGATCTGGGCATCATGCGCTGGACCTGGCGCGTATTCAACCAGCGCGACGAGCAGGTGCTGGAGGTTGAAGCCACCAGTCTGTTCGACCTGGCGGCTGGCGAGTAGCCATTGTTTGATGCCATGATGGCAGCCACAAGGGTTGCAGCTACAAATACGTGGCGGTCGCATGTAGCGGCAGCCCTTGTGGCTGCCATCAACGCAAGGTTATCGATGCCGTCTTGATTGCCAGGGTTGTGCCACCCACAAGGGGTGGCGCTACATGATTCACGGGTATGTTTTTGTACCGATTCATGAATATGTTTTGTAGCGGCACCCCTCGTGGGTGCCTACGCGCCGCCTAGAACCAGGGCTTGCGCCCGGTTACGTAGATTCGTTCGAAGTCTGCGTTTGACCTGGTGAGGTAGATGATGCCTTCAATAAAGGCGATCACGCCGACGACGACCGTTGGGATGGTGAGCAAAATGAATCCCAGCAGAAACACCACCAGCATGATGACGCCTTCTTTGGTGTAGCCCAGGTAAAACTTGTGTATGCCCAAGCCTCCCAGGAACAGCGCCAGGAGCCCTGCGGCGATTTTTTTTGAGGAATCGTCGGTGCTGGCGGCCCGGTCGGGGAAAACGGCGGTTGCCGTGGAGGTGTCGTCCTGTGCTTCGAAATCGACTTTCTGCCCTGCCTGGCCAAGAGTTTGGCCGCGCCATTCGGCCGTTACAAAGGTGTAGCGCTTGCCGTCGTCGCCAGCAATAAGCCCCGTGCCGGCGCCTGCATTAACGTCCAGAATGGTCCCTTTCATGCTTCCCACCTCCTGTTGGCTTTGTGGGCAGTATATCTTGCGTCAGCCTTTTTCAATAAGAAGAATTTTGGGCGGCTTGCCGGATAGAGGTGCGGCGGTGGGCGCCATGAACCCATGTAGTGGCAGCCCTTGTGGCTGCCATCTACGCAATAACCTGCACCGTGTTTAGCAAAAATGCCACCCACAAGGGGTGGCGCTACAGATTCAACGGCATATCACAGATTCACGGGCATATCTTAGAAAAACGCCTGAATCCCGGTTTGCGCACGTCCCAGAATCAGGGCGTGGACGTCGTGGGTGCCTTCGTAGGTGTTGACGACTTCCAGGTTGACCAGGTGGCGCGCCACGCCGAATTCGTCCGAGATGCCGTTGCCGCCCAGCATATCGCGGGCCATGCGGGCGATGTCGAGCGACTTGCCGCAGGAGTTGCGCTTCATGATGGAGGTGATTTCTACGGCGGCCGTGCCTTCGTCCTTCATGCGGCCCAGGCGCAGGCAGCCTTGCAGCGCCAGGGTGATTTCGGTTTGCATATCGGCCAGCTTTTTCTGGACAAGCTGGTTGGCGGCCAGGGGGCGGCCGAATTGTTTGCGGTCCAGGGTGTACTGGCGCGCCATGTGCCAGCAGAATTCAGCGGCGCCCAATGCACCCCAGGCGATGCCGTAGCGTGCCGAATTCAGGCAGGTGAAGGGGCCTTTGAGGCCGCTGACGCCGGGCATCATTTGTTCGGCAGCCACTTCGACTTCGTCCATCACGACTTCGCCGGTAATCGAGGCGCGCAGGCCCACCTTGCCATGGATGGCCGGGGTCGACAGGCCATCCATGCCTTTTTCCAGGATGAAGCCGCGGATCTTGCCGTCGAATTCACCGCCCACGCACTTGGCCCAGACCACGAACACGTCGGCAATGGGTGAGTTGGTGATCCACATTTTATTGCCGCTCAGCGAGTAGCCATCGGCGGTTTTGACGGCACGTGTCTCCATGCTGCCGGGGTCGGAGCCGTGATTCGGCTCGGTCAGGCCAAAGCAGCCTATCCAGTGGCCGCTCGCCAGTTTGGGCAGATATTTCTTTTTCTGTGCATCGCTGCCGAATTCGTTTATGGGCACCATGACCAGCGACGACTGCACGCTCATCATGGAACGGTAGCCGGAATCGACGCGTTCGACCTCGCGGGCAATCAGCCCGTAGCAAACGTAATTGAGGCCGGCGCCGCCGTACTCGGCGGGGATCATCGCGCCCAGCAAGCCCAGGTCGCCCATCTCGGCAAAAATGGCCGGATCGGTTTTTTCATGGCGAAAGCTGTCGAGCACGCGCGAGGCCAGCTTGTCTTGCGCGTACGCATGGGCGGCATCGCGCACCATGCGCTCTTCTTCGGTGAGCTGGGCGTCCAGCAATAAGGGATCTTGCCAGTGGAAGGAAGGGGCAGCAGACATGGTTTGCTCCGTAGGGAAAAAGAGATTTAAGTTTAAAATATTTTTACAGAAAACGCAGAACCCGCTCCGGCATTACGCCTTGGATGCCAGCGCCTGCTGGCGAATCTTGGCGAGCGTGGTGGTGGGCGAGATGGTTTCCGGATCGATCAGGCAATGCACGATAGCCGGCTTGCCGCTTGCGAGCGCGCGTTCAAAGGCCGGGGCGAACTGTTCAGTGGTTTCGACACGTTCGCCATGGCCGCCAAAAGCCTCGGCGTAAGCAGCGAAATCGGGGTTGTTCAGCGCAGTGCCTGAAATGCGGGCAGGGTAGTGGCGTTCCTGGTGCATGCGGATGGTGCCGTACATGCCGTTGTCGATTAGGATTACCACAATGGGCAACTGGTATTGCACGGCGGTGGCGAATTCCTGTCCGTGCATCATGAAGCAGCCGTCGCCGGCAAAGCAGATGACAGTCCGGTCGGGGTAGATGCGTTTTGCGCCCACCGAGGCGGGCAGACCGTAGCCCATGGATCCCGACGTCGGAGCAAGCTGCGTGCCGAAGTGTTTGAACTGGTGGAAGCGGTGCAGCCAGGTAGCGTAGTTGCCCGCCCCGTTGCATAGGATGGCGTCCTCGGGCAGATGCGATTCCAGATAGCTCATGACCTGGCCCATCTGCAGCGCGCCGGGATGCTGGATGCGGCTGGGGTCGCGCCAGTTGAGGTTGCTGTCGCGCAGCGCCTGTCCGGCTGCCGCCCAGGCCGGTGTACGGCTGGGTTTGACGTGCATTACCGCGTCCGCGAACGCGATGGGCGAGACGTTAATGGCAAGGTTGGCGCGATAGACGCGATTGAGTTCGGCGCTGTCGGGATGAACGTGGACCAGATTTTGTTTGGGGACGGGAATATCCAGCAGCGTGTAGCTTTGGCTGGCAATCTCCGACATGCGCCCGCCCACCAGCAGAACCAGGTCGGCGTCGCGGATATATTGAATCAGCGCGGGGTTGCTGCCCAGGCCCAGATCGCCCACGAAGTTCGGGTGATTGGTCGGAAACAGCATTTGCCGCCTGAACTGCACGGTAACGGGTAGTTGGTAGCGTTTGGCAAAGTCGCCGAACTGTTCGACGGCCTGGGCGTTCCAGCGCGATCCGCCGAGGATGGCGATGGGTTGTTTGGCCTGAGCCAGCTGTTCGCCGAGCTGCGTTAGCTGTGCCTGGGTGGGCGAGGTTTCCACTAGCTGGTAGTGTGGCGCGTCGGCAACGCTGGCGTATTCGGTCAGCATATCTTCGGGAAGCGCGATGACCACGGGGCCGGGCCGTCCCGAGGTGGCGATGTGAAAGGCGCGCGAGACGATTTCAGGAATGCGTTCGATCTGGTCGATTTCGGTGGCCCACTTGGCCTGGGTGCCGAATACGGCGCGATAGTCCATTTCCTGGAACGCGTCGCGTTCGCGCATGCCCCGGCCGATCTGGCCGACAAACATGATGAGCGGAGTCGAGTCCTGGTGGGCGATATGGATGCCCGCCATGGCGTTGGAGGCGCCAGGCGCGCGGGTCACTATGCAGATTCCCGGCTGGCCGGTCAGCTTTCCATGGGCATCGGCCATCATGGCGGCACCGCCTTCCTGGCGGCATACGGTGACGTTGATCGCAACGTCGTGCAGGCCGTCGAGCACGGCCAGGTAGCTTTCTCCGGGAACGCAAAAAACGTGCTGGACGCCATGGGCAACCAGCTGATCGACCAGGATATGGCCGCCTAGGCGGGGTGCGGGAGATTGAGATTTCATCATCTATCCAGAATAATGTGCATTATGTGCATAACGCAATTGATAAAATTGCACAATGTCGTGCCTATTCGGCATGACGGACTATAGTTTGAGTGGCTTGATTCTACCGCTAGAGGTAGCGGCGGCTTATTTCCCCCGCAAGGGACTCGCCTGGGAGCGTTAATGAGAAACGGCATACCTAACCTCGGAGCCCTGCAGGCGTTTGAGGCGACCGCGCGCCTGGGGTCTTTTTCGCGCGCTGCCGAAGAGCTGGCCTTGACCCACAGCGCTGTCTACCGGCAGGTTGCCGGCCTGGAAGACCGGCTGGGCGTACAGCTGTTTTCCCGGGTTCGCCGCCGGGTTGCGCTCACCGATGCCGGAGCCGAGTATGCAGCCAGGGTGCGGCATCACCTGGAGCAGCTGGAAAAAGACACTTTCGGACTGGTGTCGCGGTCAGGTATGGGCCGCAGCCTGCACATTGCCGTTTTGCCCACGATGGCGACCGCCTGGCTGATTCCGCGCTTGCCTGATTTCAAGAAACGGCATGAAGATATTGCGGTCAGCCTGTCGGTTCGCACTTTGCCTTTCCAGTTCAACGATCATCCGTTTGACGCGGCCATCTATCATGCCGCGCAGATGTGGCCGCACACTCAGGGCATCAAGCTGTTCGATGAGGGCGAGCTCCTGCCGGTCTGCATTCCCCGATTGGCCTTGGAGGCCGAGCGCGCAGGGCCTGCCGTGCTTACGCACTTGCATATGACTTCGCGTCCCGATGCGTGGCGCCAGTGGTATCGCGAGCATCAACGGGAATATGCGCCGTCGATCAGCGCCGGGCCGCGTTATGAGTTGTTTACCATGACGCTGGCGGCGGTGCAGGCCGGGATGGGGGTGGCGCTGATGCCCCGGTTTCTGGTGCAGGACGATTTGAAAGCGGGCCGTCTGCAGGCGCCGTTCGGGGGTGGATTGACGGTGCGCGAGGCGTATTTTTTTGGCTATCCGGATAACAATGAGCGGTCCGAACCGTTGCAGGCCTTCGAGTCGTGGTTGCGCGATGTCATTGTGGAAAACAGGCTGGAGGGAGAGCGGGTATGAATAAAAAGCGGGTGCTTTTCCGTTCGTTTGTACTGGGCCTGGCGATCGAGCTGGGTCTGGCGTTTGCGCCGGGCATTGCGCTGGCCAAAGGGCCGCTCGATCCGCTGCAAAAAGCCATGGTGGCCGAGGATATCAATCCGGAGGCAGCCACCGGGCGTGTGCAGCACAAGGTCGTGCACGCTGCGCACTTTATGGTGACCAGCGCCAATCCCCTGGCCAGCGAGGCCGGGCTGGCGATGCTCAAGCAGGGCGGCAACGCGGTTGACGCCTTGATTGCCGCACAGTGGGTATTGAATCTGGTCGAGCCGCAGTCGTCCGGCTTGGGGGGCGGGGCGTTCATTGTCAGCTACGACGCGCGGCAGCACCGGGTGCGCGCCTTCGACGGCCGGGAAACGGCGCCGGCGGCGGCCCGCAGCGACCGATTCATGCGCGGCCATAAGGCGATGCCGTTTTGGGACGCCGTCAATAGCGGGCGCTCGGTCGGTACGCCGGGCGTGCTGCGCGCCTTGGCCTTGCTGCACAATCAGCAGGGGCATTTGCCCTGGAAGGCTTTGTTTGCGCCGGCAATTCAATTGGCCGAAGAGGGGTTCGAGGTGTCGCCGCGCCTGCACGCCTTGCTGGAACAGAATACGGCACTGCGCCAGCAGCCCGCCGCGGCGGCCTATTTCTACCAGCCCGATGGGCATGCGTGGCCGGTCGGCCATCGTTTGCGCAATCCGGCACTGGCCCAGGTGCTGCGGAAAATTGCCGAGCAAGGGCCCGATGCCTTTTACACTGGGCCGATTGCACAGGACATTGTCGATGCGATCGCGCATCATCCAGTGCCGGGCGATATGACCCTGGCCGATCTGGCGGGTTATCGCGCGGTCGAGCGCGCGCCGGTTTGCACGCCGTATAAGTCGTATGAGTTGTGCGGGATGCCGCCACCCAGCTCGGGTCCGCTGGCGGTGATGCAGATGCTCAAGATTTTGTCGCATACGCCTATCGACCACTATCCGGTCGATTCTTTGATGGCCGTGCATTATTTTGCGGAAGCCGGAAAGCTGGCTTATGCGGATCGCGATTTTTACGTGGCTGATCCGGATTTTGTGGACGTGCCGGTGCATGCGATGCTGGATGCGAAATATTTGGCCTTGCGCGCCGGGTTGATCCGCGCCGATCGCAGTATTGGCGTGGCGCCGCCGGGCGATCCAGCGCATATGCTGGCGCGGCGAGGCCGCGACGATTCTCCCGAGATTCCGTCGACTACGCATATTGTGGTGGTGGATGCGCAATCGAATGTAGTGTCGATGACCAGTACGATCGAGTCGGCTTTTGGGAGCAAGATTTTTGTCGACGGGTTTTTGTTGAATAATCAGCTGACCGATTTTTCTTTGTCCAATGTCGATGCGCAGGGCAAGCCGGTGGCCAATCGCGTCGAGCCGTTAAAGCGCCCACGCAGTTCGATGTCGCCGATGATTGTGTTGAAAGATGGCAAGCCGTTTATGGCGATAGGTTCGCCGGGCGGCAGCGCGATTATCAATTTTGTGGCCAAGACGCTGCGCGGGGTGCTTGATCGGGGTCTGGATATTCAGCAGGCGATCGATTTGCCGAATCGGGGTAGCAGGAATCGTTTTACGGAGCTGGAAAAGAATACGGATTTGCATGGTTTGGCGGCGGGGTTGCGGGCGATGGGCCATGATGTGCGGGAGGTTGATTTCCCGAGCGGTTTGCAGGGGGTGGTGTTTACGCCGCAGGGGCTGGAAGGCGGCGCTGATCCGCGCCGTGAGGGGGAGGCTGTGGGTGGGTGAATGACTGTGCTTTTGTAGCGCCACCCCTTGTGGGTGGCATTTTTTCCTCGGGCACGCTCCAGCCGTTTGCCTTAACGGAAAACAACAGTACGCTGACCGTTCAGCAGGATGCGGTGCTCGATGTGGCCGCGCACGGCGCGGGCCAGCACCATGGATTCGATATCGCTGCCCACGCGTGCGAGGTCCTGGGCAGTCAGGGCGTGATTGACGTGTTCGATGTCCTGCTCGATGATCGGGCCTTCGTCCAGCTCGGCCGTGACATAGTGCGCGGTTGCACCGATCATTTTGACGCCGCGCGCGTGGGCCTGGTGATAAGGCCGCGCACCTTTGAAGCCGGGCAGGAAGCTGTGATGAATATTGATGGCGCGGCCGGCCAAAGCCTGGCACATGTCGTGCGACAGTACCTGCATGTAGCGCGCCAGCACGACCAGGTCGATGCGTTCGCGATCGATGAGTTGCAGTATCCGTTGTTCTTGTTCCGTTTTTGTGTCGGGTGTGACCGGCAGATGGAAGAAGGGCACGTGATAGGAATTGGCCAGGTCGGCGTAGTCGTTGTGGTTGGACACAACGCCGGCGATTTCTATCGGCAATAGCCCGCTGTGCGTGCGAAATAGCAGGTCGTTCAGACAATGCCCCTGGCGGCTGACCAGGATCAGTACACGGGATTTTTGCCGGGCGTCATAAAACCGGGCTTGCATGCCGAATTTTTCGGCGACAGGCGTAAAGCTGTTTTGCAGTTGTGCGATGTCGGTGCGGTCGGGCAGCGTAAAGTGCACGCGCAGAAAGAAACGCTGCGTTTCCGTGTCGCCGAATTGTTGGGCTTCGACGATATTGCCGTGAAGGTCCAGCAGGCAGCCCGATACGCTATGCACGATGCCGGTTCGGTCCGGGCAGGAAAGGGTCAGTACATAATCGTGCTGGGTCATGGGCAAGGCTTCAGGAGGCGGATTGTTCAAGCGCGGCGCGCGCGGCGGTGGCGATGGCCAGACAGGAGGTCAGGCCGGGCGACTCGATGCCGAATAAATTGAGCAAATTGTTGACACCGTGCGTGGCGGGCCCGGCAATGACGAAATCGGCGGCGGCCGAATGGGCGTCGGTAATCTTGGGCCGTATTCCTGTATATCCGGGGCTTAGCGCGCCATCGGGCAGGGCGGGCCAGTAACGCCTGACGGCCGCGTAGAAGGAGTCGCCGCGATGCGGGTCCAGCGTGTAGTCTTCGTCGGCTATCCATTGCGTGTCGGGGCCGAACTTGGCCTGGCCGCCCAGGTCCAGAGTCAGGTGTACGCCCAGTCCCGCATTGTCAGGCATGGGATAGATCAGTCTCGAAAATGGCGCCTTGCCCGAGAGGGTGAAATAGCTGCCTTTGCAGAAGTAGGCGTTCGGGATGTGTTCCTGGGGTTGGCCCGACAGCCGGCGGGCGACCGAGGGCGCTGACAGGCCGCAGGCATTGATGACGCAGCGCGCCGTTATTTCCATGGCTTCGGCGCCTTCAAAACGCAGGCGGAATTCGCCGTTTTTCAGCACTTCGCCGCTGGCAAAGGGGGTATGAAAGACGCATTGGGCGCCATGATTTTCGGCATCGCCCTGCAACGCCAGCATCAGGGCATGACTATCGATGATGCCGGTGGATGGCGATACGAGTGCAGCGTCGCAGCGCAGTTCAGGCTCAAGTTCACGTGCCTGACTGCCGCCGATTTGATAGAGATCGTCGACGCCATTGCGTTGGGCGCGCGCGGCGATCGCCGCCAGCCCCTTGGCTTGTTCGGGTGTGGTGGCGACGATGAGCTTGCCCAGGCGCTTGTGAGGGATGTTGCGTTCGACGCAATAGGCGTAGAGCCGTTGCCTGCCTTCGACGCACAGCCTGGCTTTGAGGCTGCCCTGCGGGTAGTAGATGCCCGCGTGGATCACTTCCGAATTGCGTGAACTGGCGCCTGTGCCGATCGCCTCGGCGGCCTCCACCAGCAGCACTTCATGGCCGGCCAGCGCCATTTCGCGGGCGACCGCCAGGCCCACCACACCGGCGCCCAAAATCACGCAATCTATGTCTGCCGTCATCGCGCTGTTCACTCCGTTTGAAGTTGTGAGGCCTGCAAGCCCTTGATGTTATAAACGCGACAGGGGTTTGGCCGACGGCGTCAGGTCGAAGTCGCCCGCGTGATAAACCAGGGGCTGGCCCGAGCCGCGGTGGCAGCGTTCTACCTGCCCGATAAAAATGAAATGATCGCCCGCTTCGACCTGGCTGTGGTTATAGCATTCGAACCAGGCGGTGCACTGGGGGTCGTCCAGCATCAGCGCGCCATTGGGCGCATGGGTCAACTCGACATCTTCGAACCGGCTTGCCTGGCTGCCGCGCGCGAATTTCCTGGCGAGTGCCCGCTGCTGGGCCGCAAGCACATGAATGACGTAGCGTTCGCTGTGCTGGAAATGCACCAGCGACGACGCGGTTTTGGTCAGGGTCCAGAGCACCAGGGGCGGATCGAGGGAAACCGAATTGAAGGAACTGATCGTCAGGCCGATGGGTTGGTGGTCCTCGCGGGCTTCGGTCGTAATCACGGTCACCCCGGTCGGAAAGCGGCCCAGGGCGGAGCGGAAGTACAGCGCGTCGAAATCGGCAGGCTCGGCAGTCATTGACAGCATCGGGTTGAGGTGAGCTGTCACGGTGCCAGGCGGGTGCTGACCCACCGGGCTTGATCGTTTAACCGGAAAGCCAGGCGGTCATGCAGGCGCGAGGGGCGCCCTTGCCAGAATTCGACATAATCGGGCTTGAGGCGGTAGCCGCCCCAGTGTGGTGGCCGTGGGGGATGATCGCCCAGCGATTGTGTTAATTCCACGTCGCGCGCCTCGAGCTCTGCGCGGCTGATGGGCTGGCTTTGCGGCGAAACCCACGCGCCTATGCGCGAGCCCAGCGGGCGGCTGTTGAAATAGGCGTCCGACTCTTGGCCCGACACTTTTTCGATGCTCCCCTCCAGCCTGACCTGGCGCTCCAGCTCGGGCCAGAAAAACAGCAGGCAGGCGTTGGGGTTGTCGGCCAGGTCGTGGCCTTTGCGCGATTCGTAGTTGGTAAAAAACACGAAGCCGCGCTCGTCGTAGCCTTTGAGCAGTACCGTGCGGGCCGAAGGCCGGCCCTTGGCCGAGCAGGTCGCCAGCGTCATAGCGGTGGGCTCGAGGACTTTGGCCGCCAGGGCTTCGTTGAACCAGCGCGTGAACTGTTCCAGGGGCGTGGCCGCCAGCGATGCCTCGAGCAGCACATTTTTTTCGTAACTTTGGCGGATATCGGCGACGGGCATGTTGGTAAATAAAAGAAGGGGCAGGATGTGAGTTTAACTGTTCCGGGCGATGCTGCTTTGCAGGTGCAGCACCATGGCTTCGAGTTTCCGGTCGCGAATGCCCGCGTGCTTGAGCGCTTGCGCGGTCTCGAGCACGTATTCGGTGCAGGGGCCGTAATGTCCGTGAGCACGCTGCACGATCGCCACCAGTTGGTCTTTGGACAGGCTGTTGACATAAGCGTCGGTGTGGCGGTCCATGATGAAGGCCAGTGCCTGGATATGGCCGGCCCGGGTACGGCAATTCAGCCACTTTGGCAGGTAGGCGCCGCTGGGCATTTCGCGCTTCCATAGGGCTTTGAGCGTTTCGGGAACTTCGCTGGCCGCGATTCTGAATGCCATCCCTTTGCACGAGCCGCCGAGGTCCAGGCCGAAGACCAGTCCCGGCTGTTCCGGCGTGCCGCGATTGACGCGCGACCACAGGCACAGTGCGCGGTGATAGCCGTGGAGGACGGCCAGGCGGCGTTCGCTGAAGTTGAATTCGGGGCGCCACACCAGGGATCCATAGCCGAATATCCAGATGTCCTGATCGGGAACCCAGTGGGTCAGGCTGCGTTCCAGCGACGCCTGGCGCTCGGAGTCGGTGAGCAGCCGAAAGCTTCTGCGAACAGAAGCGAGCTTGGGGTCGCCCGGGTTATTCATGATGTGGCATTGCGGCAGTGTGAGAATGGGTCTTATTTTAAGCCAGTCCTGATTTTCTGGTTGATGGCGGTCGGTGCCTCTTGATTTCTGATTGATGGAGGCCGGCGTCTTCCTGGATCGATAGCGGTGGTGCCTTTCCGTAGCGGCAGCCCTTGTGGCTGCCAATGGCGAGCTACAAGCGCGTCTGCAAAGCACCTGAGTGTCGCCATTTCGCGCCGTCGCGGCGCTTGCGGATTCGGTTGCTCATGGCGTGGCGTGTACACTTTTGCCTGTCGGTCTGCGGAGTGGGCCGTTCTTTTGAATCTTTCCCTTGAATCCCATGCCGGACACCTCTTTCATCGATACGCAGCGCCGCTTCGGCGGCATTGAGCGCCTTTACGGCCCGCCTGGAGCGGCGGGACTGCAGGCGGCGCATATTGCCGTAGCGGGCATAGGCGGTGTGGGTTCATGGTGCGCCGAGGCCTTGGCCCGGTCGGGCGTGGGGGCTTTGACGCTCATCGATCTGGATCATGTTGCCGAGTCCAATATCAATCGCCAGGTGCATGCGCTGACCGATACGCTGGGCGTGGCCAAGACGGAGGCGATGGCGCGGCGGATCGCCGGGATCAATCCGGGCTGCCGCGTGCGGCAGGTCGATGATTTTGTGACGCCGGAAAACGTGGGTGAACTGCTGGCGCGCGATGTGACGCTCCTGGTGGATTGTACCGATCAGGTGAGCGCGAAGATTGCGATGGTTCTCGAGGCCCGCGATAGGAGTATGCCGCTGGTGGTGTGCGGCGGGGCCGGTGGTAAAACGAATCCGCTGGCCTTGCGCGCCAGTGATTTGTCGCAGGCCTTGAATGATGCGTTGCTGGCCAAGTTGCGCAATAGTTTGCGGCGTCAGCACGGTTATCCGAAAGCTTCGGATCAGGCGGGGAAGCCGCGCAGGCGGGTTCCGAAGATGGGGGTGAGGGTTGTGTGGTTCGATCAGCCGGCGCGCCTGCCGACGTTGTGGATGGAGCAGGCGGGGGGAGGTGCCGATGAGGGCGGAGCAGATGGTTTGCACAGCGACGCGCAGGCGGTGCCTGGTGGCTTGCAGGGATTGTCGTGTTCGGGTTATGGATCGTTGGTGACGGTGACGGCGGCGATGGGCCTGGCGGCCGCCAGCGAGGCCATGCACTATGTGCTTGAAGGCCGGTTTAGCGCTAGCCTGTAGCGGCACCCCTTGTGGCTGCCATGCGATTTAAAAACGTGTTCGTGAATCATGTAGCGCCACCCCTTGTGGGTGGCATCCATCCTTTCGCATTATTTCTATCGTGACTAGAAAATCCTGGCCTTCGCTAGAACCTTCTTCTAGCCCCGCATCGTGTGGTGGATGTTTGGGGGATCGCTGGTGCGTTTTGTGGATACTGTCGTAATCGTTAAAGGTTTTGCCACCCACAAGGGGTGGCGCTACAGAACCTTCCGGCTGCGCTAAAGAACCTCCCGGTTGGTATTTGTAGCGGCACCCCTTGTGGGTGCCACAAAACCTCGGCAATCAGAAATCTGGCGAATGGCCTCGCATCGCCGTTAATCCAAAACAGCATCCACCCAGCCGCGCAGGGCATTGGAGACGCGGATGGCTCTGGCGTTTTGCAGGTCGTCGCAGGTAATGCGCGCTTCACTTGCCTGACCGCTATCGAGCAGGATCTGGCGCTGTACGCCGGGCAGCAGACCGCAGGCGGTGGGCGGGGTTAGCCACACATTGTGGGCATCCTGCACGTACACATTGCTGCGGCTGCCTTCGCAGATTTCTCCCAGTGCGTTGCAGAATACGATGTCGAACAGGCCGGGAGTTTGGGCAAGCAGGCTTTGCGCGTCGGCATACCAGGGTCGGCGCGTGGTTTTGTGTTGCAGCCAGAGTGGGTCGGCCTGCAGTGGCGAGTGGTTCAGGCGTATCCGCACGGGCGGGGAAGTGGCGGGAAGTTGGCTGGATTCGAGCAGGTAGCGCCCGTCTGGGCCGAGCAACAGACGCAGGCGATGGCTGACGTGGGTATCCAGGCGCTCGACGTGTTGGCTGATGCTTGCAAATAGCATTTCGCCAGGCCAGGTGTAGCCCAGAGTCTTGCATGACCGCTGCAGGCGTTGCCGGTGCCAGGGTAGAAGCGGCAAGCGATGGCCGGGCTCGACGCGCATGGTTTCGATAAGTTGGATCGGCGTATTCATGACAAAGATTCTCCCAACCATGAAGAGGCCGAGCCCAGCCGCAGAATCCGTGCTTTCCACAGGCACTCTTCCCATTCGAGTTCGGGATCGGAGTCGTGGACGATGCCCCCGCCTATGCCAAACAGGCCTGGCCCGGACGCCGGCATTTCCATGGTTCGAATGGCGACATTGAGGGATAGGTCGCCGTTGGGGGCCAGCCACCCCAGGCTGCCGCAATAGATGCCGCGCGGTGAGGTTTCCAGGGTCTGGATTTTTTTCATAGCGGCGATTTTGGGAGCTCCGGTGATGGACCCGCAGGGGAAGAGTGCCCGCAGGATATCTTCCAGGCTTTTGTTCGGGGCCTGCGCCGTAATGGTCGAGGTCAAGGTCCAGACGGAGGGGTAGCGTTCCAGTGTAAAGAGCGCCTCGACCTTGACCGAGCCTGGTATGGCCAGCCGTCCGAGATCGTTTCTTAATAAATCCACGATCATCAGGTTTTCGGCGCGATTTTTTTCGCTGTGTAAAAGCGCTTGTCCGCTGCGTTGATCCAGCGCTGGATCGCCATGGCGCGGCGCGGTGCCTTTCATGGGGCGCACGGTCAGGGTGGCGCCTTGGCGGGCAACGAACAGCTCGGGGGAAAACGACAAAATACTGCGTTCGTCATCCTCGATATAGGCGGCGTGGGCCGTAGGGTGCTGCGCGGCAATGGTTCGGTACAGGTCGCGCAACGCAGCCTGGGTGCGCAGTTGTATCGGGAACGTGTAGTTGGCCTGGTAGAGTTCGCCGCGGCGTATGCAGGCTTGCAGGATGTCGATGTTTTTCAGGTAATCGGTTTTCGCGATCAGGGGGCGCGACTCAAGCTGGATCGGTTCGCTGTTTGAGGGCGCATCCCACACCGGCTCACGGTTGGCTTGCCGGTAAACCAGGGCTGTGAGACGGGGCGTCTTGCGCCCGATGGCGGCCAGGCTCGCGAGTTGGGCCGGGACGGGCGATAGGCAGGCCGGATCCAGCCACTCGCCCAGTTCGTAATTCAGCAGCAGGGCTACCCAGCAGCCTTTTTGCTGTGCCGCTGAAATCTGTTCGAAAGCCGCAGGCAGTTCGGCCGCCGAACACGCTTCGATGCGCTCGACAAAATCAAGCAGTTCAATTGCCTGCCCCGACAGGCGATTTTCAAAGCGGCAGAGCATCAGTGGGTACCATTCATAAAGGTGCTCAAGACGGCGCCGGTATGAGAGGTCTTCTTCAATATGACGTCTTCGGGCGTGCCCTCGATGACCAGGCGGCCGCCGCCGGTACCGCCTTCCGGGCCCAGGTCGAGCACCCAGTCGGCCTCGGCGATGACATCCAGGTTGTGCTCGATCACGACGACCGTGTTGCCGGCATCGACCAGGCGATGCAGCACGTGGTTCAGTTTTTCCACATCGGCCATGGACAGGCCCACCGTAGGTTCGTCCAGCACGTACAAGGTATGCGGGATGCGCGATGCGCGCCCGGTTTTGATCACGCCGTCGGTCAGGCGGGCCTTGACGAGCTCGGTGACGAGCTTGATGCGCTGTGCTTCGCCGCCCGACAGCGTGGGCGACGGCTGGCCCAGCGTCAGGTAACCCAGCCCCACGTCCTGCATCAGTTGCAGGGAGCGGGCGATTTTGGAGTGGACGGCGAAATAGCCGATGGCCTCGTCGACTTCGAGCTTGAGCACCTCGCCGGCGCTTTTACCACGCCAGACGACCCCCAGGGTGTCGCTATTGAAGCGGGCTCCGCCGCAGGCGTCGCAGGGCACCTTGATGTCGGGCAGGAAGCTCATCTCCAGCGTGCGCAGGCCCTGGCCTTCGCAGATGGGGCAACGCCCCTCGCCGGTATTGAACGAGAAGCGCGCGGTGCCCCAGCCGCGCATGCGCGCTTCGCTGGTGCTGGCAAACAGCTGGCGCACGTCGTTCCAGAAACCCACATAAGTGGCCGGGCAGGAGCGCGGCGTTTTGCCTATGGGCGTCTGGTCGACCTCGAGCACGCGATCGATGGGCTCCCAGCCGGTTATGTCGACGCAGCCGTGCCAGTCAGGTGCTTTACGCTGGGAAACGGCATGCGCCAGGTTGTCGAGCAGCACGTCGCGCGCCAGGGTGGACTTGCCCGAGCCCGAAACACCGGTCACCACGCTCAGCCGGCCCACGGGAATACGTGCATTCACATTGTGCAAATTGTGCAGATGCGCGCCATGGATTTCCACCATGGGCGTGTGGGCGTCAACCGGGCGTCGCGCCTGCTGGGGATGATGCAGGGGGTGTTTCAGGTATCGGCCGGTGACGGAGTCGGGATTGTCCATCAGGTCTTGCGCGCTGCCTTGCGCCACGACCTTGCCGCCGCGCACGCCGGCCCCCGGGCCTATGTCGATGATGTGCGAGGCGCGCCGTATGGTGTCCTCGTCGTGTTCGACCACCACCAGGGTGTTGCCATGGCCTTCGAGTTTGCCCAAGGCATTAAGCAGAATCTGGTTGTCGCGCGAATGCAGGCCGATGGTGGGCTCGTCGAGCACATAGCAAACGCCTTGCAGATTGGAGCCTAGCTGGGCTGCCAGACGGATGCGCTGCGCTTCGCCGCCCGATAGCGTGGGCGCGGCGCGGTCGAGCGCCAGGTAGCCCAGGCCGACTTCTTGCAGGAAGTCGAGCCGGCCGCGTATCTCGGTGAAAATGTCGCGGGTGATGTCGGCCTCGCGCCCCTGGCTGATCAGGCCGGTAAAAAAGGTTTGCGCGTCACCGACCGATAGGGCTGTCAGTGCGGTGATGGAGCGGTCGCGCCAGCGAAAGGCGCGAGCCAGCGGGTTGAGGCGTTCGCCATTGCAACTGCGGCAGGCTTCGGCCTCGCCTTCGTACCAGGCGTTCCAGGCCGTTTCTTCGCCCGTTTGCTCGGCGTCGAAACCGCTAAGCTGCAAGCCTGTGCCAAAGCAGCTGGTGCACCAGCCGTGTTTGGAGTTGTAGGAGAACATCCTGGGATCAGGTTCGGGAAAGCTGGTTCCGCAGCTTGGGCAGGCGCGCTTGACCGAAAAATGCAGCTGGCGCGTGTCGGGGTTCAGGCCTGCCGCGCGCCGTTCGGCCAACGGACCCGAGGAGCCGTTGCTGAGCGCCAGCAGTACGCTCAGGGTACCGTGGCCGTGCTCGAGCGCGCTGCGTATGGCTTCGCGCAGCGCCGGCTCGTTTGCCGGGTCCAGCAGCAAGTCGGCAACCGGCAGTTCGATGGTGTGTTCTTTGTAGCGGTCCAGGCGGGGCCAGGGTGACACGGCGATGAATTCGCCGTCGACGCGTAAATGTGTGTAGCCCTTGCCTGCGGCCCATTTGGCCAGGTCGGTGTAATAGCCTTTGCGGGCCGAGACCAGGGGAGCAAGTATGCCCACGTGTCCGCCCTTGTGTTCGTGCAATAGCTGGGCCACGATTTGCTCGGGTTTTTGCGGCGCGACCGCAACATGGCAGGTGGGACACATCTGGGTGCCCAGCTTGACATACAACAAGCGCAGGAAATGCTGGATTTCCGTCATGGTGGCGACAGTCGATTTGCGCCCGCCCCGGCTGGTGCGCTGTTCGATGGCGATGGTGGGCGGAATGCCGTATATGGCATCGACATCCGGCTTCCCGGCCGGCTGGACGATGGCGCGGGCGTAGGCGTTGAGCGATTCCAGATAGCGCCGCTGGCCCTCGTTGAACAGAATGTCGAACGCCAACGTGGATTTCCCCGACCCCGACACGCCGGTGATTACGGTGAAGGTATCGCGCGGAATCGAGACGTTGATGCCCTTCAGATTATGTTCGCGGGCATTGAGGATATCGATGCTGTGGGGGTGCTGCCGGCTGGCCGCGACTTGCAGCGCAGTTCCTGCGCCATTTTTGTAAACGGCCTGGGGCTCGGCAAGCAGGCGGGCGCGCTGCGATTTTTCTTCATACACAATGGCGCTGGTGTAATCGCGCAAGGCCTGGCCGGTGTGCGAATCGGGGTTGTCGATCAGTTCTTGGGGGGTTCCGTATCCCACCACCCGGCCGCCGGCATCGCCGCCTTCCGGCCCCAGGTCGATCAGCCAGTCCGCGGCGCGAATGACATCCAGATTGTGTTCGATGATGAGCAGCGAGTGGCCGGCCGCCAGAAGCTTGCGGAAGGCGCGCATAAGGCGCGCTACGTCGTCGAAGTGCAGGCCGGTGGTGGGCTCGTCGAATAAAAACAGGCTGCCCTTCTTGGCCAGCTTGACTGAGGAAATGCCGCTGCGCGCCGCCTCGGCCAGGTGGCCCGCCAGCTTCAGCCGCTGGGCTTCGCCGCCCGACAGGGTGGGCACGGGCTGGCCCAGGCGCAGGTACTCCAGCCCGACATCGGCCAGCGGCGCCAGTCCGGCTTGCACATCGCGCAGGCCGCTGAAAAACCCCAGCGCTTCGTGCACAGTCATGTTCAGCACTTCGTCGATGGAGGCGCTGCGGCCCAGGTGTTCGACGCGCACTTCCAGCGTTTCGGGGCGAAACCGTTTGCCGTCGCAGTCGGGGCAGCGGATGTAGACGTCCGACAGGAACTGCATTTCGACGTGCTCGAACCCCGTGCCGCCGCAGGTGGGGCAGCGCCCGTCGCCGCTATTGAAGCTGAAGGTGCCGGCGGTGTAGCCCCGTTCCTTGGCCAGCGCGCTTTGGGCGAACAGCTTGCGTATGGCGTCGAAGGCGCCCACGTAGCTGGCCGGGTTGGAGCGGGCGGTTTTGCCTATGGGCGCCTGATTGACCATGACGACGTCGGCGATTTGCTCGGTTCCGAGCAAATGGGCATAGGTGCCGGGCGGTTCGGTGGGTTTGCCCATTTGCTTGCGTATGGCCGGATACAGCACATCCTGGATAAGGGTGGATTTGCCCGAACCTGAAACGCCGCTGATGCAAACCAGCCGGCCCAGGGGAATGGTGAGCGACACGTTTTTCAGGTTGTTGGCGTTGACGCCGTCGAGCACCAGCTTGGGCGTGCTGGCCGCTACGGGCATGGGTCGCGGCGCCTCGACGCGCAGGCGGCCCCCCAGGTAATTGCCGGTCAGGCTGTTGGCGCGGCGCAGTTCGCCGGGCGTGCCGTCAAACACAATTTGCCCGCCACGCTCGCCCGGGCCCGGACCCATGTCCAGGATACGGTCGGCCGCAATCATGACCTGGGGGTCGTGTTCGACGACGACCAGGGTATTGCCATTGGCGCGCAAGCGGTGCATGACTTCAACGACGCGGTGCATGTCGCGCGGATGAAGGCCGATGGAGGGCTCGTCCAGGACGAATAGCGTATTGACCAGCGAGGTGCCCAGGGCGGTGGTCAGGTTGATGCGCTGTACCTCACCGCCCGAAAGCGTGCGGCTCTGGCGATCGAGCGACAGATAGCCCAGACCGACGTCGCAGAGAAACTTCAGGCGGGCCCGCACCTCGCCCAGGAGCAGATCGATCGCGGCATCCAGTGAGTCGCCCAGATGAATGTCGGCAAAAAAACGCTGCACCTGATCAATGGGCAGGCGCATCAGGTCGTGCACCCCCAGGCCGGGCAGGGCATTGAGCTGTTCGCGCGTCCATTGGGCATGGACCGGCATGAAGCGTGGATAGCGATTGTCGTCGTCGCCCGTGCCATCGCCCAGGCGCCACAGCGTGGCGTCCGGCTTTAATCGCGCGCCGCCGCAGGCCGGGCAGGGCGTGTAGCTGCGGTATTTGGAAAGCAGTACGCGCACATGCATTTTGTAGGCGCGCGACTCCAGCCAGTTGAAAAACCGCTGTGCGCCGTACCACTGGGTTTTCCAGGCGTTGGTGCCGCCTTTCCAGTCGGGCGTGCCGTCGATGACCCACTGCCTTTCAGCGTCGCTCAGGGCTTTCCATGGCACGGTCAGGCGTACCCCGGCCGCCGGCGCATAGCGTTCCATTTCGGTCTGGCATTCTTTGTAGCTGTTGGTTTGCCAGGGCTTGATGGCGCCTTCGCGTAGCGTCTTGTTTTCGTCGGGCACGACCAGACCGTAGTCGATGCCGATGATCCGTCCGAACCCGCGGCAGGTGTCGCAGGCGCCCAGCGGCGAGTTGAATGAAAAGGTGCTGGGCAGCGTGGGGGTGTATTCGATATTGCATTGGGCGCAATGCAGGCGGTTGCTGAAGCGCAGGGTCTGTTCGTTTTGGCCATCGTCGTCGGAGGCGTGGATGGCCAGATGCCCGTCGCCTTGCTTGAGGGCCGCGTCGAGAGCCTCCATAAGGCGTGCCGTATCGGTATTGCCGTAACGGAAGCGATCCTGGGTGACATGCAGGACACGCAGTTTTTCGGTTTTTTCGGAGCGCCGATTCTTGCCCTTGACGGCGGGCACGGTGCGGCTGACGGTGTCCTCGTGATGGATGCGCGTGTAGCCTTGCTGGTCCAGATAGGAGCGCACTTCCTCTTCGGTGAAGTTCGCCGGAATCACCACGGGAAAGGTGATGGCCATGCGTTTTTGCTGTAGATCGGTGCGCCGGGCCAGCTGTTGCCGGATCGACTCGGCGTTGTCGCGCTGGACTTCCGCCGCGCAGCCGCGGCAATACAGGCGGGTCATGCGCGCATAAAACAGCTTTAGGTGATCGTTGAGCTCGGTCATGGTGCCCACCGTGCTGCGCGAGTTGCGTACGGGGTTGACCTGATCGATGGCGATGGCGGGCAGTATCCCTTCTATGCGGTCGACCTGGGGTTTGTCCATGCGGTCGAGAAATTGGCGCGCGTACGGAGAAAAGGTCTCGACATAACGCCGCTGGCCTTCGGCATACAGGGTGTCGAAGGCCAGCGAGCTTTTGCCGGAGCCCGATACGCCTGTCAGCACCAGCAGTTCGCCGGTATTGATCGATATATCGAGGTTTTTAAGATTGTTCTGGCGGGCGCCGAAAATGCGGATTTGTGAACTCATGGGGGTGGGTCGCGATTCTTTCTGGTGTGGCTTTGGCCTGAGGGGCTCTAAGCAAAAAAGTAATATTCAGGTAAAATTGCAGGTTAATTCAATAAACGTGAACGCCCTATTCATCATTCTAGTGCGTTTAATCACTGTGGCATTATTGGCGGGTTTGCTTGCTTTGCAGCCCCCTGTACTGCAACCTCTTATGCAAAGGTCGGAGATCATCATGGCAGAAGTCAAACGTACCCGTCGCAACACGCTCGAGCGCCGTTGTTTGGGCAAGGCGTTCAAGCGTCTTTTCGTAAAAGCCCCCAAGGGCGTGTTCAAAATGCTGGAAAAAGTCAAGCGCGCGTAATCGCGTTCATGACGGCCAGCGGATGGCCGCGGACTTGAACCGAAATTGAAGGGTTCGTAGCATTTCATAATCGATGAGCTGTTTTTTTATACAGTAGATTGATTATATGACTATGGTGCCATGTATGTCATTCAGCCCCTGGCGCCATCTTTTCACCGTACTCACACCGACCTATAACCGGGCCAATACGCTGGCTCGCGTTTACGCGTCGCTGCGCGAGCAATCCTTTCAGGATTTTGAATGGCTGGTGGTCGACGATGGGTCGACCGATGGCACACGCGAGCTGGTGCAGGGGTGGCAGCAAGAAGCCAGTTTTCCGATCCGTTATGTCTGGCAGGCCAATCAGCACAAGAAGTCCGCGTTCAATCACGGTGTTCGGCAGGCTAATGGCGAGCTAATTGTTGCATTGGATAGCGACGACAGCCTGGATATCAACGCGCTGGACACCATGGCGGGGGTTTGGTCGGGGATACCGTCCGAAGATCGCTCGCGCTTTGTCGCCATTACGGGCTTGTGCGCGCGACCGGACGGGCGCATTGTGGGCGATATGTTTCCTGATGATGTCGTGGATACGACGACGCTCGATATGACGTTCAAGTATCGCGTCAAGGGTGAAAAGTTCGGTTGCATGCGGACCGAGGTGCTGCGCCAATTCCCGTTTCCGGAAGATATTCCGGGTTTCGTGCCTGAGAGCCTGGTGTGGCGCGCGATGGCGCGGGCGGGTTATGTGACGCGTTTCGTCAATCAGGTTTTCCGGGTTTATTACGATAGCGCCGATTCGCTGTCGGCCGAGGGCCGCAGCAGCCAGCAACACGCGCAGGGGCTTTGGCTGTTGGCTTACGATACGGTCGAGAAGTGTTTGCCCTGGTTCCGTTATCAGCCGCAGATGTTTTTCAGTGCGGGCGCGCGTTATACGCGTTTTGCGATGCATATGAGGCGGGCGGGGCAGGCGCTGCCGGCGGATCGTCCGCTGACGGGGCTGGGTTCGCGCCTGCTGGTCGTGGCGATGTGGCCCGTGGGGGTGCTGTTGTATGGCCGCGATCGGTTTCGGGGGCGTTCGTAGGAGCCCCGTAGCGCCACCCCTTGTGGGTGGCATTCGCTGAAGGCGGCATTCTTTTGATATACCGCCCTACGCCGCATAAACCTTCTTGCCCTGCGTCGTGGGCGATGTTCGTCGTTAAGTAGCGCCACCCCTTGTGGGTGGCATGGCGTCGTTTTATAAATGCCTCTCGGCTCTTAACGGTTTTGGCAGCCACAAGGGCTGCCACTACATGAGCAGCCGGCAGGTATTTGTAGCGGCACCCCTTGTGGGTGCCATCCGTGAATGGGCTGCTATCCGGTCAATGCAGCCGCCGCGACGGGCCAGGCGGGTAATCTTCGGCATCACCTTCATCGCCGTTAGGGTCATCCTCGTCATCGTCTTCAGGTTCGTCGCCATCGCCGTCGTTCGGCACAGGTTCATCGCTTAAGTGGAAGGGCAGTATTTCGCGCAGGTCGTCCGTCCAGGCGATTTCGTCGCCTTGCTGGTCGACCTTGATGAAGCGCACGCCTTCCAGCGTGGATAGTTGTATCGCCCAGAGGTATTCGCAGTCGAAGACCTCGTCGCTGCCGATGTCCAGGCCGCCTTTGTTGCCCAGCAGCCGCGCGCCCGCGCCTCCTATTTGAACGGTGACGAGGTCTTCCGCCTCGTCTTTGGCGTCCAGCGGCGCGCCGAACAGTACCCATTCGAAGCCTGTTTCTTCGGCATCCATGACTTCGGCCAGGACGGCCTTGCCCATGTAGGCGCTGAGTGCGTCGGCGGTGCGCCCCAGAAGGTCGAGTTCGTCGGGGGTGAAGCACGGTGTGGAATCGGGTTTATGTGGCATAAAGTCAGGGCCGACGAGAGACAGGACGTCTATTTTAATGCATGGCTACGGTGTCTCTACGGTCTGATTCGGATTGATGAACAAAGCCGCGAGAGCACCCACATCCAACAGGGCGGCGGACAGTGTGAAGGGTGGGGAGTGGCTGTTTGTGGTCTGAAAGGATTTGCCTACAGATCGAGCAGTTTCAGGCGCTGTACCTTGCCTGACGGGCCGCGCGGCAGTTCCTGGACCACGACATATTTGCTGGGCGATTTGTATTGACCCAGCTCTTTGAGGCAATGCCGACGCATATCCTGCTCGTCGAAGGTCGTGTTTTCGCGCAGCACCAGATACACCGCGATGTCCTGCCCGTAGTCGGGATGCGGCGCCCCGACCGATGCGGCGTCCAGCACGCATGGATGCTTGATGACGGCCTCGTCGATTTCGCGCGGAGCGATGTTTTCTCCGCCTTTGATAATCAGTTCTTTGGCGCGGCCGGTAACGTAGAAAAAACCGCGGTCATCCTGGTAGCCGATATCGCCTGTGCGCAACCATCCATCTTGTGTAAACGCTTCTTTTGTCTTGACGGGATCTTTGTAGTAGCCGTGCATGACATTTTTTCCGGTCAGGATGATTTCGCCGTGCTCGCCGTTTTTCACCTGGTGGTTTTGATCGTCGACCACCTTGGCCTGTGTGCCCGAGGGTTTTCCTACGCTGCCTATTTGCCTTTCATCGGCGGGATACGGATTGCTGAAGGACGGTGCGGCGGTCTCCGTCAGGCCCATGGTTTCGATAATCCCGATTCCGAACCGCTTTTCAAAGTCCCTGTGTCGTTCGGGCGGCAGAGCCGATGACGCGGAACGGCAAAAGCGCAGGCGGCTTAAATCGAGGGTGGAGCAGTCCGTCTGGTCATTGAGCAGATACGCAATAATGGTTGGAACCACGTTGATCCAGGTGCACTGATAGCGGCTGGCGTCCCGCCAGAAGTTGGCCGCCGAGAAGCGCGCCGTCATCGCCACCGAGCCTTCGTGGATCAGGGGCGCAATAATGGTCACCACCAGGCCGTTGATGTGATAGAGCGGCAAAGACCCCAAAACCCGGTCGGATGCCGTGAGCCGATGTTCGCGAACGATATTTCGGGCGTTTTCCAGTAGATTTTCCTGTGTCAGGAGCACGCCTTTGGGCACGCCGGTCGTGCCGGAGGTGTACATCAGCAAGGCGTCCATATCCGGGGTAACGGGTGCTGGGGTGCCAGAATCGTCGACAGTCAAAGCGTTGTCCGCAAAAACGGGCAATTCGCGGCTACGCGGATCGACCAGCACCAATTGAATGGGGCGATCGATTTCCGCCAATAGGGGCAGCAAGACGCCGGCCAGTTCGTTTGTCGTGAAGATCAGCCGGGTGTCGGAGTGCCGCAGAATATGGCGCAACTGCGATACCTGGCACAGCAGGTTGATCGGGTTGGCAACCAGGCCGCGGGCCATGATGCTCAGCAAGAGCACGGCGGTGCGCTCGCTGTTGGGCATATAGACGGACACTTTGTCGCCTTGTTTGAAGCCCAGCGAAGAAAGTTGCTCGCCCAGCTTCCTGCATAGCTGGTGAAGCTGCCCGTAGGACAAGGCCTGCCCGTTATCCGTGGAAATGAAATAGGGCTTTTCAGGGTGCTTGCGTGCCAGTTGCGCCAGCAGTTCGGGGAAGCTGCGGGAATCCATCATTGTCCGTATTTCTTGAAATAGTCGCCCAGCACCTGATCCTGGCTGGGCTCGTTCGGGGCGATCACGCGGGCGATGCGGGTAATGTTCAGATAGTGGCGGTAATTCATGTTTTCCGAAAAATTATTCCCGCCCCAGGTGCCGCAGCCCATGGAAAGCGAGAAGGGCAGGCCGTTGTCGAAATTGCCGCCTGTGGCCAGGCAGTGCGCCTGATTCACGATGACACGCGCGACCGGCAGGTGCAGTCCCAGGGCCATGGCCTGATCGGCGTTTTTCGAGTGCAGGCTGACCGAATGGCCGGCTCCCATGTATTCGTATATTTGCCTGACGGTGGCGCATGCCTGGTCGAAGGTCTTGGCGCGATACACCGTCAGGACCGGAGACAGTTTTTCGCCCGAAAAGGGATGCTCCCTGCCAAAGCCCTGTTCTTCCACCAGCAGAATGGCGGGATGGCCCTGGTGCATTTTTGCAACCCGGTCGAGTCCGGCGATATGCGCGATCGTTGTAGCGTCCTTGCCGGTGACGGCGCCCGATAACTTGCCGTCGGGCCACATCACGCCTTGCAACACCTCTTTCTCTTGCGCATTCAAGAGCACTGCCCCGCACGTTTCGAGCTCGCGCAGCATGGCGTCGTAGACGCTGTCGAGCACCACCAGGCTGTTTTCCGATGAGCAGCTGGTGGCGTTGTCGAAGGTCTTGGATTGCGCGATTTTTCGGGCGGCATCGGCCAGATCGGCGGATTCGTCGACCATCGAGGCGACATTCCCGACCCCGACGCCAAAGGCCGGCGTCCCGGAGGTATAGGCCATGCGCACGTTCGCCGCCGATCCGGTAGCGACGACCAGGTCGGCCTGCCGCATTAGTTCGGCGGTCATGGCCTTGCTGATGGGCGAGGGCAGCGCTTGCACCAGATCGGGAGAAAGCCCGCATTTTCTGAATTCGGCGTGAATGAAATCGAGCAGCAGGCGAGCGGTGCTCAAGCCTTTGGGCGATGGAGCCAGGATCACCGCATTGCCGCACTTCAGGGCATTGATGATCTTGTTGACGGGGGTTGCCGCTGGGTTGGTCGAGGGCGTAATCGCCGCCACCACCCCGACTGCACGGGCGATTTCGGTAATGCCGGTTTGCGCATTTTCGGAAATGACACCGGTCGTCCTGATGCCTTGCAGGTCTCTCAGGAGGCCCAGTGTTTTCCGGTAATTTTTACGTACCTTGTCCTCGACATTGCCCACTCCGGTGTCTCGCACCGACAATTCGGCCAGCTGTCGATTGCGGGTGGGCTCCATGATTGCCCAGCCCGCGGCGGCCGCGGCATCGTCCATGGCCGCCTGGCCCATTTCGACATGGCGGGCTTGCGCGGCGCGTGCGCGCTGCACCAGTGCCTGCACTTCGGACACCGTGCCGGCATCCGTTTTTCGAAGTGATTCTTGTGTTGTCATCGAACAGCCTTTATCTGGAAATGATCGACCGAATATCTGGCGATGCGCGAGATCGCCGATTTGCATCCGCCCTTGCAGTCTGAGAGACTACAAATCTACGCCGACGGCAGCCGCCGGCGTCTCAATTTTCATGTTTTTTCCATTATTGGCGTTCGTCAACCTATGAAAAGTTAATTTTCGGGACTAAATTGGCGCTGTAGACTCAGGGGGAGCGGCAGTATGTCTTCGACACAATCCAACGCGGCCGCGATCCGGTCGTTTCGCATCATCGAGATTATTTCCGAGGCTCGTCAGCCTTTGTCCTTGACGCAGATCGTTGAAAAAATCGAGCTGCCCAAACAGACCGTACATCGCTTGCTGAAACAGCTGGAAAGCGCCTGGATCATTACACGTAATACCCCTGGCCGCGAGTACGAGTGTTCTTCGCGCTTGCGCCGTGCGGCCGTCAATATGCTGATGACCGCCGGCCCCGCCGCCGCGCGCCGCGCCATTCTTCAGCAATTGGTCGACACCGTCGGGGAAACCTGCAATTTGGCCATTTCCAGCGGCGACGATATCGTTTATCTGGACCGGGTAGAAGCCAATTGGCCTTTGCGTAAAACGTTAAGCCCTGGTTCGCGGGTGCCTTATCACTGCACATCTTGCGGCAAGCTGTTCCTAAGCTTCCTGCCCAAGCAGCAGCGTGAAAAACTGTTGAAAAAACTGCCTCTGCGAGGCAATACCACTCAGACCATTACGAATCTGGATGTATTGCGCCAGGAACTCGTCGAAATTCGCAAAAAGCGCGTCAGCTTCAATAACCAGGAATTCATGCCGGGCATGATTGCCATCGCGGTGCCGGTCATGCTCGACAAAACCCGGGCCTGCGCCGCCGTGGCGATTCAGTCGCCCATAGAACGAACCTCGGTGGCGAGCCTGCTGACTTTCCTGCCGCAGTTGCGCCATGCGGCAAGCGAAATTGCCGCGACATTTCAAGAAGGCCGCTCGACGCTGTAGCGAGCGCGGGCTCTTGTGCCCGCCCGGCTAGCGTTACTATGTCGCTCATGTTGCCGCTGCGCTATTTCCTTTATCCCTTTGTGGCCGTTGTGATCTGGTCGGTCAATACCATCGTTACCAAGATGGCGGCGGGAGTCATCGAACCCACCGCTATTTCGTTCTATCGCTGGTTTTTGGCGTGGCTCCTCCTCACGCCCTTCATCTGGCGGTCGTTCATGCGCAACTGGGCGAGTATCCGGCCGCTTTGTCCACGCCTGGCCGTCCTTGGGTTTCTGGCCATGGTGCTCAATCAGGACCTGGGTTATAAGGCGGCCGAAACCACCAGCGCGACCAATATGGGAATTATCGTGTCCCTGATGCCGGTGCTGACCATAGGCTGCGCTGCGCTGATTCTGCGCGAGCGCCCCAGCCGCATGATGCTGGCCGGCGCTGTGCTGTCGCTGCTGGGTTTGTTCATACTGATTGCGCAGGGCGAGCCCTCCCGGCTGCTGACGCACGGCATCCGGGCGGGCGATGCCCTGATGCTGGTGGCGGTGTTCGCCTATGCCTTGTACGGCGTGTTGTTGCGCCACTGGTCGATCCCTTTGTCGCCGTGGTTGTCCTTGTATATGCAGATTGTGTTTGGCGTGCTCTTCCAACTGCCGATTTTTTTCCTCTATCCGGCTTCGCCCCTGACGCCTGAGAGCATGTCCATGATTCTGTTTGCGGCTGTTTTCGCGTCGTTGTTTGGGCCGCTGCTGTGGATCCGCGGCGTGCAATTGCTGGGGCCGAACCGGGCCACCCTGTTCATGAACCTCATGCCGGTTCTGACCGCCGCGATCGCCATCGTGTTTCTAAAAGAAGAACTGCATTCCTACCATGTGGTCGGCGGCGCCCTGGCTCTGGCCGGCGTGTTGGTGGCGCAGGGTCTGCCGCATCGGCGCTCGGGCCGGCCACGGACTGTTTCGTAGATACCGCCTACAATCAAGCCTTTACGGTTTTACTGACTTTTACTCATGGCTCAATACGTATACACGATGAATCGCGTCGGCAAGATCGTGCCGCCCAAGCGGCAGATTCTGCGCGACATTTCGCTTTCTTTTTTCCCCGGTGCAAAGATCGGCGTCCTGGGTTTGAATGGTTCGGGAAAATCCACGCTGCTCAAGATCATGGCGGGCGTCGATCAGGATATCGAAGGCGAAGCCGTGCCTATGCCCGGCCTGAAAATCGGCTACCTTCCGCAGGAGCCCATGCTCGATCCCGGCCATTCGGTGCGCGAATCGGTCGAAGCGGGTCTGGGCGAAATTTTTACGGCGCGCAAGCGGCTCGATGAAGTCTATGCGGCCTATTCCGATGCGGATGCCGATTTCGATCAACTGGCCAGCGAACAGGCCGAGCTCGAAGCCATTATTTCAGCGGCAGCCTCCAGCGGCTCCGACGACATCGAGCATCAGATGGAAATCGCTGCCGATGCGTTGCGGCTGCCGCCCTGGGATGCGGTGGTGGGCAATTTGTCCGGCGGCGAGAAGCGCCGTGTGGCCTTGTGCCGTTTGTTGTTGTCCAAGCCCGACATGCTCTTGCTCGATGAGCCGACCAACCACCTGGATGCGGAAAGCGTCGAATGGCTGGAGCAGTTTCTGCATAAATTCCCCGGCACCGTGGTGGGTGTGACCCACGATCGTTATTTTCTCGATAATGCCGCCCAATGGATATTGGAGCTGGATCGCGGCCACGGCATCCCCTGGAAGGGGAATTACAGCTCCTGGCTCGAGCAAAAGGAAGCTCGTCTGGAGCAGGAAGAAGCGACCGAGTCGGCGCGTCAGAAAACCATCAAGAAAGAACTGGAGTGGGTGCGCCAGAGCCCCAAGGGGCGGCAGGCCAAGGCCAAGGCGCGCCTGGCGCGCTTTGAAGAATTGTCGTCGCACGAGTATCAGAAGCGCAACGAGACGCAGGAAATCTTTATTCCGGTGGCCGAACGCCTGGGCAACGAGGTGATCGAGTTCGATAACGTGAGCAAAGGCTACGGCGATCGCCTGTTGATAGACTCACTTAGCTTCAAGGTGCCGCCAGGCGCCATTGTGGGGGTTATCGGCGCCAACGGCGCCGGCAAGTCCACCCTGTTTCGCATGATCGCCGGCCATGAACAGGCCGACTCGGGCTCCGTCATTATCGGCAAAACCGTGCGTACGGCCTACGTCGGCCAATCGCGCGAATCCTTGCCGGACGATAAAACGGTCTTCGATGCGATTTCCGATGGCGCCGATCTGCTCACCGTTGGCAAGTTTGAAATGGGTTCGCGCGCCTACCTGGGGCATTTCAATTTCAAGGGCGGCGATCAGAACAAGCTGGTAGGCAAGTTGTCGGGCGGCGAGCGCGGCCGATTGCATCTGGCCAAAACGCTGATTGCGGGCGGCAACCTTCTGCTGCTCGATGAGCCGTCAAACGATCTGGACGTGGAAACCTTGCGCGCCCTCGAAGACGCGTTGCTTGAATTTGCCGGTTGCGTCATGGTCATCAGCCACGATCGCTGGTTCCTGGATCGTATTGCAACGCACATATTGGCTTTCGAGGGTGATTCAAAAGTGGTGTTTTTCGATGGCAATTATCAGGAATACGAGGCCGATAAACGGCGCCGCTTGGGTGAGGAAGGCGCCAAACCGAAGCGCTTGCGCTACAAAGCGCTGAAATAGCAGGGGGAACACCATGCCGTGCCTGGCCGTGTCGGATTCGCTTTTGCTGGTGGTCGATATGCAGGCCCGGCTGCTGCCTGCCATACGGGATGGCCAGCACGTGCTGGCCCGCGCTCAGTCGCTCGCGCAGGCCGCGTGTCTACTGGGTGTGCCGGTCCTGGCCACCGAGCATTGCGCCGACAAAATCGGTGCGACCGCGCCGCAGCTGTTGCCGTTCATACAGCATGTCGTTCACAAAACCCATTTCGATGCCACCCGCGAGCCCGGTTTCGCCGCGCGGTTGTCCAAGACGCGCCCGAAGGTGTTGTTAATTGGCACCGAAGCACATGTCTGCGTGTTACAAACGGCGATCGGGCTGCTGAGGCTGGGGCTGCGTCCCATTCTGGTGGCCGATTGCCTGGGCTCGCGCCGCCAGTCCGATCTGCAGGCGGCGCTCGATCGCGCCGCGCATTATCAAATGGAAGTCGTGACGTCGGAAATGGCGATGTTCGAATGGCTGGAAATCGGGGACAGCGAGCATTTCAAAGCGGTGCTGGCGCTGATTAAATCGCATTGATGCCTATCCGTTTCTACAAAAGCGTGCGTGTCACTGACATGGCAGCCACAAGGGCTGCCGCTACATGAGCGACGGGTACGCATTTGTAGCGACAGGCCTTGTGCCTGTCATTTTGTAGCGGCAGCCCTTGTGGCTGCCATCAATACGATTTGGAAATGGAATAAATGGGCTCTCGCTTGCGTCTGATACAAATTTTGCCTCTACTCACAGTATCCAGCAACGGCTTCTGTAATACTGCGTTTACAGCTTACATCTAGTAATTCGCAAAATTAATTGGCATTGGAGGTAAAAATGAAATTGGGCTCAATCAGTAAATTCGCCGCAGTCGGCCTACTGGCGCTTGCCACGACGGGTTGTTCGTCCTGGGATAGCATGAGCCATCGTCAAAAGAGTACGGTAACGGGCGCCGGCCTGGGCGGCTTGGCGGGCGCCGTGCTTACCGGCGGCGGCGTTCTGGGCACGGTTGGCGGTGCGGCCATAGGCGGTGTCATCGGCAACGCGGTCGCCAGATAAATAACGCCGGTCCGCGTACCTGGAAGCAGGTACGCCGGAATTCAAACAGCCCCGATTGTCGCCAATGGGGGCTGTTTGTTTTTGCGCAGATGGCAGCCACGAGGGCTGCCGCTACGGGATTCACGGCTATATGTAGCGGCACCCCTTGTGGGTGCCATTTTTTTACGCAATCATCACGGCCGCGAAGGTCGTTGGAAAGCCCATTCAGACCGGCGCTTCGACCTGTGGCATTTCAATCTTGACCTCGAGAATTTCAAGAGAGCCCTGATGTTCGAGATTTATCTGGATATCTTCAGGATTGATTTTCACGTATTTGGAAATGACGGCCACCAGTTCCTGTTGCAACTGCGGCAGGAAGTCGGGTGCGCCGCTGCGCCCGCCGCCTCGTTCGTTGATCAGTATGAGTTGCAGACGATCTTTGGCCACGCTGGCCGACGTTTTTTTCTGTCCGAGGAGAAACGATAAAAAAGACATCTTATTTCCCTCCAAACAGGCGTTTGAACAGGCCTGGTTTTTCGTAGTCGACAAAGCGCAGCGCCTTGTCTTCGCCCAGATAACGCGCCACCACGTCCTGGTAGGCGGCGGATACGTCGCTGTCGCGAATATGGATGGCCGGGATTCCCTGGTTCGACGCCTGCAGGACCGATTCGGATTCGGGGATCACGCCGATGAGTTTGATGCGCAGAATGTCTTCAATGTCTTTCAGCGATAGCATTTCACCGTCGGCGACACGTTTGGGGTGGTAGCGGGTAAGGAGCAGGAACTCTTTGATGGGGTCGTCGCCTTTGACCGCGCGCTGCGACTTGGCCGACAGGATGCCCAGTATGCGATCGGAATCGCGCACCGAAGACACCTCGGGGTTGGTCACCACCAGCGCATCGTCGGCAAAATAAGCGGCCATCAAGGCGCCCGTTTCGATGCCGGCCGGCGAATCGCAGACGATGTATTCGAAATCCATTCCCTTGAGGTCGTTGAGCACTTTTTCGACGCCGTCTTGCGTCAGGGCGTCTTTGTCGCGCGTTTGGGACGCGGGCAGCACAAACAGGTTTTCAAGCTGCTTGTCGCGGATCAGCGCCTGGTTGAGAGTGGCTTCGCCTTGTATGACATTGACGAAGTCGTAGACCACGCGACGTTCGCAACCCATGATCAGATCCAGGTTGCGCAGGCCGACGTCGAAATCGATAACCGCTGTTTTATGACCACGCATGGCCAAACCGGATGAGAAACTGGCACTCGTGGTTGTTTTCCCCACGCCGCCTTTGCCAGACGTCACCACAATAATTCGCGCCATGACGATAGAATTCCTTTTATTTTGGTAAATCACGTAATCGTAAAGCAAAAAAACGCTTTACCAGTCTAACCCGGCGTTATTTTATGCTAACTTGGCAACAAAAATTAAGCGTCGGCCATTTCATTTCACTTCTAAATCAATTGTGAATCAGCGCATTTTTGGTCGAACGGTATGCGGCGCGGGATGTTTGGGTATTTGGCTTGGCCGTTTTGGTATTTGAAGACGCCGTGTGGGGGCCGGGAACTCACTGGCCCGCCGCCACATATCCCCCGATGCACGTCATCAACGCAGCCGCAGGGCGAGGGGTGGGTACCGTCCGGTCATTCGGCCAGCGCCGGGTGCTGACGAAGGGAAGGCGGGGGGTGTCGTCGGG
>NZ_SMAJ01000009.1 GCF_004346225.1 Paralcaligenes ureilyticus | reverse complement strand
ATAGCCCAGTGGGCTATTCGCCCCACGAGTTCGCACGCCGCCCCGAAGCCGGCCCTGCGCGCGGGAAGTCATGGCGAAGCCATGACCGTGCCCGTTGGAGCCCGATCCGCCTTAACCGGTCACGATGCGGGGCTAGAAGATTCTGGGCAAGATAGGGTGCATGCGATTAATGCGAAAGGATGAATGCCGCCTGCAGCGAATGCCACCCACAAGGGGTGGCGCTACATGAACAACGCTACAGGGGCGACGATATCGGTAGCGCCACGAATGTGCGGCGGACAGCGGCGGCTTATAAGAAGCTGAAAATTCAATGGCAAAACCGCCATCTTCCCGCTTAAAACCATAAAGCAGGGCAAAACATGGGGCATACCCCGAGGCAAAGTCATTGACGGTTAAAGCACAGAGTGGCTAACATCGGCTTTACCAAAATATGTAGCGCAACGCAGGCTGTAACCCGAACATGGTCACCCAATGCGTCGTGCTCGCCGGAGTATTTTTTTCTGTGAAACCCCAGTCTTTAGACATGATCACCAAGCTGGTCGGATTTGACACCGTCTCGCGCAATTCGAACCTTCCCCTGATCCACCATGTACGCGACTTTCTCGCCGAGCATGGTGTGAAAAGCCATTTGATCAGCAACACACAGGGCGACAAGGCCAATCTGTTCGCCACCGTCGGCCCCAACGTCGAAGGCGGCGTCGTGCTGTCGGGCCACACCGATGTCGTGCCGGTCGACGGCCAGGCCTGGGATACAGACCCATTTCAGCTCGTCCAAAAAGACGGCCGCCTGTACGGCCGCGGCACTTGCGACATGAAGGCCTTTTCGGCGATCGCGCTGGCAATGGTGCCCGACATGCGGCATTTGAAGCGCCCCATCCATTTCGCCCTGAGCTACGACGAAGAAGTCGGCTGCGTAGGAGCCCCCGCCCTGATCGAGCGGATATCCATAGCTGCGGCAAAACCCAGCGCCGTCATAGTGGGCGAGCCCACCAGCATGCAATCCATTGTGGCGCACAAAGGCATCGCCGCCGTACGCATCACCGTTCTCGGGCACGAAGCACACTCAAGCCAGACCCAGCGCGGGGTCAGCGCCGTAACAGTCGCCGCCAAACTGATCGCCTTCATCGACACCATGATGGTCGAGAACCAGGCGTCTGCCGACCCACAATGCCCGTTCGTGCCGCCTTACACAACGCTGCATGTAGGCGTCGTCAACGGCGGCACGGCACTGAACATCATCGCGCGGCAATGCACCTTCATGTGGGACATACGCGCGCTACCGGGCGACGACTGGCGAAACTATCTCAAACGCTTCCAGGCCTACGCCGACAGCCTGCTGCCGGCCATGCAGGCGATCGCGCCCGAAGCGGCCATCAAGACTGAAATCATCGCCGATGCCCCCCCCATGCAGGATCGCGGCGGCGCAGCGCAGGACCTCGCCTTCCGCCTGTCGGGGCACCAATGCCGCAACTGCGTCTCGTACGGGGCCGAAGGCGGCCTGTTCCAGCAACGCGGCTATTCCACCGTCTTGTGCGGCCCAGGGTCTATCGACCAGGCCCACAAGCCCAACGAATATATTGATATTTCGCAAGTCGAGGCCTGCGAAGTTTTCCTGGAAAAACTAATCAGGCAATTGGCGGCGTAAGCCGTCCGACCCCGTGCCTTGCTCACACAAAATCCAAGCATTGGAAGTCCGCACTACCGATAGGACGCCAATATTATGTACCTGCGATAAAACAAAAAGCCTTATCGCAGCCGCATGAAAGCCGTATCAATCCACAAAACAAATTGTTGACAGGAGACTCTGAATGAACTGCCCCAAACTAATTCGACATACCGCCCTGGCTGCGGCGCTGGCCTTGAGCGTAGGTTTGAGCCACGCGGTTCAGGCCAAGACCTTGCACTGGGCTTATCAGGGCGACGTCCAGTCGCTGGACCCCATGTCATTGAACGAGACCTTCACGCTCGGGTTCCAGAATGCCTTCTACGAGCCGCTGGCCACATACGACAAGGACCTGAAGCTGATTCCGGCGCTGGCCGAAAAGTGGGAAAACACCGAGCCCACCAAATGGGTTTTCCACCTCCGCCATGGCGTCAAATTCCATGACGGCAGCCCCTTTACCGCCGACGACGTGATCTTTTCATGGAAGCGCAGCCTCACGCCCGGCTCGGACATGAAAGGCTACGGCGCGATGGCCACCGACGTGAAGAAGATCGACGATTACACGGTCGAAGTCACCACACCCAAGCCCAACCCCATCTTGCCGCGCGACTGGGTATTCCTGTACATGATGAGCAAAAGCTGGGCCGAAAAAAATCATACGACCGAAGCCGCCAACGTGAAGGGCGGCGCCAATAACTATGCCAATCTGCACGAAGACGGCACTGGGCCGTTCACGGTGGTCGAGCGCCAGCCGGACGTCAAAACGACGTTGAAACGCTTCGACGGATATTGGAACAAAAAAATCCCCACCAACGTCACTGACATCGTCTTCCAGCCCATCACCCAGGAATCAACTCGCGTCGCAGCGCTCATTTCGGGTGAGATGGATCTGGTCATGCCCATTCCGGTGCAGGACTGGTCGCGACTGGAAAAAGAACCCAAGGTCCAGATTCTCAACAAACCCGAAGCACGGGCGGTCTTCATCGGCATGGACCAGCTGCGCGACGAACTGCTGTTCTCCAACGTCAAGGGCAAAAATCCGTTCAAGGACAAACGGGTTCGCGAAGCAATCGACCTGACGGTTGACACCGGCGTCATCAACAAAAAAATCATGCGCGGCGCGGCCCACCCCCTGGGTACGCTGATCGCCACCTCGATCAACGGCTACGACGAGTCATTCGGCAAGCCGTATAAAACCGACCTGCCCAAAGCCAAGAAGCTGATGGCCGAGGCCGGCTACCCCAACGGTTTTTCGGTGCAACTGGACTGCCCGAACGATCGTTATGTGAACGATGAAAAAATCTGCCAGGCCGTCTCGAGCATGCTCGCGCGCATCGGGATCAAAATCGACTTGCTTGCACAGACCAAATCCAAATATTTCGGCAAAATCCTGCTGCAGGCCGGCAACAACACCAGCATGTACATGCTGGGCTGGACTCCCAGCTCGATTGACGCCGAAAACTCCCTGACCAACCTGGTGGCATGCCGCAACAAGGCAACGGCGGCGGGGCAGTTCAACTTGGGCGGTTATTGCAATAAGGACATCGATGCCCTTATCGCAAAAATCGGCATCGAAACAGATCAGGCCAAGCGCAACGCCATGATCAAAAAGGCCTTTACCCTGCTGCGTGACGATTACGGCTACGTGCCTTTGCACCAACAGCCTTTGTCATGGGGCGTCAGAAAAGGCATCAAGGTGGCGCAGCGCGCTGACGATGTGCTCGACATGCGCAACGTTGTAATGCCTTAAGCAAAGCTGGCAATGCATCCGGGCCGTAGTCTCCCGCCCGGATGCATGTGTTGCTTCACACTCAAAGATCATCACCATGCTCAATTTCATCGCGCGGCGAATCTTCCAGTCGATTTTCGTCATGCTGACGGTGGGTTTTATCGCGTTTTCCCTGTTTCGCTATGTGGGCGACCCGATCAACAACCTGGTTGGCCAGGACACCACGCTGGCGCAACGCGCCGAACTGAAAAAACAACTGGGCCTGGACGACCCGTTTTTTGTGCAGTACGTACGATTCATCGACCACGCCGTACACGGCGACTTCGGCGTGTCGTACCGCCAGCGGCGCCCGGTCAGCGAACTTATCAAAAGCCGCATGCCCGCCACGCTGGAACTCTCGTTCGTATCGGCACTCATCGCCTTGTTCCTGGGCATCCCCATGGGAATTTACACGGCGCTCAAACGCCGCGGCATCGTCTCGCATACATTCATGACCATTTCGCTGTTGGGCATTTCCCTGCCGACTTTTCTCACCGGCATCCTGATGATTCTGATCTTCGGTGTGCTGCTGCGATGGCTGCCTACGTTTGGCCGGGGCGATGTGGTGCATTTCGGCTGGTGGAGCTCGGGCTTTTTTACCAAAAGCGGCTGGCTCTCGCTGATTATGCCGGCCTTCACGCTGGCCCTGTTCCAAATGACCTTGATCATGCGGCTGGTGCGCGCTGAAATGCTTGAAGTCATGCAAGCCGACTTCATTAAATTTGCCAGGGCTCGCGGCCTGCCCGAGCGCATGATCAACTTTCGCCACGCCTTGAAAAATACGCTGGTGCCAGTCATTACCATTACCGGCCTGCAGTTGGGGTCGATCATCGCGTTTTCGATTATTACCGAAACGGTTTTCCAGTGGCCCGGCATGGGCCTGCTCTTTATACAATCGATCGGTGCGGTCGACATCCCCGTGATGGCCGCCTATCTGCTGATGATCGCCTTCTTCTTCGTGATCATCAACCTGATTGTCGATCTGCTGTATTTTGCGGTCGACCCTCGTTTGCGCATACAAAAAAACTAGAAGATAAACGCCTATGGCTCAAAATACCTTATCCCGCATGATCGGCAGCGATATGTTCTACAGCTTCTGCCGTTCGCCCGCCGCCATCATATCGGCAGTGATTGCGCTGGCCATTTTCCTTGGAGCGGTATGTGCCCCGCTTATCGCTCCGCACGATCCGTTCAATCTGGCGTCATTGAATCTGCTCGATGCCAACACTCCGCCCGCCTGGTCGCCCGATGGCAGCAGCCAGTTCCTGCTGGGCACCGACGACCAGGGCCGGGATATCCTGTCGGCCATCCTGTACGGGTCGCGCATCTCGCTCGTGGTGGGCTTTGCGTCGGTCCTGTTCTCGCTGGTCATTGGAGTCACGCTGGGCTTGATCAGCGGCTACGCAGGCGGGCGCATCGACACCGTCATCATGCGCATCGCCGATGTCCAGTTGTCGTTTCCCGCCATCCTTATTGCCTTGCTGATAGACGGCATCGCCCGCGGCCTGTTGCCGCGCGACGCGCAAGACGCCTTGTCTTTATATGTACTGATCTTCTCCATCGGGATTTCAGGCTGGGTGCAATACGCGCGCACCGTGCGCGGCGCCACCATGGTCGAACGCAATAAGGAATACGTGCAGGCGGCCCGGTTGATCGGCATGAAGCCCTTCATGGTCCTGCGCCGCCACATCCTGCCCAACGTCATGGGGCCGGTACTGGTGATTGCCACCATCCATCTGGCGGTGGCCATTATCACCGAGGCCACCCTCTCGTTTCTGGGCGTGGGTATCCCGCCCACTACCCCATCGCTGGGTACGCTGATCCGTATCGGCAACAGCTATTTATTCTCTGGCGAATGGTGGATTACGATCTTTCCCGGAATCGCCCTGATATTGCTGGCCCTGTCGGTCAACCTATTGGGCGATTGGCTGCGCGATGCGCTTAATCCCAAGCTGAACTGAGACACGCGCATGGCACTTCTTGATATTGAACAATTACGCATCGAATTTTCGAGCCGCCACGGCGAGCTGGTGGCGATCGACAATGTCACCCTGACACTCGAAAAAGGTGAGATCCTGGGGGTCGTGGGTGAGTCGGGCGCGGGCAAATCGACGATAGGCAATGCGGTCATCGGGCTGCTCCAGCCGCCTGGAAAAATGACGGCCGGCGCCGTCAGCCTGGATGGCCGGCGCATCGACCAGCTACCCGGCCACGAATTCCGCAAAGTTCGCGGGCAACGCATCAGCATGATTTTCCAGGATCCGTTAACGTCCCTCGACCCGCTGCAAACGATTGAAAGCCAACTGGTCGAAACGATGCAGGTGCACTTGAACTTATCCTACAGCCAGGCACGTGCGCGCGCCATCGAGCTACTCCAAAGCGTCGGCATGCCGGAGCCAGAAATGCGCCTGCAGCACTACCCGCATCAATTTTCCGGCGGGATGCGCCAGCGCGTAGTGATTGCACTGGCCCTGTGCTGCGAGCCCGAAGTCATTATTGCGGACGAACCCACAACGGCGCTGGACGTCTCCATTCAAGCGCAGATTCTCGACCTCCTGCGCAAGCTGTGCAAAGACAAGCAGGTCGGCATGATCATCATCACCCACGACATGGGCGTGATTGCCGAAATTACCGACAGGGTGGCGGTGCTTTACCGGGGCAAGCTGGTCGAACAGGGAACCACCCAGAAAATCCTGGGCAATCCGGATCATCCTTACACCAAGAGCCTGATTTCGGCTGTGCCGCGCTCGGATATCAAGCTGCGCCGCTTTCCGATGGTGACCTACATCGAAGACGTGCTGGCACCCACCAAGAAAGAACTCGATATCAGCACGCACTGGCTCGGGCAGGAACGCGATTTCGGCAAACATGCCGACACGCCCCTCGTGGAAACCCGGAACCTGGGCATACAGTTCGTGCTGAAAAACGCGTTTCTCAAAAAGAACCGCTACATGCTCGACGCCGTGAAGGACGTGAGCTTTTCAATCAAGGAAGGCGAGGTATTCGGCCTGGTCGGTGAATCGGGCTCGGGTAAATCCACCATTGCCCGTCTGATTTCCGGCCTCTATAAGGCAAGCAGCGGCAGCGTGATTTTCAATGACGTCAATCTGACAAAGCTCAAGGATGAATCCGAGCTCAATGCGTTTCGCCGCCAGATACAAATGGTTTTCCAGGATCCGTATTCCTCGCTCAACCCCCGCATGCGCATACTGGATATCGTGGCCGAGCCCATACGCTTTCATAGAATGACCGGCAGTGAAGCGCAAACTCGCGCCATCGTCGGCGATCTGCTCGACTATGTAGGTCTGGGGCAGCAGGCGCTCAAACGCTTCCCGCATGAATTTTCGGGCGGCCAGCGCCAACGTATATGCATCGCGCGCGCACTGGCCACCCGGCCGCGTTTCCTGATCTGCGACGAGCCGACCTCGGCGCTCGATGTGTCGATTCAGGCGCAAATTCTCAACCTGCTCAAAGACCTGCAGGAAAAGCTGCACCTCACCATTTTATTCATCAGCCACGATCTGCCCGTCATCCGGCAGATGTGCGACCGGGTCGGCGTCATGCGTCACGGTGAACTGCTCGAAGTGGCCGATACCGAAACGCTTTTCTCCAACCCTCAGCACGAATACAGCAAGCATCTGCTGTCGCTCATGCCGACCCTGCACTTTCTGTCGCGGGAAGGGCTGGATATGGAACACGCCGCCCAGGTCGCATAGGCCGCCGGCAAGCGAATTCTTGGCATCCCGTAACGCGAGCCGTCTATGGGGGCCGGGGCGGGGCCGGCGTAAGGCGTGCTCCGGAGGCTGACGAAGGGAAGGCGGGGGCTGTCGGCGGGCCATGTTTGAGCGTAGCCGCGCCAGCGGCGTAGCGAGTTTGGCCCGACGCCCGCCTGGACGAGGCAGATCCGGATCAAGCACGCCCTGCCGGCCCCGCCCCGGCCCCCATAGACGGCGTCTTCAGATACCAACACGTCCAGTGCTGTATACCATTCGACCAAAAATGCGCTAGACGACGGCGCGCCCCCACCCTATGATAGCCGCATCGGGGCCGCCAATGCCATCATCGGACGGCTTGTTCAACACTTTGGGAGGATCGCCATGGGCATCATCAGCATGATCATCGTCGGGTTCATCGTAGGCCTGATTGCGCGGGCCGTCATGCCGGGCGAACAAAAGCTCGGCATCATCATGACCACCGTTCTGGGTATTATTGGTTCGATTGTCGCCGGCTATCTTGGGCACGCGTTGGGCCTGTACAGTCCGGGTGAAGGAGCCGGCTGGATCGGTTCCATCATAGGCGCCGTCATAGTGCTGTTCATCTACGGAATGGTCGTCAGGAAACAGATGCGCTGACCGCGGCGCGCTGCGGTAGCAGCACACCCGGCTCGCCTTCCCTAATGCCTTCAGTCGATTCTTTTTCCACATACTGGCTGGCCGAATTCATCCGTCTGCGCGAAGCGCACTGGGGGCCGATCGAAGACGCCTCCGAAGTGCGCCGCGCACGCGCCGAAGGGCATACTTTCACACAGCGGATTTTGCTGCGCGCAACGCTTTTGGGCAAACGTGAAAGCCTCGATCTGCTGGTTGGGCGCTGGGCCCGAGGGGCTAGAATTGCACTGCTCGGACTGCTTATTGCCGCCGTGCTCGCCGGCGCCGGCGCCGCCCTGGGGGCACTGGGCGACGGCACCCGATCGGTCAACCTTCTGCTGGCGCTCGTGGCGATACTTGGCCTGCATGGTCTCACTTTCCTGATCTGGCTGCTTAGCTTCGGCATGACCGGCCATGGCTCATGGCTCGGACAATTATGGCTGTGGCTTACCCAGAAACTGGCACGCGGCCCCGATGCGGCCCTGGTCCCGCGCGCCCTGGTCGACGTGCTGGGTCGCAACGGGGCACTGCGCTGGATACTCAGCAGCGTCAGCCATGGCCTATGGACGGGCGCTTTCCTCACCTTGCTGCTGACTCTGTTAGGTGTGCTGTCTGCGCGACGCTATGGCTTTAACTGGGAAACCACGCTGCTATCGGCCGACACCTTTGTGCAACTGACTACGGCCATCGGCTGGCTGCCCGAAAAGCTGGGATTTGCGATGCCGTCGGCCGATATGGTGCGAGCCAGCAACGGCCTGCATGCATTACCCGAATCGGTGCAGGCGCTGTGGTCGAGCTGGCTGATCGGTTGCGTCGTCGTCTACGGATTATTACCCAGGCTTTTGAGCCTGCTGCTTAGCCTTTTCATGAGCAGACGCTACCTGGCCGCCATCACACTGGATGAAAACCTGCCTGGCTATGCGAACTTGCGCGAACGCCTGCAGCCCAGCAGTGAAAAAATCGGCGTCGATTCTCCGGCCGGCTTGCGGCCGAACACACGCATCCGGCCCCACACCGGCGCGCCCGAACAAACCGCCAAGTCGCTTATTGTCGGCATCGAACTGCCGCCGGACGAGCCCTGGCCCCCGCAGACGCTGGCCCGGACGATTCAGGATGCGGGCAACATCGATACGCGCGAACAGCGCATGGCCTTGCTCGACCGCCTGCAAGAATACCCCCCGGAAAAACTGCTGATCGTTTGCGATCCTCGGCAAACACCCGATCGCGGCACGATCTCCATGTTGACTGACCTGGCCGGCCTCGCCCGCCAAACTTGCGTGCTACTGCGTCTTGATCCATGCGCCGAACGGGATGCGCGCCTGGCAGCCTGGCAATTACGATTGGGCGCCGCCGGCTTTGAACCCGGGCAGATTTACGCGCGCCACGCCGACGCGTTCGCGTGGCTGGAGGAGCGAGCCGATGAGTGAACGCCCCTTCTTGCGCCTGGCGGTGGTGGGCCACACCAATACCGGCAAGACATCTCTTTTGCGCACACTGACCCGCGACCCCAATTTCGGCGAAGTTCAGGATGAACCCGGTACGACCCGCCATGTGGAAGGTGCGCGCCTGCTGGTGGACGACGCAACAGCGATCGAGCTATTCGACACGCCCGGAATGGAAGACGGCATCGCGCTGCTGGACTACCTGGATCAGCTTGCGCAGCGTGGCCAACGCCTGGACGGGCCGGATAGAATTCGACGCTTTCTGGACTCTCCCGAAAGCAAACGCCGCTTCGAACAGGAAGCCCGCGTGCTGAACAAGCTGCTCGACTGCGACGCCGGCTTGTACGTCGTCGATGTGCGCGATCCGGTGCTGGGCAAATACAAGGACGAGCTGGAGATCCTTGCCAACTGCGGCAAGCCTCTGCTGCCTGTTTTGAACTTTACACGCAGCCCGAGCCATCGCGCCGCCGCCTGGCGTGAAGCATTGGCTCGCCTGGGGCTGCATGCCAACGTCGAATTCGACACGGTGGCGCCCGCGCTCGATGGCGAAGCGCAACTGTACGACAAACTGGCTCTCCTGCTGGATTCGCATGCCGCGCTGTTAAGGGCCTTGAATGAAGATATCGTCTTGCAGCGCGACATCCGCCGTGCCGACGCGATGCGACTGGTTGCCGAACTTCTGGTCGATGTTGCCGCCTGGCATTTGGGAAGCGCCCCGGACCACGAATCATTGGCGCAAACCACCGACACGCTGCGCCGTCAGGTTCGAAAACGCGAGAATCAATGCGTCAAGGCGCTCCTTAAACGCTACAAATTCAAATCGGCGGACTTTCCCTACCATGAGCTGCCGCTGGAAGGGGAACGCTGGGGTATGGACCTGTTTCATCCCCAGGCGTTGCGAGACATGGGTATTCACGTCAGCAAAGGTATTGCGGCCGGCGCCGCAGCCGGCGCCACCATCGATGTATTTACCGCTGGCTTGAGCCTGGGCGCCGCCGCGCTGGCCGGCGCCGTTATAGGCGGCCTATGGCAAGGTTCGGGGCAATACGGCAAACGCATTCTGGGGCGTTTGAAGGGCTATCGGGAGCTGAGCGTCGACGACGCGGTGCTGCGCCTGTTGGGGGTGCGCCAGATAGCCCTGATCAACGCACTTGAACGCCGCGGCCACGCGGCGCAAGGGCCGATAATCCTGGCGCAAGGGTCCAAAAATATCGGGTCGCAGGCGCCGGAAAATGTCGATGAAGAGGCCGGGAAACAATCTGGCGACAACCGTACCGCTATCCAGCACGAGCGAGTCGCCAACGCAAACGACGCAGTCGCACCGGCCACGACATTACACAAAGGCCGCTTGCCGGAGGAACTGGGCGAAGCCCGCAGCCAGCCGCTATGGTCGACCCTAAGCGCCGACTACAGCCCAAGCCCGCGGCGCGAACAAGTCATCAAATCGCTGGCGGACAGAATGGCAGCCACAAGGGCTGCCGCTACATGAGCAAAAGGTATGTTTTGTAGCGGCACCCCTTGTGGGTGCCACCGATCCTCCGCCCCCCGGTACCGCCCCCTACAACAGCACCGGTTCGTCGGGCAGGTCATTGGTGTGGGTAGCGCCTTGGGCCAGCGGCGGGCAGCCTGTGCGCAATACGGCTTCAATGGCATCTATCGCGGCCAGCACGCCGGCCACGTAATCACCCTGCTGCAACCGAACCTGCAACTGCCCGCATATCTGTTCCCAAACCTTATTTTCAGCCGCCACGCCGCGATCGGCGATGACTTCGATATGATGCTTGTCCAATGCCAGGTAAAGCAGAACGCCGGTATTATGCGGCGTATCCCACACCCGCAAGCGGCCGAATACTTCCAGCGCCCTCAAATGGCTTTTGCGTTCATGCGCGGGCGACACAGCCTCGATCGCCACCATCAGCTCACCCGTGTGATCGCGTTCGCCCTGGGCAATGCGCTGGGCGATTTGCTGCAGCAGTTGGGAAGTAAAGTGCTTGCGGCGCAACCAATGCCCTTCAATGAACGCCCACCCGGTGAGCTCCTTCCATTTGCCGCCGTCTTGTCGCACTATTTATCTCCAGAATTTATTTGGGCCGGATGGCAGCCACAAGGGCCGCCGCTACATGATTCGCGGGTACGTTTTGTAGCGGCACCCCTTGTGGGTGCCATTCCCAACCGTTAATGTGCCTGAACTACCAGGCACTACCCGCAGGAAACACCTACCACCCTCCAGAGGCGCCGCCGCCCCCACTGCCGCCGCCCCCGCCACCAAAACCTCCTCCGCCACCTCCAAAACCGCCACCACCGCCTCCAAACCCACCCAGGCCGCCTAATCCGCCGATGATGCCGCCCGCGCGGGAGGCGCGCCCCGACGTGCCCTGGCCGCCTGCACGCATGACTCGTCCGACGCTGCTTAACACCAACGCTACGACGGCCGCCAATATCGCAAGGCCCAGGCTATGGAATATCAGATACCCGAAAAGCGCCGCGGCGAACGCAGCAATGGTTGCGGGCATCACAAAGGCCATGAACGCCAGCGGCAAGAGCATGCCCGCAGAGGTGGAATCGCCGTCGGTCGACCCCTGCGCGGCGTGCGCCGCCACAGGCGGCAAGGCCTCGCCATTGACCAGCTTGATCAGGCTGTCGACGCCCGCGGTCACGCCGCCGGCATAATCGCCCTGTTTGAACCGGGGAGTGATCTGTTCGCGGATGATGCGGCCCGCCAGCAGGTCGGGAACGGCGCCCTCCAGACCATAGCCCACTTCAATGCGCAGACGGTGATCGTCCTTGGCCACGACCAGCAAAATGCCGTCGTCGACTTTCTTGCGGCCCAGTTTCCATTGATCGAATACATGTGTCGCGTATTGCTCGATCGTGGTGGTGCCCGTAGTAGGCACTATTAAAACGGCAATCTGCGACCCTTTGCTTTGCTCCAGGGCGGCCAGCTTTTGCGTCAGGCTGGCCTCGGTCTTGGCGTCCAGCGTGTGAGTCAGATCGGTAACGCGCGCCGTCAGGGTGGGGATGGGCGCCTCCGCCGCGCGTGCGCCCGAGGCAAGGAACGCCAGCCATATCAAACCGAGCAGGCACCAGGCAAGCCCAATCCAGATGCGTTTCAAAAGCGGGCTAAACGGCGTAACAGCATTCATCTTCTCTCTCAATGGCACCCACAAGGGGTGCCGCTACAAAAACGTACCCGCCGCTCACCGCTACAAAACGTACCGCTACATTATCAGACCGGTTATTTCGCCGGCGCTGCCGCCGGCGCGGGGATATCGAACTTGACGGTCGGGTCGCGGGTGATTTGCTCTTGCTTGGATACGCCATAGTTTTCCATGGTGTGGTAGCCAAAAATCTTGGCGGTAATGAGCGTGGGGAACTGGCGCACGACCAGGTTGTATTCCTGCACGGCCTGCACATAGCGCCCGCGTTCGGTGGCAATGCGATTTTCGGTGCCCTCGAGCTGCGTCATCAAATCGCGAAACAGCCCGTCGCTTTTGAGCTGCGGATAATTCTCCGATACGGCGATCAGGCGCGACAGTGCCGACGACAACTGGCTTTGGGCCGCGGTAAATTTTTTCATGACCTCGGGATTATCAAGGTCTTTGGCGCTGATCTGGATGCTGCCCACCTTGGAGCGGGCTTCGGTGACCTGGGTCAGCACCTGGCGCTCGTTGACCATATAGGCATTCACGGAGCTGACCAGCTTGGGCACCAGCTCGGCGCGACGCTCGTATTGGTTAAGCGTTTGCGACCACGTCGTTTTAACCTGTTCATCCAGACGCTGAATGTCGTTATAGCCGCAGCCCGACAATAGCAAGGTTAAGCAGGGCAAAAGCACCAACAGCAGAAATCGTTTCATATATCGTCTACCAGGATGAGCGAGATTCAAGATTACAGCAGGTTGCGCCGGCATTGCCAAGCATGGAAATGCAAAGTATCGACAGGCCGGCGGCATGGAACCGATAACTACGTTACAATCGCTCGTTCGCGTGTCCTGCCAGTCAACTCGCGTCTTGCAAGCTATCTTATGCTTTGCTGGCTGATTCTCAGCCCTCAACTTCTTTTTCGTCTGCCTAGATTGGTCTCTCTCAACTCGAGCGATAGGCTGTCGCTGGAGTTTTTTCCTTGAATACCCAAACCTCGTTTGCCTCGCTCGGCCTGGCAGAACCCCTTATGCGCGCCATTTTGGACGTCGGCTATACCCAGCCCACGCCTATTCAGGCCCAAGCCATACCCGAAGTGCTAAAAGGCATCGACCTGCTGGCGGCGGCCCAAACCGGCACCGGCAAAACGGCAGGCTTTACCCTGCCCATTCTGCACCTTTTGCTGCAGCACCCCGCCGCCCTTAAAAAGGCGGGGCGGCCGCGTTGCCTGATCCTGACCCCTACTCGCGAGCTGGCGGCGCAAGTCGAGGAATCGGTACGCACTTATGGCCAGCACACGTCGATACGTTCCATGGTGATGTTTGGCGGAGTGAATATCAATCCGCAGATCAACGCGCTGCGCAAGCCGCTGGACATCCTGGTTGCAACTCCCGGGCGCCTGCTGGACCACGCACAACAAAAAACCGTGGATTTATCGGGCGTGGAAATCCTGGTGCTCGACGAAGCCGACCGCATGCTGGACATGGGCTTTATTCGCGACATCAAACGCATCATTGCCCTGATGCCCAAAACCCGCCAGAACCTATTGTTCTCGGCCACATTCTCGGACGAAATCCGCGAACTTTCCAAAGGCGTGCTGAATAAACCCGTCGAAGTGTCCGTCGCGCGCCGCAACACGGCCTCGGAACTGGTGACCCAGAGCGTGGTCATGACCGAGCCTTCCCATAAACGCGACCTGCTCAGCTTCATCATCCGCGAAAGCGGCTGGCATCAGGTGCTGGTGTTTACACGCACCAAGCACGGCGCCAACCGCCTGACCGAAAAACTGGTCAAGGACGGCCTGTCGGCGGCCGCGATCCACGGCAACAAAAGCCAGGCGGCGCGCACCCGCGCCCTGGCCGGCTTCAAGGACGGCAAAGTCGCCGTGCTGGTCGCCACCGATATCGCCGCCCGCGGACTGGACATCGATCACTTGCCCAATGTGGTCAACTTCGAACTGCCCAATATCCCCGAAGATTACGTGCATCGCATCGGACGCACCGGCCGCGCCGGAGTCGAGGGCTGCGCCTTGTCGCTCGTGGACAAGACTGAGATCAAATTTCTTAACGACATTGAAAAAATGCTCAAGAAATCCATACCACGCACCACCATCGACGGTTGGTCGCCCACCATGGTCAAGGCAGAACCCGCCAATGCCCGCGATCAGCGCGATGACCGGCCGCCCCGGCGTTCAGGCGCCCCCGGTCACTCGCAGCGCCACACTAGCCGCCCGGGCGACAATGCACGCACCGCCGCGCCCAGAGGGCGTCAGGACACAAACGGCCGGCCCGGCAGTCCTGCGCGGCACGCGGCACCGTCGGGTGTGGCCCCCGTCCGCGCGCGCAGCAGCCGTCCCACCGGTGCGCCACGCCCAGCCCTTTTAGGCAAATAAGGCCTGTCTGGAACCCGCCCCCGAACTCTTTGACGACGCACCATGTCTTTATCCACTTGGCTAGCCTTTTTTGTAGCGTCCTGGGCTATCTCGTTCTCGCCGGGGCCGGGCGCGCTGTCCGCCATGGCTTCGGGGCTGAAATACGGCTTCAAGCGCGGCTACTGGAATATATTCGGCCTGGAGATAGGCATCCTGTGCCAGTTGCTGGTGGTGGCACTGGGCCTGGGAGCCCTGCTGGCCACCTCCGAGACGGCCTTCAGCATCGTTAAATGGGTGGGTGCAATTTACCTGATCTACCTGGGCTGGAAACAGTTTCGCACCGACGCGATGCCGGTAGCCGTCCAGGCCAGAACGGCGGCGCCCTTTCACTTTCGCGAAGTGGTTGCACGCGGCTTTCTGGTCAATATCACCAACCCCAAGGGCACCATGTTCCTGCTGGCCGTCGTGCCCCAGTTTCTGGATCTGTCGCATCCTTTGGCGATGCAGTATGTCATCATCGGCGCCACGCTGTGCTTCACCGACCTGGTTGCCATGAGCTGCTACACGTCGCTGGCCTCGCGCATCCTGGGCCTGCTGCGCAAACCCGGGCATATTCGCTGGCTCAATCGCACCTTCGGCGCCATGTTCATCCTGGCCGGCACGGTGCTGGCCTCATTCAGTCACCACAAATAAGGCATGGCCGATCGCAGCGCAATGCACGAGAACGGCACACGCTAAAATCCTTTTATGAGTATTAGTCAAGAAGTCGCCCGGCGACGCACCTTCGCCATTATTTCCCACCCCGATGCGGGTAAAACCACCCTGACTGAAAAGCTGTTGCTGTTCGCAGGCGCGATTCAGATCGCCGGCAGCGTCAAGGCGCGCAAGGCCAGCCGCCATGCCTCATCGGACTGGATGGAAATCGAGAAGCAACGCGGCATCTCGGTGGCCTCGTCGGTCATGCAAATGGAATATCGCGGCTGCGTTCTGAACCTGCTGGATACGCCCGGGCACCAGGATTTTTCCGAAGACACCTATCGGGTGCTTACCGCCGTGGATGCCGCGCTGATGGTGATCGACGCCGCCAACGGCGTGGAACCGCAAACCCTCAGGCTGCTGCAAGTCTGCCGCGCCCGCAACACGCCCATCATCACCTTCATCAACAAACTCGATCGCGAGGTTCAGGAGCCATTGAACCTGCTCGCCGAAATCGAATCGCACCTGGGTATGGATGCCGTGCCCTTTTCGTGGCCCGTGGGCATGGGCCGATTGTTTGGCGGAGTCTTCGACATACGGCGCAATCGCATGCGCGTATTCAGGGCGGGCCAGGAACGCCGAGGCGACCACGACGAGATTATCGAAGGCCTGGACAACCCCTTGATTGCCGAACGCTTTGGCGACTCCTTTGCCAAAGCCCACGAGGAAATCGAGCTTATCGCAGCGGCCGCCCCCGCGTTCGATCATGCGGCCTTTCTGGCCGGCCGGCAGACGCCGGTTTTCTTCGGCTCGGCCATCAATAATTTCGGCGTGCAAGAGGTGCTTGACGCCTTGGTCGACCTGGCCCCCAAGCCCGGGCCGCGCACTGCGCTGCAGCGCGAAGTGCAGCCCGAAGAGCCCAAATTCAGCGGTGTGGTCTTCAAGGTTCAGGCCAATATGGACCCCGCGCACCGCGACCGGGTTGCTTTTGTCCGAGTCAGTTCGGGGCGCTTTGACCGCGGCATGCGCCTGACGGTCTCGCGCACGGGAAAGGAAATACGCCCCAACAACGTCGTGTCCTTCCTGTCCCAACGCCGCGAACTGGTTGACCAGGCTTATGCGGGCGACGTGATCGGCATTCCCAACCACGGCGTGCTGCAACTGGGCGACGTGCTTACCGAAGGCGAAACCCTGCAGTTCACCGGCCTGCCTTTCTTTGCTCCCGAACTCTTCCAGGCGGTTGAAGTCAAGGATCCCTTGCGCATCAAGCAACTACGCACGGGATTGATTCAGCTTGGCGAAGAAGGCGCCATCCAGGTGTTTCGCCCCGAAGCGGTCGGCGGCTCTTTGCTGCTGGGCGCCATCGGGCAATTGCAATTTGAAGTGGTGGCACACCGGCTTAAACACGAATACGGCGTGGATGCCCGGCTTATGCCATCTCGTTACAACATGGCACGCTGGATTACATCTGACGATCCCAAGGATTTACGCAAGTTTATGGATGCCAACGCAGCCCATATCGCCTATGATGTCGTCGATGCCACGGCCTTCCTGCTTAGCTCTCCGGCTCAGTTACGCGTGGCGCAAGAGCTTTATCCGAAGGTTCAATTTCATGTCATGCGCGAGCACGGCGGCAGGGTTTTCGGTAAAACGGCCTGAGTTTATACTAGGTTTAATTCTCCAGACCGAGGGTAAGAATGTCCTGGCGCTTCATGATTGTTGTACTACTGGCCGCAGCCGGTGCCTCCGTGTGGGGCGGCCTGCGTCTGGGAGACTGGCTGGTCGCCCACGGGCCTGCCGCCAAGACAGTATCCGGCGAACCGCTGGTTGCAACCGTGCCGGTGCTTGACGCCAACGGCAAACCGTACGTAGCCCAACCGCCCCAACCTCTGGTCAATGGCCAATTGAAAGTTCCCGAACCGATCCCTCCGGTGGACTGGAAGATCCCCGAGAAATCGCTGGCAGGCCTCTCGACCAATGGCATCGTCGACCTGGCCACGACCACGATCACCATGGACGAAGCCAAGCAAATTGCAGCAGGCAGCGGCCAGCAAGCCCTGACGGGCATTGCCGACGTAAGTGGGCTGAACCTGGGTGGCGATTCGAAAACATCACCCGTCACACAGCCGATACAACCCATCGAGGTCCCCGAAGTTCCCCCGCCGACCACGACCGCCCCTGCCGCGCCGGTGAACACCAGCAAAGCATGGCAGGCCAGCCTGCGGCAGGAAATCCTCGCCTGCAGCGCTCAGAGCTTTTTCGATAGACCCAGCTGCGCATGGGCGGCGCGCAATAAATACTGCGAGCCTAATAATGCCTGGGGCAAGGTGCACGACTGTCCGGCCAAAAGCTTTTAGCGGCCACGTTGGCGATTTGCATCCGGATGGCCTGGCGAACTCGGGTGAATTCGATCATTCATCCATCTGAGATTGCAGATAATTCTGTACGCCCACTTTGTCGACCAGCTCCATTTGCGTTTCCAGCCAATCGATATGCTCCTCGGTATCGTTGAGAATATCCTGGAACAAATCGCGCGAAACGAAATCGCGCACCGATTCACAGTACGCCATGGCTTCCTTGACCGTGCCTTGAGCGCCCGACTCCAGAGTGTGGTCGGCCTTAAGGATTTCGGGAACGTTCTCACCGATTAAAAGCTTGTGCAAGTCCTGCAGGTTGGGCAGGCCCTCGAGCATGAAGATGCGCTCGATCAGCCGGTCGGCGTGCTTCATCTCGCCCACGGACTCTTCATATTCGTGCTTGCCCAGCTTGTTCAAACCCCAATGACGCAGCATGCGCGCATGCAGAAAATATTGATTGATGGCGGTCAGTTCGTTTTTGAGCTGCTTGTTAAGATGCTGGATGACGGTCTTATCACCTTTCATTGCAATGCTCCTGATCTATGGGTCGGGTTCGCGCCGCCTCGACGCGTACGCTGATCGACACTCGCGGCCGATCAACCATAGACTACCACGCCAATACGGCGTTGGCATGCTGCAGGAATGCGGGGAATTCAGGCGCGGCGCGCGACGGTTTCGACCAGGGTCGTGGCGGCGGCATCATTGGCCGCGGGACCCGCGATGGATCTGGCGCCCAGCCCATGTTCATTGTGCAACGGGCTGTCATAATGCCCGCCCGGCAGGTATTGAACCGCCGTTTCGGCGCAGCAGCCACAACATGTCGCGATCCCAAGCTGCGCCTGAAGATCGGACAAGCTGCCCGCCCCGTCGGCCACAGCCGCCTGGACATCGCGCTCGGTAATTGCGTTGCAGATACAAACAAACATGAGAACCATTATCATCCAATGGCTGAAAATAATCAAGCCCGCGGCGATGTTTTAAGGCGTTTTTGTAGCGACAGGCCTTGTGCCTGTCATCGATGCAAAATACGATCTCTGTTGTTAACGATTTTGGCAGCCACAAGGGCTGCCACTACAAAACCGCCGCCAACGCTACGCCAACGTAGCCCTGGCTCGGCGCAAAGAGGCCGATTCAATCCCCGCCGCTTCACGATATTTGGCCACGGTGCGGCGCGCGATCGTCACCCCCTGCTCGCCCAGACTGGTTGCAATCTGGCTGTCGGACAAGGGCTTTTTACTGGACTCGCCCGACACCAGCTTGGCAATCAACGAGCGCACCGCCGTGGCCGACGTAGCCAACCCATCATCGGTATCGAGCGCGACACCAAAAAAATACTTCAGCTCCAGCACGCCACAAGGCGTAGCCACAAATTTCTGTCGGGTCGCGCGCGAGACCGTTGACTCGTGCATCTCGAGCGCCTGGGCGATATCGCGCAGCAGCAAAGGGCGCATCGCGTGCGCGCCCTGCTCGAAAAATGCCTGCTGACGATCGACAATGGCCTGTGCGACGCGCAAAATTGTTTCAAATCGTTGATGAACATTCTTGATCAGGCCGCGCGCCTGCTGCAGCTGTTCATGCATGAGACCTCGTTGGGGCGCCTCGCCCAGCCAGGATTCATATTGCGGATGGACACGCAGTTTGGGCAGCACGGACGGATTCAGCCGCGCCAGCCAGCGCCGCCCCGCCTTATGCACCAGCACATCAGGATTGACATAGTCGGCCTGCGAGCCGGCCCACGCACGGCCCGGGCGCGGCTCAAGGCTCAGCAACAAAGCATGGGCCTGGCGCAGAACGTCCTGCGTACATCCAAGCGCCTCGCGCAATCGGGTCAAATTGCCTGACGCCAGCAAATCGAGATGGCGCTCGGCCAATTGGCGAGCACACCGCAAAATCGATGGATCACAACGCTGCGCTACCGGCACGAGAGCCATCTGCAGCAACAGGCATTCGGCCAGGGACCGCGCTCCAACGCCCGCGGGATCAAACGACTGAAGCAAGCGCAAAGCCACCTCAAGCTCCTGGACATCCACTTCAAGCTCGGACGGAAGGCACTGCGCCATGTCGTCCAGGGTGGACGGCAGATAGCCGTTCTCGTCCAGCTCCTCGATCAATAGCGTGATCAAGGCCAAATCCCGGGGCCCGGCCCGGGTCAGACGCAATTGACCCAGCAGATGCTGGCCCAGGGTTTCGGGCTGGGCGGCGTCGGGCCGTTCCGAATCCGCGTAGGGATCAGCGCTACGGCTGGGCAAAGACAGGACCGGCCATTCGTCACGCGGCGAATCGGGCTCCTCGAGTTTCGCCTCGGGCCGATCAATGTCATACTCTTCCTGTCGCTCAAGCAAGGGGTTGTCCAGAACGGCCTGAGCAATTTCGTGTTCCAGCTCCTGCGCCGAAAGCTGCAGCAAACGGATCGATTGCTGCAGCTGCGGGGTCAGCGCCAATTGCTGATGGTTACGAAGTTCTAAAGTCTGACGCGCTGTCATATTGGGTACAATAATTTGCATGAAACAGAACCTGACGCCACAACCCACTCGCCACGACGACACCGTGTTGCGCAACGCTTTGCTCAAGCTGACGGCAACGCAGAAAATAACCTGCACCGTCGTTATTGCCGTGGTGGCACTCGTTTGGTATGACCTGCTCAATCGAGTGATGGACTTCGGCCACGGCATCGATTATGCAGGATTGCACGCATTCGGTCCGCAAGCCGTCGAAATACTGCAGCAATACAACTCTTTTTTCTGGTGGGCGGTAGTGGCGCTATGCACGCTCATTATTGCCTATTTCCTGTACCGGTTCATTCGCAGCAGCCAGGAAAAGGTGCAGAGCAAACTGGTCAGCGCCGAAATGTTCGGCGAAATCGTCAACCAGTTATCGGAACCCGCCCGGGAAGTGCTGCGTTGGGCCTGGCTGGACCGGCGCAACCCGGTCAGCGTTGGAGATTTGCAACGCACCGCTCACGAATTGCGAGCGCGGCGCGCCGCAAAAATCAGTCTGGCGCGCGAACATGCTCAGGCATTGGAGACGCCGCCGACGGCCGACACTCAGGCCAAAAACTTGCAATCTTCGTAAAAATGTGTTCGACTAGCAACATGAAATCGCGCGATTTTCCTCCAAACGCCTATGCCCGCAGCAACGCTGCCGGCGGCGTTGCGCATTCTCGTCTGCTACCTGCCGCACTATCGCTGCTACTACTGATCGGTTGCCGGACCTAGCGTCCTGTGGCAGTCCGGCAGCCCTCACGCCACGTTATTTCCGTCACCCGCGCGCACTGCGCACGCGAATTCAATTCCCGGTGACCACGGCTTGTAGATTTTGCTAAATTAGGTGCAACATGCTCTCCACTCCATCAGACCGATATCGTCCATTCCACCCGTTCGCCCACGAATTCTCCGAGCGAACCTGGCCCAGCAAGCGCATTACCCACCCGCCCATCTGGATGAGCACCGATTTGCGCGACGGCAATCAGTCCTTGATCGAGCCCATGAGCGTGGAGCGCAAGCTGCGTTTCTTCGAACAGCTGCTGAAAATCGGCTTCAAAGAAATCGAAGTCGGCTTCCCGTCGGCCTCGCAAACCGATTTTGACTTCGTGCGCAAGCTGGTCGACGAAAAGCGCATCCCCGACGACGTAACGATCATTGTCCTGACCCAGTCGCGCGAAGACCTGATCCGCCGCACGGTCGAATCGGCGGCGGGAGCCAAACAGGCCATTGTCCATCTGTACAACGCCTGCGCCCCGGCATTTCGCAAGATCGTCTTCAACATGAGCCGCGACGAAGTCAAGGAAATCGCCATCTCCGGAACCCGCCTGGTCAAGGAGTGCACGGCACAACACCCCGAAACCCGCTGGCGCTACGAATATTCGCCCGAAGTATTCAGCACTACCGAACCCGAGTTCGCGCTGGAAGTGTGCAACGCCGTCGCCCAGACCTGGCAGCCCACTCCCGAATCGAAAATCATTTTCAATCTGCCCGCCACGATCGAAGCCACCACGCCCAACCTGTATGCCGACCAGATCGAATGGATGCATAAAAACCTGAAGCAGCGCGACTGCATCGTATTGAGCGTTCACCCCCACAACGACCGCGGCACGGCCGTGGCGGCGGCGGAATTTGCCGTCATGGCCGGCGCAGACCGCATCGAAGGCTGTCTGTTCGGCAACGGCGAACGCACCGGCAACGTCGACTTGGTTACGCTCGCGCTTAATCTGTACACGCAGGGCATACACCCCGGGCTGGATTTCTCGGACATCGACGAAGTGCGGCGCTGCGTCGAATACTGCAACCAGTTGCCGGTTCATCCGCGCCACCCCTACGCCGGAGACCTGGTCTTTACTGCGTTCTCGGGCTCCCATCAGGACGCCATCAAAAAAGGCTTTGCGCGCCAGGAAGCCGACGCGCTGTGGGAAGTCCCCTATCTGCCTATCGACCCGGCCGACCTGGGCCGCAGCTACGATGCCGTCATACGCGTCAATAGCCAGTCAGGCAAGGGCGGGGTATCGTACCTGCTCGAGCACGAACACGGCCTGGCGCTCCCGCGCCGCCTGCAAATCGAATTCAGCCGCGCCATCCAGCGCGTGACCGACGAGACCGGCGCCGAAGTCACCGCCACGGCCGTCTACGATATTTTCAGCAAAGAATATCTGGAACAGGAACAACCCTTGAAGTTGATCCGCCACCGCATCACCGGCGACCCCACCGCCGGCAGCGGCCATCAGTTTGTCATCGATGCCGAGATCGAAGACCATGGCGAGGTACGCCATTTGTCGGGCAAAGGAGACGGCGCCATCGCGGCCTTCGTCAATGCGCTGGGCCTGCCCATACGCATCATGGACTATCACGAACACGCCATCGGAACCGGCACCGATACACGCGCCGCATCGTATGTGGAATTGCGGGTCGGCGATTCGCCTACCGGCTTCGGCGTGGGCATCCACCGCGATATCGTGACCTCGTCATTCCTGGCGATTCTGGTGGCCGTCAACCGGCACACGGCAAGCGTGGGGCAGCCTGCCGAGGCTTTGATGGCCTGAGATCGGCTGCATGACTCAAAGGGCCTCTTCGGAGGCCCTGATTTTTTCCCCGCGACGCTCAAGTGTTTGACGTTTGCGTGATCGTTGTAGCGGCAGCCCTTGTGGCTGCCATCGGCGTTCCATAAATACCGCAACGATTCTCAACGATTTTGGCAGCCACAAGGGCTGCCGCTACATGAGCAATGGGTTGGTTTTGTAGCGGCAGCCTTAGGGTAAACACTGTCACATACACGTCATGGTAAGTGCTTAAAATCAATTCGTTACTTACCTTGGGGCCTGAACGACGGGCTGCGGCTTGGTGCTGCTTTTGACCAAGTCCGACGGCCCCTGAATAAATAATTAAAGCGCTCATGTCTTCCATCGTTCTGGATCGTATCAGCAAGCAATACAGCGACGCACCCGCTGCGGTTAAAGACGTCAGCTTTACGGTGAATGCGGGTACCTTCACGGTTTTGCTGGGGCCGTCGGGCTGCGGCAAGTCGACCACGCTTCGAATGATCGCAGGATTAGACAGCCCCAGCGCGGGGCATATCCACATTGGCGCGCGCGACGTGACGAACCTGCCGCCCTCCAAGCGCAAGATTTCGATGGTGTTCCAGTCTTATGCCCTGTTCCCGCACCTGTCCGTGCGCGAAAATATTCTTTTCGGGCTGAGGGTTCGAAAAGAACCTTCACGCGACTTCAACCGCCGCCTGCAGCGCGTGGCCGATCTGCTGGGTCTGGCGCCACTGCTTGATCGCAAGCCTTCCCAGTTATCGGGCGGGCAGCAACAGCGTGTCGCCCTTGGGCGTGCCGTCATCTCCGAAGCGCCCGTCTGCCTGATGGACGAGCCTCTGTCGAACCTCGATGCCCAGCTGCGCCACGAGATGCGACGCGAAATTCGCGCGCTACAGCAAAGCCTGGGCATTACGATGATCTACGTGACGCATGACCAGACCGAAGCCATGAGCATGGCTGACCGGGTCGTGTTGCTGCAGCATGGGCAGGTCGAGCAGCACGACGCGCCCGAACAGTTGTACGCCTGCCCGCGCACCGAATTCGCCGCGCGCTTCATTGGCACGCCACCCATGAACTTGTTGCATCTGGACGCCGATGGTCAGCGAATCGCCGGATGCGATGCTCCGATTGCCGCGCCGCACGGAGTTGGAGCGCGCAAGCTGGGAATTCGCCCCGAGCATATTTCGATTACCGATAACGGCGACGTGGCAGCGACCGTCGAAGGGGTGGAGTATTTCGGTGCGGACAGTATCGTCGTATGCACGGTAGGCACCAACACAGGCATCGCCATTCGGGTGGCCGGGCATCTGCGTGTCCGGCCCGCAGAAGCGCTCAAGCTATCTTGGCGCCCGCAACAGCAGCACTTCTTTGACGCTTCGGGTCAGGCCATTATGGCTGACTCATAATCTTCTATGAGGAAACTAGTATGCGACGCATCGTTCTGAAAGCTCTGGCCCTCGGTCTGGCAAGCGCAATGGGCACGCTCCCGGCATGGTCTGAAGCTAAACCAGTGGAACTGGAGTTTTATTACCCCGTGGCCGTCGGCGGCCCGATCACCAAGATCGTCGACAATGACGTCGCGCGCTTTGAAAAGGCCAATCCCGATATCAAGATCAAGGCGATTTATGCCGGTTCCTATCAAGATGCCGTGGCCAAGGCGTTGACGGCGCAAAAAGGCGGAAACCCGCCGCAGGTAGCGGTTTTACTGTCCACCGATATGTTCACGCTGATCGATCAGGACGCGATTGTTCCTGTGGACTCTTTCGTGAAGACCGACGCCGATAAAAAATGGATGGGAAGTTTCTACGACGCTTTCATGCAGAACAGCCGCACCGCCGGTAAAACCTGGGGGATCCCCTTCCAGCGCTCCACCATTGTCATGTATTACAACAAGGACATGTTCAAGCAGGCGGGCCTGGATCCCAACCACCCACCCGGCACCTGGGACGAACTGGTGGCCGATGCCAAAAAGCTGACCAAACGCAATGCCGACGGCCAGGTGACGCAATGGGGGCTCGAGATTCCGTCGGGCGGCGCCTATGCGTACTGGATGTTCCAGGCGCTGACTACCCCCAATAAAGCCATACTCATGAATTCGGCGGGCAACGAGGTTTATTTCGACAAGCCGGCTGTGATCCAGGCGCTGCAGTTCTGGCGTGATCTGGCCTACAAATACAAGGTCATGCCCACCGGTACGATAGACTGGGGCACCACACCCAAAGACTTCCTGGTTGGCAAAACCGCCATCATGTGGACGACTACCGGCAATCTGACCAACGTGCGCAAGAACGCAAAGTTCGATTTCGGCGTAGCGCCCATGCCCAAGGCCCAACAAGGGGGCAGCCCGACCGGCGGCGGTAATTTCTATATTTTCAAGGACAGCACACCCGAGCAGCAGCAGGCCGCATTCACATTCGCCAAGTGGATGACCAGCCCCGAAAACGCGGCGCAATGGAGCATTGACACGGGTTACGTCGCGGTGACGAAACCCGCCTGGAAAACAGAAAAAATGGAGGCTTATGTCAAGCAGGTGCCCCAGGCACTGGTGGCTCGCGATCAACTTACCGTGAGCGTCGCCGAATTCTCCACACACGAAAACCAGCGCGTCACCAAGCTGCTGAATGACAATTTGCAAGCGGTGGTGACCAACGCCAAAACGCCCAAGCAGGCCATGGAAGACGCGCAGCATGCTGCCGACCGCATATTGCGTTCATATAAATAAAGTGGCATGAACCGCCGCGCTTCGTTAAATGCCGTCTATGGCTGGCTGCTATTGCTGCCAGCCATGGTGCTGCTTATCGCCTTCACGCATTACCCGGCTCTGTCTACCCTGTGGCATAGTTTTTTTTCCACGCCAAGGGGCGCCAGGCCGTCGCATTTCGTGGGCTTGAGCAATTACAACGCCATGGTCAACGACCCGGTGTTTTGGCAGGCGCTGTGGAACAACCTGTATTTCGCGCTGGGCACCATCCCGGTTTCCATCGTCATTGCGCTCGTCATGGCGCTGTGGGTCAATCGCAAGTTGACCGGCCGGGGGTTCTTGCGTCTGGCCTATTTCACGCCTACCGTTTTACCCATGATTGCCGTGGCCAATATATGGCTGTTTTTCTATACCCCGCAGTATGGCTTGCTGGCGCAGATCGGGCATTTCCTGGGTTTGCCTTCCATGAACTGGCTGGGCTCGCGCAGGACCGCATTGCCGGCGGTGATGGCGGTCACCGTCTGGAAGGAAGCCGGGTTTTTCATGATTTTTTATCTGGCGGCGCTACAGCAGATTTCACCCTCGGTGCGCGAAGCGGCGCTGCTCGAAGGGGCGTCGCGCTGGCAGTATTTCTGGCGCGTGCTGCTGCCCTTGCTGATGCCCACCACCGTGTTCGTGCTGATCAACGCCCTGATCAACGCGTTTCGCGTGGTCGACCAGATCGTCGTCATGACTAACGGAGGGCCGGACAACGCCAGCACCTTGCTGCTTTTTTACATCTACCAGGTCGGCTTCCAATTCTGGGACACATCATACGCGGCGACCCTGACCGTTGTCCTGCTGGCGGTTCTGGCCTTGACGGCCCTGGCAAGCTTTCGCCGGCTTGACCGCAAGACGCATTACCAATGAAAACGAACCTGCTCGATACCCTGGGCGCCTGGCTGCTGGGCCTGCTGTGGTTCTTGCCGCTGGCCTATACACTATGGGCGGCGTTTCACCCGTCGGCCTATTCCACGCATTTCGACCTGACCGCGCCGCTGACGCTGGCCAATTTCGCGGCGGCGTGGCACGCCGCGCCGTTTGCACGTTATTTCCTGAACACATTCCTGCTGGTCACCATGGTGCTGGTAGCCCAATTCATATTGTCCACCATGGCGGCCTACGCTTTTGCACGCTTCGAATTCAAGGGGCGGGATGTCATGTTCATGCTGGTGCTGCTGCAGCTCATGATCATGCCGGATGTACTCATCGTCGAGAACTACCGCACGATGAGCTGGCTGGGCGTGAACGACACCATTTTTGCCATCGGCCTGCCCTACTTCGCCTCGGCGTTCGGCATCTTCCTGCTAAGGCAAACGTTCAAGACCATCCCGCGCGAGCTGGAAGACGCGGCACGTGTCGAAGGCGCCAATCGCTGGCAGATCCTGATGCGCATATACGTGCCGCTGGCAAAACCGGTTTATATCGCCTATGGGCTGGTATCGATCAGCTATCACTGGAATAATTTTTTGTGGCCGTTGATCATTACCAAATCAGTAAACACGCGACCCATAACGGTGGGCCTACAGGTGTTTGCCTCTTCCGATCAAGGCATCGACTGGTCCGTCATTACCGCGGCAACCCTGCTTAGCGCGGCGCCATTGCTGATTGCGTTCCTGCTGTTCCAGCGGCAATTCGTCCAGTCGTTTATGCGGGCGGGAATTCGTTGATTGGGGAAGGGGGTTGGCTGGATGCGACGCAAGGGTTGGTTATCAGCGGATGACGGAATGTTTGTCGGGATTGTTTGTCGAGGGGCGGAAGTTTGTTGGCGTAAGGGTGCGATTTGTTTATAGGGGAAGATGGCACCCACAAGGGGTGCCGCTACAAAAACCTACCTGTCGCTACAAAAATTGATAATTACGCCAATCAAACTCATCGACGATCCCACAAACACCCAACACACGAGCGTCGTGGGCGGTCAAGGTGGGGCGGGCGATTCGGGCACGCCGCGCGCAGGGCCGGCTTCGGGGAGGCAAGGCGTGCGCTGTTCGAGTGGGACGTTTGCGATCAGTCCAGTGGACTGATCGCCCCACGAGTTCGCACGCCGCCCCGAAGCCGGTCCTGCGCGCGGGAAGTCATGGCGCAGCCATGACCGGGACCGTCAGAGCCCGATCCGCCTTAACCGCCCACGATGCGGGGCTAGAAGGTTTTAAGCAAGATAGGGTGACACACAAAAAAAGAATGCCACGTGCAGCGAATGCCACCCACAAGGGGTGGCGCTACAGAGCGCCATTGTTTTACTCACCAGTTGGTAGGCGCAGGCTCCCACAACACATCGACGTGCTGGTCACGCGACAACCTCAGCATGGCCAGCAACGGCCATGCACGCCGGCGAAAACTGACGGCTTGCGAAATCGGGTGCGCCTTCGAATCATCGTTATCGTCTGAAAATGCCGAATCCGTATCGCTCGAAATCGCACCCTCAATCCCCGCTATCGCAGCGTCAAGCTGATCACGGGTAATAACGCCACGCGTAGGCAAGGTATCGGTATACGGCTTGCCCGCCGCAATCAGAATGGGAAGCGCATGTTTTTCGAACATCAGAACTTCGGCCGCGGCTTTGGAATGAAAGACAACTAGCATGCTTCGGTTTCCCTCAATAGACACATAGATACACTACCTTATCTTGCACGCCCTGCCAAGCGGCAAAATAAGTGCTTTCCCATTTCGCGAAGCGCATTATGACACGGCACTTGAGGGCGCTGGCATGGCTACTGGCCTTACACGCTGGCACGGCAGTCGCGGCGGACCTAAGCTGCAATCCCTCGCTCCTGGGCCAGCCCTGCGCCCAGGGCGGCCTGGCTACGCTTGCCGTCAACCCCGAACCCAACCTGAATCTTGGCGCAGGCAACCCCATTCATCTGGTCACCGGCAACAAATACCAGCAAGAACTCGACCTGCCCGCCGCCCCGCACGCCCCCGAACTGGAACTGCGTCGGCATTACAACTCGCTCGACCGCCGCCACTCGGTGCTGGGCCCCGGCTGGGCCTTGTCTTACGACACCCGCCTATTTCACGCCGGCGGGCGCCTGCAAATCGTGCAGGCGGACGGCAGCCGCATCAGCTTTGCGCGCACGGGCGAACATGCCGGGCACGCCGGCCGTATCGACGCACACGAACAGCAGTGGATATGGACATGGCCCAACGGCCAGAAAAACCGCTACGACCGGCACGGCCGGCTCATTCGCATCGACTTTGCAGGGGGGCAGGCCCTGGCCATCCAGCGCCAAAGCACCCCCGGCCCCGAGTTTGGCGCCATTTCGCGGCTATCGTCCCACTCGGGCCCCACGATCGACTTCTCCTACCAGATCATCGGCGGGCGGGCCTACCTAAGCCGCGTCGATACCCCGCTTGGGGCATTCCGCTATACCTACCAACCTGTAACCACGCCATCCGGCGAAGCGACCGGCCCCTGGCGCCTGAACCAGGTGATACGGCCCGACGGCATGCGGCGCCGTTACCTGTACGAGCCCTTAATGCAAGCGGGCAACCCCTATCATTTAACCGGCATCGAAACCGTATCGGCCAACGGCGAACACCAAAAACGCAGCAATACCTGGGCGTACGACATAAGCGGCCGCGCCACGCTGTCGATCCTGGGCGGCCCGCAAGAACAGGCCGGCCGGCTCACGCTACGCTACCTGAAAACCCCCAGCCTGCGATCTGAAGGCTCCACGGTAGTAACCAACGCGGCGGGCGAGAAAACAACTTTTCATACGGCACTCAAGGGCGGGCGCCACGTCCTGACCCGGGTCAGCGGCGCTCCATGCCCGGGCTGCGCGGCGCCGGGCAGCCTGGCCCGCTACGACGACCAAGGGCGTCTGACGCATATCAATGGCATCGGCCTCTCCCGAAGCGCAGCGGGCGCTATCGAAAGCATCAGCGACCCATCAGGGGGATGGCCCGGCCTGATATTGCATTATCAGGCGCAGGCTACCCGAAGCTCATGGAGCAGCACCCTGACCGGCACCGAACGCACACAGTTCGACGCACGGCTACGCCCCGCGGAACGCAGCTTCGCCAATGGCGACCGCTGGCGCTATCGCTACGACGCGGCCGGGCGACCCGTGCAACTCATTGAACAAAACGCCCGCGAAAAGCGGGAAACCGTGCTTGGCTGGCGCGGGCCGCTGCTCGCGCGCATCCGTCATCCGCACGAAAACGAAACCCGCCGCTACGATGCCAAAAATCGCCTGATCCAGCGCCGCATCGAGCGCCCCCGCGCCTCCCTGGGCAACGACGCCCTACGCTACACCGAGCAGTTCCGCTACGATAACGACAACCGCCTGATCAGGCATCGGTTGCCCGAAGGCGGCGCCCTGCACTACCAATGGGACAAGCACGGGCGATTGCGGGCAATCACCTGGCACGACGCGCAAGGCCGCGCCCACGCTGTCATCCAAAGCACAGCGTCTCAGGCGGGTTACCAGTACGGCAACGGCCTGCAGTTGCAAACGCGGCTCTCCAACCGGCAGGCAAGCGACCTGATCCTGCACCACGAAGGCAAGCTGGTATGGGCCCAGCATCAGGACTATGGCCCGCACGGCCTGGTACAGCAAGAACGGCATCGTGTGCCCTCGCAAAACCATGTCGAGACCTGGAATTACGCCTACGACCGCCAGTCGCGCCTCATAGGCGCGCAACAACCGCAGGCCGGATCCACCCAATGGTACGCGTGGCACAACGACGGCGCACTGGCAGCGCGCCGGCTGGCAGCGCACACCGTCAAGCCTATCGTCGAACGCGACGCAAGCGGGCTGCCCACACGCTATCAGGAATACGCACTGGAATACGGCCCCAACCGCCGCCTCACAAACGCGAGCCGCCCAGGCCACGCGCCGGACGCCTATCGCCACAATGCCTTCGGCCAGCGCATTGCCAAAATATCGGCCGGAGTACGCACCGACTATTTCTATCTGAACAACCAGTTGGTGGCTGAATCGCAAGCCCCGCAGGCGGAGGCGCCAGGCCCGCAGCCTACGGCCCAACCGAACATTACCCGCCGCTATATTTATGCCGGGCTTACGCCGGTGGGCTTTATCGATTACCCGGCGGCAAACACGGGGCAGGCAACATCGCCGGGGACACTGTATTCAGTGCACTCCGACCTGCTGGGTGCGCCGCGAATAGTCACCGATGCACAACGCAAAATACGCTGGCTCGCCACCTACAGCCCAATGGGGGCGGCGACGCAAATCGCCGGCGACCTGACGCTCGACTTGCGGCTGCCTGGCCAGATCGCGGATCGCAGCACCGGATGGCACGACAATCATTTGCGCACTTACCTGCCCGACCTGGGCCAATACCTGGAACCCGATCCGCTGGGCCCCATCCCCGCAAACCAGGCGCTGGGCTATGCCAATCAACAAGCCAAACGTTACATCGATCCGCTGGGCCTGCTGTTATTTGCCTTCGACGGCACCCGCAACAGTCCCGTGTCACAAACCAATATCTGGAAAATGAGCCAATGGTATCAGGACGGCCCGGTTTTCTACCAGAATGGTCCGGGCAACTCCTCCCATCTCGACTGGGACGCCGTCACCGCGTACTCCGCACCGGCGATCATCGACGCACAATGGCAGTCGCTGCTTGACGCCCTGGATGGCGCCGGCCGCGACGTCATTCCCATCGACATCCTCGGGTACTCGCGCGGCGCGGCCCTGGCGCGGCATTTCGGAAACCTGCTCAATCAGCATATTGATCAAGGTTTTTTCTCGTACACAGATGGCACTCGCGGCTTGGTGACCGCCTGCGTCGACCTCAGGTTCATGGGTTTATTCGATACGGTCGCCCAGTTTGGCCTAGCCGGCATCGACAATACCCAATACGACCTGAGCATCGCCTCAGCCTGGGGCTGGGTGGCTCATGCCGTGGCCCTCCAGGAGCGGCGCTGGCTGTATCCGCTGGTCTCAGCCGCGGGCGGCCCCGGAGGCAATACCGTCGAGGCGCCGTTTATCGGGGCCCACGCCGACATAGGCGGCGGCGTGGACGTCGACGACGCGGGCCAGCCCAATTCGCGCGGCGACCTGTCCGACGTGGCGCTTAACTGGATGCTGTGGCAGGCGCGAGCCGCCTCCCTGCGTTTCGACACCGCACCCTTGTCCGATCGGGAAGTCACCGCGCCGATCCTGCACGACCAGCGCTCGGCGCTGGCCCGATCAGTGCAGGACGGCGACCGGCGCGTCGACGGCCAGGACGGCTCGGCCCGCTGGCCCAACCAGGACGATCATCCTCAATTGGGCAGTTTGCAACGCAACACAACGGAAGAGCTCATACAACGCATTGCCAACTGGCGCATCACACTAACGGCTGAGGTTGGCACCGTGGACATGCGGGGCTATGCGCAATGGCTGCGAAACGAACTGGGCTGGCAGCCCCTTCCCGTTTAGGCACGCCATACAAGGCAGTGCAAGGCAAATCACGCTATCATTTACGTCTTTCCAGCTTTGCCAAAAACGACGCCTTATGCTCCCAGAGCAACAAAAACAACTTATTTCATTGATTCAGGCCGCCGTAGCCCGGCTGGTCCCCGGGGCATCGCCCAAGATTCTGCTCGAGCGCCCCAAAGTGGCCGCCCATGGCGACATCGCCAGCAATGTGGCCATGCAAATCGCCAAACCTGCCAAGCGCAATCCGCGCGAACTCGCGCAACAAATCGTCGATGCACTGGCCGGCAATGCACAGGCCCTCGTCGCTTCGGCCGAAGTTGCCGGCCCGGGCTTTATCAATTTCCGCCTGAGCCACGCCGCGCGCCAGGCCGTTATTGGCCAGATTTCCGCGCAAGGCGACCAGTACGGAACGCTTGCGCCTTCAGGCGAAAAGGTTCTTGTCGAATTCGTCTCGGCCAACCCCACCGGCCCCTTGCACGTCGGGCACGCCCGCCAGGCGGCCCTGGGCGATTCGCTTTGCCGGCTGTTTGCCGCGCGGGGCTTTGACGTCACCCGCGAGTTCTATTACAACGACGCCGGCAATCAAATCGAAAACCTGGCCATCAGCGTCCAGGCGCGGGCGCGGGGCATAAGCCCGGAATCGGACCAATTCCCGGCCGAAGGCTATAAGGGCGACTACATCGTCGACATCGCCCACGACTTCCTGGCCCGCGCCACAGTGCAGGCGGCCGACGGCAAATCGGTGACGGCCAGCGGCAACATCGACAGTCTCGACGACATACGCCACTTTGCCGTGGCATACCTGCGCCGCGAACAGGATCTGGACCTGCAGGCGTTCAGCCTGCAATTCGACAACTACTATCTCGAGAGTTCGCTCTATACCAGCGGCAGGGTCGAAGGCACGGTGCGGGCGCTCATCGCTGCCGGCCACACTTATGAACACGAAGGCGCGCTGTGGCTGCGCACCACCGATCTGGGCACGGGCGACGACAAGGACCGCGTGATGCGCAAGTCCGAAGGCGGCTATACCTATTTTGTGCCAGACGTGGCCTACCACGTCGCCAAATGGGAGCGCGGCTTTCACCATGCGATCAATATTCAGGGCAGCGACCATCATGGCACGGTCGCGCGCGTACGGGCCGGCCTGCAGGGCCTGAATCTGGGCATCCCCAAAGATTATCCCGCCTATATATTGCATAAGATGGTCAGGGTCGTGCGCAACGGCGCCGAAGTAAAAATCTCCAAACGGGCCGGCAGCTACGTCACCATGCGCGACCTGATCGACTGGGTCGGGCAGGACGCTGTCCGGTTCTTCCTCATACAGCGCCGCGCCGACTCCGAATTCATTTTCGATATCGACCTGGCATTGTCCAAGAACGAAGAAAATCCGGTTTACTATATTCAGTATGCACACGCGCGCATCTGCTCGATCCTGAAGTCCTCCGCCAACCTGCTGACGCAAGCGGCCGGCGCCGACCCCAGCGTGCTTACGGCTCCCAGCGAATTCGCCTTGATGCAGCGCCTGGCCGAATACCCCGACACGGTGGCCCTGGCCACTCAGGAACTGGCGCCGCATCACATTGCTTTTTGGTTGCGTGATTGTGCCGCCGATTTCCACGCCTGGTACAACGCCGAACGGGTACTGGTCGACGACGACGCGCTCAAACTGGCGCGCTTGCGCCTGGCCCAGGCAACTCGCCAAGTGATCGCAAGCGGCCTGGCGCTACTTGGGGTGTCCGCCCCCGAAAGGATGTAATCCGGTCTTATGGCACGAAATAATCGCAACTCATCGGGCTCCAAATCGGGCGGCAGCACCCTGTTCGCGGTGCTTACCGGCCTTATCATCGGCCTTGCCCTGGCCGCGGTCGTCGCGGTTTTCGTGGCCCGCGCACCAATGCCCTTTGTCGATCATGCAAGCCGCGATCCGGCAAAAACCTTGCTGCCCGAGGTCAAGGATGCTCCCGACCCCAATCTGGGCCTGTATGGCAAGGACGGGGCCGCAGGCGTTGCCCCAACCGGACCGGTCAACACCGCGCCCGCGCCGGCATCCGGGCAGGCATCGGCCACAAACGCTCAAACGCCGCCCGCAGCCGGCAAAGCCGCCGAGTCTCCAAAGGGCGACAATCTCAGCAAGCTGATCGCGACCCTGACCGACGACAGCAAGGCGCCCGCCAAGCCCGCCGCCGCACCGGCGGCAACGGGCAGCCACGCAACGCCGCACGATACCAAGCCGGCGCCCGAAGCAAAGCCGGCGCCCAAAGCCGCCGCGGCAACAAAAACACCTGCCCCAGCCAATACGCAGACCATTTATTTCTTACAGGCCGGTGCCTTCCGCTCCAATAAAGACGCCGAGGCGATCAAGGCGCAAATCCTGCTTATGGGCCTGCCGGCTGAAGTACAAAAAGCCCAGGTTAATGGTTCGACCATCAATCGCGTTCGGGTGGGCCCTTTTAAAGGCATCGATGAGATGAACCGATCGCGCGCGCGGCTGGGTGAAGAAAAAATCGCTTCGTCCGTCATGCGCCAGTAAACGGGGACCGGCGAAATTTACGCGAACTTGTTGCCGCTTCACGCTTGGTCTATCGTTGCACCTACGCTGAACTTGTCGGCGCATTGACTGTCTTATTTTCTTGATTTGTTCTGGACTACGAAACCATGTCGCTAAAAAACCTTTTTCTACGTGCAATAGCCGTCATCACAATAGGCTCGGGCGTGCTCTTCGCCCCCATCAGCCAAGCCGCCGACGCTCAAGGCCAATACGCCACCCTCGACCAGGCGCAGCCCTCGGATACCCCGGGGAAAATCGAAGTGCTGGAATTTTTTGCCTATACCTGCCCGCACTGCGCCGCCATCGAGCCCATGGTCGAGAAATGGGTCAAGACGCTTCCGCCCAACGTCGTTTTCCGTTCGGTTCCGGTGGCGTTCAACGCCAGCATGGCCGATCTGCAAAAGCTGTACTACACGCTCGAAGCCATGGACAGGCTGGATCTGCACCCCGCCGTGTTCAAAGCCATACACGAAGAACATAAGCCCATTTACGATCAAAAGGCTATTACCGACTGGGCCGTCAGCCAAGGCCTGGACCGCGCCAAATTCACAGCGGTCTTTACATCCTTCGGCGTCCAGTCCAAGGTCACGCGAGCCAACGAGCAGGCCAAGAGCTACCAGATCGAAGGCACCCCCAGCATTTCGGTGGATGGCAAATACGTGACCTCGCCGTCCATGACGCAAAGCTACGAGGGCACGATAAAAGAAGCGCAGAAGCTGGTTGAGCTAGTCAACAAGAAATAAGCGACGATACGTCTTTGTAGCGGCAGCCCTTGTGGCTGCCAAAATCGTTGGCAACAGAGACCGTATCTTGCGTCGATGACAGGCACAAGGCCTGTCGCTACAGGCCTGTCGCGACAAATTCATGCAGGCCTTCCGCTACAAATTCACGCAACCATTCAGGCACGCGCAGCGGCCAGCGCTTGCGCCAGATCGACCATGAGGTCGTCGGGCGACTCCAGGCCGATATGCAGGCGCACCAGCGCGTGATCGCTGTGCCGCCAATAGCCGTGCGAAGCCAGTACCTCGGTATTGACCGATTGCACCAGGCTTTCGAAGCCGCCCCAGGAAAATCCGATGCTGAATAACTTCAGCGCATCGACAAAGCGCCGGGCGGCGGGTTTGTCCAGCTTTAACTCCACGGCCATCATGCCGTTTGAACCGGTGCAATCGCGCGCCCAGATCGCGTGGCCCGGATCGGACGCCAGGGCGGGATGGTAAATTCGCCCGACTTCGGCGCGGCCCTGCAGAAATTCGCAGATCCGCAAGGCATGCGCCGCATGCTCGCGCATGCGTATCGGCAAGGTCCGCACTCCCCGCAAGGCCAGCCAGGCGTCATCGGCGCTGATGGAATACCCCATGGCATAGTGAGTATCGTTGATGCGCCGCACGAGGGCCGGATCGCGGGCCATGACCGCCCCCAGCATCAAGTCGGAATGACCACCCACGTATTTGGTGCCGGCCACCACCGACACGTGAGCGCCCAGATCCAGAGGGCGATAAATATAGCCCGAACCCCAGGTATTGTCGGTCACCAGAATCAAGCCATGCGCCTTGGCGAAATCGGCCAGCGCAGGGATGTCAAGCATTTCAAACAGGAGCGAGCCGGGTGATTCGACATAGAGCACACGAGTAGTGGGCTTGAGTTGCTCGGCCAAGGCTTGGGGCGTGGCGCGACAGTAGGTCGTTTCTATGCCCATGCGCTGCAAAACCGTGTTGTCCAGATGACGCACCGGCCCATAGACACAATCGGCCACCAGCATATGGTCGCCGCTATTGACCAGCGCCAGCAATGTCAGCGTTATGGCCGCCAGGCCGGAAGGCGCCAGAAAAGCGCGATCCGCTCCTTCCAGATCGCAAAACACCTGCTCCAGCGCGGCATGCGTATCCATGCCGACCCGGCCATAGGTCACAACGCGCTCACCGCGGGCCTTGCCGGCTTGCGCCTCATCGAGCGCCGCGAGCGAGGCAAAGCGCACGGTGCTGGTGCGCACCGACGGTACGGCAACCGGAGCCGCACCGGTTTTGGGATTAAACTCGGCGATGCCCGTATGCTGCAACAAGGTATCCAAATGCGTGGGGGTAGGAGTATGGGTCATGGTTTGTAGTCTGGTGAATAATGCGAACTGCTAAAGCTAACATACATTTTATAACCCTCCTGCCTGCCCGGCCTTGCGGCTTGCACAATCATGCTGACCATTGATATCGCGCTTTCGTTTTTTGGCATTGCACTGCTTCTGGCCCTGGCGCCGGGCCCCGACAATCTGTTCGTGCTGATGCAGTCGGCCATGTGGGGGCGCACCTCGGGCATGCTGGTGGTGTTGGGCTTGTGCACCGGACTGATCGGCCACACCGTCGCCGTCGCCGTCGGCCTGGCCGCGCTTTTTGCGGCGTCCGAAGCCGCATTCACCGTGCTCAAACTGCTGGGCGCCGCCTACCTGGTGTATCTTGCCTGGGGCGCGTTGCGCACCCGCGGCCACCTGGCCTCGCACCGGAAAATTCCGCGATTATCGAACGGCACGCTATACCGCCGCGGCATCATCATGAACCTGACCAACCCGAAAGTATCGTTGTTCTTTCTGGCCTTCTTACCGCAGTTCACCTCGCCCGCGCGCGGCTCGGTCGCGCTGCAGACCTTGCAGTTGGGCGCACTATTCATCCTGGCGGCCCTGATCGTATTCGGCTGCATTGCCTTCTTCTCAGGCGCTTTCGGCGACCACATACAAAACTCGGCCAGGGCCCAGCGCGTGCTCAATCGATTTGCCGCCGTCGTATTTATAGGCCTGGCGCTAAAGCTCGTGCTAAGCAGCCGCTAGCGAGGGCTTCACGCTGAAGCGAATCACGCCATCGGCGCCGGTCTCACGCGCAAGCTTGCCTTCGAAATACAAGGCATGCAGATGCGCCAAGGCCTCGCCCATTGCAAAAGTCAGCTGATGCGAATCCAGCACGCGCTTGAACATGAACGGCAACACATCGGCGGCGCTTAGGGGCGTGCGGCAGGCGGCAAGCACCTCGGCCAGCCGTTCGGCATGGTGCGCCAGCTGTTGCGCCACCCGTTCATGCAAGCCCTTGAAGGGGCGTCCGTGCGACGGCAGCACCAGCGTATCCTCGGGCAAGCTATCGTAGCGGCGCAACGAGTCGAGATACAAAGGCAGGGGGTTGGCGTCGGGTTCGTAATCGAACACGCTAATGTTGGTGGAGATGCGCGGCAACACCATATCGCCCGAAATCAGCACATTGAGCGTATCGCAGTACAAAGAGGCATGTTCCGGCGCGTGCCCATACCCCACGATCACACGCCAGTCCCGGCCGCCTATCGCGATACGATCACCATCCATGATCCGGTGAAAGCGCGCGGGCACGTCGGGCACCAGGCCGGGGTAATAATTGGCCCGCTCGCGGATTTTTTTCTGGATCTCCGGGTCGGCCAAACCATGGCGCGTGAAATGCTCGACCGCCCCCTGGCCACCCGCGCCGGCGCCATGAGAGTCGCTAAGGGCCGGACGCGACCACAAACGCGCCACGGAATAATCGGTCATCGTCATCCATAAAGGCGCTTGCCAGCGATTGCACAACCAGTAAGCCAGGCCCACATGATCGGGGTGCATATGCGTGACCAGCACGCGCAAAACAGGCAGGCCGCCCAGCGCATTTTCAAACACCTGCTCCCACAGGTCCTTGACCTCGTCGCGCGATACGCCGCAATCCACGATCGTCCACCCCTGGCGGCCGTCGATTTCGTCGCGCAGCAGCCAAAGGTTGATATGGTCGAGCGCGAACGGCAGAGGCATGCGTATCCAGCGCACTCCGTCGGCCACCATGCGGGCCGCACCCGGCGCGGGCAGCTCGTCGCCCCACGGGTAATCAAGCTTCTGTTCGTTTGGGTTCATCAACGTCTCCGTGCGTTACTCATACGTGTTTTAACCATGTGGGCTTATGGTTCAGATTATGGCATCATAGTTTACGTTAACGTAAACGGCCAGTACCATCATGCCCTCTCCTACCTGGACCATCTCCGAACTCGCGCACGAATTTTCAATTACGCCGCGCACCATCCGATTCTACGAAGACCAGGGCATCGTCAGTCCGGGCCGCGAGGGACGCAACCGGGTCTACCAACCACGCGACCGGACACGCCTGAAACTGGCGCTGCGCGGCAAACGCCTGGGCCTACCACTGGCCGAAATCCGCAGCCTGATCGATATGTACGACAGCCCGGGCGATACCACCGCCCAATTACGCCACTATCATGGCCTGCTGACGCGTCACCGACAGGTGCTGGAGCGGCAACGCGCCGATCTGGAAGAAACTCTGGCCGAAATCCGGCAGCAACAAGAAAGCTGCGAAGCACTACTGGCCCAACGCCAGTCCGAGCCGTCTTCGGCACAAAGGTAAACCCTGGGTACTTTACGTTTACGTAAACGTAATATATAGTATTTGTGGTGGCGCCGAGCAAGCCGGCAGCCGAAGCGTGCATAATTTGATTAACGATCCAAAGGTGGCACCCACAAGGGGTGCCGCTACACGATACCGGAGACGAGCATGAATCTTCCTGGCCTGAATTTCGACCTGGGACAAGACCTGGACATGTTGCGCGATGCGGTGCGCACGTTTGCACAAGCCGAGATCGCACCGCGCGCCGAGCACGCTGACCGCAGCGACCAGTTCCCCATGGATCTGTGGCGCAAGTTCGGCGATCTGGGCCTGCTGGGCATGACGGTAGCCGAAGCGTACGGCGGGGCCAACATGGGTTATCTGGCGCACATGATCGTCATGGAAGAAATTTCGCGCGCCAGCGCCTCGATTGCCTTGTCCTACGGCGCCCACTCCAATCTGTGCGTCAACCAGCTGCACCGCAATGGCACCGAAGCGCAAAAGCAAAAGTACCTGCCCAAACTGCTCTCGGGCGAGCACGTCGGCGCGCTGGCCATGAGCGAGCCCGGGGCCGGGTCCGACGTCATCAGCATGAAGCTGCGCGCCGACAAAAAGGGCGACCGCTATGTGCTCAACGGCAGCAAAATGTGGATTACCAACGGCCCGGACGCCGATACGCTGGTGGTCTATGCCAAAACCGACCCGGCGGCCCACCAACGCGGCATTACGGCATTTATCGTGGAAAAGCAGTTCAAGGGTTTTTCGGTGGCGCAAAAGCTCGACAAGCTGGGCATGCGCGGCAGCCATACCGGCGAGCTGGTGTTTGAAGACTGCGAAGTCCCTCAGGAAAACATACTGGGCCAGCTAAATGGCGGGGCGAAGGTATTGATGAGCGGCCTGGACTACGAGCGCGCCGTGCTGGCGGGCGGGCCACTGGGCATCATGCAAGCCGTCATGGATGTGGTCGTGCCCTACATTCACGACCGCAAGCAATTCGGTCAGGCAATCGGCGAATTCCAGCTGATTCAGGGCAAAGTGGCCGATTTATACACCACCCTGCAGGCCAGCCGCGCCTTTTGTTATGCCGTGGGCAAACATCTGGATCGCCTGGGCGGCGGGCATAGCCGGGAAGTGCGCAAGGACTGCGCCGCGGTCATTCTGTACTGTGCCGAAAAGGCCACCTGGATGGCCGGCGAAGGCATCCAGATTCTGGGCGGCAACGGCTATATCAACGACTACCCCACCGGGCGCTTCTGGCGCGACGCCAAGCTGTACGAAATCGGCGCGGGAACCAGCGAAATCCGCCGCATGCTGATCGGCCGGGAACTATTCAACGAAACGATCTGACCATGAAATTCGGGGGCGACCATCAACACATCGAACCGGTGTCGCGCCGTGGGCTGTCCCCGCAAATGGTGGCCAGCACACTGCTGGCAGGGTTCGATCGTCACTACTCGCTGTTTCGCTACAGCGCGCAGCGCGCCAAAGCCTTGTTCGAATCGGGCAACTGGCGCGGCATCCAGCAGCTTTCCCGGGAACGCATCGAGTACTACGACACGCGAGTGCACGAATGCGCCACGACACTCTACGCCACCCTCAAAGGCAGCGATGCAAGCCCGGCGGGCGCCTCGGCGCAGCAAAGCCTGACCAAGGCACAGCTGGATTTCTGGCAATCGGTCAAAACGGAATTCATCGGCCTGCTGCTCGGGCACAAACAACCCGAATGCGCCGAGACCTTTTTCAACTCCGTGTCGTGCCGTATCCTGCATCGCGATTATTTCCACAACGATTTCCTGTTCGTGCGCCCCGCCATCGCGACCGAATACATAGACAGCAAAATCCCCTCTTACCGGGTTTATTACCCCAATACCGACAGCCTGGAGCAAACCATAGTCAGCATGGTGGCCGACTTCGGGCTGGCGGCACCGTTTGCCGACCTGCCCGCCGATGCGCGCAAGCTGGCGCGCATGGCCGTGCACCAGTTGCGGCACGTGCTGGCCAGAGATGGCGGGCGGCGCATCGCACCCGACTGCCAGATCCACGTGCTCAACTCGCTGTTCTTTCGCAACAAGGGCGCCTACATCGTGGGCCGGCTCATCAACCAGAGCGCGATCTTTCCGTTTGCCATCGCCTTGCTGCACTCGCCATCGGGCCAGATCCGGATCGACGCGCTGCTGCATTCCAGCGACGACCTGAGCACACTGTTCAGCTTCACGCGCGCCTATTTCATGGTTGACATGGAAACGCCGGCGGCCTATGTGCACTTTCTGAACACGCTGCTGCCACGCAAATCCAAGGCCGAAATCTACACCACCATCGGCCTGCAGAAGCAAGGCAAGACCCTCTTTTACCGCGATTTCCTGCATCACCTGGCGCATTCGCATGACGCATTCGATGTTGCGCCCGGAATCAAGGGCATGGTGATGACAGTGTTCACCTTGCCGTCTTACCCTTACGTTTTCAAACTGATCCGCGACCGTATCAACAAGGAAGGCATGGATCATGCCACGGTGCGCCGCAAATACCAGATGGTCAAGATCCACGACCGCGTCGGACGCATGGCCGACACTTGGGAATACTCGCAGGTGGCATTGCCGCGCGCACGCTGCTCAGACGCGCTTCTGACCGAACTGCGCAGCCAGGTCGCCAGCCTTTGCGAAGAAACGGCCGACGCGATTATCCTGCGCCACGTCTACATCGAGCGGCGGATGACGCCGCTTAACCTGTACCTGGCGCGCGCTTCGGACGCCGCACTCGATGCCGCAGTCAAGCAATATGGCGACGCCATTCGCGAACTGTCGGCCGCCAATATTTTCCCCGGCGACATGCTCTACAAGAACTTCGGCGTAACGCGCCTGGGCCGCGTCGTGTTCTACGACTACGACGAGATCCAGCGCATGACGGAGATGAATTTCCGCAGCATCCCGCCCGCCCCCAACGAAGAGGCCGAGCTGTCGAGCGAGCCCTGGTACCCGGTGAACGCCAACGACGTATTCCCCGAAGAATTCCGCCACTTTTTGCTGGGCGATCCGCGCGTGCGTCAGGCGTTCCTGAAATATCATGCCGACCTGCTGCAGGCGAGCTGGTGGCAAGCCTGCCGCGATCGTGCTACACAGGGGCGAATAGAAGACATTTTCCCCTACGAATCCAGCCGCAGGCTGGAAACGGAAACCTCTAAATGGCACCCACAAGGGGTGCCGCTACATTCACACACACCCGCTACATTCGCAACACCCTCACATTTGCAACACACCCTCTGACGCTTGAAGGAGCCAATCATGTCTGATCCTATCGTTTTAGTCTCGGTTTCACGCACGCCCATGGGCAGTATGATGGGTAGCCTTTCCGGCCTGGCCGGACACCAATTGGGCTCGATCGCCATCAAGGCGGCAGTCGAACGCGCCGGCATTTCGGGCGACGCCATCGATGAAGTCATCATGGGCAATGTATTGCAGGCCGGGCAAGGCCAGGCGCCGGCGCGGCAGGCCGCATTGGGCGCCGGCCTGCCCCTGGGCGTAGGCTGCACGACCGTGCACAAGGTCTGCGGCTCGGGCATGAAAGCCGCCATGTTCGGCCACGACCTGCTGGTGGCGGGCAGCGTCGACGTCGTGGTGACCGGGGGCATGGAAAGCATGAGCAACGCACCCTACCTGCTGCTGCGCGGACGCCAGGGCTATCGCTATGGCCACTCCACCGTTTACGATCATATGGCCCTGGATGGACTGGAAGATGCCTACAAGCGCGGCACCGCCATGGGCGTATTCGCCGAAGACTGCGCCGCCAAATACACCTTCACGCGCGAACAGCAGGACGCGTTCTCGCTTGAATCGCTGCGCCGCGCACGCAAGGCCACCGAAGACGGCAGCTTCAAATGGGAAATAGCGCCCGTTACCGTTGCCGGACGCAAGGGCGATACCGTCATCGATACCGACGAGGGCCCCACCAAGGCCTTGCCCGAAAAAGTCCCTACCCTCAAACCGGCCTTCAAAAAAGACGGCACCGTCACGGCAGCCAACTCATCTTCCATCTCCGACGGCGCCGCTGCCATGGTGCTGATGCGCGCATCCACCGCCAAAAAGCTTGGCGTAACTCCCCTGGCGCGCATCGTGGCCCATAGCCAGCATTCGCAAGAACCGGGCTGGTTTACCACTGCGCCGGTGGGCGCCATGCAAAAACTCTTTGCCAAAACCGGCTGGAAAGCGGAAGAAATCGATCTGTACGAAATCAACGAGGCGTTTGCCGTGGTCACCATGGCCGCCATGGTCGAGCTCAAACTGTCGCACGACAAAGTCAATATCCATGGCGGCGCGACCGCCCTGGGCCACCCCATCGGCGCCTCGGGCGCGCGCTTGATTACCACCCTGGTGGGTGCTCTGCGCAAAACCGGCGGCAAGCGCGGCGTGGCATCGCTGTGCATAGGCGGAGGCGAAGCCGTCGCCATGGCGATAGAAATGCTGTAAGCCCCGCCCCAAGCGCCTGGCCCGACGCGAGCCAGGCGTTACCTGCTTTTTTAGGAATAGCAATGCCCGTTATCGAATCCCGGATCAACCCCCGATCCCAAGCGTTCGTCGACAATGCCCGCGCCATGCAGGCGACCATCGACGATCTGCTCAAACAACTGGCGCACACCGCCCAAGGCGGCAGCAACGCGGCTCGCGCCAAACATCTGGCGCGCGGCAAGCTCCTGCCTCGCGAGCGGGTCGAACGGCTGCTCGATCCGGGCACGCCCTTTCTGGAGCTCTCGCCGATGGCGGCGCACAACGTCTACGACAATGCCTCGCCAGGCGCGGGGCTCATCACCGGCATCGGCCGCGTTTCGGGCGTGGAATGCGTGATCGTCTGCAACGATGCGACGGTCAAGGGCGGCACCTACTATCCGCTGACAGTCAAAAAACACCTGCGGGCTCAGGAAATCGCCCAGCAAAACAGATTGCCCTGCATCTATCTGGTCGACTCCGGCGGAGCCAATCTGCCCAATCAGGACGAGGTGTTCCCCGACCGCGACCACTTCGGCCGGATCTTCTACAACCAGGCCACCATGTCGGCGCTGGGCATCGCGCAAATCGCCGTGGTCATGGGGTCATGCACCGCGGGCGGCGCGTACGTACCGGCCATGAGCGACGAATCCATCATCGTCAAGAACCAGGGCACGATCTTTCTGGCCGGGCCGCCCCTGGTCAAGGCCGCAACGGGCGAAATCGTCTCGGCCGAAGATCTGGGCGGCGGCGATGTACACACTCGTCTGTCGGGCGTGGCCGACCATCTGGCCGAGGACGACCCGCACGCTTTGCAGCTGGCGCGCAACGCCATCAGCCGGCTCAATCACCACAAGCCGGTGCAACTGCGGCGCAAGGCCTTTGCCGAGCCCCTGTACGACCCGCAGGAACTCAACGGCATCATCCCGTCGGACACGCGCAAACCCTACGATATCCGCGAAGTCATCGCGCGCATCGTCGATGGCTCGGAGCTCGACGAATTCAAGGCCCGCTACGGCACCACACTGATCACCGGTTTTGCGCACATCCACGGCATGCCGGTAGGCATTATTGCCAATAACGGCATCCTGTTTTCCGAGGCTGCACAAAAAGGCACGCACTTCATCGAACTATGCTGCCAGCGCAAGATTCCGCTGGTGTTCCTGCAAAATATTACGGGCTTCATGGTGGGCCGAAAATATGAGAACGAAGGAATCGCCCGCCACGGCGCCAAAATGGTCACGGCTGTCTCCACCGCCGCGGTGCCCAAGTTCACCGTCCTGATCGGCGGCTCGTTTGGCGCCGGCAATTACGGCATGTGCGGCCGGGCCTTTGGCCCCAGACTGCTGTTCATATGGCCCAACGCGCGCATTTCGGTGATGGGCGGCGAGCAGGCCGCCAGTGTGCTGGCCACGGTTCGCCGCGACGGCATCGAAGCCAAAGGCGGCGCCTGGAGTGCGCAGGACGAAGAAGATTTCAAGGCGCCCATCCGCGATCAATACGAAAAGGAAGGGCACCCGTATTACTCCACGGCCCGCTTGTGGGACGACGGCATCATCCAGCCCGCCGATACGCGCCGTGTGCTGGCGCTGGGCCTGTCGGCGGCGCTTAACGCCCCCATCGAAGAGACGCGTTTCGGCCTGTTCAGAATGTAGTTCCAAGGAGTCCATGTGTTTACGACCTTATTGATTGCCAATCGCGGCGAGATCGCCCGCCGTGTCGCCGCGACAGCCCACCGTATGGGAGTGCGCACGGTGGCGGTGTATTCCGATGCCGACGCTCAGGCGCGCCATGTTGCCGCCTGCGACACGGCGGTGCATATTGGCGGCTCCGAACCGCGCGCGAGCTATCTGCGCGTGGACGCAATCCTGGACGCGGCCCGCCAGACCGGCGCGCAAGCCATTCATCCGGGCTATGGCTTCTTGTCCGAAAACGAGGGCTTCGCGCGCGCCTGCGCCGATGCCGGCCTCATTTTCGTGGGACCGCCGGCGGCGGCGATTGCCGCGATGGGCAGCAAATCGGCCGCCAAGACACTGATGGCAAAGGCCGGCGTGCCGCTCGTGCCGGGCTACCACGGCGACAACCAGGATCCGGACTTCCTGCAGTCCGAAGCGGACGCCATGGGCTACCCCGTCCTGATCAAGGCAAGTCTGGGGGGCGGAGGCAAAGGCATGCGCATCGTCGAAGACAGCGCTGCCTTTGCCGAAGCGCTGTCTTCGTGCAAACGCGAAGCAGCGAGCAGCTTCGGCGACGATAAGGTTCTGATCGAACGTTATCTGCAAAAGCCGCGGCACATTGAAATACAGGTGTTTGCCGACAGCCACGGCCATTGCGTGTATTTGTTCGAACGCGATTGCTCGGTGCAGCGCCGCCACCAGAAAGTCATTGAAGAAGCGCCCGCCCCCGGCATGAGCGAGGAACGCCGAAGCGCCATGGGCCAAGCCGCGGTTGCCGCCGCGCGCGCCGTCAATTATGTGGGCGCGGGCACGGTTGAATTCATCGTCGAACCCAGCGGCCACTTCTACTTCATGGAAATGAATACGCGCCTGCAGGTTGAACATCCCGTCACCGAAATGATCACCGGGCTCGATCTGGTCGAGTGGCAGTTGCGTGTGGCCGCAGGCGAACCCCTGCCCATGACGCAAGAAGAACTCCGCCTTACGGGGCACGCCATCGAAGCGCGCATCTATGCCGAAAGCCCCGAGAAGGGCTTCCTGCCTTCGATCGGCACGCTTAGCGCCCTGAACTTTCCGCCCCATGTCACCTTCGAAAACGGCGATGTGCGGATCGACGGCGGCGTGCGCGCCGGCGACACCATCAGCCCTTTTTACGATCCCATGATCGCCAAGCTGATCGTGCGCGGCGCCGACCGCGACCAGGCTCGCGCACGCATGATCCAGACCCTGGGCGAGATTCAATGCGTGGGCGTGGGCACCAATATCGCCTTCCTGCGCCGCCTGATGAGCGACCCGGCGTTTGCCGCGGCCGACCTGGATACCGGCCTGATCGAACGACAGCACGACTCGCTCTTTCCCACGGCGGAAAACGCGCCCGACAGCACTCTGGCGCTCGCTGCCGCTGCCTTGCTGGCCGACCAGGGCATGAACACATCGATTTCACGCGCCGGCGTGGCGCAGGCCGACCCCTTCGCGCAAACCGATGGCTGGCGCATCGCGGGGCTCTACAAGCGGCCGCTCACCCTCATCGACAATGGCCAATCGCGCGAAATACAGATCAGCCGCGACGGCCAGCACTGGTTCTGCCGCTGCGATGGCGACAGCCGCGCACAGGCATTCCAATGGCAGGCCGACTCCCTCGCGCCCAGGCAGTACCGCCTGCGCATCGGGCTCGACGGCCGCGACACCACCGGGGTCGTGATTTTGCGCGGCGACCTGGCTCATGTGTTTGTCAATGGCGGCGTACGCGTGCTGCAAACCTACGACATGGTGACCCATGCGCGGGTGCAAAGCAGCGCCCATCAGGGTGGCCTGACGGCGCCCATGCCCGGAAAAATCATCGCCATCCACGTCAAGGCGGGCGACACAGTCAAAAGCGGCGACGCATTGCTGGTGATGGAAGCCATGAAAATGGAGCACACCATTCACGCGCCCGGCGACGGCACTGTTGATGAGCTGTTCTTCGCCGTGGGCGATCAAGTCACCGACGGTGTGGAATTGATCGCCATCACGCAGGCGTAAACGGGCGCCAATCGCGGGCCTTGTGATTCACGGCACGGGACGTTTGGGTATTTGAAAACGCCGTCTATTGAGGCTGGGGCGGGGCCGGCACGGTATGCCCGGAACTTACTTGCCCCCAGACTTCACTCGACCCCTCGCCCTGCGGCGTCTTAAGAAGAAAATACCCCACCCAAAACGGTTCAAAAAAATAGCAACCGAAACGCGTTCAGTTCCGTAAACACGTCAGCCGAAAATGTCCTAGAATGACGCACCACTAAAATAGAAACAATTCTCGTTCATGCCGTTTTGTTCGCACCGCAAGCTGACTGCCTGGCTCGGGCTGATAGCCATCTGGCTAGGTCTGCTCATGCCCATCGCGTCGCAAAGCATGCAAAGGCAGGAACAGGCCCTGAAGCTTTCATTCTGCTTTCCCGAAGGCAAGCAGAATATCCACCTGATCACGCCCGACCAAAGCCAAAGCGCTCACCACGCCCATGACTGGAAGGCCTGCGGCTATTGCGGCCTGCTGGCCCTGCATCTGCCGCTGGCCCACGCCGCGGCTCCGATCCTCGACACCCCCGACCGGCACATCGCCTCCTCGCCGCCGGCAAGCCTGGTAGTCGATCTGCCGCTGGCGCATACACCGGCGTTTCCACGCGCCCCACCCCCACTGTTTTCCTGATAGCAAGCCTTTGCTCCATACCCTGGCCTCGCGGCTCATGGGTATGGTTTGTCGTCATGCGCACGACACCGGCCGCATAGCTCCATTTTCAAATCGATCCTGCGCGATCCGATGAAAGCGGGGTAAGGCCGATTATGGAAAACAATCATGAATCGCACCACTCGCCGTCTGGCGCCCTGGGCCTTGCTGGGCCTATTGCAGCCGCCATGCAGTTTCGCCGCCGCACCCGCGGGCGAAACGACGCTCGCCCCCATAACCATTACCGGCCAGGCCACGGCCCCTTCAGGACTGGACGCTCAATTACCCGCGAGCGTCCAGTCGGTGACCGCCGCCGATCTGCGGCAAATCAACGTGGTCAATACCGAAGACGCCATCAAATACCTGCCCAACTTCGCCGTACGCAAACGCTATATCGGCGATGCAAACTCCCTGATCTCGGTACGCGGCACCAATAATTCGCAAAGCGCCCGCGGCCTGGTCTATGCCGACGATATGCTGCTGAGCAATTTCCTGGGCAATTCCTACAACTTTGCCCCCAAATGGTCCATGGTATTCCCGGACAACATCGAACGGATCGATACCTTTTATGGCCCGTTCTCGGCCCTGTACCCCGGCAACTCCATGGGCGCGACGGTCGCCATCACCACCAAAATGCCAAAAAAGCTCGAGGCCACCGCCACGACGCAGGTCTTCTCGCAGCATTTCAACCAACTTGGCGTGAACGACAATTTCAATGGCTCGCAATCGAGCGCCACGCTGGGCGACAAGATCGGCAAGGCTTCGTTTCTGATCGGCGCCGACCATATGGAAAACACCAGCCAGCCACTGCAATTTGCGACGCCGGCGGCGGCCAAAGGCGGCATACAAAGCGGCGATATTCCGGTTACGGGGGCCCAACGCTACATAGATCAATACGGCAATCCCGGCGTGATCCTGGGCACCAGCGGCGAAGGCATCGTCCATGTGGTGCAGGATCAGTTCAAGTTCAAGCTCGCTTACGACATTACCCCCACCCTGCAGGCAGGCGCGTCCCTGAGCTATTGGAACCGCCGCTATGCCAATGACAATCAAAGCTTTCTGCGCAATGCCCAGGGGCAAACCGTCTACTCGGGCCGGGTCACTATCGACGGCACTCCCTACGCCATAAGCCCCGCCACTTTCGCCAACAGCAGCGGCCACACCGAAAGCGCCTTGTACGGGCTGTCGCTCAAGTCGCACCAGCAGCACGGCTGGAACTTTGCCGTCAATGCGTCGACCTTCGACATCCTGAGCGATGTGCAAAGGACGGCCGCCGCGGGCGGCGTCTATACCGGCCCCGGCACCATCGAATCGACCCGCGGCAGCGGGTGGAGCGCCCTGGATGCCAAGCTGACCTATACCCCCGCAAGCAACGCGCCCGGGGCGCACTGGATCACGGCGGGCTATCACTTCGACCGCTACCAGCTCGACGATCGGGTCTTCAATACCGACGATTGGCGGGCCGGCGGCATGCAGACGCCCAACAACGCCTTTCTGGGCAGCACGGCCACCCAGGCCATCTACCTGCAGGACGCCTGGAAATTTGCGTCGAAATGGACACTGACCACAGGCCTGCGGGCCGAGTCGTGGAAAGCCTACGGCGGCGCGCGCAGCACGGCGGACGCGAGCGTGGGATACGGCAACCGCAGCGAAACGCATTATTCACCCAAAGCCTCGCTGGCGTATGCCGCCACCGACGACCTGACGCTGCACGCTTCGGCGGGCCGGGCCTATCGCTTTCCCACCGTCAGTGAGTTGTTTCAGGGCAGCCTCTCGGGGTTGTCGATCGTCAACAACGATCCCAATCTGAAGCCCGAAAGCACTTTCAGCAAAGAGCTGGCCGCCGACTGGTATACAAATACCGGCCTGTTTCATGTGGCCGTGTTCCAGGACGATGTCAAAGACACGCTGTATTCCCAAACCGATACGACCGTCATCCCCAATATCACCAATATCCAGAACATCGACCGCATACGCAATCGAGGCATCGAGGTCAGCTATCAGGGTGAAAACGTAGCCATCGCCGGTCTGGACCTGGGCGCAAGCGTAGGCTACACCCGCTCCAAAATACTTGAGAATCCGCGCAGTCCGCAAACCGAAGGCAATAATTTTCCGCGTGTCCCCTTGTGGCGCATCAATATGGTCGCCACCTATCACGTCAACAAACAGGCGTCCGTCACGCTGGCCGCACGCTATTCCGGCCGTCAGTACAACACCTTGACCAATGCCGACATCAATCCGGATACCTATGGCGGGAGCAGCAGCTTCATGGTGATCGACGCGAAGCTGCGCTATCAGATCTCGGATCGGATCGAGGCCAGTCTGGGAGTCAACAATCTATTCGACAAGCGCGCCTATATCTACCACCCCTATCCAGGCCGAACCCTCTTCGCCGAGCTCAAGTTCAAGCTCTGAACCCCACGTCCTCAGAGCCCTTGCCCGCACAGGAAACCAAACGACATGAATACCCCCACTTTCACGACCCACGCCACGACGGCCCAACGCCACGCACAGCAACGCTACCAGATGCTCTGGCGCTGGCATTTTTATGCCGGCCTGTTTGTCATGCCGCTATTGCTGCTGCTGTCCATTACGGGCACGCTTTACGTGTTCCAGCCTCAAATCGAAGCCCTGCTGTATCCCAACCGGCTGTTTGTCGCCGTACCCGCCCAAGATGCCGCGCGGCTGTCCTACAGCGATTTGGCCCAGGCCGCGCAGGCGGCTCTGCCGGCCCAGTCCAGCCTGTTGCGCGTCAATGTCGACAACACGGCCGATCGCAGCGCCGAACTGGTTTACAAGTTGCCATCGGGGCGCAAGACCAGTATCTACCTGAACCCTTATAACGGCCAGGTGCTGGGCCGCCTGGATGTCGACCGGCGCTTCATGAAAGTGGTCCGCAACCTGCACCGCGACCTCATGCTGGGCCGATGGGGCGGCATCCTGATGGAGCTGGCGGCAACCTGGACACTGGTCATGCTGGCCACGGGGATCGCACTTTGGTGGCCCGATAAATCCAGCCAGGCCGTCAGATCCAAAGGCAGGCTGCGGCCCCGCGCAGAGCTCCAGGGGCGCCTCTGGTGGCGCGACCTGCACACCGTCATCGGTATCTGGTTTGCCGCCGGGGCCTTCTTTTTTGTGTTGAGCGGCATGCCCTGGTCGGGTGTCTGGGGCGCAAACGTCAAGGCGCTGGCCACTTCGATGAGCTTTGGCTATCCCGCGAGCGGAGTTCGCACCGGACACGTACATAGCGCGCGGCCCGGGCAAACCAAACTGGCCGACGAGCCTTTCACGCAAACCCCCTGGGCCACGGGCGACACGGCTGTGCCGCAATCCTCCCACGCCGGACACGGCCGCGCATCCCTGGATCAGATCATCGCCGCGATCCGGCAGGCCGGGCTGGCGGGTGGCTACGAACTGGCGGTGCCGCAAACCATGGACGGCGTATTCACGGCTTCGTACTACCCCGCCGACCCGCAGGGCCAGCGTACGCTTCATCTTGATCCATACACCGGCGAAGTGGTTGCACAAACCCGCTATGCGCAATACGGCTTCCTGGCCAAGGCCATTTCGCTGGGTACGGCGTTGCACATGGGTCAACTGGCGGGGCGCATCAACCAGATTGTGTGCGCCGTCATCGCACTGGCGCTGGGCGCGCTATCGTTGACCGGGCTGATCATGTGGTGGAGCCGGCGCCCGCGCGGCACACTGGCCGCACCCGCCCGTACCGCTTCGGCCGGCAGAACCCTGGGCTGGAAACTGGGACTCGGGGCATTGGGGCTAGTATTCCCGCTCATGGGCCTGACCCTGATACTGGTCGCGCTGCTGGACTGGTGGGTTTTCGCCCCCAAGCGCGGGCGCCGCGTGGCCTCGGCCGCTTAACGGCTCAGCCCCCGGGCGCTAATGGGCCACACCGCCTCAACCTGCTGGCCGCGCACCACCACGATCGAGTCATGCAAATTGAAGGTGGGATCGCAATGCCCCGGAATCAGGCGCACCTGAGCGCCCAAGGCGGGGCGGCTCTTCGCATTTGCGGCCTGCAAAATGGTGTGTTCGTCGTTGATGGCCAGGCAACTCCAGCCGCTTGACGCATCGGCCGGCTGGGGCAACCCGCTTTCGGCGCTGGTTGACTTCAAGCCCATGTCGACGATCGCCCGTTCGGCCGTGGGGGTACTCATCACTGTGCCCAGCAAAAACAGGCTGTGCTTGAACGACAGCGCATGACCCCAATCATTGCTGGCGTAATCACCGTCCATGAAGGGGTATGAGCCGGCCTGGATTTCGGTAAAGACCTTGCTCCCCACATCGAAAGCCGCGGAGCCGGTGCCTCCGCCCGTGACGATCGGACACGGAATCGCGGCTTGTTCAAACGCACTCAGGAACGCGCGGATCACCTGCAGCGTCTTGTCGCAGGATTTTTTGCGCTGGTCCAGCGAGCGCTTGTGCTGCAAGCCGCCGTGATAGGCTTGCAGACCAACGAATTCGACATTGGGCAGTTGCTGGGCAAGCCGTGCCAGCGCGAGCGCCTCATCGGGGGTTTGCACCCCGCAACGCTTCTGTCCGACATCGATTTCCACCAGAACCGCTATCGAAGCAGACTGTACCCCCATGGCGCCCGACAACGCGTGAAGGGCCTGTGCATGATCGACGCAGACACTGACCCTGGCCTGCCGGGCCAGGCGCGCCAACAGCGCCAGCTTGGCCGCACCCACCACCTCATTGCTGATGTGAATATCGCGCACACCGGCGGCCACGAACGGCACGGCTTCGCTAACCTTCTGGCAGCATATGCCCTGCGCGCCCAGAGCGATCTGGCGCAAAGCGATTTCGGGGCATTTGTGAGCCTTGGCATGCGGACGCAAGGCCACGCCGTTGCGCTCAGCCAGAACCTGCATGGTGCGCAAATTTTCTTCGAACGCGTCCAGATCCAGTATCAGGCTGGGCGTATCGATGTCGGCCACTACGCCGCCCACGCGCGCCGCCGGCGGCAAGGGCACGCCCTCTGCCCGCTTCTGCTCTTCCATAAATCGCACTCCCGTGTGTTATAGAGTAGCGGCCTGTGGCGCCCGCCCCGATATTTTCTTGTGAAATGCAAGATTTAACATCTTTTGAGGCAAATGGATAGCGCACCGGTGTATTTTTCAGGCCGGGTGTCGGGGCGGGTTGCTCAGGATGCCAAATCAGCGTACAGTCGATTCTGACTTTACCGGTTAACCCTTAATTTATTTGCTGACTCTGTATAGGGCAACCTGAATCGCCATGTTCGATATATTGGTTTATTTATTCGAAAATTACTACACTCCCCAGGCGTGTCCGGAAGCCGACATTCTGGCGCACAAACTGGCGGCGGTAGGCTTTGAACACGACGACATCGATGAAGCGCTCGGCTGGCTGTACGGCCTGGCTCAAACCACCGAGCAGTGCGTCGAGCTTGCGCGCAGCCCGCAAAACGACAGCCTGCGCGTCTATACCGAATACGAGTACCAAACCCTGGGAACCGAAGCCATCGGCTTCATCAGCTTCCTGGACAACTCCGACGTATTGCCCGCCGTGCTGCGCGAAATCGTTATCGACCGCGCCCAGGCAGCGAACGAATCGCCCATCTCGCTCGAAAAGATAAAGATCATTGCCCTCATGGTGCTCTGGAGCCAAGAGGCCGAGATCGACCATCTGGTTCTCGAAGAGCTGCTCACCGACGACCAGTCGCGGCTATCCCACTAAAGCCCGCGCAGGGCGCCCGACCCGGGCTCCAAGACCATGCACAGTTATACCGGCCGCTTCGCTCCCAGCCCCAGCGGCCCGCTGCATGCGGGGTCGCTGGTGGCCGCCATGGCCAGCTATCTGGATGCACGCGCTCACCAGGGCCGGTGGCTGCTGCGCATCGAAGATATCGACACGCCCCGCGTTGTGCCGGGGGCCGACCGTCTCATCATGGGACAACTTCAAGCCTTGGGGATGCAGTGGGATGAGGCCGTCGTCTGGCAGTCGCACCGCCATGCGGCCTATCAGGCGGCCTTTGACGCTTTGGCCACGCAGGGCCTCGTTTACGGCTGTGCCTGCACGCGCAAGGAGTTGTTTGCGGGGATTTATCGGGGGGGTGGCGGCGAGGAGATGGAGCCAATGGCATCGATGGCACCCACAAGGGGTGCCGCTACGGGTGCCGCCACGGGTACCGCGACAAAAGACATGCCCGTGAATCATGTAGCGGCACCCCTTGTGGGTGCCAATGCAGGCGTCGATACGGATGCTGCATTGGCACCATATCCAGGCACTTGCCGCAACGGCCTGCCTCCCGGCCGCACAGCGCGCGCCTGGCGTTTTCGCGTATCCACCGGAATCGAACGGTTCGACGATCGGTGGCTGGGCGCCCAGCAACAGGACGTGGAGCGCGAGGTGGGCGATTTCATTCTGAAACGCGCCGACGGATTGTGGGCCTACCAATTGGCCGTGGTCGTCGATGATACCGAGCAGGGCGTCAGCGATATCGTTCGAGGCACCGACCTGTTAAGTTCTACCCCGCGCCAACAGATGCTGGCCCGCCATCTGGGCCGGGCCTTCCCGCGGGTCATGCATGTGCCGCTCGTGATCGACACGCAAGGCCGCAAGCTATCCAAACAGAACCATGCCCCCGCCCTGGACTGTACACGCCCGCTGGCCATGCTGAATGCCGCCTGGCAACAACTGGGCTTTGAGGCCGTGGCTGTGCCCGATAAGCAGGCGTTCTGGGCGGCGGCGCAAGGGCGGTGGGCGGCGCGCTTTTCTATTGCGTGATTCCATTTTTATTGTGGTGATGGCACCCACAAGGGGTGCCGCTACGGGGTGCCACGAAGGCAACAATCTACAAAGGTTTGAGGTCAGCGTCCAGTAAATGGGTCAACAGTCCAACACCGTTGGCGGCCACACGGAACTCTCCGTATTTGGCATGCTCGTATCGCCGCCTCTGGCCTTCCGGAAAAAAGTACGCGTTGGTGACAATGCGCACACCGGCATCGCGCAAGCGGAATTCAAGCAATATCCCTTTGCCGCGGCCAGCCGCAAGCTGTACGGCCTGCAACTGATCGACTCCTTGTGCATCGGGCTGCAAAACCAAATAGCCGCCACCCGCGCGGCGAATCTGCCGCCCCTCGTCAGAGGCGTCAATCAAACGCAGCAGTGGGCGAGCCACGGCGAAGTCAAGCGCCATATAGTCGCCCTGAATCAGGGAACGGGGATCGGCGGGCGTCAGTGCCAGCACCACGCGCTGCCCCGAGCGCAGTATTTGCTCACGCAGGTAAATGCCGCCATTGACCGCCAGAAGAACGACCAGAAGGCCACCCAGTACACCCACCTGGCGCCATGTCGGCGGCCTCGCCAGGGATGGAGCGGTGCGCGCCGGCGGGCGGCGCGAGCGCAACAACACCCATAGCCCTATCGACAAGGCGCCGCTGGCGGCCAGCCACATCGCCTTGTCCGCCAGGCCGATATCCAGGAAATAATAAAATCGCCACAAACTCGCCAACAGGCCAAGCACGCCAAACCCCAGCAGGCTGCGCCGCCCCAGCGCAAACCCTACGATCATCCACACCAGAGCCACCCCGATGCCCGCAAAAGGGGTCACACAAGCCAGGCCTTGCGCGGTCAGGGCCAACGCCCACGCCAAAGGCGACCAGATATCGCGCCTCCTGTCCTGCGCGGCGGCATAAAAAGCCCCCAGGGCGGCTGCGAACAGCAGGAAAAGACGCCAATACACAGGGATATAGGCAGCCTGGGTTGACCACTGGGTTGACAATGGGCCGACCATATCCAGATCGAGCACCCGATACCAGTGGGGCCAGGTCAGGATCAGGTCGGCCCATAACACCAGAATTGCCGCAAAAAATCGAAGGATAGAGTTGGCACCCAGGCTATACACCACGATTCCCATCGCCAGTACCACCAGCGCGAGCATTCCCGATGACAACGATCCGTACCAGCCCAGGCTGCCCAGCAACAGCCCTGCCGCGGCCAGGGCCGCCGCAGCCTCGTGTACGGCTCCCGCCGGGCGGGCCCGCAATATCAGCAGGCCCGCGCCGCACAACACGACTCCGGCCAGCGCAAACTGGCCCATATCCAGATCCAGGCCGATGGCCAGCAGGGCAATGATCAAACCCGCAATCACCCACATGACGACTATCCGGAATGCGCCAATAAACCAGGGTTCGCGCACAACATCACCCTCCGAGGGCGGCTGATCTCCCGGGCTTTTGACCGCAAGCTGGGCGCGCAATCGACGTAACAGGAGGGTGCCCAATACCATCAACACGACGACCATCGCTGACAATCCCGGCACGCTATAGGGCAAAACCGTTAGTACATCGATGGCCACCATCATGAATGCGGCCAGACCGGCCAGACTGACCATGGCCGGGTCGCGGCGCCTACAGGTATAGATCCTGTAAAGCACGCCGGCGGCTCCCAGGCCAAGCAAGATCAGCCACTGCAAGCGATACTTGCCGGCCGAACCGGGGAAATCGAAATACATCAGTTGCGCAACGATCAGCCAACCCAGCAACGTTGCGCACAGCACTCGCGGGCCAATACGCCAGCGGTCATCAAATTGCTCGATCCACCATTCCCAGCACCACAGTAGTACACCATTCAACACCGCCAGGCTCAGGCAGGTTTGCAAATAAATATCGATGCCCGCAAACCACGCGACCCCCGTCAAACCGGCATGCAAAACCACGCCCGCATTCAGGATCAAAGCCCAGAGCAGGCCCAAAAATACCGTTCGCACTACAATCAGCCATGGAAGCACAAGAACAGACCACCACGCGAACAGCTCCCAGGCATCGGCGCCTGTCTGATATATTTGACCTACAAGCGCCAATAAAGCGCCCACTAGCACACCGCCCAAGCCCATTAAATGGGCCGGAACGGAAAAATTCTGGTCTTTATGCTTGAGGGACCGCCGCTCGATCAGCCACGCTATCAGCACGATCACCGCCAAACATGCTTGCGCGCCGGCTAACTTCTGAAAAGCCGTCGCGTGCGGCCAATTGGCCGCAACCCAGCAAATTGCGGCGCTCGCGAGCCATAATGAGCCGAGCGAAAACGCCGTTTTTCGGAAGAATTCCGCCCAATTTGGGGCAAAGGATTGGATTTTTTGATGACCCTGGACTTGCATAGTGCGATTCTCCGCTCGTATCATCCGCGCTACGACCGCCGAAATGAAGTCACTGGAAATTCATGAACAAAACGCTGATTATTGCCGAAAAGCCGTCGGTTGCCCTAGATATATCCCGCGCCCTGGGAGGATTTACCCGGGACGGCGACTATTTTGAAAGCGAGCAATTCGTACTCTCCTCCAGTGTGGGCCATCTGCTGAGCCTGGTCGCGCCCAATGATCCGGTGCGCGGCAAATGGAGTTTTGCCCATCTGCCGGTGATTCCGCCCCAGTTCGAGCTTGGGCCGACCGATAAAAGATCGGCCGAACGGCTCAAGCTGCTGGTCAGGCTGCTCAAGCGCAAAGACGTGCACGCCGTCATCAACGCCTGCGACGCAGGGCGTGAGGGTGAGCTGATTTTCCGCTACATTGTGCAATATTCGGGCGTCAAGAAGCCCATACAGCGTCTGTGGCTGCGTTCCATGACGCAGTCGGCCATTCGTGAAGCCTTCGCCAACTTGCGCGACGACGAGGATTTAAAGCCTCTGGAAGCGGCGGCCCGATCACGCGCCGAGGCCGACTGGCTGGTCGGCATCAATGGTACGCGGGCCATGACCGCCTTCAATAGCAAAGACGGCGGGTTCTTCAAAACCCCTGTGGGTCGCGTCCAAACGCCCACCTTGGCCATTGTCGCCGAGCGCGAAGATCGTATCCGCGCATTCGTGCCGCGCGCCTATTGGGAAGTTCATGCCACTTTTGTTGCGGCGGCGGGGTTTTATACCGGACGCTGGTTCGACCCCAAATTCGCCAAAGACGAAACCGACCCCGAGCAGCGCGATGCGCGGCTATGGTCGCAGACGGCGGCCCGCACTATCGTCGCGGCTTGCCGCGACCAGCCGGGGCGGGTCAGCGAAGAATCCAAACCGTCGACGCAGTTGTCGCCCGCACTGTTTGACCTGACCTCATTGCAGCGAGAAGCCAATTCGCGTTTTGGCTTCTCGGCCAAAACCACGTTGTCGCTCGCTCAAACGCTATACGAACGCCATAAGGCGCTGACCTATCCCCGTACCGATTCGCGCTACCTGCCCGACGATTATCTGCAAACCGTCAGGCAAACCATGCAGGCACTGTCCGAAGGTGGCTCCGCCGCGGCGGCCAGTGTGCGGCCCTTTGCCTCCACCGTATGCAAGAATGAATGGGTCAAACTCAATCGGCGGATCTTCGACAGCAAAAAGGTGTCGGATCACTTCGCCATTATTCCTACACTGCAGATCCCGCGCGACCTGAGCGACGCCGAGGGCAAAATCTACGAACTCATTACCCGGCGCTTTCTGGCGGTGTTTTTCCCGGCGGCCGAGTTTCACCTTACAACACGCATCACCCAAGTCTCGGGGCACCATTTCAAAACCGAGGGCAAGGTGCTCGTCAAGCCGGGCTGGCTGGCCATTTACGGCCGCGAAGCACAAGGCGACGAAGCCAATCTGATCGCTGTCGCTCAAGGCGAAACCGTCAAGACCGACGAAATCGAAGCCAAAGAACTGGTCACCAAACCGCCTGCGCACTATAACGAAGCTACTTTGCTGTCGGCCATGGAAGGGGCGGGCAAGCTGGTCGACGACGAAGCGCTGCGCGAAGCCATGTCCGAGCGCGGACTGGGCACCCCGGCCACGCGGGCCGCCATCATCGAGGGCTTGTTGAACGAAGGCTATTTGCGCCGCGAAGGACGCGACCTGATCGCCAGCGCCAAAACGCGCCAGCTCATGACCCTGCTATCGGGCCTGGGTGTCAACGAACTGACCTCTCCCGAACTGACAGGTGAATGGGAGCACCGCCTTAAGCAAATCGAACACCGCGAGCTCGACCGCGAAGCCTTCATGCGCGAAATCGCGCAAATGACACAGGTTATTGTCAAACGCGCCAAAGAATACGAGCGCGATACCGTGCCCGGCGATTACGCCACGCTTTCCACACCCTGCCCCAAATGCGGCGCCGTCGTTAAAGAAAATTACCGCCGCTACGCCTGCACCAGTTGCGACTTCTCTATCGGCAAGCACCCGGGCGGACGCACCTTCGAAATCGCCGAAGTCGAAGAACTGCTTAGCAAACGCACATTGGGCCCCCTGCCCGGATTCATCAGCAAAATGGGCCGGCCATTCGCCGCTCTTTTGCGGATTACCGACGAATATAAACTCGAGTTCGATTTCGGCCAAAACGACGAAAAGGACAGCGAACCCGTCGACTTTTCGGCTCAAAGCTCATTAGGGGCGTGCCCCAAATGCGGCAACCATGTCTACGAGCATGGAATGAACTACGTGTGCGAGAAGTCGGTGGGACCAGAGAAAAGCTGCGACTTCCGGTCCGGAAAAATGATTCTGCAACAGGAAATTTCCCCAGAGCAGATCCGGAAGTTGCTCACCGAAGGCAAAACAGATTTGCTCGCCGGCTTTGTTTCCAGCCGCACCAACCGTAAATTCAAGGCCTTCCTGGTCAAACAGGACAGCGGCAAAATCGGTTTCGAATTCGAGCCCCGAGCCGAAAAGCCGGGCCGCAAAACAGCGGCCAAGACGGCAACCAAGCCAGCCGCAAAAACGGCCGGCAAGGCCGGGACGAAACGGGCGACGAAAGCGGCTGGCGATACTGTCAGCGACACCGATCAGGCCAAGGCCGGCACAGCAAACGGAAAAAAGGCCGCCACCAAAACAGCGGTGAAGAAAACGGCCGGGAAAGCCACCAAAACAACCCGGAAAACGGCGGCGAAAACGGCTAAGACAGGTGCCCGGAAAACCGCCGGCAAAACCACCGCGAAAAAGACCGTTGCGCAAACGGAGGGCTCCAGCGCCGCGGCGGAGGATGATCCGCCGTTTTGAGTGTAGCGACAGGCCTTGTGCCTGTCATCCATGCAAGATACCGCCTCTTCAATGGCGCACATGCCACCCACAAGGGGTGGCGCTACAGGGCTGGCGCTACATCACGCGCGCCTCAATCCCCAATCACGCACCCCTCAATCTTCCACATACCAGGTGTCTTCCGACAGCATGACCTGCTGATGGCCGCAACCGGCGGGCATCATGGGGAAGCAGTTTTCCTGCGCCAGCACCACCACATCCAGAAAGAAGGGGCCCGGGTAGGCCAGGCATTGCGCCAGGGCGGCGTCCAGCTGCGCCGGGTCCTCGACACGCGCCGCCCCCCAGCCAAAGGCTTTGGCCAGGGCCACGAAATCGGGCAGCGAGGCGTTGTAGCTATGGCTATAGCGGCCTTCATGTATCAATTCCTGCCACTGACGCACCATCCCCATGTGTCCGTTATTGCATAGCACGACCTTGATCGGCGTTTGATGCTGGATGGCGCTGGCCAACTCCTGGATATTCATCAGCACCGAGGCATCGCCGCTTACGCAGACAACCAGTTTGTCGGGATGCGCGATCTGGGCGCCGAAGGCAGCCGGCACGCCATACCCCATGGTTCCCGCGCCGCCCGAGGTCAGCCAGCGATTGGGACGATTGAACTTGATATATTGCGCGGCCCACATCTGATGCTGGCCCACGTCGGTAGAGATGATGGCATCGGTGCCGGTCAAGGCATGGTCGATCCGCTGCATCAGGTGCTGCGGCAAAATATGCTCGGTCGACGGCACGACCTTCAGGCAATCCCGCGCACGCCACACGCCTATGCGCTGCCACCAGGCATCAAGGCGGCCAGCGGGCAGATCGGCCTGCCCCAGCTCTTTGCGCAAGGCGCGCAGCAGCGGATAGCAATCGCCCACCATCGCCACGTCGGCGCGCACCACCTTGTTGATCGAAGCGGGATCAATATCGATGTGGATTTTGCTGGCGTGCGGACAGAAATCCGACAGGCGGCCGGTAATCCGGTCGTCGAAGCGCGCACCCACGCAAACAATCAAATCGGCATGATGCATGGCCAGGTTGGCCTCCAGCGTGCCATGCATGCCCAGCATGCCGACAAAGAGGGGATCGTCGGCCGGGAAGGCGCCCAGTCCCATCAGCGTCAGGGTGCACGGCGCACCCACTTCCTGTACCAGGCTTGCAAAGACCTGGCATGCGTCTATGCCCGAATTCACCAAGCCGCCGCCGCCATAGAATACCGGCCGCCGGGCATTGGCAATCAAGGCCGCCGCCCGTTTGACGGCGGCTTCAGCCACCGGGCTCGCCGCCTCGAGGCCAACAGACGGATTAGCGCTTTCGCTTTGAGTAAAGTCGGCAGGCACTGGGCCAATCTGGATGTCTTTGGGGAAATCGAGCAATACTGGGCCGGGCCGGCCCTGCGTCGTCAAGCGATAGGCCTTGGCGACAATGGCGGCCACGTCTTCGCTGCGCCGGATCTGCGCATTCCATTTCGTGACGGGGCGCGAAATGCCCACGGCGTCGCACTCCTGGAATGCGTCGGTGCCGATTGCGCCGGTGGCTACCTGACCGCTAATGCACAAGACCGGAATGGAATCGCACAAGGCATCGAGCAACCCTGACGTGGTGTTGGCCATGCCGGGCCCGGAGGTGACCAGGACCACGCCGGGACGGCCGGTAGAGCGCGCATAACCCTCGGCCGCATGCATGGCCGCCTGCTCGTGGCGCACCAGCACGTGATGAATGCGGGGCTCGGAATAGAGCGCATCATACAGGGGCAGCACAGCCCCCCCCGGATAACCAAAAATGGTATCGACGCCGTGGTCGATCAGGGTCTGCAACAGAACTTGCGCGCCGGTGCGGCTGAGTGCTTCAGTAGAAATATTCACGAGATGGCCGAATAATCACAAATAAGATACGCTATTGTCGCGTATTATTCACTACCCTGTTATTCCACTTTTAATCAGCCGTGCACGGTGCCCGCTTTACTTGTCCGCTTGGCCGTATCGATGGCAACCACAAGGGCTGCCGCTACACCTGCGCTTCGCTTTCGCGTTCGCGATTGACTGGAAATGGAACAATCCTGTAAAGCCATCTTATGACCGATTCCCCCGTGCCCTGGCACACCGTCAGACAATCCACCCTGCATGGCACCGGCGTCTTCGCCGCGCGAAACATCAAGGCCGGAACCCGCATTATTGAATACGCCGGCAAACGCATCAGCCCTGAACGGGCCGACGCCTTGCATCCGGTCAATCCCGACGATCCCTTCCACACGTTCTTCTTTGCCATCAGCTCGGGCAAAGTCATCGACGGCGGCGACCACGGCAACGACGCGCGCTGGATCAATCACTCCTGCGCCCCCAACTGCGAAGCCCAGGAAAGCGCCAAAGGCAAGCATGTATATATCGTTGCCTTGCGCGATATCGCATCAGGCGACGAGTTGTTCTATGACTACGGCTTGGTCATGGACGAAAAAATCACCCGGAAGCTGCGCCGGGAATATCGCTGCCTGTGCGGTGCCAAAACCTGCCGCGGCACCATGCTGGCGCTGCCGAAAAAAGCCAAATCGAAAGGAGCCGAGGGGAAAAAGCCGGGGTCGAAAAAACCCGACGGGAAAAAGTCTGAAAAGAAGAAGTCTGATGAGAAAAAATCCGGCAAGAAAATGAAATAGGGTGATGCGTGTGGCAGCCACAAGGGCTGCCGCTACAAAAATCGCCCATCGCTTGTAGCGGCAGCCCTTGTGGCTGCCATTCTTTACCTCGTAAAAAAACCCGCCGCCTAAGCCGCGTGATGGCTTATCAGGCCTGAACTATCGTAGCCGCCGTCTACGGCAATGATCTGGCCGGTTACGTAGCTGGATTTCGTACTGTCGAGCAGCCAGTTGGCGGTGCCGCATAGCTCTTCGGGCGCGCCGTAGCGATGCATGGGAACCGCCGCGTTCCACTGCCCGCGCGCCTCCTGGGTGTGCATCGCTTTGACCATCGGCGTATCGATAGGGCCGGGCGCGATCGCATTGACGCGTATGCCGAACTCGGCCAGTTCATTGGCCATGACCCGGGTCATGGTAATGATTGCGCCCTTGGAGGCCCCATAAGCCGTGCGGCCGTAGCTGCCACGCCCTCCCGACACGGAAGAGATGTTCACGATCGCGCCTGTGCCGCGCTGCTTCATTTTGAGCGATACGGCTTTGGCGACGATAAATGAACCGATCACATTGACGTCGAGAATTTTTCGAAAGGCCGTCGCTTCGGTTTGCAAAAAAGGGACCACCGCGGCAATCCCGGCCGAATTGACCAGGCCGGCAACCGGGCCGAACTCGGCTTCGCACCGGTCGATCGCCGCCGCCACCGCCGCTTCGTCGGTCACATTCACCGCCACACCGCGAATCCGCGACGGGTCCGGCGACTGGAATTCCTTTTCAACCGCCGCCACACGCTCCGGCAGCAGATCCATGACCAGCACCTTCCAGCCGTCTGCCAGCAGCCCACCGACCAGAGCCAGGCCAATCCCGGACGCACCGCCCGTCACCACCACCACACCAGATACTTTACTCATCGTTTTTCGCCTATTCATTAACTGAGATTGCGGGTCGCCCGCTTAATATTCAAAAGACTGTTCCACCACCCACTCTTCCATGACCACTTCGATCGTCATGCAGGCAGGGTTGCGGCCCGTGACGAATTCCCCCGCGTGGATGGCTCCAAACGTATCCAGCACCGCCCCCGTGAGGCGGGCCCGCGGATTCCGGCCGGCCTCAGAGGAAATCTCGCCGCTCAGATGAAGGATTTCAACTGCCGGGCCTGGCATATCCTCTTGCTTGCCCGGCCCCACGGCCACGCAGCCATGCGCCAGACTGCCCAGCCCGCCGCGCACCAGCGCGCGTGTCAGGCCCGCATCCATGAACGCCTTTTCCAGACTCTGCACCAGATCTTCGTTCGGATGAATGCGCAGATAGAAAATCCGACCGGTATGTCCTTGTTCAATCAGGTGCATGATGTGCCTCGCGATAAGTGGGCTGGAATACCGTCGTTTTGACTTCCGGGTCGACGCCGATCACAAGATTCAGGAAATCGAGCGCATGCAGGTAGGCCACGCCGTCTTCGCCGATAAGACAGTCCTCGGTCAGAAAATGGCCTCCGATCATGTCGCCGGCCGGCGTCACCACAAAACCGTGGCAATGTATGAAATAGCCGCCTTGCTGGTCGGCTCCGACAGTGGCCCCTGATCCAATCAGCAACGACGGCTCCGACAGCGTGCGGGGCGGCGAATAGGCCGCGAGCGGCTCATCCCCGGTTCCCTCCCGCGTCATGCAATAACGCAAGCTGTCCAGCCTGAGCGTCTTGATGCTTAACGCGGCGGTCTTGATCTTCAGCGCCTTCAATGAATGCACCACCGACGCGTACAGCGTTTCACCGCGGCACAAGGGGATCCGATACGTCTTTTGATCGCGGCCAGCCAGCACATCGCGGCGGACCGGCGAAACCGGCCCTGCATGCTTCAGCAACTGGACGCGTTCTGCTTCGATCGTCATGTCTGTCCTTTCATTCTCCATCGATGGCACCCACAAGGGGTGCCGCTACATGATTCACCGGTTTATAACCACACCTTCCGTATCTGTAGCGCCACCCCTTGTGGGTGGCAAAACCGTTTGCAATCAGACGGCACCGCCCACACGAATCCATCACGGCGCGGACAGCGCGCCGCGGTTCAGCAGCTCCTGATAAACCAGCTTCTTGGTGATCTTGCCATACCCGGATTTGGGCAGCTCGGGCCAGATCACTATCTGCCGGGGCTGCTTGTAGCGCGCGATATTCGCCTGCACCCAGGCCTGGAATGCCGCCGCGTCCCATTGCGCATTTTCCTTCAGCACGCAGACCATCACGCCCACCTCGCCCCACTTCGGATCGGGCACCCCCAACACGCACACTTCCTTGATGGCCTCGTGCGTAAGCACCTTTTCTTCTATCTCGCGCGGATAGATATTGGATCCGCCCGAAATATACATATCGGACTCGCGCCCGGTAATGTAAACATAGCCTTGCTCGTCCATATGCCCCAGGTCGCCGGTGCGAAACCACCCGTCGCGAAAGGCCTTGCGATTGGCCTCGGGGTTGTTGTAATAGCCGGCGAATACGGCCGGGCCGCACACACATATCTCGCCGGATTGATGGGCGTCCAGCAAACGGCCGTCGGCATCCTGAATCGACACCTGCATACCCGTGCGCGCAAATCCGCAAGATCCCGACCGGATCATTTGTTCATCATCGGCGAAGTGCTCGCCCGCCGGCAGTACGGTGATATTGCCCGTCACTTCGCCCAGGCCGTAATACTGAACCAGGACCTGGCCCAGGCAGGCGAGCGCACGCTTCTGATCGGCCCGATACATGGGGGCACCCGCATAAATAATGTGCCGGAGCGTAGAGTGATCGTAACGGTTGACGCTTTCGTGGGCGACCAGCATGTTCAGAATGGTGGGCACCGTAAAAAAATTGCTGATCCGATATTTCTCCACCCAGCGCCACGCGGTTTCGGGCGAGAATTTCGGTTGAACAGAAAGTACGGTCGCAGCCCCGCGCGCCACCTGAGCCAGAAAATGCACCCCGGCGCCATGCGACAAAGGCGCCACCACCAGGCTGGCATCGTCGGCACCCAGGCCAGGCATCAGGTCGCAAATATGATTGGTGATCACAAAGGCCATTTGCCCGTGGGTGAGGACCGCCGCTTTCGGCTTGCCAGTCGTGCCCGAGGTGAAAAAGAACCAGCAGGGATCGTCGTAATCGACCCGCTCGGCGGGCTGCCGCCGCAATGGTTTTTCGGCCAGTTTCGCCGCGACCAGATCATCGATCGATTCCGGCGCAAACGATGCCGTGCCGATCCGCGCAAACAACTTCAAACCCACTATGTCGCGGGCAATGTCGGCATGCTGCGGAAAATCGGCGTGACAGATAAACGCCGAAACGCCCGCGCTTTGCGCCAGATACGAAACATCGCCGGGTGTAATGCGGAAATTGGTCGGCACCCATACCGCACCGATGCGAAAGGTGGCCAGCATGGCTTCGAGCAATTCGCGGCAGTTGGACGAATGGATCAAAATGCGATCGCCCTTTTGCAAACCCTTGTCCTGAAACACCTGCGCCAATGCCTGAACGCGCTGTTCCAGTTCGCCCCAGGTGGTGACGGCTTCGTCGCACACCAGCGCGGGCCGATCCGCCAGCCGGCTCGCCGTCTGGCTGGCAAAGGTGGCCAGATTCATGACCCGTCGCGACATGGGGCGCACACCGCCCACCGGATCGTGTACGTCTTGCGTCATTTAACGCGCTCCAGGATGCTGACATAGTTGGCCACGGCCGCACCGCCCATATTGAACACACCGGCCAGCCGGGCATCGGGAATCTGCATGTCGCCCGCCGTATTGGTCAGTTGCATGCAGGCCATGACATGCATGGACACGCCGGTGGCTCCGACCGGATGCCCTTTCGATTTGAGTCCGCCCGACGGGTTGACCGGCAAGCGCCCGTCTTTGCGAGTGATCCCTTCCTGCACAACCTTGTAGCCCTCGCCCCTGGCCGCCAGGCCCATCGCTTCGTATTCGATGAGCTCCGCAATCGTAAAGCAGTCGTGCGTTTCGACCAGGTCCAGGTCGTCGAGCGAAAGATGAGAGGCCGCAAGCGCCTGGCGCCAGGCACGCGCGGCGCCTTCGAACGCAATCGGGTCACGCCGGCTAAGCGGCAAAATATCATTGACTTGCTGACGCGCCTTGAACCGGATGGCGCGCTGCAAATGGGCGGCGAACTCTTCATCGGCTACGACAATGGCCGCCGCGCCATCGGAAATCAGCGAACAATCGGTGCGCCGCAAGGGCTGCGCCACGTAGGGATTTTTTTCGGAAACATCGTTGCAAAAATCAAAACCCAGATCCTTGCGGATTTGCGCATAAGGGTTGCTTACACCGTTATGATGGTTTTTGGCTGCAATCATGGCAAGCTCGCGGCTTTTGTCGCCATAGCGATCAAAATAGTTTTGCGCAATCTGGCCGAACAAACCCGCAAAGCCCCCCTGGATGCCGGCCTCTTCCTTGCGATAGCTGGCATTCAACAAGATATCGCCAATCTCCGGGTTTGGCCGGCTGGTCATTTTTTCGGCGCCTATCACCAGCGCCACATGTCCGCGCCCTGCCTCGATGAAGTCCATCGCGGCATACAAGGCGGCAGAGCCCGTCGCACAGGCATTTTCAAGCCGGGTCGCCGGTACGTGCGCCAGATCCGGATCGGCCAACGCGACCAGGGCGCCCTGGAAGTCTTGCTTTTGAAAACCGTTGTTCATTACCCCAACATAAATGCCATCGACCTCTTTGGCCGTGATGCCGGCGTGATCCAGCGCTGCGCCCGACACCCGGGCCATCAGAGCCTCGGTGTCGGGTTCAATAAGCTTGCCAAACGGGATGTGCGACCACCCGACGATGACGGCCTTGTTTGTCATGAAAATCTCCTTGTTGCCTACGGCATGAATGATTGATGAAGCGGCACGCCTGAAAACTAGCGGTTTACCGCCAGCGATTGTTCAAGCTTATCGGCTTCTCGTCTAAGCAATTTGTACAGTTCGGCTTCCCGATCGGGCCCCAGCCGGCCCTCGACCGTCGCAATACTCAAAGCGCCAATAACCTCGCCCTGGCCGTTGCGCAACGCCACGCCGATGCCCAGAGAGCCCGCCAGGATCAACCCGGGATTGACCGCATAGCCTTTGGCGCGCGCCTCCTCGACCAGCCGCACCATGAGGGCGCGGCTGAATTTGGGGTAGGTGGCCATAATGTATTCAATATTGTGCTGTATGCAGTAATCCACCTCGGCATCGGAGAGCGCGGCCAGCATGGCCTGGCTGCCCGCCCCCACGCCCAGCGGGTGGCGATCTCCGGCCAGCAGCGCATGCGACTTCAAGGGGTAGTCGCCCTCTTCCCGAAGCACGCAAACGGCATTGGTATCTTGCCGAATCGAGAAAAACGCCGTGTCGCCGGTTTCCTGCGCCAGCCGGGAAACATGCTTGGCGGCCACCTTATGCAAACCGAACCGGGCGGACGCGATCAAACCCAGAGCGTGGCACCCCGCCCCCAGGTAATAGCGCCGGGTTTTGTTGTCTTGTTCGACCAACCCTTCCGCAATCAGTGCGGTCGTAAGCCGGTGCGTGGTGGATTTGATCAACCCGGCCTGTTTGGTCAGCGCAGACAAACCGACCCCTTCGTTGCTGCTGCGGGCAATACAGCGCAACACCTTGATGGCGCGGTGAATGGCCTGGGCGCCCGAAGCCTGCCGCGGCGGGGACGGGCTTTTTGTTTGTTCCATATAGTGGACCTATAAACCGGAGGACTGACTTCTACTTCGATAATTCTACGTAACAGCCAATGATTGTCAACGATTTTTAAAGAAATTTAATTATATGGGTTCCATAACGTAGAATTGAGTTATACAATAACTTGGTTGTTAGTGCTTGCCCGAGTGGCCTGTCACGCCGAAATACCGGAAGATACCGATAACCCCCCATCTATCAACGGACCAGACCAGGGTCCAAGGAGACAAACAAATGAAATTGAATCGCCGTTCGTTCATGCTGACCACCGCCGGCGCAGGCGCCGCCATGATTGCCGCGCCACTTCAAAGCGTACTGGCTGCGACAACCTTCCGCTACAAATACGCCAACAATCTGCCTGTTACACACCCCATGAACGTACGGGCCAAGGAAATGGCCAAGAAAATCGAAGAAGAAACCAAAGGCCGCTTCAAACTGCAAATTTTCCCCAGCAGCCAGCTAGGCTCCGATACCGAAACCCTGAACCAGTTGCGCTCGGGCGCGGTGGAATTCTTTACGCTTTCGGGGCTGATCCTGTCGACCCTGGTGCCGGCGGCCGCCATCAGCGGAATCGGCTTTGCCTTCCCCAATTACGACACGGTCTGGAAAGCAATGGATGGCGATCTGGGCGCCTACATACGCGGAGAAATCGAAAAGAGCGGCCTCGTGGTCATGCAGAACATCTGGGATAACGGCTTTCGCGAAGTCACGACCAGCAACAGGCCCATCAACTCGGCGGCCGATTTCCGCGACCTGAAAATCCGCGTGCCGGTCAGTCCGTTATGGACATCCATGTTCAAGGCCCTGAAATCCGCGCCTACCAGCATTAACTTCAATGAGGTGTATTCAGCGCTGCAAACCAAGGTGGTCGACGCCCAGGAAAATCCCCTGGCCATCATCCAAACCGCCAAACTCTACGAAGTACAAAAATACTGCTCCCTCACCAACCATATGTGGGATGGCTTCTGGTTCCTGGGCAACCACGACGCCTGGAATCGTCTGCCCAAAGACATCCAGGCCATCGTTGCCAAACACATCAACGAAGCCGGCCTTAAAGAGCGCGCCGATGTCGCCGGTTTGAACGACGAGCTGCAGAAAAAGCTTACCGGCGAACACATGGTATTCAATACCCCCAACACGGCCCCCATCCGCGACGAATTGCGCCAGGCCGGCTTCTACGCCGAATGGAAGAAAAAATTCGGTGATTCCGCGTGGGCCATATTAGAGAAATCGGTCGGCACCTTAGCCTAAGGGCCGGCCATGCTGCTGCCCGCATCCGACCCTCAAGTCCCAGGCGTCCATCAGCTTCGAGAAAGTCCAGCCTGGCTCACCAGGCTGGACAACGTTCTCGGATACCTGGTGGAGATCCCCGTTGCCCTACTGGTGGTCGCCGAAGTCGCCATCCTGTTCTCGGGGATTTTCGCGCGGTACATATTAAATACCCCTCTGATCTGGTCCGACGAACTGGCTTCGATACTGTTCTTGTGGTTGGCGATGCTAGGGGCAGCGGTCGCTTTCCGCCACGGCGAACACATGCGCATGACCGCCCTGGTCAACAAGGCGTCGCCTAAAACGCGCGCTTTCCTGGACGTGTTTGCCGTATTGGCCTCGCTCGTATTCGTGCTGCTCGTCTTGCTTCCCAGCGTTCTGGCGACCCGCGACCAAGCCGTCATCACCACCCCGGCCATGAATCTAAGCCTGGCATGGCGCACCGCGGCGCTTCCCGTCGGCTTGCTGTTCATGGGGTGCTTCGCCCTCATCCGGCTCTACAAAGTATCCGACTACCGCATGGCTCTCAAGGCCATGGCGTTGATTTTGATCATCGGCTTGGGCTTGTACCTGCTTAGCCCGATGTTCGAAGAACTAGGCAACTACAACCTGCTCATCTTTTTCGTAGGCCTGGTGGCTCTCGGCGTATTCACCGGCGTACCTATTGCGTTCGCTTTCGGTTTGGCCACTTTCGCCTATCTGGTGCTCGGCACCACCGTTCCGGTGTCGGTTCTGGTCAGCCGCATGAACGAAGGCATGTCCCACCTCATTTTGCTGGCCGTACCGCTATTCGTATTCCTGGGCCTGCTCATCGAAATGACCAGCATGGCGCAGAAAATGGTGTCGTTCCTGGCCAGCCTGCTGGGGCATGTGCGCGGCGGCCTGTCCTACGTGCTGGTGGGGGCCATGTACCTGGTGTCGGGCATTTCCGGCGCCAAGGCAGCCGATATGGCGGCTATCGCGCCGGTGCTGTTCCCCGAAATGAAGAAAAGGGGCGCCGACGAAGGCGAGCTGGTCGCGCTGCTATCGGCGGCAGGCGCACAGACAGAAACCATTCCGCCCAGCCTGGTGCTCATCACCATTGGTTCAGTCACCAGTGTCTCGATTACCGCGCTCTTTACCGGCGGCTTGCTGCCCAGTGCAGTGCTGGGCATCATGCTGTGCCTGGTCGTGTGGTACCGCAATCGCCACGAAGACCTCAGCGGCGTCGTGCGTTCAAACGCCGGGGAAATCTTCAAAGGCTTCATTATTGCGCTTCCGGCCCTGGCCTTGCCTTTCGTCATCCGCGCCGCGGTGGTCGAAGGCGTGGCCACCGCTACCGAAGTTTCAACCATAGGCATTGTTTATTCCTGCCTTATCGGCTTGCTGGTATACCGGCGTTTCGATTTTCGGCGCCTCTACCCGATGCTGATCGACACGGCTTCCCTGTCGGGCGCCATTTTGCTGATTATCGGCGCCGCCACGGGCATGGCCTGGGCGCTGACCCAATCAGGGTTTTCAAGCGACCTGGCCGACTTCATGGCGACCCTCCCGGGCGGCGGCGTGACCTTCCTCTGCGTTTCCATCGTTACCTTCATTTTGCTGGGCAGCGTTCTCGAAGGCATCCCGGCCATCGTGCTGCTGGGACCTTTGCTGTTTCCCATTGCCGAAGAGCTGCACATCAACGACGTGCACTACGCCATGGTAGCCGTGCTGTCGATGGGCATAGGGCTGTTTGCGCCGCCATTCGGCGTGGGTTACTACGCCGCCTGCGCCATCGGCCGCGTAGCCCCAGACAAGGGCATCAAACCCATCATCGGCTATCTGTGTTCGATTGCCGTCGGCCTGATCATTGTGGCGGCCTTCCCTTGGCTATCTACGGGTTTTCTGAAATGAGCGATCAACGACTGGCAAACCGCATTGCGCTGGTATTCGGGGCAGGCTCGATCGGCGAGGGCTGGGGCAACGGCAAGGCCGCCGCGGTCGCCTACTCCCGCGCCGGCGCAAAAGTGGTGGCGGTCGACCTGAACAAAAAAGCGGCCGACGAAACACGCGACATCATTCTGGCCGAAGGCGGCCAATGCGAGGCCTATGCCGCCAACGCGACAAATTCGGAACAGGTGCGCCTCATCGTGGCCGAAACGCTGGCCCTGCACGGCCATCTGGACATACTGCACAACAACGTGGGCATGGCCAAAATGGGCAGCGTCACCGATCTGAGCGAGTCCGACTGGGATCTGGCGCTGGCGGTCAACCTGAAAAGCGCCTTCCTCACCTGCAAGCACGTCCTGCCCATCATGCAGGCGCAGAAAAGCGGTTGCATCGTCAATATTTCCAGCCTGGCCGCCATCCGCTATACCGGCTATCCCTATCCCGCCTACTACGCGGCCAAAGGCGGCCTGAATCAGCTAACGGTTGGCCTGGCGCTGGAATATGCCGCGGCGGGCATACGCGTCAACGCCATCATGCCCGGGTATATCGATACGCCGCTTATCTACAAAGATATTTCGGGGCAATACGCCAGCCGCGAAGAAATGATTGCCGCGCGCAACGCGCTGTGCCCCATGGGGAAAATGGGCAGCGCCTGGGACATCGCCAACGCCGCGGTATTCCTGGCCTCTGACGAGGCCCGCTATATTACCGGCGTCTGCCTGCCGGTCGATGGCGGCGTGCACATGGCCACCGGCCCTACTTGAAAGCCGTTTCAATAAAGCTGCGCAGCTTGCGCGAGTGCAGGCGTTCGCGCGGCATGTCGCGCAGCATTTCAAGTGCGCGAATCCCGATATGCAGATGCTGGGCGACCTGGGTCCGGTAAAAGTCGCTGGCCATGCCGGGCAGCTTGAGCTCGCCATGCAAAGGCTTGTCGGACACGCACAGCAAGGTGCCATAGGGCACGCGAAAGCGAAAGCCGTTGGCGGCGATGGTCGCCGACTCCATGTCCAGCGCAATGGCCCTGGACATGGAAAAGCGCTGCGCCAGCTCACGATGATCGCGTAATTCCCAATTGCGGTTGTCGATGGTCGCCACCGTACCGGTGCGCATGATTTTCTTCAGCTCCCATCCCGACAGGCCGGCCACCTCGGCGACAGCCTGCTCCAGCGCTATCTGGATTTCGGCCAGAGGCGGGACCGGCACCCATAGGGGCAGATCGTCGTCCAGCACATGATCCTGACGCACGTAACCGTGGGCGAGCACATAGTCGCCCAGCCGCTGCGTGGTGCGCAGCCCCGCGCAATGCCCCAGCATCAGCCAGGCCGAAGGGCGCAAGACTGCAATATGATCGGTAATCGTCTTGGCGTTCGATGGCCCCACGCCGATATTGATCAGCGTAATGCCGGTGTGATTCTCGCGCACCAGATGGTAGGAGGGCATTTGCGGCATGCGGGCGGGCGGGCGCCCGCTGCGCTCCGCGTCCGGGCCGCGCGGCGTCGCCATATTGCCCGGCTCGACCAGGGCGGTATAGCCGCCTTCGCCCTGTATCAGCGTCTCGCGCGCCCATTGGCAAAACTCATCGACATAGAACTGATAATTCGTGAACAGGACAAAGTTCTGGAAGTGCTGCGGGTCGGTGGCCGTATAGTGCTTGAGGCGATGCAGGGAGTAATCCACCCTGGGCGCCGTAAACGGGGCCAGCGGCGTGGGTTCGCCGCTGCGGCCCTGCCAGGTGCCGTTAACGATGGCATCGTCGGTGACCTCGAGATCGGGCACATCGAAATGATCACGCAAGGAATCGCCCGGCGTGTCGGCGTAAGCGCCTTCTATATATTGCCCGTCGGCAAAGGCGAAATGCAGCGGAATCGGCATGTTGGATTCGCCGATTTCAACCGGAACGCCATGATTTTTCAACAATAAACCGATTTGCTCCTTCAGATAGTCGAAATACAGCGCAGGCTGGGTCACCGTGGTCATGTAGGCGCCCGGCTCGCCCACGTGCCCGTAGGACAGGCGGCTGTCAACGCCCTGATAGGTACGAACCTGGATGCGTATGGCCGGATAATAGGCCCGCACACGCTGCGATTTGGTGAACCGGCCCGCCGCATATTCGCCAAAGGCGTCCCGCAAGAATGCGGTATTGCGGGCGTAGATCTCGACCAGTCGCTCGACAGCCGCCTGGGCATCGGAAAATCCGGCAAACGGAATCAACCCGGGCAGTATCGGAGGGCTTTCAAAGCCAGGAGCATCAAGCATGCGAAATCATCCAGAAAATCGGAGGCCGGGAACGGCCGGTGCCCCAAATATCGAGCAGGTCTCGTCACTTTACCCCAAGTTTATGACGGCGGATTTGGCAGCCACAAGGGCTGCCGCTACGTGAACGACGGGTAGGTTCTGTAGCGGCACCCCTTGTGGGTGCCAGGTCGGCAATCCAGGCGATATCTACAAAACCGTATCCGCAAATTTCGTAGCGGCACCCCTTGTGGGTGCCATCAAATACGGCCCACCTTGCCGGCATAGAGCACCGCGCCCGTGGGCTGGCCGGTAGGCGAACCTCCGGCCGGCTCCAGGCTGACCGCCAGGGTCACGTCGGATCCCAGACGGCCTTTGTCCAACGCTATCACCGTACTCGCCTGGGCCTTGATCAACCCCAACGATGCGGGCTTCTGTCCTTTGGCAATCAGCCACAATTGCAGGCTGTGTCCGGTCTCAGGGATTTCCATATTCAGCGGCGTAAGCACCAGCTGCCGATGACGGGCATCGAAACTGGCCACCATCTGCCGAGCGGATCCGGCCTGCGTGCTGGCCAGCACGGCAACCGGACGGGGCGCGATATCTTCCCCATTCCATACCAGCAGACGCGGCCAGAAGAGCGTCACAACAAGACTGGCCGCCAGTGCAAAACTGAAAAATTGCCAGCCACGTTGCACTCTCTTGGTGCCGCCGCTCGCGCCGGCGCCCCTAACAGGCGCCGAATCCGGCGCAGACGCTGGCGCGACAACCTGCTCCCGAAAATCAGCCATCGGAGCCGGAGACTGCGCGGGCAAACGCAATTGAATCGTGCGCCATACGCGGCCGGGAGGCTCAAGCGGCACGTCGGCCGCATCCAGCGCGCTTAACGCTTCCTGCCACCGGGATACTTCGGCCGCCAAGGCCGCATCTCTTGCCATCAATACTTCAAAACGGCGTCGCGCCGGGCCACGCAAAGTTCCCAGAACGTATTCGGCTGCCGTCATCTCGTAACGCGTGCGCTCGTTCATAGCCCCAGGCATCCTTTCAACTGGCTCAGGCCGCGGCGTATCCAGCTTTTGGTCGTCCCCAAAGGGCTGCCGATCTGCGTGGATATTTCATCGTGCGACAAGCCATGGTAATACGCCAACACGATGCTTTGACGCTGCTGGGCCGAAAGCCGATCCAGGCAATCGCCCAGACGACGAGCGCTATCGACCTGCAACAGTTGCTCGAGCGGATTGCGATCCAGGCTTGGAAGCTCATTGAGCGTCAGGTCGTCGAGTTCATCGCACCGATTGTCGGCACCGCGCAACCAGTCTATGGCTCGGTTGCGCACAATGTTGGTCAGCCACGTTAATGGTGCGCTGCTTTCCGGGTTATAGCTGGCGGCCTTGTTCCATACCGTTATAAAACTGTCCTGCAATACCTCCTCGGCCCAGACCGGGCGCTTGAGCAAGCGCAGGGCCACCGCGTACAGACGCGGCGACAGGCTTTTATAGAGCGTTTCAAAGGCATTGCGATCGCCCTGCGAAACCGCGTTTAGCAACTGCCGATGGTCCGCATCGGAATGTACAACCATTTAGCACTTGCCCTCGAATTGGCTGATCTTGCCGCAATGATCTGGCAAGATCAGCGTCCTTGCATGTCTGTTATTTAGGTAGCAACACCTTGTCCACCACATCGATCACACCATTTTTTTGCATGACATCGTAGGTGCTGATATTGGCTACACCACCCGATGCGTCCTTGACCTGGACATTGCGTGGTCCATTCATCATAAAGGTCAATGTACCACCGGACGCCGTTTTCAGTTGGGCATGGCCGCCGCCCTTCTTGATCAGCATTTCCAGGTCACCCTTGGTGTATTTTCCTGGAACCACATGGTAGGTCAGTACCTTAACCAGTTGCGCCTTGTTCTCGGGCTTGAGCAGCGTTTCCACCGTTCCGGCAGGCAGGCCGCCAAATGCGGCATTGGTTGGCGCAAACACGGTAAACGGCCCTTTGCTCTCCAACGTATCCACCAGGCCGGCGGCTTTCACGGCCGCAACCAACGTCGTGTGATCTTTCGAATTTACGGCGTTTTGAACTATATTTTTTTGCGGGTACATGGCTGCGCCACCCACATCCACCGTTGCCGCGGTGGCAACACCCGTCATCATTAGCGACGACACCAATATCGAGCGAATTGCTGTTTTCATCATTATTCCTTTCAGATAGGTAAAGGTAAGCAGGCCCTACCTGTACATATACGAAAGGAAAACGGATTCGGATGCAGCCCCAGGCAAAAATAACCTAAATCAGCTGGTCGATGAATACGGCCAAGGACACATCGCGTTGCGTGATGCCGTGGGCGTCGTGGGTGGTGAGCGTAATGCTGACCCGGTTATAGACATTGGACCATTCGGGGTGATGATCCATTTTTTCAGCCTGCAAGGCGACGCGGCACATGAAGCCGAACGCTTCGTTGAAATCCTTGAAGACAAATGTTTTTTGTATCGCATCGCGCGACTCGACGGCCGACCAGCCCTCCAGCAAAAGCAACGCCGACGGGGCGCCGATTAATTTAAGTTCTGCTTTCATGACAAGCCTCCCGTGTTCAGTGAAATGCTCTGACATGTGACTATAGTAGCCCAGACGCGACACGGGATTCGACATGTACCGGATTTTCCGGCGCGTTGGCAGCCACAAGGGCTGCCGCTACAGATCAACAGGGCGATCACAACGGCCGCCCACGCACACCATTACCTATTGCTGCGTCCAACTGGCAATGGCGGCACGCTCGGCATCGGTCATTTTCGTCATATTGGCGAGCGGCATGTACCGGCTGGCCACGACCTGCTTGATCTGAGCCGCGCGCGCCACGATCTGATCGGCGGCGTCAAACATAATGCCGGCTGGCGCCGAGGCGAAACCGGCCTGTGTCGGTTTCGCCGAATGGCACTCCACGCAGCGCGCCGCTACGATGGTTCGCACCTGATCCAGGCTGACAACCCCTTTTGCGTCGGCGGCGGGCGTGGCGGCCGGCGCCGCCAGCCAGCCTATGGCCAGCAGCATGACAACGCCCACAATCGGATACGCAAGCTGGTTCTTGCCGCTATGGCGCAATACAAAATACTGACGGATCACCGCGCCGGCGAAAATGAACAGGCTCATGATGATCCAGGCATACGGGCCGGAATAGGTAAAGGAGTAATGATTGCTCAGCATCAGGAACACGACAGGCAACGTGAAATAGGTGTTGTGCACGGAACGTTGTTTGCCGCGCTGGCCGTCCAGCGGGTTGGGGGCCTGGCCCGCCTTCAAGGCATCAACCATGCGTCGCTGGCCGGGAATGATCCAGAAAAACACATTGGCCGACATGCACGTTGCCATCACCGCGCCGGTAATCAGGAAAGCGGCGCGCCCGGGGAATATCTGCGTGCTCAGGTAGGCCACCGCAACCATCATCACGCCAACGGCCGCGCTAAGCAGCCCGTCGTCCTCCATGTTGGGGCTGATGCGACGGCACATCTGCGAATAAAGGACATAGCCAAGCACCAGAAAAGCAACTGCCAGTACGCTGGCCTGCGTGCCGCTCATCGCCGCCGCCCAGGCCCACGGGCTGCCGGGGTTGACCAGATAGAAGGCCGGATTGAACAGATACAGCACCGTGAACAGACCGAACCCCGACAGCCAGGTAACATAGGCTTTCCAGAACGACCAGTGCAAATCGTTGGGCAATTCAGCCGGATTGGTCAGGTATTTCTGGTTGTGATAGAAGCCGCCCCCGTGCACCGACCACATTTCGCCGAATACACCCAGCTTTTTGCTCTGCTCGCCGCGCGGCGGATGCAGGCTATTGTCGAGCATGACGAAATAAATCGACTCGCCTATCCACGCAATGGCGGCTATGACATGCAGCCAGCGCAGCAGCAGATTGCCGAATTCAAGTGCAAAAGCTTCCATGAAAAGTCTCTAGGTACGGTGGGGGCCGAAGTGGCGGATGGCAGCCACGAGGGCTGCCGCTACATCTACGTCAAGCCGGGGAGGCGGCTTTAGTTGCCTCGATACGTGGACCAGGACCAGGGCGTGAACATCAGTGGCACATGGTAGGTTTGGGCCGGCTTGGCCACCCCGAAGCGCAGGGCGATCTGGTCGACGAACCGGGGCTCGGGAACCGGCACGCCCTTGGCCGCGAAATAGTCGCCGGCATGAAAGATCAGTTCATAAACGCCTTGCAGCATCGCGTCTCCCTGCAGCAGCGGTTCGTCGCAACGACCATTGCTGCCGCTGACGGCTTGCTTCAGCAATTTACGATCTGCGCCGTTGATGCGGTAAAGGTCGATACGGACGCCTTGCGCCGGGACGCCGTGCATGGTGTCCAGTACATGGGTGGAAATCTTTCCCATGATTATCTCCGGTTAAACGTGAAAGCGACTGATCGCCAATAATTGTCAACAATTTATGTTGACGATTCTGTTCCCATCCCCAATAATTGTCAATACTTTGATCCGGTAATTTTTCCTATGCTCCATCTGAATTCTCATCACGACGTTTCGGCGGACCTGGACGCGCCCAAGGCCTCTTCCCTGCGCAGCGCCCAGGGGTCCGCGTCAAGGACAGAGATCGAGCGCGTCTATGACGATATTTTCGACGCCGTCATGGATCGCCGTCTATTGCCGGGCACCAAGCTGACAGAAACGGCCTTGTGCGCCGTGTTCACCTGCTCGCGCACCACCGTGCGCGCGGCCCTGTCTCAACTGGCGCACGACAAGATCGTCGTCATCCAGGCCAATCGCGGGGCCTTTGTGTGGCAGCCCAGCAGCAAGGAAACCGAAGACGTGTTCGCAATGCGCCGCGCCCTCGAGGGCATGACCCTCGATATGCTCCTGGCGCTGCCCGACCTGCCGGCGCGCCTGGCGCCTTTGTACGATATGGTGGATCGCGAGCGCCGCGCGTTCGAATGCGGCGACCGCATCAGCTGGATCCGCCTGTCCAACGCATTCCACGTCGAAATGGCGCGCCTTCTGGGCAATCAGGTCTTGACCGAAATGCTCCACAGCCTGTGCGCGCGCACCTCGCTGGTCATCGCCTATTACGACACCCCGGACGACAGCGCATGCTCGTACTTCGAACACCAGGACATCCTCGACAAGCTTTCCCGTCATGATGCCCACGCCGCAAAGGCGGCGATGCACCATCACCTTGAAGACTGCGAGCATCGCATGAACGAGCCTGAAAAAGGACCCGTTGATCCCTGGCTCGCCTTCGCCGTCAAACGTTGATTTATGAGAGTGCCGATGCCACCAGAAAATTACCCGCGCGACCTGATCGGCTATGGCCGCAACCCGCCCCACCCTCATTGGCCGGATCGCGCGCGCGTCGCCGTGCAGTTCGTGCTCAATTACGAAGAAGGGGCCGAGAATTGCGTGCTGCACGGCGACCCGGCCTCGGAACAGTTCCTGTCCGAAATCATCGGTGCCGCCGCCTACCCCGACCGCCACCTTTCCATGGAATCCATCTACGAATACGGATCGCGCGCCGGCGTTTGGCGGGTACTGCGCGAGTTCGAGCGGCGCGGCCTGCCGCTCACCATTTTTGCGGCCGGCATGGCGCTCGAGCGCAACCCCGACGTGGCTCGGGCCTTTGTGGAACTCGGCCACGAAATCGCCTGCCACGGCTACCGCTGGATCCACTACCAATCGGTACCCGAAGCGCTCGAACGCGAGCACATCCAGCGATGCACCGAGGTCGTCTCGAAGGTGCTGGGCCGCCATCCGGAAGGCTGGTACACCGGCCGCGACAGCCCCAACACGCGCCGCCTGGTCATGGAAGAAGGCGGCTATTTGTACGACTCGGATTACTACGGCGACGATCTGCCGTTCTGGACGCAGGTCGAGTTGAAGGACGGCGTGAAAAAACCCCAGCTTATCGTGCCCTATACGCTCGACACCAACGACATGCGCTTTGCCTCGCCCCAGGGCTTCAATTGCGGCGAACAGTTCTTCACCTATCTGAAGGACGCCTTCGACGTGCTGTATGCCGAAGGCGACACGGCGCCCAAGATGATGTCGGTCGGCCTGCACTGCCGGCTGAGCGGGCGGCCCGGACGCTTCGCCGCCCTGCAACGCTTTCTCGACTATGTGCAAAAGCATGATCGCGTCTGGATCCCCACTCGCGCCGCGATTGCGCGCCACTGGATAACGCAACATCCCTGGAGCCATTCACAATGACAACGCCCGAACTTCCCACTGCAACGTCCGCCCCCCGGCAGATTGATGTCCCCTCGTTTGCAACCCGCCACGCCAACTTGGCCAACGCCGATTTCGGCGCCCAGGTGTTGTCGTGTTCCGACGAATTCTTCGCCGCTGCGCAACGCGTCCTGCAATCGTCCGATCCGGTATTCATTGCAGGCAAATTCGACGACCACGGAAAATGGATGGACGGCTGGGAAACGCGCCGCCGCCGCAACGGCGGCCACGACTTCGCCGTGATCCGCCTGGCGTTTCCGGGCATCATCAAAGGCCTGGATATCGACACCCGCCATTTCACCGGCAACTTCCCGCCGGCCGCATCGGTGCAGGCCTGCCACAGCCAGAGCGATCCGGACGATCGCACGCAATGGACCACCATCGTGGCCACTCGCTCGCTCGCGGGCGACTCGCATCATTTCGTCGAAATCGCGGGCGACGAGCGCGTGTGGACCCATCTTCGGCTGAATATTTTCCCCGACGGCGGCGTGGCGCGCCTGCGTGTCTACGGCCAGCCCGCCTGCGACTGGGAGGCCCTGGACCACAACGCCCTGCACGAGGTATCGGCGTTGCGCAACGGCGGGCGCATCGTCGCCTTCAACGACGCACACTACGGCGGCATACCGTTCCGTCTGCTCATGCCCGGGCGCGGCGTCAACATGGGCGATGGCTGGGAAACCCGCCGCCGACGCGAGCCCGGCAACGACTGGTGCCTGATCGAACTGGGCCACGCCGCCGTGGTGAAGAAAATTGAAGTCGATACGGCGCACTTCAAAGGCAATTATCCCGATCGCGTTTCCCTCCAGGCCGCGCTCGTCGCCGAATCGACTGACGAATCCCTGGTCACGCAGGCCATGTTCTGGCCGCAGCTGCTAGGCGAACAAGCCATGCAAATGGATCATCAACATTTTTTCGAAGGCCCGCAACTCAGCGATCTGGGCGCCGTCAGCCACGTACGCGTCAACATGTTTCCCGATGGCGGTATCAGCCGCGTGCGCATCTGGGGCCACCTGGTCAAGGGTTGACGCGTTCCTCGCGCCGATGGACGCCGCGCCCCGCCGCGTAGGTGGCGGCGACGGCGCGATCATCGCCCAGCATCGCGAAAGCGAACAATAGCTCTTCCAGCGAATCGGCGTGAGCCGTCCGGCGCGCAAGAATAGGCGTTGCCTGCGGGTCGAGCACCACAAAATCGGCCTCCGCGCCGGCCGCCAGAGTGCCGATGCGCCCGCCCAGATCAAGCGCTTGCGCCGCGCCTTCCGTGGCCAGATAAAACATCGTCTCTGCGCTCAGGTGGTAGCCCGACAGCCGGGCCACCTTATGCGCTTCATTCATGGTTTGCAGCATCGAAAACGACGAGCCGCCGCCGACGTCCGTCGCCAGGGTAACCTGGGCGCGGCTGGCCTTGGCCGCGGCAAAGTCGAACAGGCCGCTGCCCAGGAACTGATTCGACGTCGGGCAGTGCGCCGCGACCGCGCCGCTGTCGTGCAGGCGGCGCAGATCCACCTCATCGAGCCAGATGCAGTGTCCATACACGGCGCGCCGGCGCAGCAGCCCATAGTGGTCGTAAATATCCAGATAACTGCGATGGCCCGGAAAGAGCTCGGCCGCCCACTTCACTTCGTCTTTGTTTTCCGCCACATGGCTCTGGATGAACACATCCCGATAGCGCTGGGCCAGCTCGCCGCATACCCCCAGCTGCGCGTCGCTCGACGTGGGCGCAAAACGCGGCGTCAAGGCATACATCTGGCGGCCCTTGCCATGCCAGCGCGCAATCAGCGCTTCGCTGTCGCGCGCACCGGATTGCGCCGTATCGCGCAGGAATTCAGGACAGTTCCGATCCATCAGGACCTTGCCGGCCACCATGCGCAGATTGCGCGCATGGCTCTCGGCAAAAAAGGCCTCGACCGAACCCGGATGAACCGTGCAATACACCAGCGCGCTGGTGGTGCCGCAGCGCAACAGTTCGTCAAGGAAAAACCGCGCCACGTCGGCGGCATAATCCGGATTATCGAAGCGCCGCTCCGTCGGAAATACGTAAGACTCCAGCCAGGGCAGCAGGCCGGGCGAAGGCGAGGCGATCATATCGGTCTGCGGATAGTGGATATGCGTATCGATGAAGCCCGGAATAATCAGCTTGCCGCGCCAGTCCACTATCGGAACATCGGCGCCCAACGCGGGCGCAAGCACGCCATAATCGCCCACCTGCGCGATGCGGCCGTCTTCAACCAGCAATAAGCCATCGGAGTGTTGCACGGTCAAACGATGTTCCGGATCGTTGCCCGCCCGCGCCTTGAAATACAGCAGTTGGGCCCGATAGGCGGTTCGTTTTCCAGAGGCGGCGATGGCGCCAGAGGGATGCATCGGGCTCATGAATTCTTCCTGTAATGTTATCTGACGAGTAGATCGGCCGCAGCCATGGCGTGAGCAGGGGAATCGCCACGCGCGGATTCCAATTGATCTTCGAGTTCCCGAACGCGCAGCAACTGGGCGGCGACCGCCACCGCGATGACCTCCGGCGCTTTTCCGGTGATGCCCTCGATGCCTATCGGACAGGCCATGCGCGCGAGGCGTTCCGGCCCGATCCCCCGATCCCGCAAACGATGTTCGAATTTCCGGCGTTTGGTGCGCGAGCCGATAAGGCCGAAATAGGCGAAATCGTCGCGCTGGAAAATTTGCTGGCACAAGCGCTGATCGAGCGTGTGGCTATAGGTCATAACCAGGAAATAGCTGTGCGGCGGCGCCTGATCGATGAACGCCTCGGGCGCATCGGTCGCTTCGACAATGACATTGGATGGCCATGCCGCCGGAAATTGTGCGTCGCGTTCGTCGACCCACGTCACCGTACAGGGCAGCGTGCCGAGAATCTTCACCAGGGCCTGCCCAACGTGGCCGGCGCCAAACAGTACGATATTAAAGCCCTGGGGAGCAACGATGTCCGTCAATTCGCTCTCGTCGCCCTTTTGCCACAGGCTGCAGGCATCGCGCCTGTGGCCGCCATTTCCCGACGTATCCAGCATGACCGGCGCGGCCGCGCCGGACGGCGAAAGCACCACGCGGCGCACGCAGGCGCGCCCCTGATGCAGGCATGTCGCGAGCGACCCTATCCAGCCCAGGTCGGCAGGGCTCAGCACCTCAAAGGCCAGGGTGGCGACACCGCCGCAGCATTGACCCAGGCTGGGTCCCAATGACAACCGCTCAATATGGCGAGCGCCGTACGCGCAATCCGCCTCAAGCATCTGCCGCGCAATTTCGGCGGCGCGCCACTCCAGATGGCCTCCCCCTATGGTTTGCCATTGCTGTTCGCGCGCCACCAGCATCTTGGCGCCCGCCTCGCGCGGCGTTGATCCTTCGGCTCGGGCAACGGTGACCAGCACGACGGATTCGCCCGCGGCCAGCAAGCGTCCGGCTTCGTTAACCCAGGTGATCATCGGCGTGCGTCCCGCGCAGCCCGGCCAGCGCATTCAGAATGGCTTCCGGCGTGGCCGGGGCGTTGAGCGCCGGCTCAAGGCGATAATCGGCCGTGCTGGCCACCGCGTCGCGTATCGCGTTGAACACGCTAAACGGCAACAGCAGGGGCGGCTCGCCCACGGCCTTGGAGCGATAGATCGAATCCTTGATATTGCGATTCTTGAACAGCTTCACCCTGAAATCCGCCGGACAGTCGTTAATGGCAGGGATCTTGTAGGTTGACGGCGCATGCGTGAGCAACCTGCCGTCCTTGCTCCAGCACAAGTCTTCTGTCGTCAGCCATCCCATGCCCTGGATGAAAGCACCCTCTACCTGACCCGTATCGATGGCCGGGTTGATGGACTGCCCGACATCGTGCAACAAATCGGCGCGCAACAATTTCCATTCACCGGTCAGGGTGTCGATCAGCACTTCCGAGACTGCCGCGCCGTAAGCGTAGTAATAAAACGGCTTGCCCGTCATGGTCGCCTTGTCCCAGCGTATTCCGGGCGTAGCATAAAAGCCCTCGGACCAAAGCTGGGTCTGCTCCCAATAAGCCCCGTCGACCACCTCGACAAAAGGAATGGCGCGCTCATTGACCATGACCTGGTTATTCGCAAATACGACCGAGTCCGCGGACCCTCCGTAGCGCTTGGCGGCATATTTGGCCAGGCGGCGGCGAATCTTCGAGGCCGCGTCCTGGGCCGCTTTGCCGTTCAAATCCGAGCCGGTCGAAGCCGCCGTGGCCGACGTATTGGCAACCTTACTGGTGTCGGTTGCGGTGATTCGAACATGTTCCATATCCAGGCCCAGCTCATTGGCGACCACCTGGGCGACCTTGGTATTCAGGCCCTGCCCCATTTCGGTACCGCCATGATTGACCAGCACCGAGCCGTCCCGATAGACATGCACGAGGGCGCCCGCCTGATTAAAGGCTGGGACATTGAAGGAGATGCCGAATTTCACCGGGGTCAGCGCCAGGCCTTTCTTCAACACCGGGCTTGTGCCATTGAAGATGCGCGCCGCCGCGCGGCGGGCCCGGTAGTCGCTCGTGGCTTCGAGCTCGGCCACGAGGGGATGCAAGACGTTGTCGAGCACGATTTGCCCGTACGGCGTGGTGTTGCGCTCGCCCACGCCATAAAAATTGATGCGTCGTATATCCAGCGGGTCGCGGCCAAGCCGGCGGCCTATCATGTCCAGAATCACTTCCATCACCAGCGCGCCCTGGGGGCCGCCGAAACCGCGAAAGGCCGTATTGGACTGGGTATTGGTTTTTCCGCACAAGGCGGAAATGGCCACGTCGGGCAGGTAATACGCGTTGTCGACGTGACAGACGGCGCGTGTCGCCACGGCCTCGGACAAATCGGCCGAATAGCCGGCATTCAAGGTCATGTCCAGATCGACTCCCAGGATCCGCCCCTCGTCGTCGAAGCCCACTTCATACTGGTAATAAAAGCCGTGGCGCTTGCCGGTAATCATGAAGTCATCGTCGCGATCGAGGCGCAGCTTGACCGGACGATTCAGGCGCGTGGCGCAGACGGCCGCCACACAGGCAAACAGGGCCGATTGCGACTCCTTGCCGCCAAAACCGCCGCCCATGCGGCGGCATTCAACCAGGACCTGATGCGAATGCCAACCCAGCGCATGAGCCACCAGCGCCTGCATTTCGCTGGGATGCTGCGTCGAGCACCAGACATGCACCCCCCGGCCTTCTTTAGGCACGGCATACGAAACCTGCCCTTCCAGATAAAACTGTTCCTGGCCCTTGCATTCGAAGGTGCCGGCCAGCCTGTGCGGCGCATGGGCGATAGCCTCTGCCGGATCGCCGCGCTTCAAATGCATGGGCGGCAGCACCCCGGCATGCGCGGCCTTGGCCTGCTGCGGCGTATAAATCGCCGGCAATTCCTCATACTGAATCACGGCCAGACGCGCCGCGCGCCGGGCCGCGTCCTGGCTTTGCGCCACAACGGCGAAAACCGGCTGGCCGATATACTGCACCACCGCGTCGGCCAACAAAGGGTCGTCGTGCAGCACCGGACCGCAATTGTTTTCGCCGGGGATATCGGCCGCCGTCAATACCGCCACCACGCCGGGCGCACGACGCACCGGATCCAGGTCGAGCGCAACGATGCGGGCGTGCGCCTTTTGCGAAAGCCCCAGGGCGCAGTGCAGGGTGCCGTGCAATTCCGGGATGTCATCGGTGTACGTTGCTTCGCCGCTGACATGCAGGCCGGCCGATTCGTGCGGATGGGACGCGCCCAGTGGCGTGCCGACCGCACTGGCCGCAGTCACGACTTGCACAGGCATAAAAGCTTCGGATCGAACGTTCATGATGCCTCCTCAGACCGTCGCCGCGGCGGCAAAAACGCTGACTTGTTGCGAAGACAGCGGCGCCTCGCTGCGGGTTTCCAGAAAGAAGCGATACAACAGATTCTGCGCCGCGGTCAAACGATAGCCGCTGCTGGCCCGCATATCGGACAGCGGAGCATAGTCTTGCCGCAGCGCCTCCATGGCCTGGCGAACATGGGCTTCATTCCATGCCTTGCCCTCGATCGCCTGTTCGGCCTGCGAGGCGCGTTTGGGTGTGGCGGCCACACCGCCGAAGGCAAAACGCGCGCCACGCGCCGTCGTGCCATCGAGGGTAAGGGAAAATGCGGCGCATACGGCCGAAATATCCTGGTCGAACCGTTTTGAGAGCTTGTAGGTGCGAAAGCGCAGCGTAGGCGCGCGCAGCGGCACGCGTATGCCTTGCACGAATTCGCCCGCGTCCAGCGCGGTCTTTTGATAGGCGAGGTAAAAATCTTCCAGCGGCATTTCACGCAGCCGCTCGCCCTGGCGCAGCACAATGCGGGTGCCCAGGGCAATCAGGGCGGGCATCGAATCCCCGATGGGCGAACCGTTGGCGACATTGCCGCCCAGGGTTCCCGCATTGCGAATCGGAAACGAGGCAAAACGCTGGCGCAATTCGTCAAGCTCGGGGTAGAGCTCAACGAGCGCGTCAAACGCCTCGTTAAGGAGCGCCCCCGCCCCAATGTAAAGATGGCGGCCGTCGCTCGCGATTTCGCGCAATTGCGCGACCTGGCCGATATAGATCAGCTGCGGCAGATCGCGCATTTGCTTGGTGACCCACAGGCCCACGTCCGTGCTGCCCGCAAGCAGACGGGCGTCCGGATAGGCAAGACGCAAGTCGGCAAGCTGGCCAAGCGTGCGCGGGGCATAAAAAATCTGATCACCCGCCTGATAGGTAAAGGATGAGTCGCGTTGCAGCGCTTTAAGGGTCCGGGCCAGCGCCTTGCGGTCGAACTCCACCCGGGGCAGCTCGAACATGGCCTGGGCCGCATCGATAATGGGCCGATAACCGGTACACCGGCACAAATTGCCCGACAAAGTTTCGGTAATTTCGCTGCGCGAGGGCGCACCCGCCTCCACATCGTGATTGAGATACATATCCCACATCGACATCACAAAGCCGGGCGTGCAAAATCCGCACTGCGAACCGTGACAATCGACCATTGCCTGCTGCACCGGATGCAGCGCACCATCGGCAAGACGCAGGTCTTCGACGGTGAATAGCGCCTTGCCATCGAGCGCAGGCAAAAACTGGATACAGGCGTTGACCGCGCGCAGATCCACGCCGCCCGCATCGTTCAATTCGCCAATCACCACCGTGCACGCGCCGCAATCGCCTTCGGCGCATCCTTCCTTGGTGCCCGTACAACGCAGATCTTCGCGCAGGAACTGGAGGATTGTTCGCGTTATGGGCTGACCTGTTACCTCTTGCACCTGCCCGCGATGATAAAAGCGGATAGCTTGCGTCTCCATGATACGAATCCTGTTATTTGAATATATTCATCAACATAGCACCATCGCAGGCATTGTGCATGCGTATTCAATGATGATGACTATCACGGCGACCCAATAAGCGCAGGCAACGGGCAAGCACGCATGGACAACGCGCCGGGCGCCCCTGATAATAGCCCGATGCAACGATATCGCGAACAGCTCGAAACCCATTTGCTACGTGTACTCCAGGCCCTGCTGACCGAGCAGAGCGTGTCGCGCGCCGCGCTCAAGCTGGGCCTGTCCCAGCCCGCCACCAGCAATGCCTTGCGGCGCCTGCGCGAAATCACCGGCGACGCCATCCTGGTACGCAGCAAATCGGGCATGGTGGCCACCGAACGGGGCCGGGAGCTCCTGGCTTTTGCCACCGACGCCCTGACGGCGATGGACCGCATCGTGCATCGGCCGGGCGAGTTTTCTGCCCAGACATCGACGCGCGTGTTCCGGCTGGGCGCTCCCGACTATCTCGATGCGGTGTTCCTGCCCAATATTGCCGAAGTGCTGTGCCGCTGTGCGCCACAGGCCAAGATGATCGTGCATCCGATCAACGCCGATTTCGATTACGAACATGCGCTGGAGGGCGGCGCACTGGATGTGGTAATCGGAAATTGGCTGGAACCGCCGCCGCAATTGCACATGTCGCGTCTTTTCGACGATGAGGTGGTGTGCATGCTGGGCATCAAGCATCCGCTCGCGGGGAAGGGCATTTCGATGAAGCATTATCTGGAATTGCGCCACCTGGCTCCTACCCCGTATGTGTCGGAACGCGCCAGCTTTATCGACGGCTGTCTGGCCGAGCAGGGTCTGCAGCGCAATATACAAATGACCATCCCCTATTTCGGGCTGGTGCCCTACATCCTGATGTCGACCGACCTGGTGTTCACGACCGGGCGCCAGCTGGCCGAGCACTATGCACGCTACCTGCCGATCAAGGTCGTGCCGTCTCCATTCAAGTTTCCGCCGATGCGGTTTTACCAGCTGTGGCATTCGCGCTCCCACGAGGCGCCTGAAGTTACCTGGCTGCGGCGGCGCATTGCCGAGGTGGCGGCCGGCCTGGACACAGGCCTGCGCACGCCGCTGCCGCCCGCACCGTAACCGGGTTTGCAGGCGGCGCCATCATTAGTGCATTTTCGGTTGACGTGTTTACGGAACTGAACGCGTTTCGTGCCGCGCTTTTTTTAGCCGTTTGGGGTGGGGTCATTGTTTAGGGTGGGGGTCACTCTATTAAGACGCCGCAGGGCGAGGGGTGGGTACCGTCCGGTCCGTCCAGCGGTCGTGGCGCTACGCGCCCCGACTCCCCGGGTCTGCCTCGTCCAGGCGGGCGTCGGGCGAACTTGTATAGTTTTTTTAGCGCGTTTGGATCAGACTAAAGGCGCTGGGGTGGAGGGACCAATCGCGAACCATTGGCCGGTTTTTTCTGGACCAACTGAGAGAGACAACTCCCACCCCGCCGGCCCATCGTCGATGAAGAATCTAGCCGACTGACAGGTTTCCCTGGCGGCACGGCCGATTTAAGACAAGCTCACGAGCTCCGGCCAATCTCACCCCAGCGTTTGATTATTGTCCAACCGGAGTAGTGTTCATGCAAGAGCTTTTTGATATTGGCGTAGATGTGGCCAAGGCGAACGTGGTCATTGCCGTGCAGGATCATCCCGAATTGGCGTGCGAGCTGGTGAACGAACCGGGTGCGCTACGTCGTTGGCTTGAATCGGTTCCCCCTGAATCGCGTCTGGCGGTGGAGTCCACCGGCCGGTATCACGGGCTGCTGGTGCATTTAGCGCAGCAAGCGGGGTTGCGCGCGTATGTGCTCAACGCCTGGGATGTGTCGATGTACGCCAAGGCGCTGGGCATGCGCGGCAAGACCGATCGCACCGATTCGCAGGTGATTGCGCGCTATATCCGCGAACACCATGCCCGGCTGCATCCGTATGAGCCGGGCAGCGCGGCCCAGCAGGCGATCGATCAGTTGATTCGTCAGCGGGCTCGCGTCCAGGTCAAGCAGCAAAGCTTAATGCGCATCTTGCAGGATCTGCCCGCGTTGGATCCGCAACGCCAGGCCGTGGCGCAAAGCCTGCAGGCGGTGATTCACACGATGGATGCCCAGATTCTGGCGTGGATGCACAGTGAGCCCGCACTGGCCGAGCCGTTTGACCGGCTGCAGACCATCCCCGGGGTGGGCGTACAGAGTGCGGCCTTGCTGACCAGCTTGCTCGGGCGCATCGGCTTTACCAACGCCGACGCGCTGGTGGCCTTTAGCGGCCTGGATCCACGCCCCAAGGACTCGGGCCAGAAGAAAGGCCGACGCCGTTTGTCCAAGCGCGGCGCGGCCTTGATCCGGCGCCAGATGTATATGTGCGCTTGCTCAGCGAGCCGCACGCCGGCCTTTAAACCGGTCTATCAGGCGCTACGCGCGCGCGGGCTGAGCGGTATTGAGGCGATGGTGATCCTGGCTCGCAAGCTGCTGCGCGTGGCGTTTGCCTTATGGCGCCATCAGTCGGTCTTCGACTCGGAGCGTTTTAGGCCAAAAATGACTTGACGAAAACTATAGAATCTCTCTCCGCCTCGCAAAAAGCGCGAGGCTCCGTTCAGACAGCGCCCGACGACACCCCCCGCCTTCCCTTCGTCAGCACCCGGCGCTGGCCGAATGACCGGACGGTACCCACCCCTCGCCCTGCGGCTGCGTTGATGACATGCACCGGGGGATGTGGAGGCCGGCGGGGGTTTGGTCGAGTGAAGTCTACGGGCAACGTCGGAGACAGGCTGCGGGCAACGCAACAGAGACAGGCCGCCGGCAAGTGAATTCCTGACAATACCGTGACGCGAGCCGTCTATGGGGGCCGGGGCGGGGCCGGCGTAAGGCGTGCTCCAGATGCTGACGAAGGGAAGGCGGGGGGTGTCGGCGGGCCATGTTTGAGCGGAGCCGCGTCAGCGGCGTAGCGAGTTTGGCCCGACGCCCGCCTGGACGAGGCAGATCCGGATCAAGCACGCCGTGCCGGCCCCGCCCCGGCCCCCATAGACGGCGTCTTCAAATACCCAAACGTCCCATGCTGGATACAGGTTGACCAAAAACACTCTAGCGCCCGACCCGACAATTATCAGCGCCGGGTAATAAGTAACATCATCTCCATCAGAACTCCCTGGCGCAGCAAGTCCCTAGAATGGCCTGGCATAAAACGCGACCTTGTACAGGAAGATGCAACCGACCATGAAGCGGTTGCCAGACAGCGAAAGGAGACAAACTAATGACTGACCAAGAATACATATTGCCTGCCGCGCAAAATGCGCCCGCCTTGCCAGGCTTCAAACAACGCCTGGAAACCTATTTCGACATGCCACGGCGCGGCAGTTCGCTGCGTCAGGAAACGCTGGCCGGAGCCACCACCTTTCTGACCATGGTGTATTCCGTTTTCGTCGTGCCGGGCATGTTCGGGGAAGCCGGCTTCGATAAAAGCGCGGTCTTCATTGCCGTATGCCTGACCAGCGCTTTTGGCTCGCTGCTGATGGGCCTGTGGGCCAACCTGCCCATCGCGATTGGCTGCGCCATCTCGCTCACCGCATTCACGGCTTTCGATCTGGTCCTGGGAAAAGGCCTGACGCCACCCGTGGTGCTGGGCGCCATATTTTTGATGGGCGTGATATTCACGACCATTTCGGTCACCGGCGTACGGTCATGGATTTTACGTAATCTGCCCGCGGGCGTGGCGCACGGCACGGGGGTGGGCATCGGTTTATTCCTGCTGTTGATTGCATCCAACGGCGTCGGCCTGGTGATCAAGAACCCAGGGCCTGGATTGCCCGTAACGCTGGGACATCTGGCGGGGCTGCCCGCACTGGCCTCCATCGTGGGGCTGGCCGCCATTTTCGGGCTGGAGCGCCGCCGCGTGCCGGGCAGCATCCTGATCGTCATTGTCGTTCTGTCGGCATTGGGCCTGATATTCGACCCCAAAGTCACCTTCAGCGGCATCGCCGCGCTGCCGTCCCTTGCCATGTCGGGGCACGCCTCGCTGGTCGGCTCGATGGACCTCAAGGGCGCGCTGACTCTGGCTGTCATCCCCAGCGTGCTGGCGCTGGTGATGACAGCGGTATTCGACGCCACCGGCACCATACGCGCGGTGGCCGGACAAGCCGGGCAGCTCGACGAGAACGGGCAAATCATCAACGGCGGCCGTGCGCTCGCCACCGATTCGGCCAGCTCGATTGTCTCCGCTTTTCTGGGTGGAGCGCCCGCGGCGGCGTATATCGAATCGGCGGCCGGCGTGGCGGCCGGGGCAAAAACCGGCTTTGCCTCGGTCATGGTGGGCCTGCTTTTCCTGGCGCTGATCTTTCTTTCGCCCCTGGCCGCCCTCGTGCCGGCCTATGCCACCGCTCCGGCACTCATGTATGTCGGCCTGCTGATGTTGGGCAGCATCAGCAAACTAAGCATGGACGACAGCGTCGACGCCATGGCGGGCCTGGTGTGCGCCGTCTATATTGTGCTGACCTGCAATATCGTGACGGGCATCATGCTGGGCTTTTGCACGCTGGTGATCGGCCGCATCGTGGCCGGGGAATTCAACAAGCTGAACGTCGGAACGGTGTCCATTGCCGTGGTTTTGGCGGTATTCTATTTGGGCGGCTGGGCCATTTGAGTGTTGGCCGGCCACGCCACATTCCCTCCAGCAACGATAGAAGCGGCATCATGACGTCAAATCAAACTTCAGCGCCATCCATGGCCGAGCTGTCCCGCCTGCCTCAAGCAGAATTCACGGCTTGCCTGGAAGGCATTTTCGAGCACTCCGCGTGGGTGGCCGAACGCGCCTGGTACGCACGTCCTTTCAGCGACCTTCAAACGCTGCACCAGACTTTGCTGGAGGTTATTCATGCGGCAAGCCACGCCGATCAGCTTGCCTTGATCCAGGCCCACCCGGAGCTGGCGGGAAAAGAAGCCGCTCGCGGCACGCTCACGCAAGCGTCCACCCACGAACAAAAAGGGGCCGGCCTGGATCAATGCAGCGCCAGTGAAATCGCGCGCTTGCGCACTCTGAATGCCGCCTACCGCAAGCGTTTCGGATTCCCGTTCGTGATCGCCGTCAAAGGCCTGCATCGCACCCAGATCATGGACGAAATCGAAGCTCGATGCCGGCACGATCCCGCCACCGAATTTTCCACGTGCTTGCGCGAGATCGGCAAAATAGCGGGCTTTCGCCTGGATGCGCGGTTCAAACCGTCAACGCAACAAGGCTCTTGCGCCGCGGCGCCGAACCTGGCCCTGGAGCCCCTTTCTGCACCCGCCTTCACACCCTTTGGCGATGTCATCGAGATATCAAATGCGGTCCGGCATTTCACCATCAACGATGGCAACACCGAACGCTATCACGACCTGGCCCATATCGACCCGGGCGCAGACGGCCGCGCCATCGTATCCCTGTTTCGGGGCCTGCCGCGCGTCCTTCCCTTTGAAGTAAAAACAATGGAACGCCATCCGCGCGGCAGCCAGGCCTTCATCCCGCTATCGAACCGTCCCTACCTGGTGGTCGTCGCCCCCGCCGGCCCCGCGCCGGGCGCCGGCGACCTGCGTGCCTTCCTGTGCCGGGGCAATCAGGGCGTGAACTATGCGACCGGCGTCTGGCATCACCCCCTGCTGGCACTGGAGAATGTATCGGATTTTCTCGTCATAGACCGCAGCGGCCCGGGCGAGAACTGCGACACCATCACGCTTGCGCAGACGGCGTACCTTCCCAATACCCTTCCTGCTGGTAGATCTCGCGCAGATAGTCAATGAAATAACGCACCTTGGCGGGAAGGTAGCGCTGTTGCGGATAGACCGCCTGTATGTCGTAATGGGGCAAGGCGAATTCGTCGAGCACCGTCACGAGCTCTCCACGCTTGAGTTCGGCCTGTATTTCCCAGGTAGACCGCCAGCCTACGCCCAGCCCCTGCCTGGCCCAGCCGTAGAGCAACTCACCATCGTTGCAGGCCAGGTCGCCATCGACCCTGACGGCAAAAGGCCGGCCCTCACGGATAAAGATCCAGCCGCGCTGCTGGCCCCCCTGCAGATTGAACGCCAGGCAATTGTGATGCGCGAGGTCTTCGGGAACCTGCGGCATGCCATGGCGTTCAAAGTAGCCGGGTGTGCCGCACACCACCCGCCGATTGGGAAACAGCCTCACCGCGACATAATTGGGGTCCCTGACCTCGCCGATGCGTATGGCAAGGTCATAGCTCTCGCGCACCAGATCAACCACGCTGTCCGTAAAGTTGAACGACAGGCGAAGATCTGGATAGCGATCCCGAAACGCCGCCGCATAGGGCGCAACGTGGCGGCGCCCGAATGCGGCCGGAGCGGACACCACCAGATGGCCTCGCACCGCGCGGCGTCCGGCGCTGATGCTGCCCTCGGCGGCGTCAAAATCACGAATCAATTGCTGGCAATTTTCCAGAAACTGCTCGCCCAGATCGGTCAGCGACAAGCCGCGGGTGGATCGGTGCATCAGCTGCACGCCCAGGCGGCGCTCTAACGCGCTAAGCCGGCGCCCCATGACGACAGGCGTCACACCCTCGATCAGCGCGGCCGCCGCAAAGCTGCCCTTCTCCGCCACCAAGGCAAAGCTGCGAATTGCCATGTAACGATCCATTCCGTACCTCAGATAATGGCTGCGAAAAATAATAGCTGTACTGAGCTCAACTTTAACATCACGCCGCCCAATAAATACCGGAAGTATCGATAGAAGTGATGCGTACAGGTCTTCAAACCGCCCGGCGTTTTCTTTATTCTGAATTCCAGATCAATCACCACCCCATCGAGGAGCAATCATGGCTCGAATGAGAGCAGTCGACGCCGCCGCGGCCGTTTTGCAAAAGGAAGGCGTACGCGTTTTATTCGGCGTACCGGGCGCCGCGATCAACCCTCTGTATTCGGCCCTGCGCGACAACGGCCAAATACAACATATTCTGGCGCGCCATGTAGAAGGCGCCGCCCATATGGCCGAGGGCTACACCCGCAGCCAACCCGGCCATATCGGAGTGTGCCTTGGCACCTCGGGGCCGGCAGGCACCGATATGCTGACCGCACTGTACTCCGCATCAGGCGACTCGATCCCCATTCTGTGCGTTACGGGGCAGGCGCCCCGATCCCAGTTGCACAAAGAAAGCTTCCAGGCGGTGGACATCGAATCGATCGCCAAACCCGTCACGAAATGGGCCGTTACCGTCCGCGAGTCGGCGCTGGTTCCCCGCGTATTCCAGCAGGCCTTCCACATCATGCGGTCCGGGCGTCCCGGCCCTGTGCTGATCGACTTGCCGTTCGACGTTCAAATGGGCGAAATCGAATTCGACCTGGATACGTATGAGCCTCTGCCTGTCTACAAACCCTCTGCGACCCGCGCGCAGGCCGCTCGTGCGGTCGAGATGCTCAATAACGCCGAACGCCCGGTGATTGTGTCGGGCGGAGGCGTCTTCAACGCGGACGCGGCCGACCGGTTGCGAGCTTTTGCGGAACTGGCCAACGTGCCGGTCATCCCGACGCTAATGGGCTGGGGCGTTATCCCCGACGACCATCCGCTGATGGCCGGCATGGTGGGCCTGCAGACCGCGCACCGCTACGGCAACGCCACGCTGCTGGCCGCCGATTTCGTCCTGGGTATCGGAAACCGCTGGGCCAACCGCCATACCGGCTCGATCGACGTCTATACCAAGGGCCGCACATTTGTGCATATCGACATCGAGCCTACCCAGATCGGCCGGGTATTCGGCCCCGATTACGGCATCGCATCCGATGCGGGCACCGCCCTGGATCTGATGATCGAAGTAGCGCGCGAGCTCAAGGCGGCGCACCGCCTGCGTGATCGCAGCCAGTGGGCGGAACAGTGCCGCGCCCGCAAGCGCGAAAAAGACATGCAGCGCAAAACCCACTTCGACGCCGTGCCGCTCAAGCCGCAGCGCGTCTACGAAGAAATGAACAAGGCCTTTGACAAAAACACGCGCTACGTCAGCACCATCGGCCTGTCGCAAATCGCCGCCGCGCAATTCCTGCACGTCTACCAGCCGCGCCACTGGATCAATGCGGGGCAGGCCGGCCCGCTGGGCTGGACGGTGCCTGCCGCGTTAGGCGTGTGTGCGGCCCTACCCGAGGCGGAAGTGGTGGCCATATCGGGCGATTACGACTTCCAGTTCATGATCGAAGAGCTGGCGGTCGGCGCCCAGTTCAAGCTGCCCTACCTGCACATCGTGGTCAATAACGCCTACCTCGGCTTGATCCGCCAATCGCAGCGCGGGTTTGACATGGACTATTGCGTACAGCTGTCCTTTGACAATATCAACGCACCGCAAACCAAGGGCTACGGCGTGGATCACGTTGCCGTGGCCGAAGGCCTGGGGTGCAAGGCGCTGCGCGTACACACGCCCGAGCAGATTCAATCGGCCATCGCCCAGGCGCGAGCGTGGATGAAGGAATTCAGGGTGCCGGTCGTCATCGAATTCATTCTCGAGCGCATCACCAACATCTCGATGGGCACGGAAATCGACAACATCAAGGAAAGCGAAGAGCTGGCCCAAACAAGCCTCGATGCACCTACCGCCATCGCCTTGCTGGACTAATTCCATTTCCAAATCAACCGTGAAAGCGCAAGTGTAGCGGCAGCCCTTGTGGCTGCCATCAATACAGCCGCTACATCTGCGTTCCGCTTTCGCGTTCACGATCGATCGAGAAACGGACCACACCATCATCTGCTGTAAAGGAGCCAAATAAACATGCCTAAACTTGCCGCCAACCTATCGATGCTATTTACCGAGGTCGATTTCCTCGACCGATTCAAAGCCGCTGCCGCTGCGGGTTTCAAGGGTGTCGAATATCTCTTCCCCTATGCCTACAAGGCCGACATGCTGGCCGAACAGCTCCACACCCACGGCCTGACCCAGGTTCTGCACAATTTGCCCGCCGGCCGCTGGGAAAACGGCGAACGCGGCATTGCCTGCCATCCCGACCGGATCGGTGAATTCCAGGACGGGGTCGGACAAGCCATCGAATACGCCACGGCGCTGGGATGCAGACAAGTCAATTGCCTGGCGGGCATTGCCCCGGCCGATGTGAATCGCGACACCACCCGCGCCACCTTCATCGACAACTTGCGCTTTGCCGCCGAAAAACTGCAATCGGCGGGGATCCGCCTGCTGATCGAACCGGTCAACACCTTTGATATTCCCGGCTTTTACCTTAACCGCAGCGACCAGGCGCTGGGCCTTATCGCCGAAACCGGCTCGAACAATATTTTCCTGCAATACGACATCTACCATGCCCAGCGCATGGAGGGCGAACTGGCCGCCACGATAGCCAGACACTTGCCGCAAATTGCCCATCTGCAACTGGCCGACAACCCGGGACGCCACGAACCGGGTACCGGCGAAATCAACTATGCCTGGCTGTTGCGCCACATCGACAGCCTGGGCTACGACGGCTGGATCGGCTGCGAATATAAACCGACCGCCAGGACACAAGAGGGCTTACGCTGGATCAACGCCCTGGCTGCCTGAACACACATTACTTTCATTTGAAACTGGAGACTACGACATGGCGAACATCGGCTTTATCGGACTGGGCATCATGGGCGCGCCCATGGCCGCCAATTTGATCAAGGGCGGCCATACGCTATTCACCTACACGCGCGGCAACACACCGCAAAGCCTGATCGACGCCGGCGCCACGCAGTGCGCCAACGGCGCCCAGGCAACACGCCACGCCGACATCATCATCACCATGGTGCCCGACACCGCCGATGTCGACGCGGCGCTGTTTGGCGAAAATGGCGTAGCCAGTGCGCTCACCCCTGGCAAAACGGTCGTCGACATGAGTTCCATATCGCCGGTGGCCACCAAGGATTTTGCCCAACGGATCAATCAGCTGGGTTGTGAATACCTGGACGCGCCGGTATCGGGTGGAGAAGTGGGCGCCCGCGCCGCAAGCCTGACGATTATGGTCGGGGGCCGCGAAGCTACGTTCAAAGCCATCAAACCCTTGTTCGATCTGATGGGCAAAAACATAACGCTGGTCGGCGCCAATGGCGACGGTCAAATCACCAAGGTCGCCAACCAGATCATTGTGGCGTTAACCATTGAAGCCGTGGGCGAAGCCTTGCTGCTGGCCTCCAAGGCCGGTGCCGATGCGGCCAAGGTGCGCCAGGCCCTGATGGGCGGGTTCGCCAACTCGCGTATCCTGGAAGTTCACGGAGAACGCATGGTCAAACGCACGTTCGATCCCGGCTTTCGCATCGCGCTGCATCAGAAGGACCTGAACCTGGCGCTCGTCACCGCCCGCCAGGTTGGGGTATCCTTGCCCAGCACCGCCTTGGCGCAAGAGCTTTTCAATGCTTGCGCTGCACACGGCGGATCGGGCTGGGACCACTCGGGCATGGTGCGGGCCCTGGAGAAAATGGCCAACTTCGAAATCGGCCAAAAGCCTTAACCTCGACACCAACCCGCCTATTACTTCACGCCTGGAGGCTTGATATGAAACCCCTACGCCGCGCCCGCATTGTGGCCACCCTCGGGCCTGCCAGCTCAAGCCCCGAAAGTATCCGCGCGCTGATCGAGGCCGGTGTCGATGTATTCCGGCTGAACTTCAGCCACGGCACTCACGAGGACCACGCACAGCGCCTGAACACCATCCGCGAGGCCGAGCGCGAAGCGGGCCGCCCCATAGGCGTGCTGATGGATCTGCAAGGCCCCAAGCTTCGGGTGGGCCGCTTTACAGGGGGCCGCGCCGTGCTTGCCGCCGGGCAGCCATTCCGGCTCGACCTCGATCCGGCCGAAGGCAACGCCTCGCGCGCAAACCTGCCTCATCCCGAAATTTTTGCGGCGCTTGAAAAGGGCGCCGACCTGCTGCTCGACGATGGCAAGTTGCGGCTGCGCATCGACGATTGCGGCCCCGACTTCGCCCATTCCACCGTTGTGGTGGGCGGCCCCCTGTCCGATCACAAAGGCGTCAACGTGCCCGGAGTCGTTCTGCCCATTTCACCGCTCACCGCCAAAGATTTGACCGATCTCGATTTTGGCCTGTCGCTTGGCGTGGACTGGGTCGCCTTGTCTTTCGTACAGCGCCCGGAGGATATCGCGCAGGCCCGCGCCATTATCGGCAAGCGCGCATGGATCATGGCCAAGCTGGAAAAGCCGGCAGCCATCGAACATCTGGAGGCCATTATCGATCAGGTCGATGGAGTCATGGTGGCCCGCGGCGACCTGGGCGTGGAAATGCCGCCGCAGCAAGTGCCCGTTCTGCAACAGCGCATCGTGCGCGCCGCGCGCGCGGCTGGGCGCCCGGTGGTCGTGGCCACCCAAATGCTCGAATCCATGATCAACTCTCCGGTACCCACGCGGGCCGAGGCCTCGGATGTAGCCACCGCCATTTACAGCGGCGCCGATGCGGTCATGCTGTCGGCAGAGTCGGCCTCGGGCCAGTATCCGGTCCAAGCGGTCGCCATCATGCGGAGCATCATCGGCGAAGTCGAAAACGACCCCGCCTGGCGCACCGGCCTGGAAGCCAGTCACGGCCCGGCGCGGGCCAACACGCCCGACGCCATCTGCAGCGCACTGCGCAGCGTGGCCGAACTGATCGCGCCGGCCGCCACGGTGGCCTATACCGCAACAGGTTTTAGCGCCCTGCGCGCGAGCCGGGAACGCCCCACAACACCCATATTGGCCCTGACTCCGGATCTGGCTACCGCAAGACGGCTCACGCTGGCGTGGGGCATACACCCGTTTCCCTTCGACACGCAGCTCGATAACGTCAGCGATATGATTGCGCACGCCACCTTGATCGCCGTGCAAAAGAAGATGGCGGGAGAACAAGACAAAATCGTTGTCATCGCCGGCCTGCCCTTCGGCCGCAGCGGCAGTACGAATCTGCTGCATATTGCCACGATCAATACAGCGCAATAAAAGCCGGACCGCTGCAAGTCATATAATCACCCGAGACGCAGCATCTGCACGCGCGCACGCGCCGTGGGGATGCCTGCAGGCTGCTTATTCATCTTGCACAAGGAAAACCATGATCAAGCGAACACCCTGCAAACGGCTGCAGGTGGCCGACGTACTGTATCAATTCATCGAGAAGGAAGCGCTGCCCGGCACGGGCGTATCATCCGAAGCCTTCTGGTCGGGTTTCGATCAGCTGGTGCACGACCTGGCGCCTAAAAACAAAAAACTGCTGGCCGAACGCGATCGCCTGCAAGCCGAGCTGGATAACTGGTACCGCCAGCATCCGGGCGCAATCAAAGACGCCAAGGCCTATCAAGGCTTCCTGAAGCAAATCGGTTACCTGCAGGACAGCCCGGCCGCCGTCGCCATCAAAACCAGCAAGGTCGACCAGGAAATCACTCGCCAGGCGGGCCCCCAACTGGTCGTGCCGGTGACCAACGCCCGCTACGCGCTAAATGCCGCCAACGCACGCTGGGGCAGTTTGTACGATGCCCTGTACGGCACCGACGCCATCTCCGAAGCCGATGGCGCGACGCGCGCCGGCGGCTACAACCCGGTGCGCGGCGCCAAGGTCGTCGCCTTCGCACGCCATTTCCTCGACGAGCACTTCCCCCTGTCGCAGGGTTCGCACCTCGACGCGACCGCCTACGCCGTGGTCCATGGCGCACTGGGCGTAACGCTGAAGAACGGCGCCGCCACCGGCCTGGCCGACCCCAAGCTATTCGCGGGCCACCGCGGTGCGGCGCAGACGCCCGAGGCCATCGTGCTCCAGCATAACGGCCTGCACGTCGAAATCCAGATCGACAGAAAACACGCCATCGGCCAGCACGATGCGGCCGGTGTCAAAGACCTGCTGCTGGAAGCGGCCATCACCACCATCATGGATTGCGAAGACTCCATCGCCGCCGTCGACGCCGATGACAAAGTGGGGGCTTACCGCAACTGGCTGGGATTGATGCAAGGCACGCTGACCGAGCAAGTCTCCAAGGGCGGAAAGACCTTCACGCGTGCACTCAACCCCGACCGCAGCTATACCGACGCCGCAGGCCACACCCAGACGCTGCCGGGCCGCTCGCTTATGTTTATCCGCAACGTCGGTCACCTTATGAGCAACCCGGCGATCCTCGATGAGCACGGGGGCGAGATTCCCGAAGGCATCCTGGATGCAATGCTCACCAGCCTGATCGCCATGCACGACCTCAAGCGCGAAGGCGGCAACTCGCGCAGCGGCTCCATATACATTGTCAAACCCAAGATGCACGGACCGGATGAAGTGGCCTTTGCAAGCGAAACCTTCGCCCGCGTCGAAGCCGTGCTGGGCCTGGCGCCCAACACCATCAAAATGGGCATCATGGACGAGGAGCGCCGCACCAGCGCCAACCTTAAAGCCTGCATCGCGCAAGCCACGCAGCGCGTGGCGTTCATCAATACCGGCTTTCTGGATCGCACCGGCGACGAAATGCATACCTCCATGGAAGCCGGCGCCATGGTGCGCAAGGGCGAAATGAAACGCAGCGTCTGGATCGACGCCTACGAGCGGAATAATGTGCAAGTAGGTCTGGAGTGCGGCTTGCGCGGCCACGCCCAGATCGGCAAAGGCATGTGGGCCATGCCCGACCTGATGGCCGACATGCTGGTCCAGAAAGTGGGTCAGTTGAAAGCCGGCGGCAATACCGCCTGGGTGCCCTCGCCCACCGCGGCTACCCTGCACGCCCTGCATTATCACCAGGTCGACGTGCAAGCGGTGCAAAAATCCATGGAAGGCAAGTCCGAGCCCCTGCTCGACCGGCTGCTTGCCGTCCCCGTGGCCGCCGACACCAACTGGTCGGCCAAGGAAATCCAGGAAGAGCTCGACAACAACGCCCAGGGCATACTGGGCTATGTGGTGCGCTGGATCGACCAGGGCATAGGCTGCTCGAAAGTCCCCGACATCCATAACGTGGGCCTGATGGAAGACCGCGCCACTCTGCGTATTTCCAGCCAGCACATGGCCAATTGGCTGCGCCATAAAATCGTAACGCCGGCGCAAATCACCGAAACCATGCGGCGCATGGCGGCCGTGGTCGATGGCCAGAACGCGGGCGACCCGGCCTACCGTCCCATGGCGCCCCATTTCGATGATTCGATCGCCTTCAAGGCCGCGTGCGACCTGGTCTTCAAAGGACTGGAACAGCCCAACGGCTACACCGAACCGCTGCTGCACCGCTGGCGTCAGGCGGCCAAAGCGCGATAGGCCGCGGCCGCCTCAGGCGGCCGTAAAAAACTGCGGGTGGTCGGCGCGGATCTGGCCCATGTACTCCAGGGTTCCGGACAAATGGGTGCGCAGATGCTGCTGTGCACCCGCCGCGTCGCCGCGCTTGATGGCTTCGAAGATCTGGCTGTGATCGCTGACAATCCGGTTGATCTTTCCCGCAGCCGGCAGGTGCAGGCGCCGCAGGCGATCGATGTGGCCGCTGCGGCTGCGCACCAGCTTCCATAAAGCTTCTTTGCCCGTCGCTTCATACATATACCGATGGAACGCCTGGTCGGTTTCGGCAAAGCCGCTCAAATCCTGGCTATCCCGCAACAAAACCTGCCGATCGAGCAGGGCTTTCAAATCCGCAAGCAACTCCGCCGTGTTGTGCAAGGCCAGGTCGCGCACGATTTCAAGTTCAATTGCCCGCCGTAAGAAATGCGCCTCTTCCGCAATATGGGTGTCGATGAGGCTGACCCGTGTCGCCGACTGAGGAAACACATCGATCAACCGTTCCTCGGCAAGCCTCAGCAACGCCTCCCTGACCGGCGTCTGGCTGACACGAAATTGGGCCGACAGCTCAACCCGCGACAGCGGCGTCCCAGGCGGCAGCTCCAGCGAAACAATCTTGTTTCGCAACAACTCGTACAGCTGCGGCGCCACTTGCCGGTATCGATCCAATTCTGTCGGTGTTTTCATAGTTGAAATCAATTAAAAAATTGATAGTTATATATTTTTAATACTTCCTTCTTAATATACTAATATATTAGTATGCTTTCTGGCAAGACATAGTATTAAAAATTTCCATTTACGTGATCAGGAGACAATATGAAAATCACCCAACATATCAGTGCCATTTTAATGGCTGCGCTCACCACTGCGGGCGGCGCGGCTTACGCCCAGCAAGCCCACGAAATAACCATTACCCGGCAGCCGGGCATTTTGTACTTGCCCGCCCTTGTCATGGAAAAGCAGGGCCTGATAGAAAAGGCCGCAGCCAAAGAAGGCGTGAAAGACCTCAAAGTGAACTGGCGATCATTCAGCAGCGGCGGCGCCTCTACCGACGCCCTGCTCTCGGGCAATGTGCAAATCGTCAACAGCGGCGTGGGCAACATGCTGCTGCTTTGGGATCGTACCAAAGGCAAGGTCAAGGGGATTACGACCAATTCGGCCCTTCCTTTGGAGCTGATCAGCCGCGACCCGAAGATCAAAACCCTGAAGGACTACGGCCCCCTGGACAAGATTGCCGTTCCAACCGTCCGGGTGTCGACCCAGGCCATCCTGCTGCAAATGGCATGCGAACAGGTGTTCGGCAAAGACAAATGGTCTCAACTGGACGCCAATACGGTACAGCTCGGCCACCCCGATGCCTCCGCCATGCTGGCCAACCCCAATGGCGAGATCACCAGCCATTTTTCGGCCCCCCCGTTCTTCACCAAAGAACTGAAAATCCCAGGGGTACACGTAGTTTTAAAATCCACCGACATTATCAAGGGCGGGCTGTCGCAATCGACGCTCTTCACCACCACGAAATTCGCCGACGCCAATCCCAAAATCATCAAGGCGGTACTGACGGCATCGAAAGAAGCCATCGATTACATCAAGGCCAACACCGAAAAATCGGTTGAAATCTATCGCGAAATCAGCGGCGACAAAACCAGTGTGGCCGACTTGATGGCCATGCTGAAAGAGCCCGGCATGATGGCTTTCCAGATGGCGCCTGCGGGCTCGATGCAATTTGCGCAGCATATGTACAAAGTCGGCATCCTGAAAACCCTGCCTAAGAAATGGACCGATTACTTCCTGCCCGTTTCCGCTTCGCTCAACGGTAGCTAAAAACAGGAATCCGGAGACCAGAATGTCGCATTTGCTAGAAGTCGATACCGTCACGCTGCGGTACAAAACGCCCGATAGTATTGTCACCGCCACCAACCAGGTCAGCTTCAATGTCGACAGCGGAGACCGCTTCGTATTGCTGGGCGCCTCCGGTTGCGGCAAATCCACCTTGCTCAAGGCGGTGGGCGGCTATCTGACTCCGGAAGAAGGCGAAATCCGCATCAAGGGCAAAACCGTCAAGCGGCCGGGCTCCGATCGCATGATGGTGTTCCAGGAATTCGACCAGTTGCTGCCCTGGAAGACCGTCCTGGAAAACGTCATGTTTCCCCTGATCGAGGCCCGCAAAATGCCCAGAAAAGAAGCCGAGGCACGCGCCCGGGCCTATGTGGAGAAGGTGCACCTGGACAAATTTGCAGACAGCTACACCCACACGCTGTCGGGCGGCATGAAGCAGCGTGTGGCTATCGCGCGCGGCATGTCGATGGAACCCGATATTTTATTGATGGACGAACCCTTTGCCGCCCTGGACGCCCTCACCCGGCGGCAAATGCAGGACGAGCTTTTACAGCTTTGGGAAGGCACCCGCTTTACGGTCATGTTCGTCACCCATTCGATTGCCGAGGCCATACGCGTGGGCAACCGGATCCTCCTGCTTTCGCCGCACCCCGGCGAGGTCAAGGCCGAAGTCAACGACGTCGAGGCCGTGTCGTTCGAAGACGGCTCGGCGGCGGCGCTCGAACAGGAAATACACGAATTGCTTTTTAATCAAACCAACGGGGTGCATGCATAATGGGCCGCGCAACGATCACCATGAAACAAAGCGCGGCCGACAACCCGGCCGCGGGCAAAAGCGCCGTACTGGTACGCCAATTATCGTCCTGGCAAAAGCTCTGGAACAATACGTTTCTTCGCAAAACACTGATCATCGTGCTGCTGGCCGTAGCTTGGGAAGTCTACGGACAGTTGCTCGACAATCCCCTGCTGTTTCCAACGCTGTCGGATACGGTCCGCTCCTTCATCGACAGCATCGGCAGCGGCATCCTGCTCGATCGCGCCTGGACCTCGATCAAGGTCCTGCTGATCGGCTACGTCATAGGCATAACCCTGGCCGGGGTCATCACCGTGCTGGCCATCAGCACCCGCATCGGCACCGACTTCCTGGAAGTCATGACAGCCATGTTCAACCCGCTGCCGGCCATTGCGCTGCTGCCGCTGGCCCTCATCTGGTTCGGGCTGGGCACCACCAGCATCGTTTTCGTACTGCTGCATTCGGTGGTGTGGGTGGTCGCGCTCAATACCCAGGCGGGCTTTCTGGCGGTATCGCATACCCTGCGCATGGTCGGGCGCAACTACGAGCTGCGCGGCTTGCGCTATGTGGCCAAGATTCTTATCCCCGCCGCCTTCCCATCGATATTGACCGGCCTGAAAATCGGCTGGGCTTTCGCCTGGCGCACCCTGATCGCGGCCGAACTCGTGTTCGGCGTGGCGTCGGGCAAGGGCGGCCTGGGCTGGTACATCTTTGAAAATCGCAATCTACTCGATATACCCGCTGTTTTCGCCGGCCTGCTGACCGTCATCATCATCGGACTGATTGTCGAAAATTTCGTGTTCCGCCTGATCGAGAAAAGAACGGTTAGACGTTGGGGCATGCAAAGCTAAACCCACCAGGACAATCAATGAAAACCCCAGATTCACTACGCAGCGCCCGCTGGTTCGCGCCCGACGACCTCAGAGGCTTCGGCCATCGGTCCAGAATCATGCAGATGGGCTACGGCCCGGACGACTGGGCGGGCAAGCCCGTCATCGGCATCATCAATACCTGGTCGGACATTCAGCCCTGCCACGCACACTTCAAGCAACGCGTCGAAGACGTCAGGCGCGGCGTACTGCAGGCGGGCGGCTTTCCCATCGAGCTGCCGGCGCTGTCGCTGGCCGAGCAATACGTCAAGCCCACCACCATGCTGTATCGCAATATGCTGGCCATGGATACGGAAGAACTCATACGCTGCCATCCCATCGACGGCGTCGTGTTGATGGGCGGCTGCGACAAGACCACTCCGGCGTTGCTCATGGGTGCCACCAGCGCGGGCGTGCCCGCCATTTATATTCCCGCGGGCCCGATGCTGCGCGGCAATTGGGAAGGCAAGGTGCTGGGCTCGGGTTCGGACGCCTGGAAGTTCTGGGACGAGCGCCGCGCCGGCAAGATCACGCCCACGCAGTGGCTGGGTATCGAGGGCGGCATCGCCCGCAGCCACGGGCATTGCATGACAATGGGCACGGCCAGCACCATGACCGCCATCGCCGACGCGCTGGGCATGACCCTGCCCGGGGCCTCGTCGATTCCCGCCGCCGACGCCAACCATATCCGCATGTGCGCGGAAACGGGCCGGCGCATCGTCGACATGGTCTGGGAAGACTTGACGCCGGCCAAGATCCAGACCGTCCCCGCCTTCAAAAACGCCATTGCGGTGGCCATGGCCATGGGCTGTTCCACCAACGCCATCATCCACGTCATTGCCCAGGCCAAACGGGCGGGCTGCGACATCAGCCTGGACGACTTCGAACTGGCCAGCCGCAAAATCCCCGTCATCGCCAACGTGCGGCCCAGCGGCGATAAATATCTGATGGAAGACTTTTATTATGCGGGCGGCGTGCTGGCGCTGATGAGCGAGCTGCGCCCTCACTTGAACCTGGATGTCATGACCGTCACCGGCAAAACGCTGGGTGAAAATCTGCAGGGCGCGCAAGTCTACAACCACGACGTGATCCGCAGCCTGGACAACCCTATTTACGCCGAGGGCTCGCTGGCGGTCCTCAAAGGCAATCTGGCGCCCAACGGCTGTGTGATCAAGCCGGCCGCCGCCGAAAAACGTTTCCTCAAGCACACGGGCCGCGCCCTGGTTTTCGACAGCTACCCGGCCATGAAAGAACAGATCAATCGCCCGGACCTCGACGTGACCGCCGACCACGTGCTGATCCTGCGCAACGTCGGCCCCCAGGGCGGCCCCGGCATGCCCGAATGGGGCATGATCCCGATTCCGCAAAAGCTCATCGAACAGGGCGTGCGCGACATGGTGCGCATTTCCGACGCGCGCATGAGCGGCACCAGTTACGGCGCCTGCATCCTGCACGTGTCGCCCGAAGCCTATATAGGCGGGCCGCTGGCGCTGGTTGAGAACGGCGATGAAATCTCGGTGGATGTCGCCAAGCGCACCATACATCTGCACGTTGCGGACGACGAGCTGGCCCGCCGCAAATCGGCGCGCGCCATCCCCGAACCACGCTACGAGCGCGGCTACGGCTGGATGTTCAACCGACACATACAGCAAGCCGATCAGGGCTGCGACTTCGACTTTCTGCAAACCGGATTCGGCAAAGCCGCCGGCGAGCCCGATATCTTCTAGGAGAACCACACATGGCAGTCCTCAGTACCCTCATCATGGATCAGCTTCGACAGGTAAGCGTGGCAACCGTTACCACCACCCTGTACAAACGGGGCTTGCGCAATCAGCTGATTCAGGGCGTCTACCCCGTGGGCGCGGGAAAAAAAGAACGCCTGATCGGCCCGGCCTACACCCTGCGGTATATGCCCGCGCGTGAAGACCTGAACAAGCTCGAAGTGTTCCGCGATCACAGCCACCCGCAACGCAAGGCCGTGGAAGAGTGCCCGGCCGGGTACGTGCTGGTCATGGACAGCCGCAAAGACGCCCGCGCCGCATCGGCGGGAAGCATTCTGGTCACACGGCTGCAACAGCGCGGCGTGGCCGGCGTCGTCACCGATGGGGGCTTTCGCGATTCGCCGGAAATTGGCGAACTGAACATGCCCGCCTACCATCGCAGCCCCGCGCCCCCCACCAACCTGACGCACCATCAGGCCATCGACATCAATGTACCCATAGGCTGCGGCGACGCGCCCGTGTTTCCCGGAGACATTATTTTCGGCGATGAAGAAGGCGTCGTGGTCATCCCCGCACACCTGGTGCAGGAAGTCGCCCAGGAAGCGTTTGAAATGACCGCCTTCGAAGATTTCGTCACCGAAAAAGTGAAGGAAGGGCGCTCAACCCTGGGGCTCTACCCCGCCACCGATCCCAAAACGCTGGATGAATTTGCGATCTGGAAAAAGAAACATAACCGTTGATGACGTAGCGGCGCATACGTTTGAATGGCGTATGCGTTTGTAGCGGCAGCCCTTGTGGCTGCCATTTTCAATAAACAGGGTGCAGGTTATTGCACAAATGGCAGCCACAAGGGCTGCCGCTACAAAACCGCCCGACACGCGAAAATACCCCCTACCCGCGAACCTTCTGCACAACCTCGTCCAGGCGCTTCAACATCAGGTCGACTTCATCGGCCGTCACATTCAGCGCCGGCATGAAACGCAGCAGGTTCGGGCGCGGCGAATTCAGCAGCATGCCGTCGGGCGTCATTAAACGCGCCGCTTCCACAATGGCCGCGCCATCGTCGCGATCGAGCATCAGCGCTCGCAACAAGCCCACGCCGCGCTCGCCCTTCATGCCCCATTTGGCCGATAGCGCAAGCAAACCTTTGGACAACTGCTGGCTGCGGGCATTGACCGACTCCATGAAGCCCGGCGCGGTCAGCGTGTCGAACACCGCAACACCCGCGGCCGTCATCAAGGGATTGCCGTTATAGGTTCCACCCTGGTCGCCATGCACGAAGCACGACACCTCTTCCCGCGCACACAATGCCGACAGCGGCACGCCTGCGCCTATCCCTTTGCCCAGGGTCATGATGTCGGGCGTGATGCCCGCATGCTGGTAGGCGAATAGTTTGCCGGTGCGCCCCATGCCGGTTTGCACCTCATCGACGATCAGCAGCAGCCCTTTTTCATCGGCCAGCTTGCGCAAGGCCTGCAGAAATTCGGTCGTTGCCGGAATGACACCGGCTTCGCCCTGTACGGGTTCGAGCATGATGGCGACCGTCTGATCATCGACCAGTGCGCGCACCGAAGCAATATCGTTCAAATCCGCTTTCGGAAAACCATCGACCTGAGGCGCAAAAATCTTATCCCAGCCGGGTTTTCCGGAGGCCGACATGGTGGCCAGCGTACGCCCGTGAAAGCTGTGATCGAAGGTAATAATCTTGTAGGCGCCTTTGCGGTGCAGCTGACCCCATTTGCGGGCGAGCTTGATCGCGCCTTCGTTGGCCTCGGCGCCGCTATTGGCAAAGAATATGCGGTCAAAGCACGAGGCGCCCGTCAGGCGTATGGCCAGTTCGATCGAAGGTTCGTTGTAAAAAGCCGGCGAAGGATTCAACAAGCGCGTCGACTGATCGGCTATAGCCTTTACCACCGGCGCCGGACAATGCCCCAGGCAATTTACCGCCCACCCCTGCACGAAATCCAGATATCGCTTGCCATTGTGGTCTTCAAGCCAGGACCCGCTGCCACGGACAAACACCAGCTCTGGACGCGAGGTAATTTCCATGAGCGCATTCACGTCCGACCGACTAAATTTCATTTTCAAATCCTTGAAGAAAAAGAAGGGAAAAGGGGAGACCAGGCACTTTACAAACTTCGAACCATTGTGAATTTTAACAATCTTGCCAAAGACCGTATTAATGGGCGCCTGCGACATGTAGCGCCACCCCTTGTGGGTGGCATTCCCCCAACATATCCAACCCCCTACACACGCAACAACCTGCGCACTTGCCGAAGACCAAACACATTCACGGCCAGCCCCAGCATGACCACGGCGCCGCCCAGCCACTGGATCAAATCCAGACGCTCGCCCAGCAAAAACGACGACGACACCAGGCCTATCACCGGAATCAGCAGGCTTAAAGGCGCGACCTTGCTTACCGGGTGCTTGCCCAACAAGCGCCCCCACAACACATAGCCGACAATGGTCGCGACCAGCGCCAGATACGCGACCGAGCCAATTCCCACCACGCTGATATCCTGCAGGCTGTGCCGCATGCGCTGCGGCCCCTCGAATATCCAGGACAGGATCAGGAAAGGAATGGGCGGCAGCAGCGCCGTCCACACGACCAGCCCCAGCATATCGACGCGGCCGATGCGCTTGACCACGATATTTCCGCAAGCCCACGACAACGCCGCGCACAGTGACAGAATGAATCCCAGTACCGGCACGCTACCAGGCTCGGCGCCCATTTGAATCATCACCAGCCCCAGCACCGCCACCGCGATACCCAGGATGTTATGCCGGAACACGCGCTCGTCCAGGACGAGCGCCGCAATCAGAACGGTAAAGAACGCCTGCGCCTGCAGCACCAACGAAGCCAGACCGGCCGGCATTCCCACATAGATGGCCGTAAACAGAAAAATAAACTGCCCGAAACTTAACGTCAACGCGTAAAGGAACAACGCGCGAAACGGCACCGCGGGGCGCTTGACGAAGAACACGGCAGGGAAGGCCACAAACGCAAAACGCAAGGCGGCCAGCAGCAAGGGCGGTATCTCGTGCAGCCCAACCTTGATCACCACAAAATTGATTCCCCAAGCCGTAATCACGGTCAAGGCAGCCAGCCAATCGGTAAGGGGCATCCTGAATCTCGATTATTTTTCAGACCTTATTGTGCCCCAGTCCAAAAACCCCCGCTCGGCGAAGCGGGATTCAAAACAGTAAAATCGATTCGTATGTTGAACGGCAGCCACAAGGGCTGCCACTACAAAAGCGTACCCGCTGAAAATGTAGCGGCACCCCTTGTGGGTGCCATTCAACGTCAGATCCCAAACCTTTCTCACAAGCGCCCCCACCCGCCATGCCAGTCACCGTTCTGAGCCTGCACAGCTACCCCGTCAAATCCTGTGCGGGGCTTACCCACGACCAAGCGCTGATCACTCAGGCAGGCCTGAATCTCGATCGCAACTGGGTGATTGTCGACGAGTACGGCATTTTCATGACTCAGCGCACCTGCGCCAGAATGGCGCTGATTCAGCCCGCCCTCGACGCCCAAACCCTAAAGCTCAGCGCACCCGGCATGCCCGCGATAAACGTCCCTTTGCAGGCTCCCGCCGCTCCGCCCGCGAAAGTGCACGTCCGCATCTGGAGCGCCGACACCCTGGGCTACGATGAGGGCGATACCGTCGCGCAGTGGCTAGGCCAATTCCTGAACCTGCCCTGCCGCCTGCTGCGCGTACACCCGTCCGCGGCCCGCATCGCCAGCGTTGAACACGTCGACGCGTGGCGCAGCAAGCATCAAGAGCTGGCGCCCGGCTTTGCCGCCCGTCATCCATTTGCCTTTGCCGATGGGTTTCCGTTTCTGGTCACCAACCAAGGCTCGCTCGATGAATTGAACGGGCAACTACAGGACAGGGGCCAGCCGGCCGTAGGCATGAATCGCTTTCGCCCCAGCATCGTGGTGCAAGGGCTGGACCCTTACGAAGAAGACTACCTGAGCGGCATGCGCATCGGCTCGCTTCGCTTCGCCTTCGTCAAGCCCTGCGCCCGCTGCCCCATTCCCAATATCGACCCAGCCACGGCGATTTCGGCCGACGAGCCCGGCCGAACCCTGGCCGCGCGCCGCAGCTTTGCCGCCGGTGTGCTGTTCGGGGTCAATGCCGTCGTGGACGGTATTGGAAGGCAGCTGAAAACAGGCGACCTGGTCGAGCCCGAATTCGACGTCTAAACCAGTTGACTGCGTCCGAAGTATTTTTCCAGGCGGCTCTGGACGCGTTCCAGGCCCAGGCACAGCACCCAGTAAATAGCCGCCGCGGCCAAATACAGCGGCAAGGGCTGAAACGTGGTGGCAATGACGTCTTTGGTGGCCAGCAGCAGCTCGGTGACCGTAATCACCGACACCAGCGAAGTGTCCTTGATCAGGCTGATAAGCGTGTTGCTCATCGACGGAACCGCCAGGCGCAAGGCCTGGGGCATCACTACATAATACAGATTCTGCCCATAGCTCAAGCCCAGGCTGTAGCCCGCCGACCATTGCCCACGCCCTATGCCCAGAATCGCCCCGCGCAGGCTTTCTGAAATATAGGCGCCGGCATTCAGGCTCAAAGCCAGAATGCCGGCCGTCAACGGGTCAAACGAAATGCCTATGCTGGGCAGGCCGTAATAAACAATAAACACCTGCACCAGCAACGGCGTACCGCGCATGGCGCTGACATAAAAGGTTGCCGGCCACTGGCTCCAACGGCTGGGCACGACGCGCGCCACGGCAATCAGAAAGCCGATCAGCAACCCGCCCAGCATGGCGGCAAAGGCAAAAATCAGCGTATAGCCGGTTCCTTTTAGAAGAATCGGCGCCGCTACCTCCATCAACTCGAAAAAATTCATTTCGACGGATGCGCCTAGCCGGCCTTGCGCACCTTGCTCACGTCAATGCCAAACCATTTCGTGGAGATCTTGGCAAACTCGCCGTCTTTGAATGAATCCTGCAAAGCCTTGTTGATAGCCGCCTCAAACTTGGGATTGCCCTTTTTGAAGGGAATGCCGTTGAATTTGGGATCGCCCACAATAGCGCCGCCCTTGATGGGGATATTGGACGTCTTGACCAGATAGGCCGTCATCAACTGATCGTTAAGCGCGGCATCGACACGCTTACCAACCAGATCCGACAAGTATTCAGGAGCACCGGGATAGCTCTTCACAACCACGCCAGGCTGCGCCTTGGCCATGGCCTCGTAGTTGCTGCCTTGCGACACGCCCAGCTTCTTGCCCTTGAGATCGGCGAAACTCTTGTACTGGCTGTTGTCGTCCTTGCGCAAAATCAATTGCGGGCTGGAAGCGACATAAGGCACCGAGAAATCAAAGGTTTTCTGGCGTTCAGGAGTAATCCCCACCTGGTTGATGATTACGTCGAACTTGCCCGATTCCAGGCCGGCGAGAATCCCGCTCCATTCGGTTTTGACAAACTGCACCTTCACGCCCAGCTTGTGCGCAATCAGTTTGGCCACATCCACATCGAAGCCGTCCAGCTGCTGGGTTTTGGTGTCCACGAAATTAAACGGTGGGTAGGTTCCTTCCATGCCCACGATCAGGGTGCCGCGCGCCTTGACCGTGTCCAGCAAGCCTGCGGCATGCGCAGACGCCATGGCCAGCCCCGCAAACGCCATCGTCCCGGCGGCCAGCGCATTACGTACGTATTTTGACAATTTCATTTCTTATCCTGCAAGAAAAAGTGAATGCCAGGCATCCGGCGCGCCCGCGCCGGAACTATCCGTGGCACATAGGCCTATGCTAACAACATTGCAGCAACTTGAGAACGATTCGATCATTACTTGAATATAGCCACAAGATATATAAAATACCTTATAACAGCCTGAATGTTATGTTTAGCCGGCCGGCAGCCATTGGGCCGAGCTGCTGCGCAAGGCACAGGCGGGATAATCCCATTGCATGGGCGCCCCCTGAATCTCGCAGGGCGGTTTAAGGCGATGAGCCGGCCCCCAGGCGGTGCGTTCGACTTCAGCACAACAGTCTTGCGGCGTTTCCGGGCCGAGTTCATCCACCGCCCCAGGCCCAGGAAGCGAAGCCAACAGCACCGCGGTGCGGGCCAGCGAAAGGCGCGTCGTCGACCCCTGGCCCACCGCCCGCCGCCGCGTCAGGCCACGCAGCACGGCCGCCGCCATCAGGTAGCCGGTTGCCTGATCCAGCGCCTGGACGGGCAAGGGCGTTGGCCGGTCTGTCCCAAAGCGCTGCATGCCCGTGTGCGCAAAGCCATTGCTCATCTGCACCAGGCTGTCAAAGCCCCGCCGCCCGCTCCACGGCCCGGTCCAGCCATAGGCGTCCAGGCACACATCCACCAAGCCAGGCCGTATCCTCTGACGAGCCTGCGCGCCCAGACCCAGCCTTTCGAGCGCGTCGGGCCGATAGCCGTGCACCAGAACGTCAGCCTCGCCGAGCAAGGATTTGAAGCGCTCCCACTGCGCCGGATCGCGAAAATCCAGCAGCGCGCAGCGTTTGCCCAAGATCACTTCAGGCACCATGCCCGGCTCCACCCAAAAGGGCGGGTCGATACGCAGCACCTGCGCGCCGTAGGCCGCCAGAAAACGCGTCGACACCGGACCCGCCAGTACGCGGGTCAGATCCAGCACCTTGAGCCCGGCCAGTGGCCGCGCCAACGTACCTCGCAGTTCATCGGCCAAACCGCGACCGCCCTGCTCATAATGAAAGAGGGGCTCGCCACTCACGGCCAGCCCCTGCGGATGACGCGCCCATTCCTCCTGCGTACGCATCATGGCCGCGCAGCCGCCGGCCTGAACGATCGCGGTTTCCAGCGCCAGCGCATCCCACGTCGAAATGGCCCGCCGCAGCGTCTGCGGCTCAGGCTCCACCCCCAACACCCGCAGCTCCGCGGCGCGATGCGGCGGCATATTGGCATGCAGGCGAATCCAGCCGTCCCGGGTCCGATAGTCGCCCGTCACAGGATCCCTGGCATCGGGCAACACCCAACCCTGAGGCCGCAGGGAAGTATGAAACCAGAAAGACGCCAGGCGGCGGTCTACGGTGGCGGGCGGGCGCCGGCCAAAGCACATATTCATGTATTCGGTCATAGCCAGGGCCGCCGAGCCGATCGCGGCAACCGCCAACTCGGTGACCGCAAAAGCCGAAGGCAGGGAACCCGACCCGGTGACTTCAAGACGGCCGGCATCAAAGCCGGCAGGCGCGCCCTCGCCAGGCTGCGCCGCCATCGCCTGCAAAAACGCGGAGATCAAAGAAGGACTATCCATGACAAGCTTCCTGAAAACCCATGCCAAACGCTAACACAGCGTCAGTTGAACCCCGTGCTTGAACGCCTCCGTACTCTGCTCCGCATCGGTCTTGTGCGACAAGGTACCGACCCGCACGCCCAGCAGACGGATCCGGTGATCCAGGGTGATGCGCTTGAGGCAAACGCCGGCGGCATGATGGATCGCCTGCGCATCCGCCGTGGCATCGGGCAGGGTGATATCCCGCGTTACCGTGCGAAAATCATCGAAACGCAGCTTGATCCCTATCGTGCGCCCCACATAACCCTTGCGCTGCAAGTCGGCGGCCAATCGAGTGCACAAGTCGAGAAAAATCCCCGACAGGACAGCACGATCGCGCACTACATGCAGGTCGCGCTCAAAGGTAGTCTCGCGGCTTAATGACTTGGGCTCGGAATAGGTCACCACCGGCCGCTCGTCAATGCCATGAGCCACCTCGACCAGCCAGCGCGCATAGCCCAGGCCGAAGTGCTTCTGCAGCAAGGCCGGCGCCGCCTGCGCCAGCTCAGCCACGGTGTTGATCCCCAGACCGACCAGGCGCGCTCCGGCCTTGGGCCCAATGCCATTGATCTTGCGCACCGACAAAGGCCAGATGCGCCGCTCCAGGTCATCCATGCTTAAAATCGTCAGACCATCGGGTTTTTCCAGATCCGAGCCGATTTTCGACAAAAGCTTATTGGGTGAAATGCCAATCGAGCAACACAGGCCCGTTGCCTCCTTGACGGCCGCCTTGATGCGCTGCCCCAGTTCGCGCGTCGGATCGGGGTGGGCCGTCAGATCGATATAGATTTCGTCGATGCCGCGATCCTCAATAGCCGGCGCCACCTCAGCCACCGCCTCTTTGAACAGGCGCGAATAATGGCGATAAGAGGGAAAATCCACAGGCAGCATGATCGCATCGGGGGCCAACCGCGCCGCCTTCATCATGCCCATCGCCGAAAACACGCCCAGCGCACGCGCCTCGTAAGTCGACGTCGTAATCACCCCGCGCCCCACATAGTCGCGCAAGCGGGCGAACACGCGCGTGCCATCGGCCTGCACCTGGGGCTCGGCATGGCTGCCGGCGCCTATCACCACCGGCAGTCCCCTCAACTCCGGATAGCGCAACAACGCAACGGAAGCGTAAAACGCGTCCATATCCAGATGGGCGATGCGGCGCGGCGACGCGGGCGCAGGAGGCGAAATGGGGCTCATGGGTGTGGGGAAGCGGGGCTAAACCTCGTCAAACCGGGCAGCTTGTTTTGATTATTATGGCTCAATTGTTATGTGTGGCGCGCTGAGCGGGTTCTGGCTGCGGTTTGCAACGGTAGTGGCCTGTTCCGACTTGCGAGTGGCATGCGTTGGAACAGGAAATAAACCAAGATGGTTCTGAGCTACTTCATGCTGCTTGCTGCCAAGAAAGGGGTCGCGACCAGCGTTTTATTGCTGGACCGGATGTTGGGGCCGTTCCCTGATACTGATACTCGTTGTGGCCCGACATGGAAACGGTTAAATGGCCGAGTTAGATTGATTGTCTCAAGTGTGTGATTCGTAACTGGCTGGATTCGGCCGAGGCTGTGTGAAAACGTTAAAAAATCTGAGGCGCTAAAAAATCGACCTTTCAGATTGACTGCTATTCAATTTTTTTAGCATTAGGAATGGTCTCCCTACCCACGAATTTTCACGATATTTGAGTTTTCACACAGCCTCGGCCAAAAGCGGCCGTCGTGATGGCACCAAGCGATGTCCGCTCTAGGCTGTAAGCTGAATCACCAATGGCCGCTTTGCGGCACCCCAAAAAATAGTCTGCTTCATTTCCTGCCTGCGGGCTTCCTTCGCACACTCACGCCTCTTGGGCGACCTCTACCATCTCATCAAAGTGCTTCTTGTCTACCTCTTCAATCCATTGGAAGATGTTATTCAGCACACTATGACTCTCTCCCGCAAGGTTCTCAGCGGATTCTTCTGTGATTTCAATAACGTCGCTATGAGAATACTTATTAATGAACCTATAAATCTTTTCCTTCAGTTCGGTTGTGGTGATAGTGCAGCCCTCAAGCCCAGCATCCATTAACTGACTCAGACTCGCGCGACCACGGGGAAACTTGAAGGTAAAGAATGACTCCAACAGCTTTCGGGCGAGGTTGGCGGTCAAGAAGGCTTCATCGCGATCAAGCGTAACCTTTTCCCTATATTTGTATAGCTTCTTGAAGGTGTAGTGATACTCAGACCCGTAATTCTTAAGCGAATCATCAGCTTCAACAAGCAGGGAATGACGGGGTGAGCCCGGCGGGGCATCCAGCCGGTAAAAGAACGCAGTCGCAGGTTTGCTCTTCTGTGCCCTGTTCTTGTTCATTGTCGTAAACCAATCCCTTATCAACTTGAAGTAAGTAAAGTTATGGGTGAGGACAAACAATTGCTTGGCATCTATGCACTGGGTTTTGAGGAAGGAGTAGGCATGAAAAAGATGATTTGAGTCAAAACTTGAAACAGGGTCATCCACAACAACAATTGTGTCTCTGATGTTGTTCCCGTTCTCCTTGAGCTTCGTGATGAAGTAAACGAAAGCAATCGCCGTCTTCTCCCCTTCACTCAGATTTCCATCATGCTCCCCAAGCCCGTTTCTAATAATCTCATAACCCTTCTTGGCTTGATTAAAGCTCAAGCACAGGTCCGAGCGGCCAATAAAGCGATGAAGAACATCGTTGAACTCCTTAGCCCCAACAGTTTCATTCGATAGAAGAGCCTCAAGATTCCCCACCTCTAAGGCAAGCCCATCAATCGCCGTCTTGTCAGCTGCTGTGGTTGCCTCCAAATCTTTGCACTGATTCTCATTGCCCGCATAGTCAACCTCTTGAATCTCCGCCGCGGCAAAATGAAGCTCAAGAGACTTCTTAGCTTTAGAGGTTTCCGAACTGAAGTTGTCCGTCTTATTGTTGTGCTTCTTCACTAGGTCAACAATGGACGACAAGACGGCATTGAAGTACGCCACATCATCCTCACGTACATCCGCAATCTGAATGTCTGTTTTTGAGGGGTCCATGATTTTTGCCTTCAGGGCTTCCCGCCAGCCTTCAATTTGTTCATTGATTTTCTGGGCGGCTTGCTTGTATTTCTCTTCTAGCTTCGTCGCTTCAGTAGCGTACTCTTTATAAAAGCTCGTTGATGCAGGAAGACTATTAGCGGGAGCACCTTGGGATTCAATCCAAGCCGCCGCATTGTTCAATCTCGTTTGAAAGTCAGTGAACTCCTTGCTGAAATGCGCGGCTAAGGCTTCCGCACGGGGTTTAGTAAAAGGTTCGCCGCAGAACTCGCAAGATTCTGACTTGTGGTGCTCATGGATTGCCAAGCCCTCTTGCACCCAATCACGGATATCAGGATTGTCCGTGAGCCGCTCTATCGCCTGATTAATTGCTGTTGTTCCAATCAGGTCGCGGATACGACCGGCAGCCTTATTGAAGTAGCCTTCCTCAATTGCTGCTGAGACGAAGGTAATGCTTAGCAGGAGGTCCGGCTTTGCTGCATTTGTTAGCTCAATGACTTTCTCATCGGAAAGCACCGATTCTCTCTTTAAAACCGATTCACCATTGCTCTCAATAAACTTTGAGAGCTTGCGACGGTCATAGTTCAGATAATAGCTATCGCTGGTGTCAATCGCCTGAAGACCCGTCTTCATCTTTTTAGCCGCACTGGTAAGAAATTTATCCTGCGCTTCCGTCTTTGTGCGGATTTCCGTTAGCTTTGTCGCGTACGCTTTTTGCTTTTCCCCAAGCTCACCCTTCTTCTTCTCCAAAGTCTGAAGGTCATCAATCTTCTCCTTGGCAATGAGAAGAATGCTCTTTACCGACCTGTCCCAATCAATGTTCTCGTGGATGAACCGTTGATTGAATACGTGGATGTTCAGTGATGAAGACGCCAAGGTTGCGTCAGTGAGCGAAGTCCCATCGTCCAGTGCAATAGAGAACTGAGCCCCAGCAAAACGAGGGATCAATGAACGGCTCTCAAGGCAAGAAAAGACATTAGAAAGTGTTGACTTCCCAGTGCCGTTCCAACCGTAGATAAGGTTGTACCTGCCAAACTGCTGAATGCCAGATCCATTGAAGTCGGTGAAGATACCGAACTGCCGAAGGCGATTGATGCGAAGAATCACGTTTAGAGGCTCCCTCAATAGTGGGCCCGTCACGTGCAGGCATCACCAAGTTTTGCTCCCTAAATGTAACCAGGCAGGGTGATTCTGTAACTATCAAAGGGCTAACGTTAACCCTAAGAAGAGTCACACTTTTTGATTCAACTCGTGGAGGGAGGGCTAACCCGCACTGTTGCTCTTGGCCATTGTTGCCTTCGCGCGACCAGTCTTTGGCATGTCGGGCGTTGAACGACAGCTATTGGGCGGCGAGTTCGACGATTTGAGCGACGGCAAGCGCTGGTCGGCAGTGGTTGGTGATAAGCCATCCAACTTCCGCTTTGGGTCCTTAGTCGACTAGTTAAAGCTTATTGGTGCAGTAGTAGGTATAAGCATCTAGTAATTCTGGGCAGTGAGTTCGGAAAAATGTGGAGACCCCGACTTCTTCTTTTCCTTTGGCAGAGGAGATGCGCCGGACTCGATCCAATGCGTCTGACAGGTTCAGTGCAGATAGCCAATTGATTACTTCATCTGCGCTCTTTGGCTCAGGGACGGCCTCATCAAGCATCTTAACGTATCGGATAGCCATAGCTGTCAGTGATGAGACATCCTTCAAGGTCGGAGCATTCTTCTCAAAGTTCTCAAGGGTTCGCTTCGGATCAAGATTTTTGTAGTTTTCGCCAATCTCCTTTACTGCGTCAACGAACATCTTCCGCTGCGCGTCCGTGAGATGTGCATTCGACTTTCGGTGAATAATCCGATTTCGCCAATGTTCAACAAGGGTCACTCCCATGAGGGTGAAATCGTCTTCTAGTCTCAACAGTCGCCAGACGGCCATCAAGCGATCTGCTTTGCTCTTGGAGTCCCAGTCCTCTGGCCTGCCTACGCTTGGGAAGGCTGTGAGGTGGTCCAGATAGGCATTGAGCTCCTCAGAGAGAAACACCAATGTGGATCGAAGTGCAAAAGTCCGCGCTTGACGGCTGGATGTCCGTGGGTCGAGTGGCGACCACGAGATGTCCATCGTTGCGGGCTTTACAGCTTTGCCTGCTTCGACCGCGCTGAGGCCCACCACAATAGCGTTCAGGTGGTGAACGATACGGCCAGTGGCATCTAAAAACGGCTGTAGGGCGGGTGTCGGCATTGGTGTGCGGCCAGGATTCGAACCTAGTCTCCGGCTTTGAGCGAGTTACTTTAATCGGCCGGCGTTTCAACCACTAACTCCCGCACGATCACAGTGTATCAATGGGTCTCGCCTAGTGTAAACCGCATGAGGTCGTAGGCCATATCATTGATTGTGGTCGAAATTGCAGTAGCTCAACATATCCCATCGCAAAGCACAACCGATAACCTTCAACCAAGATCAACCGACCGACGCACAGCTGCCAACACCGCCGCCAATGCCGGACTCTCTTCTTCATCCGCCCAGGCCATACCTATCGGGCCGACATCGTATTTCAATTCCAACGGCAAAACGGAAAAGGCATTGAGTTTGGCGTACAGCCGCGCGGCGCTCCGGGAGACGACATTCAGGCAATCTGTCTTCCCCAGAAGCACCAAGTTCACAGTCGACGAAGCCGATTCAATCCATGGCACCGGCAAATCGAGGCTCTGATCCAGGAAGGTGGCGTCGATCGCGCGGCGCAACTCGGTATGCCGCGGCGGCAGCACCCAAGGATAGCTCAAGGTGTCGCGCCAAACCACGCGTTTCTTTTTCAATAAAGGATGTTGCCGACCGACCACGACACAATGCGGATCCTGATACAAGGCCTCCACGAGCACCGCGCCCGTAAAAGCCCGTTCATCCAGCCTCCCGACGATCAGATCAATCTCCTGTCGTTCAAAGCGGGACCACAACCCGGATGCAATATCTTCGACCACTTCAAGCTGGATCAACTCGGACTGTTGCCTCAAACCAATAATGGCATTGGGCAGCAATTCCGTTCCCGTGACCAGCATCGTCCCGACGCGCACGATGCTTCGCCCTCCGAGGGCAAGCGTTTCAAGCTCGTTTTGCAAATGGTGCGAATTGTTGATCACACGGCGCACATATCTAAGAACCGCAGGCAGATAGGGCGTGGGCTTGATCTGCCGGCCTCGGAAAAACAAAGCAAATCCCAGCGCGTCCTCCGTCTCCGCCAATTGCTGCGATACGGCGGGCTGGCTGCTTCCCAATGCGGCCGCCGCCGCGGTCAGGCTGCCGTGTTCGGCGACCGCCAGCAACACCTCGAAGTGCCGCAACTTCAGCCGACGCAGCCTTAAAGCCATTTGACGCGGATCAGAATTCATATGATTCCTTTATGGTTCTATAGCTTTTTACCTCTATATCTTTATACAGAACAAGTTCATTATTGCCGAATCCACCCTTACAAGGACGAGACAATGAATCGGATCAGAAAATTATCGTTCGGCATCGCACTCGCCATGGCCGCCATCACATCGGCCTCCTATGCCGGAAACTATCCCGACAAACCCATCAAGCTGGTCGTTCCGTTTCCGCCCGGCGGTGGAACCGATATTGCTGCGCGCACACTGGCTCAGAAGCTGACGACCGAGTTGAAGCAAGCGGTTATTGTGGAAAATCGCAGCGGCGCCAGCGGGAATATTGGCGCGGCCGTTGTGGCCCACGCTAAACCCGACGGCTATACCTTGATGCTGACGGCGGCCCCTTTTGCCATTGGCCCGGCATTGTTCAAGACCCTAAGCTTTAATCCTGTCAAGGATTTCACCGCCATTACGCAAATTGCAACGGTGCCGCTGGTCGTTGTCACACGGGCCGATTCGCCGCTCAACACCATGGCCGACCTGATCGCCGCCGCCAGGAAAAAGGACTCGGATGTGACCTACGCCACGTTCGGCGTCGGATCCCCATCCAATTTGAATGGGGAAAAAATTCAGCAACTGGCCCATATCAAAATGACGCAGATCCCGTTCAAGGGTTCAAGCGGGGCCCTGCCCGCAGTCCTGTCTGGAAGAGTCACGGTCGGCATACTGGATGTGGTCTCCATGACGCCCCTGATTAAAAGTGGACGAGTGAAGGCGCTGGCCATCACCGGCCCGGTTCGCTCGCCCGAACTGCCCAATCTGCCGACCCTGAGCCAGGCCGGCGTGCCCTTTGACGCCGTGGGCTGGTTCGGTATGTTTGGGCCGGCGGGCATGCCGCCGGCGGTCGTCGAAACCCTCAACACCGCCGTGAATAAAATCTTCGCCATGCCCGATATGCGCCAGATGATCATCCGAAACGGCTCCATCCCCATATCCCCTCCCACCACGGCCCACCAATGGCAAACCATATTCAACAACGACGTGCAGGTATGGGGAAAAATTGTTCGCGATGCGGGCATCACCATCAACAACTAAGGATTTTGTCTTGAACACAACCCCGCCGGGCGCATCGAACCCATCGAAGCCCTATCAGGTCCAAGTCCGCAGAGACATTGTGTATGGCACGGGCGTGGTCGGCGCGGGCATTGATCGCGGAACGGCCCTGCGAGAGCTGAAGCTCGATCTATATCAACCCGTGCTAAACACCCCTGCCCACGACCGGCCCGCGCTCGTGATGGCCTTTGGCGGCGCCTTTCATCGCGGCTCGAAAGAGGACGACGCATACGGAGACGAGCCGCGGCGAAACAATTCCGTTGCCTGGTATTGCCACGAGTTTGCGCGGCGCGGCTATGTCGCCTGCTCCATCGATTACCGCCTGGTGCCGGAAGACCCGCAGCCCGGCAACACCCCAGTGACATTCAGTCCGAAGAGTTTCCCGCGGTCCAGAGTGGATGTGGTGCGCAAAATCATGGGGCTGCCCAAAGCAAGCGACGACCTGCTGTGGCGAGGCGTCGAGGCGGCCAGCGACGATATGGCCCTGGCCCTGCGGTATATAAAGGCCCAGTCCGCCGAATGGGGCATCGATCCGCAAAGACTGGCCATCGGCGGATTTTCCGCCGGCGCCAGAACCGCCTTGAATGTTGCCTTGGGCGAGAAGGAGCCCGTTGCGGCCGTCATCGCCTTGTCCGGATACATGGATGCACAAGACATTGAACAACACACAGCCTCGAGCCAGAGTTTCCCGCCGCTGCTCCTGATCAGCGCGGAAAACGATCTCGACTATGTTGCCCGCCACACGCCGGACATGGTGGCCCGTTTCAGGGCGCATGGCCTGCATTGCGAACATGTGAAAGTAAGCGGCGCTACACATTTCTATCCGGCGAATTCGCCCGCCGTGCACGACTCGCTCGGCGCGACGACCGTTGAATACGCCATGGCGGCATTCCTGGAACGCGTCATGCCCGCGTAAACGACAACATCCGGGAATGGTGGCAGCATTCCCGGCCAGCTTATACTGAAGCGAGGCAAGTCCGTTGATACGGACTCCGATCAATGCAGCCAAAGAGGAACCGACTCATCATGACCGACATGCCAAGCCTCAGGTCCCATCTTCTGACACTTGCCGCCTATCACGGCTGGGCAAATAAACGGCTGCTCGAACACGTGTCACAGGTCACAGACGCCGATTACCACGCACCCGCCGGGCTGTTTTTCAACTCCATCCACGGCACTCTGAATCATCTTTTGCTGGCTGACCGAACCTGGCTGGGCAGATTCATAGGCAAGCCGGAAAAATTCACCAGCCTGGCGCAGGAAATCGAAGCCGACCGCGAAGCGCTGGCCGAACAACTGGCCGGCCGGCACCTGCTTTGGCAAACGCTGATTGAATCCGCCTCTGCCCAAAGCATGGCGGGCTCTTTGCACTATACCTCCACAGCCGGAGAAAAATCCGCTGCTCCGTGGATGGGAACCATCGCCCACGTATTCAACCACGCCACCCATCATCGCGGGCAGATCAGCGCGGCACTGACCGGCTTGCATCACGCCTGCCCGGAGCTCGATATGATCTATTTTCTGCGGCAACACGGCCCGGCTGCGTCGGCCGTATAGAAAGAAACGCGGCCGGCTCGTCAACGAGCCGGCCGCGTCTCCATACACAATGAGTCAGTTCTTCTTCATGCCCACGGTCTGGGCGACTTCGCCCCATTTTTTGGTTTGATCGGCAATATAGGTTTTGAATTCGGCGGGCGTCATGCCTCCCGGATCAGCCCCCAAGGTATTGAAGACCTGAGCCAGTTTGGGGTCTTTCAAGGCCTCCACGGTGTCCTTGTAAATCGTATCGCGAATCTCTACCGGAGTACCGGTCGGCACCAATATCCCATACCAGGTCTGGAAATCATAGCCGGGCACGCCCGAGGCGGCGATAGTCGGCAAGGTGGGGAAATATTTGGATTGCTTGGCCGTGCTGACCGCCAGTGCCTTGACTGTGCCGGCCTTGATCTGTGCCCCTGCCGAGCCGCTGGTCTCGATCGCCATTTGAATCTGACCCGAAATCAGGTCTGCCATCATGGGAGCGCCCCCCTTATAGGGAACGTGAACCATATCGGTCTTGGTCATGGATTTGAACATTTCCCCGGCCAAATCCTCAGTGCTGCCTATGCCTGCGGATCCAAAATTAATCTGCCCGGGATGCTTCTTGGCATAGTCGATCAGCTCCTGCGTCGAATTGACCGGCAGCTTCTTGTTGACGATAAGAACATTAGGCACCGATGCGACGACCGTGATCGGCTCGAAGTCCTTTTCGAAGTTATAGGGCAGATGCTGATAGATGGCGGGCGCGATCGTATGGGCGATCGTCGCGAGAAAAATGGTGTAGCCATCGGGATGAGCTCGCGCCGCGTAACCTGCTCCCAACGTTCCGCCCGCTCCGGCGCGGTTGTCCACAATCACAGGCTGACCCAGTTCTTTGCTCAGCAGTTGGGCCAGCGGCCGCCCCACCATATCGGTCGTACCGCCCGGACTAAAGGGCACCACCAGCGTGATCGCCTTCTCAGGCCATTTTGCATAGGCCGACGCGCAGAATGCGCAGGCCGCAAGGGCGACCGCGCCCGTCTTTATCAAAGATATTGCTTTCATCGTCTCCGTTCCTTTCAAGTTAATCCGAGCCCAGCCGAAGATGGCCGGGTAGTCTTTTTTCAATTGAATTTTTCAACAAAGCTGCACAACGAAACACGCCATGCGCAAATTTGCCGTAAGGCATGGTCAGGAAAAACGCCATGACTGCCGCCAGATGTACCGCCAGCAACAAGGCCATGGCCGAGGTGTCGCGCAAGACCAGCAACAACAGGCCGGTCAGGCTCACCCAAAACAGCAGCACGATAAAACCCCGATCCATGGGTTTCTGGGCCGCATCGCCCTGCAAGGGATGCCGGCGTAAATTCAACCACAGCAGTCCGGCGGGCCCGATCAACAAGCCGACCCCGCCCGCTGTACCCAACGCCACGGGCGCGCTCAGGTACGGGTAAGGCGCCGGCCAGCCAAGAAAAAAATGATACACCGTCGCGACACTTGTGGCGGCGAAGCACAGCAAAAAACCGTAAAACGTCAAATGATGAAATCGCCGCCGCGCGAGCGAATAGCGATCGTCTTCGTCATTGCAACCCTCGCCGTGCCCGCCGTCCAAGTACTTAAGACTCAGGGCGTCGCCTGCGGCCTCGGCAAGGGCTGCGCCCTGGCCGGTTTGCAACGCCTCGGCCGGCGACACGTCGCGCCAGAATCGCCGCACGCCCAGCCCCAGCGACACCACGGCAAAAAGAAAGACCAGGCCAAACATCGTCGCCAGCAGATTATGCGGAAAAATGGCGTAGAAATTTCCCGCCATCGGCGCGTGAAACAACGAGCCGGTCATGGCCATCGCCAACACCAGGAACAGGGCCAGGCCCAGGGCGGACGCCACCACCAAGGTGACGCCGGCACGCTTGTATAACGCCCCTACGGAGCGAGGCCAGGCGTACTCCGTATAAGTATCGAGCCGAACCTGGGCCAGGGCCTTTGGCACGTTGACGCCGAACTCGTGCGGCGGTGCATACTGGCACGAGTGCAGGCAAGCACCGCAGTTATGGCACAGATTGGCCAGATAATTCACATCGGCCTTGGTAAAATCCAGGCGCCGCGTCATGGCCGGAAAAACTGCGCAAAAGCCCTCGCAATACCGGCAGGCATTGCAAATCTGCATGACGCGAGAAACCTCTTCCTCGTTGCGAGTCAGGTCGATGGGTTGCCAGGCCTGGGCTTCACTCGTCAGGTTCTGTAATGTTTGCATGATCGGCCCGGTTAAGCGAAAACGGCGGAAGAGTGTGCGGCCAGGGCGGCTTGGGCACCGGCAATCCGGCCAAAGGCCGTCCCGATCGACATGCCCACGCCCGCCGTATAGCCCTTGCCCAGTACATTGCCGGCCATGACCTCGCCCGCGGCGAACAGGTTGGCGCTCGGTTTCCCCGCAAAATGCACCCGGGCGCGATCGTCGACCTTGACGCCCAGATAGGTAAAGGTAATGCCCGGCCTGAGCGCATAGGCGTAAAAAGGCGCTGTATCGATGGGGCGCGCCCAATGGGTCTTGACCGGCGCAATGCCTTCGGTATGACAGTCGTCGAGCACCTCGTGGTCGAAAGTCCCGACGCGGCAGGCCTTGTTATAGGACTCGATCGTCGCCAGGAATTCCTTCTCCGGCAAGTCCAACTGCCGGACCAGCTCGGGCAGCGTATTGGCGACGATGCCGGGAAAGACCGGGGGCATGAAACGGCCAACCGCCTTGGCGTCGATAATCGAATAGGCAATCTGATTGGGCTGATGCGCCACCAGCCGCCCCCAGATCGCATAGCGCTTCGGCCAGAAATCTTCGCCTTCATCGTAGAAGCGCTGCGCCTGTTTATTGACGACGACCCCCAGCGAGACGCAATCGATACGCGTGCAAATGCCGCCGTCGTATAAAGGCGCGCGGGCATCGATGGCCACGGAATGGGACTGCGTGGGGTCGCCGATCGAATCGGCCCCGGCATCGAGCAGGTCTTTAAGCAAGACGCCCATATTGAAGCGCGTGCCGCGTATCAGGAAATTGTCGGCCACCCACTCGCCATTGACCTGGCCCCAGGCCTCGCGCAGCCATTGGCGATTCGATTCGAATCCGCCACAAGCCACCACACAGGCCCGGGCTTCGATCCGCTCTTGGCCCACTCGCGCCGCCACGAAACGATCGCCGTCAAGCTCAAGCGATTCCACCGTCGCGTCATAACGTATCTGCACCCCCAGGTTCTCTGCACTGCGATAATACGCATTGAGCAGCGCCTTGCCGCCGCCCATGAAAAAGGCATTGGTATGCGCCAGATGCAGGGTGCCCGACAAGGAGTGCTGGAAGCGCACCCCATGCTTTTGCATCCAGCCTCGACAGGTCGATGATGCCCGTATGACCAGCCGCGCCAGCGCCTCGTTGGTCTGTCCGCCGGTCACTTTCAACAGGTCCTGCCAAAACTCTTCTTCCGGGTAGGAATCGATCAGCACATCTTGCGGCGCGTCATGCATGCAGCGCAGATTTCGCGTGTGTTGGGAATTGCCGCCGCGCCACTCGCGCGGCGCCGATTCAAGCAACAGCACACTGGCCCCGGCCTCGCGCGCCATGAGCGCCGCGCACAGGGCCGCATTGCCGCCGCCTATCACCAACACATCGACCATAATCCCGTTCCCGAATGTCAACCCAAGACTCTATCGGACAGGCCGGTCGACCGCCAGATACCCAATGCTGATGAGGTCTTCACGATTCATGAAGGGTAGCCCCCATCCAGTGCCCTGCGGCGACCAGGGACTTGACCGTATCCAGCAAGACCACGCGCGCAGCCAGAGCCGCCGGAGACAACTCATCTTCGCTCAGACTGGCCAGGATATTGGGGCGCCTCACCTGCGGGTCGGAAATTTCCACCAGGCGCATGGCATCGCCGCTTAACCGCGCAATGGCGGCTCCCGGCTGGATGGTGGCTCCATAGCCGGCGCGCACGGCATCCATCAGCATGGTCAGGGAATCGATTTCCATCACGATGTTGGGCGTGATCTTGTGTCCGGCAAAGGCCGCATTCAGCGCCGCGCGCAGACCATGCGAACCCGTGGGCAAAATCAAGGGCAGATTTCCCACCCGATCAAGGCGAACCCGTTTGGTCTTCAGAGCCTTGGGCAAGGCGGGCGACGAAATCACGAACAAACGTTCGTTCAACAGGGGAATCACGCTCCAGCGCTGCGCCATTTCGGTGTGAAACACGACGGCAAGGTCCAACTGGCGCGAATTCAGCATGCCGGACAAATGCCCCGATAGCGTCTCGACCATATGCAGGCGCACGGCGGGATAACGCTCGCGCATGGCCTGCATGAACGGTATGCCCAATATCGACGCCGTGGTGGGAGCCAGCCCGACACTGACATACCCCGACAGGCGCGCCTGCTGCGCGGCCTGGCTGGCGTGCCCGATATGCCGCAAGGCCAGTTGCGCCTCGCGGAAAAAAGCCAGCCCCGCATCGGTAGGAATCACACCGCTGGGCGTGCGCTGCAGTAAACGCGTGGCCAGCTCACCCTCCAGCCGGCTGATCTGCTGGCTTAGCGCGGACGTGACGACACCCAGCTCGAGCGCTGCCCGGCCCAGGCTGCCGGCCTCTACCGCACACACAAAATATCGTAGCTGGCGCAATTCCATGTCGATCCTATCAAGCAGGGATAAGTGTAGTCAGATTCCGGACGCCTGCCCGGAGTCTTCTGGTAATTACCTAGCCCCAAGCGCGAGCCCGGTTGGCCCTATCCCCTTCAAGACGGGTTCCTTCAGGCCCACGCCTCAAGCGAAAATAAGCATGGCTTTCGATCACGCAAAAAAACTTGCTAATCGCTCAAAAGCACGGGTAGGATGATTAACACGGCGAGATAGCCCGATCGCGGGTAACAAGGCATGTCCTGATTCATTCATACGAATTTAATCCAAGGAGCCATCACCATGAGTCAACCCTCTCTGCACCCGGCCATCGATCATGGCATCAAACCGGGCAATCCGTCGTTTGCCGGCGGCAAGCTGCAATGCCTGTGTCCCGACAACAAAGTGGAAGTCCAGATCGCCTCGCAGGTCGCACACAACCACATGTGCGGCTGCACCAAGTGCTGGAAACCCAAGGGCGCCCTGTTTGCGCAGGTGGCCGTCGTGTCGCGCGACAAGGTCAAGGTGACCGCCCACGCCGAAAAACTGGCGGCGGTCGACGCAAACGCCGTTATCAAGCGCTATGCCTGCAAGGGATGCGGCGTGCATATGTACGGGCGCATCGACAACGAAAAACACCCCTTCTACGGCCTGGATTTCGTGCATACCGAGCTCTCGCCCGATAGCGGCTGGGCACCTCCCGAATTCGCGGCCTTTGTGTCCTCGGCCATTGAAGGCGGCGCCAAACCGGCCGATATGGCGGCGATACGGCGCACCCTGAAGGAAAAAGGGCTGGAGCCCTACGATTGCCTCTCGCCCACGCTCATGGACGCCATCGCCACGCACGCCGCCAAGGCATCAGGCGTACTGCATTAACCGCCACGCCTGTTATTTGTAGATGCCGTCTTGGCTGTCGACGATTTGGCAGCCACAAGGGCTGCCGCTACATGATTCACGGGTACGTTATGTAGCGGCACCCCTTGTGGGTGCCACCTCAGACGTACCGCACTAGCCACTATATGATTAACGAGCTGCCGCGCGGCAGCCCGCTTCCGGCGCAATAATGCCCCAATCAATCACAATCAATGGACTTTTCGCCGTGGACCAGCGCTGCTGCACCACGCCCTTGAAAACGGCCTGATCGTACAATTTCTTTATGCGCGGACCCGGCGCATTGCCATTGGTGGTTTTGCTGTAAGCCACCAGCATGCCGCATTTCATGGCGCCCGCCTTCAGCCATGGCGACTCCTTCAAGCTGCCGTCGATAAACACGTTGGCGGCAGGCTTGACGTGCACGGCGATATTGCCGCCCAGCCACGTGTCGGACGCGACCAGCGTCAACGGCACGCCCGGCACATGCTCACGCCAGACAGCCTGCATTTCCTCCGATATGGCCACGCCCGGAAAAGTGGAGTCTGTCTTGCGCCCCGTGTAATAACCCAAAGGCCCGCGACCCAGGGCATAGCCGCAAGCCATCAGCACATGGATGACGATGACGACGATCGCGGTGCGGCGCAGCTGCACGGCTTCATCGCCATAGAGCCACCAAAAGACGTAAAAACCAAACAAGACAAAAAACGTGCTGGCCCAGGAAGCGCCCAGCGCGGTTCCAAGTGCACCGGACACCAGCACCGTCAGCACGAAGGGGCTAAAGCCCACGATAAGCAGGAACGACCGATCCCAGGCGCTTAACGAAGCCGCATACCGCGATGTTTCCGGCACGGCATCGTGCCCGGCCGCCTTGCCGCGGCGGTCCCAGTAAAGCAAGGCCAGCCAGGCCACGAACATCGGCGCCAGGCGGCCCAGCTGCGTCGTGGCAAAGCCCCAGATATCATTCAGCGAGCTGAAGTTGGCCTCTATCGGCTTGATCGATTCATCCGCGTAATACAAAGGCTCGAACGAATGCTGGAACAGCCAATAAACGTGGGGTGAAATAACCACCAAAAACGTCAGCAGCGCCCACAACACCCCCTTGCAGACACCGGCCTGGCGATAATGTTTTTGCCTGATAAAAAACACAAAAAACGCGGCAAACTGAATCAATGCGCTGTACTTGGTAATAAACGCCATGCCGCAGGCTGCGCCCAGCCAAAGCCAATCCGATGTTTTCCCATAACGCAGCGCGCGATAGAACAACCAGGTCGAAGCGACGATAGACCACAACTGCACTGAGTTATGGTTATAGACTGTCGCCCGCACCGAGAAATAGGCGGTGACAGACACCAGCAACACAGCGATGAAGGCGCGCCTGGGCGTGGTGAACTCGCACCCCAGGAGCCACACAAACCACAAGGCAATGGCCGAGAACAGCTGCCCTGCAAAAAAGGTGAGCCAGATCGGTTTGCCAAACAAAGACGTCAGGCCATACATGAACCAGGCCGGCACCGGCGGATGCTTGTAATAGCCCCATTCGAAACTGGACGCCCAGACCAGTTCTTCCATATTGTCCAGGTCGGGCGACTTGTGGCTGATGCCGCACAAAATCGACCATAAAGCGACCATGCCGATTAAAAACAGCAGGACATAGAACTTTACAGGCCATGTTTTCTTTTCAAGCGCGATCGCGTCATTGACTGCGACGGTAGGGTCAGCCATAAAGTGTATTCAAGCCCAAATTGAAACGATTGTACGACCATAGCCATGAGAGCCCGGACGCTGCGGCCATGCCCGCCCGCCTCATCGATGCGCAGCCAACTGCTGATCGGGGTCGATACGCAGTTCGGAGAGCACTTCCATGGACTCGTCGTCAAGCGTCCCAGGCCCAAGCCGGGCACGATCGATCAGCGTTGCATCCCGCTGTTGCATCAGGCCGTCAATCTGCAGGCGGTAAAGCCTGGTAATCGCAACAATTACTTCATCGATCAGGGCGTGGCCGGTAGACAGGCGAAGGCCGGCTATCATTCGCACGGTTGAAGCCGCGCTCATCATCGCATCTCCCGTAACCCAGCTGTTCACGGTAAACAGGCTCTGCGGCACCCCTTTGGCGTCCAGGCCGATACACAATAGATGCCGGGTGCTCGCCTGCCGGCCTGCCATATCGAGCACCCTGGCGAACTCAGGCTCGCCCACGGCGTCGGCCCACGGCGCCCACGTAGCCGGGCGGGCGAAAACATGAATATGGCCATGTTCAGTCGAACCGGCGCGGTCGGACGGTGCATGGGAATGATAAAACCATTGGTAGCCGTGGCGTTCATCGATCGCATCGTCGGCCGGATAATGCAGCCACTGCTGGGGAGCCTTGCCGTAAAACAGACTATCGAGCAGGTGTGCACCCGTTTTCGCGAGCGTCCGATAACACGTCAACAACCTGGCGCCGGCGGCACGCTGGCCGGCTTCATGATGCCTGCCGATAGCCGTGTCGCCTGTCACTTCATGGAACCGCTCTTGGCGCCACACTTCGGCATGCACTTGCCCATTTTTTTCGCCGAGTGTTTGTCGGCCGGCATCATGGAGCTGCCCATCGCACCCCCCATCGTCCCGCACTTCGCACTACATTTTTTGCTGTTTTTCGCCGAACATTTTTGCATCCCCTGTTTGGGACTGCATTTCATCGTGGCGGCCGGCATATCGGCCGCGACCGCAGCCGCCGGCAAGGCCAGCGTCGCCGCGGTGAGCGCAGCCAGCGAAAGCTGAGTCACTCGGTTCTTCATGGTAGTCTCCTTCGAGTTAAAACATGACTGCGCCCTTTGCCCTACTCGGTCAGCTCGCGCCCCTTGGTCTCGGGCAACAGCAGGGTTGTGATGATAACCACCAGGTAAGCGCCGCCCGCGAACATGCCAATGGCCCAGGCCAGGCCATGAGTTTCACTCAAATAGCCAACCAGCACCGGGAAAAGCGCACCGATGCCGCGGCCAAAGTTATAGGAGAAACCCTGTCCATTGGCGCGAATCCGGGACGGGAACAGTTCCGTCAAATAAGCCCCCAGGCCGCTGAAAATACCCGAGGCGGCAAACCCTAAAGGGAAGCCCATGAACAGCATCTGTTCGTTGCTTAACTGGAAGGCCGTATAAAAATAAACGCTTAGCGCGCTCAGCACCGAAAAAATCAGTAAATTCGCCTTTCGCCCAAGCAGATCGGTCAAATACGCGCCCACCAAATACCCAACGAACGAACCCAGAATAATAACCATCAGGTAGCCGCCGGTATTTATCACGGACAGATGGCGCTCGAGTTTCAGATAGGTGGGAAGCCAGGTAGTGATGGCGTAATAGCCTCCTTGCGCGCCGGTGCATAAGATCGAAGCCAGGATAGTCGTTTTCAGAATATCCGGCGCGAAGATGGCCATCGGATCGATCTTTGCGTGAACCTTTTTAATCGCGCGCTGGAAGATCTCGGGCTCGGGCACGAATTTCCGGATATAGAGCACCAGAAAGGCCGGAAGAATCCCGACCCAGAACAAAGTCCGCCACGCCCAATTGGCGGGCAAAAGCGTAAAGATGATCGTATAGAGAATCGCCGCCAGGCCCCAGCCTATGGCCCAGCCGCTTTGAACCGTACCCACCGCCTTGCCCCGGTGCTTGGCGCGGACGATTTCTCCCATCAAAACCGACCCAACCGCCCATTCGCCGCCAAAGCCCAGTCCCTGCAAGGCGCGCAAGGCAAAGAACTGCTCGAAGTTCTGGGTAAAACCGATTAGCAAGGTGCAGATGGAAAACCACAAAATGGTTATCTGCAATATCCGGACGCGGCCGAACCGGTCGGCCAGCACCCCCGCTCCCCATCCGCCGATAGCCGAAAACAGCAAGGTAATGGTGCCTAACGCCCCTGCCTCGGCCTTGCCAACACCCCATAGCGTCATGATGGTGGCGATGACGAACGTAAAAACCATGTAGTCCAGCGCATCCACGGCCCAGCCGCCAAAAGTGGCAATGAAGGCGCGTTGTTCATTCTTGTTCAGTTCTTTATACCAACCCATCACAACCTCCTGTTTTTAAACGCTCTGTTCAAATCCGTATAAACGCGCCGGGTTATCGACCAGTATTTTTCGCCGCTGCGCCTCATCGGGCGACCAGACAGCCAATTGATTCCTGAGCGCTCCGGTATCGGGCATTTTGGCGATCGCAACATGAGGCCAGTCCGAACCCCACACCATGCGATCGGGGGCCAGGTCGATCAGCCTTTGCGCCAGCGGAACCACATCGCCAAACCGGCTGAAATCTTCACTGATTCGATATGCCCCCGACAGCTTGACCCACCACCCATGGTCGGAGACCAGATGAAACAAAGCCTGAAACGCCGGGCTGTCCAGGCCCTGGTTGACGGGGGTATGACCCATATGATCAATCACGCAAGGCACTTGCAAGGGAGCCAGGCGCGGCGTCAGCTCCGGCAAATCGCGGGCATCGATCAAAAACTGCATATGCCAGCCCAGGGGCTGGATTTTTTTGGCCAAAGTCTCGATGGCCTGATAGCCGACGCCCCCGCCAAACAGCGTATTGATCCGCAGCCCGCGCACGCCCAACTCATGCATGCGTTCCAATTCTTTTTCATCTATGTCCGCATCGACCACGGCAACGCCGCGCAAAGTCTTGGAGTTGTGCGCGAGCACGCGAAGCATATAGCGGTTATCGGTCCCGTACACGCTGATTTGTACCAGCACTCCGCGGCTCATTCCCTGCTTTTTCAGCATGCTCAGGTACATCGCCTCGTCGGCCGGATGCGGGGTGTAGCTGCGTTGATCGACCATGGGATACGACTGCGTTTGCGCCGACACCACATGCGCATGCGTATCGCAGGCGCCAACGGGTATGGCAAAGGTCGAAGCCTCCATGTCCGGTCGCGGAGGTAAACAGTATTCGGTACTGGCTTGGGCTTGCATTCTTGCGTGTCTATAAAAAAAGTCACGCTCTCGATCATAATCCGTTTTATTTTGCATGCGTTATATTTGTGATGCACGGATCAAAAAATCGCTACCACCGGAAAAAATTCATGAATAGTCTCGTTCTATACACCAATAGCCAATTCTCCAGCCCCTATGTCCTGTCGGTTTACGCAACGCTGGTTGAAAAAGGCCTGCCCTTCGAACTCAAGGCCGTTGATCTTAATCGCGGCGAGCAATTTTCAAAAGACTACGCGCAACTCTCGTTGACCTCGCGAGTACCAACTCTGGTGGACGGCGACTTTTCATTGTCGGAATCCTCGGCCATCATTGAATATCTGGAAGAAGCCTATCCGCGCCCTGCCTATGCATCGGTCTTTCCCGAAGATGCCAAGCCAAGGGCCCGCGCCCGGCAGATTCAGGCCTGGCTGCGCAGCGATCTGGGCGCATTGCGCGAAGAACGTCCCACCACTGTCATTTACGCGGCAAAAAACCCCAAACCCTTGTCAAGCCAGGCCCAGCAGGCGGCGCAAAAATTGCTGACCATTGCCGATATGCTGATCGGTGCCGAAGGCCAACCACTTTTCGGACAATGGTCGATTGCCGACGTGGACATGGCCGTTACGCTGAACCGGCTGGTGGCCAACGGCGACCCGACGCCCGAGAAAATCCGGCGCTACGTGGCCCAGCAAAGCAGCCGGCCATGCGTTGCTGATTGGTGGAAACGCGCAGCGCAGGCTCGCTAGGGCATTTTCGGTTGAAGTGCTTACGGAACTGAACGCGTTTCGCGTCGCGCTTTTTTTAGCCGTTTTGGGTGGGGGGTCATTCTATTAAGACGCCGCAGGGCGAGGGGTTGGCCAATGAGTTCCTGGCATGCCACGACGCGAGCCGTCTATGGGGGCCGGGGCGGGGCCGGCGTAAGGCGTGCGCCGGATGCTGACGAAGGGAAGGCGGGGGCTGTCGGCGGGCCATGTTTGAGCGTAGCCGCGCCAGCGGCGTAGCGAGTTTGGCCCGACGCCCGCCTGGACGAGGCAGATCCGGATCAAGCACGCCGTGCCGGCCCCGCCCCGGCCCCCATAGACGGCGTCTTCAGATACCAAAACGGCCAAGCCAAATACCCAAACATCCCGTGCCGTATACCGTTCGACCAAAAATGCTCTAAACGGACAAATGCCGGCGTACATCGTCGCTATCGAGTTGCGTCCTGTCGCCCGAGGCGACAACCTCGCCGCGCGACAACACCACGTACTGATCGGCCAGTTCGCGGGCAAAATCGAAATACTGTTCGCAAAGCAGAATGGCGATGTCGCCGCGTTCGCGCAGCAGTCGTATCACGCGGCCGATGTCCTTGATGATCGAAGGCTGAATCCCTTCGGTGGGTTCGTCCAGGATAATCAACCGGGGCTCGGACACCAGGGCGCGCGCGATGGCCAACTGCTGTTGCTGCCCGCCAGACAGGTCGCCGCCGCGACGCGCCAGCATGGCTTTCAGCACCGGAAACAGTTCGAAAATATCGCTCCTGATGCGGCGGGCGGCCGAGGCCGGCTTGGCCGCCATGCCCATCAGCATATTTTCTTCGACCGTCAGCCGTGCGAAAATATCGCGTCCTTGGGGCACATAGGCAATACCGCGCGCCGCGCGCTGATGGGGGGCCAGGCCCGTGATATCGTCGCCATCGAAGCTGACGCTGCCCGAAGCGACCGGCAGCACGCCCATCAGGCACTTCAACAGGGTGGTCTTCCCGACACCGTTGCGGCCCAGCAAAGCCAGGCATTCGCCGCGCTTCAACGACAGGGACACGCCACGCAGCGAGTGGCTGCCGCCGTAATAATGATGGATTGCGCGAACACTCAACATGTCAACGCCCCAAATACACTTCAATCACGCGCGGGTCGGCCTGGACCTCGCTCATCGTCCCCTCGGCCAGCACCGACCCTTCATGCAGCACAGTTACCTTGCCCTGGCCCGCGATACTCGCAACGAAATCCATATCGTGCTCCACCACCATGAGCGAGTGACGCCCGCGCAGTTCGTTGAGCAGCTCGCCGGTGCGCTCGGTTTCGGCGTCCGTCATGCCGGCGACAGGCTCATCCAACAGCAAGAGCTGCGGCTCCTGCATCAGCAACATGCCAATCTCCAGCCACTGTTTCTGTCCGTGAGAAAGCAGGCCGGCCGGCCGCCACGCCTCGTGCGTCAGACGAATCAATTCCAATGTGGCGCCAATCGCATCGGCCTGTGCGCCGCTTAGCTTTGAAAACAAGGTGGGTTTGACCCGCTTGTCGGTTTTCATCGCCAGTTCAAGGTTTTCAACAACGGTGTGATTCTCGAAAACCGTAGGCCGCTGGAATTTCCGGCCGATGCCGGCGTGCGCAATCTCGGCCTCGCCAAGCACGGCCAGGTTGATGTTCTGCCCAAAGAACGCCGAGCCCGCCGTGGGCCGCGTCTTGCCGCTGATTACGTCCATCATTGTGGTCTTGCCCGCGCCGTTGGGGCCGATGATGCAGCGCAATTCGCCTACGCCTATATCCAGGCTAAGCCGGTTCAACGCCGTAAAGCCATCGAAACGGACGGTGATGTCCTCCAGATACAAAATGACGCCGTGGCGGGTATCGACACCGACCGGCGCCACACGTCCGTAAGCCGCATCGCCGCTCGGGCCCCCGTCAAGCCTGAGCCCGGGTTCGCATTCCGCATCGAAGGCATTCATGGTTTTCTCCTGGAACGGCGCGCGGCCACCTGGCGCGCCAGGCCTACAATGCCTTGCGGCAGGAACAGCGTGGTCAACACAAAAATAAGACCCAGCGCATACAGCCAGAACTCCGGAAAAACGCTGGTGAACCAGGTTTTCACCGCATTGACGGCGCCGGCCCCCACGATGGGGCCTATCAATGTGCCGCGCCCTCCGGTCGCCACCCAGATCACCATTTCAATCGAGTTCTGGGTGGACATTTCCCCGGGGTTGATGATGCCCACCTGAGGCACATACAGCGCCCCAGCAATGCCGCACATCACCGCCGACACGGTCCACACAAATAGCTTGAAGCCCTGCGGGTCATAGCCTATGAACCGCAGCCGGCTCTCGGAATCGCGCACCGCCGTCAACACGCGGCCCAGCCTGGACTGAGTGATGGCACGCGCCAGGACCAGCGACCCCGCCAGTGCGGCCAGCGTCGTCCAGCACAGCGCCGCGCGCGTTGCGGGCGCTGTAATGTCAAAGCCCAATATGCGTTTGAAATCGGTAAAGCCGTTGTTGCCGCCGAACCCCGTATCGTTGCGAAAGAAAAGCAGCATGGCCGCGAACGTCAGGGCCTGGGTAATGATGGAAAAATACACACCCGTAATGCGCGAGCGAAACGCAAAATAGCCAAAGACGAAGGCCAGCGCGCCCGGCACCAGCACCGCCAGCAACATGGCATACCAGAAGTGCTCGGTAAACGCCCAGAACCAGGGATACGACTTCCAGTCCAGGAACACCATGAAGTCCGGCAGCGTGCTGTGATAGACGCCGTCGCGGCCAATGGCGCGCATCAGATACATGCCTTGCGCATACCCTCCCAGCGCGAAGAAAAGGCCATGTCCCAGCGACAGAATCCCGGCGTAGCCCCACACCAGGTCCAGGGCCAGGGCCGCAATGGCAAAGCACATGAACTTGCCCAGCAGCGCCACGATATACGACGACACGTGCAAGGCGTGGCCGGCCGGAAACGCCAGATTCAGCAAGGGCAACAAAGCCAGCACGATAACGGCGGCGGCCAGCCCGAGCCAGGCAGGCGCCGAAAAAAGACGCCTGCGGGCCAGCAAATCGGCTCGCGCGAACGGTTTGGCGGCAGTCATTCGACACTCCTGCCGCGCGGCGCAAACAGGCCCTGCGGGCGCTTTTGCACGACCAGCACAATCAACATCAGGATGGCGATCTTGGCCATGACCGCGCCTGCGTAAGGCTCAAGGAATTTGTCGATCCCGCCCAGCCCCAGCGCGGCAATGACGGTGCCGGCCAACTGGCCGACTCCGCCCAGCACCACCACCATGAACGAATCAACGATATAGCCCTGGCCCAGATCGGGGCCAACATTGCCCAACTGCGACAAGGCAATGCCCGCCAGGCCGGCAATGCCCGAACCCAGGCCAAAGGCCAGCATATCGACCCGGCCGGTCGGCACGCCGACACAATCGGCCATTCTGCGATTTTGCGTAATGGCGCGCACGAACAGGCCCAGGCGGGTATGGTTAAGCAACAGCCAGACAAAGACCACCACCAGCATGGCGAACACAATAATGGCAATACGGTTGTAGCTCAGCACCAATCCCCCCAACACGGTGACCCCGCCCGACATCCACGAGGGATTGCTGACCTCCACGTTTTGCGCCCCGAAAATCGTTCTGACTGTCTGCATCAGAATCAGGCTGATTCCCCATGTCGCCAGCAAAGTTTCGAGGGGGCGGCCGTACAGCCAGCGGATCACCGTGCGCTCGAGCGCCATGCCGACCGCGGCCGTCACCAGAAACGCCACAGGCAGCGCCGCCACCACGTACCAGTCCAGCCATCCCGGCGCGAGCCTCTGGAACAACCACTGCACCACATACGTGACGTAAGCACCTATCATCAGCAATTCGCCATGCGCCATATTGATGACGCCCATCAGGCCAAATGTGATGGCCAGGCCCAGCGCCGCCAGCAGCAGGACGCTGCCCAGGCTCAGGCCATAAAACAAATTGCCCAGCCACTCCAGCGTGGCCGTATGGCGATCGATGTCCTTGATGGCCAAAGCGGCGGCCGCGCGCACGCCGGCGTCGCGCTCAACCTCCGCGCCCTGCGCATCGCGGCCCAGCAGCCGCACGAGCACAGGCCGAAATTCGGCGTTGGCCGTGCGGCCCAGCATCGTCACGGCATGCTCGCGCGTCGCGGGCTCTGCGCTTTTCAATTCCAGCGTGGCCTGCGCCACCTGCAGCGCACCGCGCACCTGCGGGTCGGTTTCCTTTGTCAGGGCTTGCGCAATCAACGCCACCTGCGCGGCCTCGCCGCTTTGCTGCATGCGCCTGGCCGCCGCCAGGCGCACCGCCCTATCCACCGAGAAAAGCCGCGACTGCGCCAGCGCCCCTTCGACGGCGCGGCGCAAACGGTTATTGACGATCACCGTATCGGCGTCGGCCGGCAGGGTTACCTTCTCGCCGGTCGCCGGATCCATGGCGGACTGGCCGGAGCCGGCAATCAGGATCCGTCCTTGCGCGGTCACGCTCAGGGTGCCCCCATCGAGCGCTTCCAGCACTGCGGCGGCCAGCGGATCGCGCGACTGTCCAAGCTGCGAAATGGCGTGCAGCCGCGCCTGGGTATCCGCAGCCGAAAAAGGCGCCAGCAGCGCCGGATCAAGGCCGCTCGCGCCCGCCGCCTGGGCAAGCATGAGCATCAGCAGCGCCAGAATGAACCGGCGCCAATAGGATGCATAGGCGGCAATGCGCATAGCGAACCCGTCCAATTAAAGCTTCTGCTTGCTTTCGTTGCCTGCGAGATAAGGGCTCCACGGCTGGGCGCGAATCGGACCCTTGGTCTTCCACACGCTATTGAACTGGCCATCGCCCCGAATCTCCCCGATATAAACCGGTTTGTGCAGATGATGATTGGTCTTGTCCATTTCGACAGTGAATCCGTCGGGTGCTCCGAATGTCTGGCCGCCCATGGCTGCAATCACCTTATCCACATCGGTGCTCCTGGCTTGCTCGACGGCCTGCTTCCACATATGGATGCCGATATAAGTAGCCTCCATCGGGTCGTTGGTCACCGCCGTGGCCGCATTGGGCAAATTCTTTGCCTTGGCGTAGGCTTTCCATTTTTTGATGAACTCGGCATTCACCGGATTCTTGACCGACTCGAAATAGTTCCAGGCCGCCAAGTGCCCCACCAACGGCTTGGTATCCATGCCGCGCAATTCTTCCTCGCCCACCGAAAACGCCATGACCGGCACATCGGTCGCTTTCAGGCCCGCGTTGCCCAGCTCTTTATAAAAGGGCACATTGGAATCACCGTTGATGGTCGAGATCACCGCCGTCTTTCCGCCCATGGCGAACTTCTTGATATTGGCCACTATCGTCTGGTAGTCGGAATGGCCAAACGGCGTGTACACCTCTTCGATATCGCTGTCCTTCACTCCCTTGGAATGCAGGAAGGCGCGCAGGATTTTATTGGTCGTGCGCGGATAGACATAATCCGTGCCCAACAGCACAAAACGCTTGGCGCCCCCGCCGTCTTCGCTCATCAGGTATTCCACCGCGGGAATCGCCTGCTGGTTGGGCGCGGCGCCGGTGTAAAACACATTCTTTTCCATCTCTTCGCCCTCATACTGCACGGGATAGAACAACAGACCGTTGAGCTCCTTGAATACCGGCAATACGGATTTGCGCGACACCGAAGTCCAGCAGCCAAATACCACCGCCACCTTGTCCTGCGAGAGCAGCTGGCGCGCTTTCTCGGCAAACAAAGGCCAGTTCGACGCGGGGTCCACCACCACCGGCTCCAGTTGTTTGCCCAGCACGCCGCCCTGGGCATTGATTTCGGCGATCGTCATCAGCGCCACGTCTTTCAGGGATGTCTCTGAAATGGCCATGGTGCCCGAGAGCGAATGCAAGATGCCAACCTTGATCGTGTCGGCGGCGAAGGTCTGCGGCCCCCAGCCCGATAGCGCAAGCAGGCTGAAAAGCGTCAGTTGTTTAAGTACAAGTCTACGTTTCATGATGGCTCCTGATAGGATTGAGGTAGGGTCGGCACGGTCTGCGCGATCGAGATGCGCAAAGAACCTAAAGCAATCGGCGTGCCAGCTTTGCCGCGGCACGCCTGCGCCGCAGCCGACAAAGCCCTAATCAGGCAAGGCAATCAACGAAACCCGGGCGCCAGCGGCGCCCAAGTTTGAAAGAGATGGCTCAAGATGGTGCGCAAATCGCTTATGTAAACGCGATTTGCGCTAAGGCGGTGCGTAAAGCCGAGGGATGAAGCGCAGATTCAGGCAACTACGATTGTGCCGGTCATGCCCTCATGACCTGAACCGCAGAATATATCGCAGTGAAACGCAAACTCACCTGCCCGCTCGGGGGTGAAGCGGACTCGCGACACCGCCCCCGGCACGATATCGCAACGCACCCCAAAGTCCGGTGCGTTAAAGCCCATCACCACATCGAGCGTAGTCAATTCCAAAACTACCGGCTCTCCTCTTTTCAAGTGAATCTCGCCCGGCGTGAAATCAAATTTCTTGGCGACTACCTTGATGATGCGTTCCTGCGGCTGCGCCGCGACGATGGCCGCAAGTGTGCCCAACCCGCCGGCAACCGCTGCGGCCAGAAGCAGGCGCCGATTGTGGTCGATCTGCATGGCTACACCTTCCGTACCGGCAATTCAACGATTTTGTATTGAGTTTCCTGCCTTTGCGCCTCCACTTCGCGAAACCCGAGGCCGCGATAAGGATAGGCACTATCCCAAGGCAGAGGGGTACGCTTGGGCTGCGATCCGGGGGCGGGCAGCGGAAAAATGAGCGACTTGGCCGAGTGATGCGCAATATGCCCGGTCATATGGTGATTCTCTTGATGTATATGGCCATAGAACACGGTCACATGGGCATGAGGCATTAGCAGTGCCACCGCCTTGGCGCCGTCGCGCGTCGCCCAGTCCCATTGCGGGTACAGATCGAATAAAGGCCGATGGGTGAAAACCACGATTCTCGCGTCCGCCGGCTGTTCGGCAAGGTCTGCGGCCAACCATGCAAGCTGCGCGTCGCCGATGCTCCCGGCGGGGTCGGAAACATTGTCGAGCACAATGAAATGCACGCCTTTATGGTCGAACGTGTAGTGCGTTTCCCCAAAAAATTCCTGAAAGGCTTTCCCATAGTCAAGAGCGGCGTCGTGTTCGCCAGGCATGAAATGGGTGTTCTTCACTTTAAGGTCCGCCACGATTTTCTTGAACTCGGACAATCTCTTGCGGCGCTCCGCCGGATCATCGGTCGTATGCGTGAGATCGCCGGTGAACATAATGAAATCCGGCTGTGACTCAAGACCGTTCACCGCCGCGACGGCCTTCTGCAACGTGCCGCGCGCGTCCGGATTCGGGGGGCCTTCGAAGCCCCAATGGGAATCCGACAATTGAACAAAAAAGAAATCATCGTTAGCCACGCCCGGCTTTGTCTCGGCGGTTGCCCAGCCGCTCAAGCCCGAAGCGAAGATTGCGCCCCCGACGCCGGCCAACCCGAGGAAACTGCGTCTATTGATGGTATTGCCCATGACTGCCTCCATAGTTGCACCGATCATCTAATCGGTAACGTCCTATACCGGAGTACTCTGTTATTTATTCCCGGCCTGGCTTATTGGGAATAAAATTTTTGTGCGGGCAGTCTTATAGAGACAGAACCTGGAAACGCATGAATGATAGCCTCGGCAAAAAACAAGCGATTTCAAACACTGGTGCTGCCGCATCTGAACTCGGCATTCAATCTGGCGTGCTGGCTCACGCGCAGCCGCCACGATGCGGAGGACGTGGTGCAAGAGGCTTGTTTGCGCGCTTTCAAGTTTTTTGACGGCTTTCATGGCGACGATGGACGCGCCTGGCTGCTCACCATCGTGCGCAATACCTTCTACACCTGGTACCAGAAGAACCATGAACAAAAGCAAAACACCTTATTCGATGAAGATCTCCACAGCGCCGACGCACAGGACGCCGCAGGGATGGAGCATGCCGACAACAACCCGGAAACGCTGCTCATGCGCAAAGACAGCGAGCGCCTGCTGCAACAAGGGCTTGAAGCGCTGCCCCTGGAGTTTCGCGAGGTGATGGTAATGCGGGAACTGGAAGATCTATCTTATAAACAAATTGCCGGCGTCGTTGGCATTCCCATCGGTACGGTCATGTCCCGCCTGGGGCGCGGCCGTAAATTGCTGGCGAAAATCCTTGCGCCGTCGAACCCGGAGGCATGATGGACCACAAAGAAATACTGGAGCTGCTGCCCGCTTATGTGGACCAGGAACTCGGCCTGTCCGACATGCTCGCCGTCGAACGCCACCTTGCCGGCTGCGCCGATTGCCAACGCGAATACGCGGAGCAACGCTCGGTAAGCGTGGGGCTTAAAAAAGCGGCCCCCTACTTCGAGGCGCCGGCCAGCCTTGCCCAACGCATCAGCGCCAGCCTGCCGCAGGAACAGCTGAACCCGGCACCTCGTTACAGATCCTGGAGCTTCAACTGGCTTAATGCCGGTATTGCAACGTTGTCAGTGCTGGCGATAGTCTGGAGCGCCGGCTTATATCTCGGCCTGCCGTCCGCCCAGGAACAGCTTACAGAAGAAGTCGTCTCGAACCATGTTCGCTCACTGCAGGCCAACCACCTGGCGGATGTGGCGTCCTCCGACCAACACACCGTAAAACCCTGGTTCAACGGCAAGCTGAATTTTTCTCCGCCCGTCGTTGACATGGCGCCCCAAGGCTTTCCCCTGGAAGGCGGGCGGCTCGACTACCTTGACGGCCGCCCGGTGGCGGCGCTGGTGTATCGCCACAACAAGCACCCGATCAATCTTTTTATATGGCCAAGCACCGGCAAGGACGCCGCGCCGCGGGCGCAGGAACGCCAGGGCTACCATCTGGTGCACTGGGTTTTTGGCGGCATGGATTATTGGGCGGTATCCGATCTGGCCGCCAATGAACTGGATGATTTTGTAAAAACCGTGCAATCCGAGGTGGGTAAATAACCTCTTTATGCCGGTGGCAAGGCTATTCAAAAGTGCAATTGTTCTGGCAATTATTGGACAATAGTGCCGGTTCTATTAAGACGCCGCAGGGCGAGGGGTGGGTACCGTCCGGTCCGTCCAGCGGTCGTGGCGCTACGCGCCCCGACTGCCCGGGTCTGCCTCGTC
>NZ_SMAJ01000008.1 GCF_004346225.1 Paralcaligenes ureilyticus | reverse complement strand
CGACGCCCGCCTGGACGAGGCAGATCCGGATCAAGCACGCCGTGCCGGCCCCGCCCCGGCCCCCATAGACGGCGTCTTCAAATACCCAAACGTCCAGTGCCGTATACCGTTTGACCAAAAATGCTCTAGTCAGCCCGCTTCCGCAAGAAGGCGACCAGCGATTTTCCGGCATTGACGATATGCTCGCGCGTTGCGCGCGCCGCAGCTTTTGCATCGCGCCTAAAACAGGCGTCCATGATTTGCTGATGGTCGGCGCGAGCCCGCTCCATGCCATGAGTCAAGTCGAGTTGCGCGCGTATATAGCGCTCGACCCGGTCGTTGGTTTTATCGATCACCGATAAATAATACGGCCGGCCCGAATCCGCATAAAGCGCCGTATGGAAAAGCCGGTTGATGTCGCCCCAGCGGGCGGGCTCGGTTTCGGCCGCGAATTCGTCGCAGTAGGCCTGCGCTTTTTCGAGGGATTCTTTGCTCATGAGCGGCACCGCCAGCTCTATCACCTTGGGCTCGACCAGGGCGCGGAATTCAAAAATTTCGGAGATTTCGCTCGTGGACATGGATGCCACCACCACCCCTTTGTAGCGCACCGACGTAGCCAGGCCTTGCGCTTCAAGCCGCTTGAGCGCCTCGCGCACCGGGATCCGGCTGACGTTGAAAATTTGGGCGATATTATCCTGCCGCAGGGTTTCGCCTTCGGGCATATCGCCGCGAATGATCGCATCGCGCAACGCGTTGTAGATCACATCCGCCGTGGAGGCTGTCTTCCCGAGATCGACAGCGCTTATCTTCGACCAGTAATCCAAATTACACCCCTAGCTGCCGTACGACTAAGTCCAGCAACGAATGATATCAAAGACCCGTTCCCGTCTCGACGTTAAACAATAAATTACTTCGCATAGATTAAATTGTATATTGGATCCAATAATGCGATAATTTCAGCGTAAATACATAGGAGAAGCTAAATGTGGAAAGGCGTAATTCCCGCTGTGACGACCAAGTTCACGCAAGCAGGTGAGCTTGATCATGCTGAAATGCAGCGTTGCTTTGGCCTGATGATTGAAGCCGGGTGCAATGGCCTGATCGTCGCCGGGTCTTTGGGTGAAGGCCCGATGCTTCGCCCCGAAGAACGTATCGAAGTCCTTAAAATCGCACAAGACGCGGCAGGCCGTCTGCCCGTGCTGATGACCATTTCCGCCGCGTCGACAGCAGAAGCCTGCGATATGGCCAAGAAAGCCGCTCGCGCCGGCGCCTCCGGCTTGATGGTCGTTCCCAGCCCCATGTACCATACGAACGAACAAGAAACCGAGGCGTCGCTGCGCGCCGTGGCCGCCGCTGGCGACCTGCCCATCATGATCTACTCCAACCGGGTGGCTTACCGGGTCGATGTCACACCCGACATTATGGAAAACCTGGCCGACGACAAACGATTCGTGGCCATCAAGGAATCTTCCGACGACATTCGACGCAGTATCGAAATTTTCAACCGGCTCGGCAATCGCTACAACGTGCTCACCGGTGTGGATAATCTGGCCTTCGAGGCTCTGTCCGTGGGCGCGGTGGGCTGGGTAGCAGGCCTGGTGGTGGCCTTTCCCCGTGAAACCGTTGCCGTCTATCGGCTCATGCAAGCCGGCCGCAGCGCCGAGGCGCTGGAGATATATCGCTGGTTCCGTCCTGTGCTGGACCTGGATGTCAGCACATATCTGGTGCAGAATATAAAATTGGCCGAAGCGTTGGCCATTCAATCGAACGAGCGCGTACGCGCACCACGCATGCCTCTGCAAGGAGCACGCCGCGCCGAAGTGGAGCGCATTGTGCGCCACGCCATCGCTACGCGGCCCGTGCTTCCCGATCTGTCAACGCTGGCAGCATGAACGTATACAGAAGCCATCGGGCCGCTTGACGGAGCACGGGTTTGACACAAGATATTCATGACGTTGTCGTCATCGGCGCCGGCGTCATTGGCTTGTCAGTGGCGTTCTACCTAGTCGAAGCAGGCTTGCGGGTTGTTGTAATCGACCGCAAAGGCATGGCGCTTGAAGCAAGCTACGGAAATGCCGGGGCGCTGGCATTCTCCGATATCCTGCCCATGGCCTCCCCTGGTATTGTGCGAAAGGCCTTCAAATGGTTAGCTGACCCGCTTGGGCCGCTTTCGATACCACCGGCCTATCTGCCCAGCATTGCCCCATGGCTGATCCGGCTCTGGCGAGCCAGCTGGAACGACCGTTATGCAGCCAGCGTGCATGCGCAAGCGGCATTGATGGATCTTGCCCGGCAAGAGTCTTCGGCGATGCTGGCTCGAGCAGGCCTGGACGGGATGGTCCGATCCGACGGCGTTCTGCATCTTTACGAAGGCCTGTCCGAATTCAACGCCTCTTTACCCGGCTGGAAATTGCGCGAAGACCATGGCATCGCATCCCGCATGGTAAGCGGATCGGCCCTCGAAGAGCTACAACCAGGCTTGTCACCCCGGTTCACACACGCCATGTTCGTGCCAAGCTGGAAAACGGTGGCTGACCCTTATGAATTGGCCCAAGGCATCGGTCACGCGGCCATGCTAAAAGGCGCGCAGTTTATGGTGGCTGAGGCAAACCGTCTGACTTCCGAAACAGAGGGCCTGGGTATTACGCTGACAAACGGCGATACCCTGCATGCGCGGCATGTCGTCCTGGCCTGCGGAGCCTGGTCGCGCAAGCTGGCACGCCAATCGGGGGACTCTATCCCGCTGGAAACCGAGCGCGGATACAACACGACCCTACCCGCCAATGCGTTCGACCTGCGGCGCCAGCTGACCTTTGGCGGACACGGCTTTGTCGTCACTCCGCTATCTGCCGGCATCCGCGTGGGCGGTGCGGTAGAGCTGGGCGGGCTGACGCGCAAGCCCGATTTCCGCCGCTCTGAAATGATGCTGGCCAAGGCCAAGCAATTCCTGCCCGCGCTCAAGACCGAGGGCGGCAAGCAATGGATGGGCTTTCGCCCCAGCCTGCCCGATACCCTGCCCGTCATCGGCCGCTCGCCGCACACGCGCAATCTTATCTATGCCTTTGGACATGGTCATCTTGGGTTGACGCAGTCGGCGGCGACCGGCCGGCTGGTGCGCGATATGCTGCTGGATCGCCCGCCTGCCCTTTCACTTCATCCCTTCCGGCCCGACCGATTCTAGGAGCACCATTGTGGCAAGACACACCTTTTTCTGTATTGATGGACATACCTGCGGCAATCCGGTCAGAGTCGTTGCGGGCGGCGGACCCACGCTGCAAGGCAAGACCATGCTGGATAAGCGCGCTCATTTCCTGGCCGAGTTCGACTGGATACGCAAGGGACTAATGTTCGAACCACGCGGCCACGACATGATGTCCGGGTCGATCCTTTACCCATCCACGCGTGAAGATTGCGACATCGCCATTCTTTTTATCGAAACGTCCGGCTGCCTGCCCATGTGCGGCCACGGCACCATCGGCACCGTCACAACGATGATCGAGCATGGCCTGGTGAGCCCCAAGACACCCGGAACATTGCGACTGGACACGCCCGCCGGAGTGGTCGTGGCCCAATACCGCCAGGCAGGGCCTTATGTAGAAGAAGTGCGCCTGACCAACGTCGCATCGTTTGTGCATTCACGAGGACTTAGCGCCGAAGTTCCGGGCTTGGGAAGCGTTACCGTGGATGTGGCTTATGGCGGCAATTTCTATGCCATCGTCGAACCTCAGAAAGCGTTTACCGACATTGCGGATGTGAGCGTATCCGACCTGCTGGGATGGAGCCCGCGCCTACGCCAGGCCTTGAACGAAAAATATACTTTTCAGCATCCCGAGAAACCTGAAATAAAGGGATTAAGTCATATCCTCTGGGCAGGCAAGCCTACTCAGGCAGAGGCCACTGCGCGCAATGCCGTCTTTTATGGCGACAACGCCATCGATCGTTCGCCCTGCGGCACGGGGACCTCGGCGCGCATGGCGCATTGGGCCGCCTTGGGCCGGCTGAAGCCGGGCGACGATTTCATCCATGAGAGCATCATCGGCTCAATGTTCAAAGGACGTGTCGAAGCCCTGACAACAGTGGGCGACCTACCCGCCATCATCCCTTCCATTGCGGGTTGGGCCCGCGTAACGGGGCTTAACACCATTTTCATCGATGATCGCGATCCCTACGCGCATGGCTTCCAGCTTGCGCATTAACATACACGGCCTGCCAATCAAAATATGCGTACCAACAAAGTAATACACGTAGTCAGCTGCCATGCCGAAGGCGAAGTGGGCGATGTGATCGTGGGTGGTGTGCTGCCGCCCCCGGGCGATACCCTTTGGGAGCAGGCGCGCTGGATTCACAAAGACCAGACGCTGCGCAACTTCATGCTTAACGAGCCGCGCGGCGGCGTCTTCCGCCATGTCAACCTGCTGCTGCCGCCCAAAAACCCGCGCGCCGTCATGGGATGGCTAATCATGGAGCCCGTGCATACGCCGCCCATGTCCGGATCGAACTCGCTCTGTGTCTCGACCGTGTTGCTCGATAGCGGCATCCTGCCCATGACCGAGCCCGAAACCCGATTCACCCTGGAAGCGCCAGGCGGATTGATCGAGGTCGTGGCCCAGTGCCGGAACGGAAAGGCAGAATCTGTCCGAGTATTCAACCACCCATCGTTTGCCGACAAGCTGGACGCGGCGCTTGAAATCGAAGGGGTAGGCACAGTGCGGGTCGATACCGCCTATGGCGGCGACAGCTTTGTGTTGGTGAAGGCCGCCGACTTGGGCTTTACGCTGGCCGCCGACGAAGCCCATGACCTCGCGGCCATGGGCATGAAAATTACCCGGGCCGCCAACGAGCAACTGGGTTTCACACACCCCGAAAATCCTGACTGGACGCATATTTCATTCTGCCAATTCACCGCGCCCATCACACTGGAACAAGGCATTGCGACCGGGCTCAGCGCAGTGGCGATCGAGCCCGGAAAGCTTGATCGCTCCCCTTGCGGGACGGGCTGCTCGGCACGCATGGCCGTGCTTCACGCCAGAGGTCTGCTGCAGGTCGGCGACCGCTACACAGGGCTATCCATTATCAACTCGCGCTTTGACTGCCGGATCGAATCCCTAAGCCAAATCGGCGGCAAGGCCGCGATCGTGCCGAGTATTTCAGGGCGCGGATGGATAACCGGAACCCATCAGCATATGCTGGATCCGTCCGATCCATGGCCGGAAGGATATCGCCTGTCAGACACATGGCCAGCATACGGGTCTGGTCGTTAAAGTGTGTAAGAGCATGATGCAAGCACTTGTACATGTCGATAATCGTGTTATTTAATCGAAACAAGACACAAGTTAGCCGCCAATTTATTGAGTAGGCGCTTCCCAACAATGGGGGGTCAGCATCATGGCAAAATGTCCTCTTCGTGGCAGTGAACGCGCGCCGCTTGCCGACGCACGGTGCGTCGGGCCCGCCGATCCGGCCCAGGAGCTGGAGGCGATCATCATCGTGCGCCGCCATGCGAACAACGATTTACGCAACATCGTCGACAAACTCGCCATCGGCGATCATCGGGCCGCTCATCTATCCCGTGCGGAGTTCGCGAAAAAGTTTGGCGCCGCGCGGCAAGATATCGCCAAAGTCATCGACTTCGCCAACCAATACGGGCTCAGGATATTGCGCGAAGATATCGCCGGCAGCAGCGTCACCGTGGCAGGGACCGTGGCGCAGTTCAACGTGGCATTCGATGTCGACTTGCAAAGCTACGAACACCGGCTTGGCAACTATCGCGGGCGAATCGGCCCGCTTCACATTCCGGAATATCTTAAAGATATTGTCACGGCCGTCGTCGGCCTGGACAACCGTCCGCAGGCACGGTCGCATTTTCGCCTTCATCCGCCCTTTCGGGTAGCGCCACGAACCGCCCGCTCCGCCTTCTCGCCCATCCAGATCGCATCCCTCTATAACTTCCCCGACAATGCGGGAAAGGGACAATGCATAGGCCTCATCGAACTGGGCGGCGGCTATATCGAAAGCGACCTGCAGGCCTACTTTTCAAAGTTGAATGTAGCCTCCCCCACCGTGACAGCCGTCTCGGTAAACGGGGCCACTAATCAAGCTACCGGCAATCCCAACGGGCCGGATGGGGAAGTCACCCTGGATATCGAGATTGCCGGCGCGATTGCACCCGAGGCGCATATCGCCGTTTATTTCTCGACCAACAGCGACGCTGGTTTCATCAGCGCGCTTAGCCAGGCGGTGCACGATAGCATTAACAAGCCATCAGTCATTTCGATAAGCTGGGGCGGTCCGGAACCAATGTGGACGCCACAATCGATGCAGGCATTCAATGATGCGCTGCAGGCGGCTGCCGCAATGGGAGTAACGGTGTGCGCCGCATCGGGAGACAATGGCGCGAGCGACGGCATTGCGGATGGCGCCAACCACGTCGATTTTCCCGCATCGAGCCCTTATGTCCTGGCGTGCGGCGGCACAAGCCTGCACGCTTCGGGCCATGCCATCCAAAGTGAAGTCGTGTGGAATGACGGCACGCAAGGCGGTGCGGGCGGTGGCGGCGTCAGTACGATTTTCGAATTGCCCGCGTGGCAAAAAAAGCTAAGTCTAAACACGCAAGACGGCCGCTCCGCCGCACTTCGCAAACGCGGCGTTCCCGATGTTGCCGGCAATGCCGATCCGCTAACCGGATACCGGGTGCTGATCGATGGATCCGACGAGGTAGTGGGAGGCACCAGCGCCGTAGCACCCTTATGGGCGGCACTGATTGCGCGGATCAATACAGACAAGGCAAGCACGGTCGGATTCATCAACGCAAAGCTGTATCGGCAGCCGACCGCACTGAACGATATTACGCAAGGCAACAACGGCAGCTTCGCGGCATCACCCGGATGGGACGCCTGTACCGGTCTGGGCAGCCCGAACGGACAGAAATTGGCGCAAATGCTTTAAGCCGCGGCGCCGGCTCAAGGAGCGAAACCATGGCAAGTCATAAAACACCATCGCCCAAATCGACTGCGGCAGCCAGCGGCAAGGATCAGCTCTGTTTCGACCCGACCGCGTATGGCAACGGGCCCGGTGATTCCGTCGCCGACGCAACGGAAAATGCCGCGATCACGCACCATCAGATCAAGCTTGGCGCCCATGCTTTTGCATATACGGCAAAAGCCGGACACCTGGCAGTCGTCGATCCGAGCAGTTCAAAGCCAAGCGCGAAAATGTTCTATGTTGCCTTCACCACCGACGGCCAAACACCGGAAAAACGCCCGGTCACGTTCTTCTACAACGGCGGCCCGGGATCTTCCTCGGTTTTCGTACTGCTGGGGTCGTTCGCGCCCAAGCGCATCAAAACATCGATGCCGGGCTTTACGCCACCCGCACCCTATACGCTCGAAGACAACCCCGACAGTCTGCTCGACAAAAGCGACCTGGTCTTTATCAACCCCGTGGGCACCGGCTATTCGACCGCCATTGCACCCTACAAAAACAAGGACTTTTGGGGAGTCGACCAGGACGCCCATTCGATTGCGCAATTCATCAAACGCTATCTCACCGCAAACGATCGCTGGAATTCGCCGAAATTCCTGTTTGGCGAGTCGTACGGCACAGCGCGCAGCGCAGTACTGTCGTACGTATTGCACGAAGACGGCGTTGAACTAAACGGCATCACGATTCAATCGTCGATTCTCGACTATTCCCAGGCGGGCAACCCCGTGGGCGCCCTGCCCACAGCGGCCGCCGACGCGTGGTACCACAAGAAGGTCCATGTAGACCCGCCCCCCACCAACCTGTCGACATTCATGGATGCGGCAACGTCATTTGCGCGAGGCGACTATGCGAAAGCATTGCGGAAACACCCAAAGGCCGCATCGACGACAACGCAAACGCTAAGCGATTACACGGGCATCGATAAAACCACGCTGGCCGCCTGGAACCTTGATATTGCCGCACGTGATTCCGTTGGGAATTCGCTCTTTCTTCTCGGCCTGCTGCAGGACAAAGGCCTGGCACTGGGCGCCTATGACGGCCGCGTGACCGGCATCGACACGGGCATAGCCAAACATATTTCACCCAATTCAGGCGGCAACGATCCCACCATGACGGCCGTTTCCGGAGTCTATACCGCCATGTGGAACAACTACCTCAATGACGGATTGAAGTTCACCTCGACCTCGTCGTTTACGGACCTTAACGACCAGGCGTTCCAGAACTGGGACTTCAGCCACATCGACCCGACCGGTGCGCAAAAAGGCATCGACGAGAACGGCAATATTATCCTTTACACGGCGGGCGATCTCGCGGCAACGATGAGTCTGAACGTCGACCTGAAAGTATTGTCGGCCAACGGCTATTACGATTTTGTCACGCCGTTTTATCAGACCGTCATGGATCTGGAGGCGATGCCGCTGGCCGACTCAGGCGTGCGCAAAAATCTCGGCGTGCGGTTCTACCCTTCGGGGCACATGGTCTATCTCGATGCCGGATCGCGAACAGCGCTGAAGGCCGATTTGGCGCAAATGGTCGATGCGGCAACCTCCGACCATCAAGCAATAATGCGAATCAGGGCATTGCAGGCGCATAGACAAACCCAGCGTACCGGGCCGGCCTAGAGCATTTTTAGTCAAACGGTATACGGCATGGGATGCTTGGGTATTTGGCTGGACGTATTGGTATCTGAAGACGCCGTCTAGGGAGGCCAAGAATTCACTGGCCCGCAGCCTGTCTCTATCACGCCGCCCGTGGACCTCGCTCGACCAAGCGCCTGCCGTCCCTCCGCATCCCCCGGTGCATTTCATCACCGCAGCCGCAGGGCGAGGGGTGGGTACCGTCCGGTCATTCGGCCAGCGCCGGGTGCTGACGAAGGGAAGGCGGGGGCTGTCGGCGGGCGCTGTCTGAACGGAGCCTCGCGCTTTTTGCGAGGCGCAGTGAGTTCGCCCGACGCCCGCCTGGACGAGGCAGACCCGGGCAGTCGGGGCGCGTAGCGCCACGACCGCTGGACGGACCGGACGGTACCCACCCCTCGCCCTGCGGCGTGTTAATAGAATGATCTCACCCAAAACGGCTCAAAAAACCAGCGACACGAAACGCGTTCAGTTCCGTAAACGCTTCAATCGAAAATACTCTAGGACCGAGGCACCTCGGGATCCGTCGCCAATGAATCCGCAGCGCGAAGGTACGCGCCGCCGATCAGTGCGGCCGCGGCCGCCAGAACGGCGCCGGAAATAAAGGCAAGCCGATAGCCGCCCGCAAGCGCGGCAAGGGACTCCGCGCCGAACCTCAGGAGGCCGCCGGTACGCGCGGCGGCCAGGCTTGCAAGAATGGCCAGGCCCAGCGCCCCACCCATCATGAACGAGGTATTGACGACACCGGAGGCAAGGCCCGATTCGCCTGGATGCACATCACTCATGGCCGCCAGCAGCAAGGGGTTGAACGCCATGCCGGCGCCCGCTCCAAGGAGAACCATTACAGGCAGTACATCCAGCGCAAAGACACCATCGATCGGCACGCGCGAGAACAGGGCGAAGCCTATAGCCGCCAGCAACAGACCAATAGACAATGTAGGCCTGATGCCCAAACGCATGACCATTCTGGCCGACAGCCCCAGCGAGAAGGCCGCCATGATAAGGTTCGCAGGCAGGAAGGCCAAGCCCACTTGCAACGCGGTATAGCCCAGCACACGCTGAAGGTATAACGCCGAAATAAAGAACCAGGCAAACATGGCCGCGGCCCACAAGACGCCAACGACGTTGGCAATGGCCACATTGCGCAAGCGAAAAAGGCCGAGCGGCATCAATGGATTACGCACACGCGCCTCGATGCCTACAAAAACGGCGAGCAGCATAATTGCGCACACCAACATGGCCAAGGTCTGGGCGGAAGCCCACCCTGCCTGGTTGCCATTGACAATGGCATAAACCGCCAGCATCAGCGATGCGCTGACGGCCGCGGCGCCTGCAACGTCAAGGCGGCCGGAAGAAGCAGCCTGTCCTGGCCCACCCTGTAGCAAAGCCACACAGAGCGCACATACCGCAATACCTACCGGCAGATTGACAAGAAAAATCCAGTGCCAGCTAAGAGTACTGGTCAGGACGCCGCCCAGCAGTACGCCGATGCTGCCGCCGCCGGCGCATACAAAGCCATAGACGCCCATCGCTTGCGCCCGCTCTGCGGGCTCGCTGAACAGGCTCATGATCATGGACAATGAAACCGCCGAAACAATGGCGCCGCCAAATCCCTGAACCGCCCTCGCCCCTATCAGCAGTCCCTGCGAACCGGCCAACCCGCAGGCGAGCGATGCCAGCGTGAAAAGCACGATTCCGAACAGAAACACCCTTCGGTTCCCAAAGAGATCGCCCAGCCGACCGCCGAGCAGCAAAAACCCGCCGAAGGTGATCATGTATGCATTGACAACCCAGACCAGCGACGTTTCGGAAAAGCCCAGGTCCGCCTGGATGGATGGCAGGGCAACGTTCACAATGGTTGTGTCCAGGACGATCATCAAAACGCCAAGGCACAGGACAATGAGCGCCAGCCAGCGCTTCTGTTGATGGGTGCGATAAGTCATGGTCACGGGTTTGCGGCCCCAGGCAGGTCCACGGGCTTCACGGCATCATAACCGGGCGCTGCGGAAATGGCACCCACAAGGGGTGCCGCTACACAATCCAAGGCCACGCATTTGTAGCGGCAGCCCTTGTGGCTGCCATTCAATGCAATGACATCATCGCCCCAAGGCGGTGTCGCTCAAAATCAGATCAGCCGCCTTCTCACCCACCATAATCGCGGCTGCATTCGTATTGCCGGAAACCAAAGAAGGGAAGATGGACGCATCGGCAATCCGCAGGCTTTCCACCCCATACACACGCAGGCAATGATCCACCACATCAGCCTGCGGGTCCGGCCCCATGCGGCAGGTAGAGCATGCATGAAAAACGCTCCACGCGTTGTCGCGAATATCTTGTACCAACGCCTCGTCACTCGCACAGGCGGCCCCGGGACGAAGCTCTTCGGTAATAATTTCTTTGAGTGCTGCCGTCCCGGCCAGCTCGCGAATAAAGCGAACCCCGCGAAGCATCCTTTGTATATCGTCGTCCGTCGACAAATAATCCGGCTGTATTTCGGGCGCCTTGTGGGGATCGCACGAGCGTATTTTCAAGTACCCCCTGGATGAAGGACGACAGTTGGAGACCCCCAGCAGAAAGGCGGCAAAGGGATCCGGATTCATCAAGGGACGTGTTTTGGGCGGGGCCCTGGTATAGCTGACCGGAGAAAAATACAACTGCATATCGGGTTGGTACAAGTCTGGAGCGGTTTTGAAAAAACCACCCGCCTGATTAATGCTCAAACCCAATGGGCCGCTACGCGCGAAGATATACCTGAGGCCGGCCCAGAGCTTGCCCCACCAGGGATTGAGCTCGTTGTTCAAGGTCTTTTTATTGCACTTGAAAAGATAATCGACGCCGACATGATCCTGCAGGTTGCGCCCCACCGCGGGACTGTCGTGGATTACGTCGATCCCCAAGGGCTCGAGCACGTCCCGAGGGCCGATGCCCGACAGCTGCAGTAGTTGCGGCGAGTTGATCGTGCCGCCGCAAAGTATGACTTCCCTTGCGGCAAAAGCCTTGCAGCGGCGGCCGCCACGTTCATACTCGACGCCAATAACTCGTTTCCCTTCAAACAGCAGGCGCGTCGCGTACGCATACGTTTGCACTGTCAAATTGGCCCGTTTCATCGCGGGGTGCAAAAACGCCTTGGCCGCAGACATGCGCAAACCATGACGGACCGTGATCTGATACGGCCCCACTCCGTCTTGCCTGGCACCGTTGAAATCCGGATTGAAGTCCAATCCGGCTTGCCGGCCCGCTTGAATATAGTCCTGACATAAGGGATGCAACTCTTTTGAAACATCCGATACGTACAGAGGGCCATCGTCGCCGTGATAGCGGCCCGCCCCCATTTGGTTGGCTTCCGACTTTATAAAGTAAGGCAGCACATCCTGATAAGCCCATCCCGGATTTCCAGCGGCCGCCCAGTCATCGTAATCCCTGGCATTCCCGCGGATGTAAACCATGGCATTGATGGAGCTCGACCCACCCAGCACCTTGCCGCGCGGCCAATAACTGGGCTTATTGTTCAGGCCCGGGACCTCTTCGGTCATGTACATCCAGTTGACGGCCTTCTGGTAATAGGTTTTACCGTAGCCGATGGGCACCTGCACCCAGAATCGCTTGTCGCTGCCGCCTGCCTCCAGCAGCAATATCCTGTGTTTTCCGTTTTCGCTCAAACGATTGGCCAGCACACAGCCCGAAGACCCGGCCCCGATGATGATGTAATCGAAATCGGCCATATGTTCTTCCCGCAAGGCCTAGATTCTGACCGTCACATTTTTGGTCCGGCAATAATTACGCAGTGCCTCCAACCCCTTCTCCCGGCCAAAGCCCGACAGCTTGTTGCCGCCAAAGGGGGTGTAAATGCCCCCTGCATAATACTGATTGACCGTCACCTGGCCCGCGTCGATATCCCTGGCCAGGCCCAGCGCCTTTTTAATGTCCTTCGTGTAGATGCATGCGGCCAGGCCATAATCGGTGCCGTTGGCAACAGACAGGGCTTCTTCAATGCCATCGACTATCTGAACGGAAAGAACCGGTCCGAAGATCTCTTCTTGTACGACGCGGTCGTCGGGCCGGACATCGTCAAGCATTGTGGGCTGGAAAAACCAACCGGCTCCGCTATCGGGATCCACCGTACATCGGCCTCCTGCAACAACATTGACGCCACGCGCTCTGGCATCATCGACGATGCGAGCAATTTTCTCAAGCTGCTGGCGCGAGTTGATGGCTCCGATGACAGGGTTTTTAAGCCCATGGCCTATCGTCAGCGCACTGGCTCGCGCTGCAAATTTTTCGACGAATTCATCATGGATACGGCGCTCGATCACAAGCCGGGAGCCCGCGGAACACACTTGGCCGGCATTAAAGTAAATAGCCTCCAGCATATCTTCAACAGCATGATCCAGGTCGCAATCGGCCAGCACGACAGCGGGCGATTTCCCGCCCAATTCCAGGGTCACGCTGGTAATGTGGCGGGCAGCGTTTTGCATCACACGGCTTCCCGTGGCGACCGAGCCGGTGAACGTCACATGCCGAACCTTCTTGTGGGCGCAAAGCGGCTCGCCAACGGCCTGACCGGTCCCCGTGACTACATTGCATACCCCTGCGGGAAAACCGGCCTCAGTGAAGATATCCATCAGCATCAGCGCAGTAACCGGCGTGGTTTCGGCCGGTTTCACAATCACGGTACACCCTGCCGCGAGAGCGGGGGCCGCACCGCGCACCATTGCAAACATGGGAAAATTCCAGGGGAGAATATGCGCCGTAACCCCCACTGGCTCCAGTACATTATAAGAAACGAAGTCCCGGCCCAACGGGATGGTTTCGCCTTGCAATTTATCGGCCGCGCCGCCGTAGTAGTCCAGGAAGCGGGCGATGGCGTCCACGTCGATACGCGACTCCGCCAGTGGCTTGCCGGAATCCAGGGTCTCGGCCACAGCCAGCCGCCCTTCATTGGCTCGCACCAGCGTCGCTGCTCTTCTCAACAGGTTGGCGCGTTGCGCCGGATCGACCTTGCGCCATACTTCCTTGAAGGCTCGTTCCGAAGAAACCACCGCCGCATCGACGTCGGCCGCGTTGCCCGCGGCAAACCGCGCAAAGGGCTTTTCAGTCCCCGGGTCGAGCGTTTCCATTTTCTTGCCAGAGTCGGAATCGCGCCACCGGCCATCGATATACACCTGATCGGGCAGGCCGGACAATGTCCCGGTACGCAACGCCTCATCCACACACGCTTCTATTTGCTGCGACATCCATACTTCTCCAAAACAGATGGGCGCCCTGCCCGCAGCCTTAATGGCGATGGCAGCCGGGCTTAATCCAGCCTGCTTATTTTATAGTCGGCCTGGTTCAACCATTGCGGATTGATCTCGACGCCCCAGCCCGGCCCTTGGGGAATTTGAACCTTGCCGTCGCGAGCCACCGGAAATTCGGTATAGATGCCATATTGCCAGGGGTAGTAATCGGCTTCTTCGATTGAAAACTCAACATAAGGGCCGGCATTTTCAATAGCGCCCATCAGGTGCAGTGTAAAGATAGTCACCAGGGACAGGTTGGCCGAATGCGGCGTGCAGGGCAGGCCGGCCTCTTGCGCCATGCGAGCCACGCGCAATGTGCGTTCAATGCCCCCCAGATAGCACACATCGGGTTGCACGACATCCACCACCCGCGAGTCGATCATATGCTTCCACAAGGCAAGATTATTATCTTGCTCGCCGCCCGTTATATCGATGCTCAGCGTATCCCTGACTTGTTTAGTCCACTCAAGGTTCCAATAGGGACACGGCTCTTCAAAATGACAGACCCCATTATCTTCGAGCAGATGTCCCACTTCGATCGCGGTTTCGGGGCGATAGCAGCTATTGCCGTCGACCAGCAAGGTCGCGCTGTCACCCAGCGCCTTGCGAACGGCCGGAACGATTTCCTCTGTGCGGCCTGGCCATTCGTCACGGTTGCGGCCGCATTCCGCACCCACCCGGAACTTGAAAGCGTCATAGCCGCAGGCATCGCGCAGGCGCAGGAAGCGCGTGGCCTCGTCCGCTGGAGTGATATCGCGTTTCATGCTTGACGCATACACACGTACCGGCCGCGGCACGCCGCCCAGCAGCTCGCACACACTTTTACCTTGCTGTTTGCCGTGAAGATCCCATATGGCGGTATCCAGCCCGCCCAGCGCCCGGCACAAATAAGATCCCGGAAACTTGGATTCCTTTTCACAAATTCTGTCGAGCAGATCCCCCAGTTGACCAAGATCCGAAATGTCTTCGCCCAGGGCATGAATGGCCACCTGGCGATGCAGGACCGTCGCGGAAATATCGGAATGATAGGTAGACACCTGCCCCCATCCCTCGGATCCGTCGTCGGTGCGCAAACGAACCAGCCCCACATCCCTGGTCGTGAACGTCTCTATACTTTTGATCTTCATGAAATACACGCACCTTATTCCAGCCTTACGCTTATTAGCATGATATGAATAAAGCGGCTTTACGGTAATATCCATTTTGGATCAATTGCCGTACCAATTTTTTCGTGTTTGATTAACCTGACGGTGGTGCTGAAGGGCGATGGCAGCCACAAGGGCTGCCACTACATGAACGGGTTGCCACTACACAAGGACATTCCGATGGTAAAAATAGCCAGAGGTGCGTTGTTAGCGTCCATCACCATCGACCGCGAATCGGCGAAAACGATGAGCACCCAGATTTGCGCGGCTATACGAAAAATGATTCTGTCCGGGGCGCTGACGGCCGGAGAGCGCCTGCCATCGAGCCGCACGCTCGCCCAGGAGCTGGGCGTTTCGCGGACCACCATCATCAACGTTTTCGATCGTTTGACCGAAGAAGGCCTGATCGATTCGAAAACCGGCGCCGGGTCCTTCATCGGCGAAACCTTAAGCACTCATCTACCTAAACTGCCCACGCCTTCGGCCGAGATGATAGGCAAGCGCCGCGATAACCTCAGGCTGGCACGGTGCCTCGAACAGGCCATTGGTCAGTTCAGCAAACGGATTCCGCATGAATCCAAGGCGTTCACAACAGGAATACCCGCGTTTGACGTGTTTCCGCTGGCCCAGTGGTCGCGTCTGGTGTCCAAACATTATCGGAGCAAACGCGACATCGTCATGGGATATGGCGACCCCGAGGGGTTTCTGCCGCTGCGCAAGGCCATCGCCAATCATCTGAGGGGAAATCGCGGGCTTTCTTGCGAGCCGGAACAAATTTTTATCGTCAGCGGCGCCCAGCAGGCCTTTAACCTGATCTGCAGCGTACTGCTCAACCCGGGGGACAAGGTCTGGTTCGAAAACCCCGGCGCCATCGGGGCGCGCAACAGCCTGAGCGCCTGCGGCATGGACCTCTACCCCATCCCTATCGATCGCGAAGGAATCATTGTCGAAGAAGGCTTGCGGCGCGCCCCCTATTTTCGTCTTGCGTTCGTCACGCCATCGCACCAGCAACCCATAGGGGTGACGCTCAGCCTGGCGCGCCGGATCGAATTATTGCAGGCTGCCGAACAGAGCGATGCGTGGATTCTCGAGGATGACTATGACGGCGAATTCCGCTACCAGAGCAGCCCGCTGCCGACCCTGCAAAGCCTGGACACCACAGAGCGCGTTATTTATGTAGGCACCTTCAGCAAATCGCTTTTCCCGGCATTGCGGCTGGGCTATTTCGTAGCCCCGCCCATACTCGTCGATACGTTCCAGAAAGTGTCCGGCGCTTTCCTGCAGGGAGCCCCGTCCAATCTCCAGGCCGTTGTGGCCGACTTTATCGACGAAGGGCACTTTGCCACCCACATCCGCCGCATGTGCAAAATCTATGCAGCCCGGCACAACATCTTGATCGAGGCTTCCAGACAGCGGCTGCAAGGACTGCTGGAAGTCATTCCGACCGATACCGGATTTCATACCATAGGCCGCCTGGCGCAAGGATATTCAGAGCAGCAGGTTAGCGCGGCCGCCGCCGCAAAAGGGATTTCGGTTTCTCCTATCGGACGATACTGCATCGAGCCCGTCTCGATGAAAGGCCTGGTGCTGGGTTTCAGTACCATCAAGGCGCCCGAGATCAAGGCCGGCGTCGAAGCCCTGGCCCAGGTTCTCGAAGAGCTGAAACCCTGATTTCGTATCTGAATCAATTTTGGTTTGCAGGGATGGCACCCACAAGGGGTGCCGCTACAAAAACGTACCGGTCGCTGGTAGCGGCACCCCTTGTGGGTGCCACCAATACGATTTAGAAATGAAATTACGTATTCCTGGGTTTCCCATAAAGCTGGGCGGCGATCAGCAGGCCGGTTGAAACCAGGATCATGAGGGTGGAAATCGACGTAATGGTCGGATCGATCTGGTCCCGCAAGGAGATGAACATTTTTTTGGTAATGGTCGTGTGATCGCCGCCCGAAATGAACAGGGCAATGACGACTTCATCGAATGAGGTCAGAAACGCCAGCAAAGCGCCGGTGATGACCGAAAAGCGGATTTGCGGCAAGGTGACCAGCATGAACGCTTTCAGGCGCGACGCGCCCAGGCTGCGCGCCGCCATCTCCTGGCTCATGTCATAACTTTTCAGGCCTGAACTGACCACGATCAGGACCAGGGGAATAGCCAGCACCGTATCGGCCAGCACCAGCCCGAGGATGGTATTGAGCAGGTGGAGCTTGACGTAAACATAAAAGGCCCCGATGGCAATCAGTATGACCGGTACGATTATCGGTGTGATGAGCGCAAGGTAAATGAGTTTGGCAAGCCGCATCCCCGATACAAAGAGCCCATAAGCCGCCATGACGCCTATGGGGGTCGCGATGAGCGCAGTGAAAAAAGCCGCTTCCAGCGACGTGGCGGTCGCTTGCAGCCATTCGGCAGACTCAAAATAGTGCCGATACCAGCGCAGCGACCAGTGGGAGGGCGGGAACTGCAGATATTGCGAGTCCGAAAACGACATGGGGATCACGATCAAGGTGGGAATGACCAGAAACGCCATCACCAGACCCGACAGGACATACAGCCACAAGCGCCGCTTGTGTGTGATCTGGGTCTCGGACGCGGGACTGTTCAACCAGCGCATCATTGGCCATGCCCTCCGAAAACCCGATCCAGACGCACCACGCGCGATGCCAGATACAGGATCAGCAAGGTCAATATCAACAGCACCACGCCCAGCGCGCTGGACGCCCCCCAATTCACGAACAATTCAATATTGGAGGCGATGCTCATGGACACCATGACGACTCTTCCACCGCCCAGAATGGCCGGTGTAACGTAAAAGCCCAGACACAGGATGAATACGATCAAAATGCCGGCAAACAGCCCCGGCAAAGACAGCGGAAAAAAGACCTTCCAGAACACCAGGATGGGCCCGGCCCCCAAATTGGCCGCCGCCTTCAGGTAGTCGCCGTTGATGGCTCTCATCGAACCATAGACCGGCAGGATCAGGAAAGGCAGCATAATATGCACCATGCCGATCAGCGTGCCGGTCAAGTTGTGCACGATAGTGATCGGCTCGTGCCATAAGCCCAGTTCAATGCCCCAGGTATTGATCAACCCCGTACGCTGCAAAAGCACCAGCCATGCGTAGGTGCGCACCAGGAGGGAAGTCCAAAACGGCACGAGCACGGCGATCATGCACAAATTGGCAGCACGATTAGGCAGTTGCGATAAAAAATAGGCCAGCGGATAGCCCGCCAGCACGCAGATGAGGGTTGTCAGCGCGCTGACTTCAAACGTGATCTTGAATATCTGCAGATAAGACGTGCTGTCTATCATGCGCTGATAGTTTTCAAGTGAAAAGCCGCCGTCCTCGCCAATAAACGATAGCCAGAACAGCCAGGCTACGGGAATGATCATGATGACCAGGACGAGCAGCAGCGCCGGCGAGCAAAGGCCGAGCAGCCCCAGCCGCTCTTTGGCGCCGTCGCGCTTCAGTTCCAGGGCATTGTCCAAAGCCGGCCCCCGGGCCATTGGCGTGCCGCTCGAATTAACGTAAGTGACGTGATTCATCGCCGTCATTCGTCGCAGATCAGGACAGTGTCTTCGCGGTGCAGGCCGAGGGAGATCGCCATGCCGGATTGGGGAATGACCACCATGGCGTCGCGCTGATTGGCGCCCCGAACGCAGACCTCGACTCCGCCTGCAAGCGCCACGTGCAACAGATAGCTGTCCCCTTGATAAATAACGCCTTTGACCGTGCCGGTAAATATATTCAAGTCGTCGCAGGCCTGACCTGCAACGATTTGAAGCCGTTCGGGCCGCAGCATTAAAAGGTTATTGCGTGCATTGCGCGGGCCGGCTTCGAGCTTGAGCACGGTTTGCCCATACAAGGCATCGCCGCCGGAGATCGTCACAGGCAGGAAGGTAGAGTCGCCGATAAAATCGGCCACGAATTTATTGGCCGGGCGCTCATAAATTTCCCGCGGCCCGTCAATCTGCATCACGCGTCCCTTGTTGATGACGGCAATCCGATCCGACATGGTCAGCGCTTCGCGCTGGTCGTGAGTGACATAGACCGTTGTAATACCCAGTTTTTCGTGCAGGCGGCGAAGTTCTATCTGCATGTGTTCGCGCAGCTTTTTGTCCAGGGCCGAAAGAGGCTCATCCATGAGCAGGATCCGCGGTTCGAAAACGATAGCGCGGGCCAGCGCGACGCGCTGCCGCTGCCCCCCCGACAACTGGGTGATGCCGCGTTCGCCGTAGCCGCCCAGTTGAACGGTTTCCAGTGCGTTCTCGACACGCTGTCTGATTTCATTCTGGGGAATTTTTCGCAGCTTCAGCGAAAAAGCGACATTGGCCGCCACGGTCATGTGCGGGAACAAGGCATAGCTTTGAAACACCATGCCCAGATCGCGTTTATGAGGAGGGGTGCGGATGGTTTCGGTGTCGCCAAATCGCAAGCTGCCGCTATCGGGCCGGGTAAAGCCGGCGATAGCCATCAGGAGCGTCGTCTTGCCCGACCCCGAAGGCCCGAGCAAGGTCAGGAACTCGCCGCTGCACACATTCAGATCAACGTGATCCAGCGCGAAGCTGCCTCCGTAGCGTTTGGTCAAGCCCTGAATAGTGATGGGCAACGAGGCTGCTTTTTTCATCGGCTCGGTCACACCTGATCTCCCTTGGTCGGGTTATTCCATTTCCACATCAATCATGGCACAACACGGCCTCGTTCGTGTTGTGCGTGAAAGGGCATTATTCCAGAAGCATGTCCTGATACATGGCCGAAGCCTTTTTCTCGTTCTTTGCGTACCAGTTCAAGTCCAGCGGCAGCTGCATCGCGGCATTGGCCGGAGACGAGGGTAGCGTCTTGGCAACCTCGGCGCTTATTTTGCCGATTTCATACGCCTGCTTGTTGGTCGGCCCGTAAGTGATGTACTTGGGCAGATTGGCCTGATACTTGGCCTTACTGATCTCGGCCAGGAATTTCATGGCTTCGGCCTTATGCGGCGCACCCTTGGGTATGGCAAAGGCATCGTAATCCAGAAGCCCCTGATTGAAGGTGTACATGACCTTGGCGCCGTCCTTGGCGGCAGCGTCGAAGCGGCCGTTCCAACCGACGATCATGTCGACTTCGCCGTCTTTCATCAACTGCGCCTGCTGGGCGCCCGACTTCCACCATACCGAGATATTGGGTTTGAGTTGGCGAATCTTGTCGAGCGCGCGTTTGATGCCCCCCGGGCTGGACAGGACTTTATACACCTGGTCGGGCGGCACGCCGTCGGCCATCAGTGCCGGCTCCAGCGCGCCGGCCACCTCGGCCCGATAGGACCGTTTGCCGGGAAATTTTTTGACATTCCAGAAATCGGCCCAGGTATGCGGACCCTTTTCGCCGTAGGTTTTGGTATTCCACGCCATAACGTTGGAAAAAACATCCCCGCCTATGCAGTAGGGGGTATGCATGGTTGGGTAGAAGTGCGAAACATCGATCTGCTTGTAATCCAGCGGCTCGAGCAGCCCCTCTTCGGCAGCGTGGGCGCAGCTACCTGAACCTGCGGCCACGATATCCAGGGTGACTGCGCCCGTTTTTACCTGAAGACGCACTTCGGACATACCGCTGTAGGTGACTTGCTTGATCTGTATGCCAAGGGCTTTCGCGGCCGGCTCGAAGAGCGCGTCGCTTTGCGCCTTCTGGTAGGAGCCTCCCCAGGAGGCAATGGTTAGATCGCTGGCCGCGGCACTCGCACTGAAAAACGCGATGGCGCTAGCCACCGTAGTAACCGCCAGGACCACTTTGGCTTTCGGAATACGGGACATGTCTCTGCTCCTATCGTTATGTTTCTATAATTTTTAACGTCGGGTTCGATGGCTTGGCTATACCGATCAGGTTCTAAACGGGCGACTGCCGCGTAACGCGAAACCCCTGCCTGATTTGACCGAACTCGAATGTATTAAACAGCGACAATGGGCGAGCTAAAAGGTCCATTATAAAATATTGAAGATACCAATATCCCCAACCTGGCTCCGGCCCGCGCTCGTATTTCGTCAAACACCGGCAGCGTTGGTGGACTGGCTGCACAGTGTCTTAACGCGAATATCAGCCATAAATTGGTATGTCAGTTTTTCTAAAATGGACGTTAACAGCGGCTCACCCAAGCCTCTATGATAGAAGCCTCGGGATCACACGAACATCCATGCCTAACTACCGCAACGCAAGTCTCTGGTTTGACACGTTAAACGAAGACATCCAGCCCAGGCCGCCGTTGGATGGCATCAAGAACGCAGATGTCGTCATTATCGGCGCCGGCTACACCGGGCTGTGGACGGCCTATTACCTGAAATGCATCGCCCCCGATCTATCCGTCACGATATTGGAGGCTCAAACCACAGGCTTTGGCGCATCCGGGCGCAACGGCGGCTGGCTAAAGGGAAGCATCGCGGGGGAAGACAAGTATCTGGCAAGGCTACCGGCAGAACAAAAAAGCACAGGCTACAGGCTGCTTCACGGCATCGTCGATCACGTTCACGAGATAATGAACCGGGAAGGCATCCACTGCGGCTTTCACAAAGGCGGGGTGATATTCGCCGCGGCACGCTACCCCGAGCAGCTCCAATCCCAGCGCAGGCACCTTAAGCAGCTTTATCAGGCAGGCCATACAGAAGAAGACTACCGGTGGCTCGATGCCGGCGAGCTGACGCAACAGGTGCGCATGCACAAACCCTATGGCGCCATTTTTTCACCCCACTGCGCCGTGATTAACCCGGCTCAACTGGTTCGCGGCCTGGGAATGGCCGTTGAGCGCAAAGGCGTGGCCATCTACGAAGAATCCCCGGTACTGGAAATCCACCCGCGATCGGTCGTAACGGCGCACGGAGAAGTGCGGGCGCAGATCATTGTTCCGGCACTGGAAGGGTACTCCAGCACAGTCCGCGATTATGGAAAATATATACTGCCCGTGCAAAGCCTGATCATCGCCACCGAACCGCTCTCCAGTGCGCAATGGGACGAGGTCGGCCTACAGAACCGCCCCGCCTTCAGCGACAGCGGGCGCCTGATCACCTACGGGCAAAGATCCGCAGACGATCGCCTGATTTTTGGCGCGCGAGGCGCCTACCAGTTCGGTGCCAGGCCGCGCAGCGAATTTTCATTGAAAGACCCGGAGTTCAGAATACGCGAAAGATTGATGACCGACCTGTTTCCGGCATTGCAAGGAGTCCAGGTCACCCACGGCTGGGGCGGCTCCATGGGTATGTCGCGACGGTTCGCGCCCCACGCGCTGTTCGACGCGCGCTCGGGAATCGCGCTGGCGGGCGGCTATGGCGGCGGCGGCGTTGGAGCCTCCAATCTGTTTGGCCGAACGCTGGCCGACCTGATTCTGGAACGCGACACGGAACTGACGCAAATGCCCTGGGTCATGAAAGGGGTCGCGCCCAAGCGGGCCCTGCAAAAATGGGAACCCGAACCCATTCCCTGGCTGACATATAAAGCCGTTCTTGCCGCCTATTCGTGGGAAGAAGCACTGAATCGCGCATCCGAAGCGCCCGGCCCGCGCAAGGCCCTGGCGGGGTTCATCAGCAACACCTTATCGGCGCTGTTGAGATAGCGGGAGGCGGTATCTTGCATGGATGGCAGCCACGAGGGCTGCCGCTACATGATTCACGGATAGGCGTTTGCAGATACCGTCTTTGCGGCCAATGGTTTTGTAGCGGCAGCCCTTGTGGCTGCCAAATCGCAAGACAAAATGGTTCGTGAACTTCCGTCAAAAAATTTTCCGATACACCACAAATCCGGACTTCTCGGCGATCTTGTCGTACAGACGCATGGCCTGCGTATTGGTCTCGTGGGTTTGCCAATAGACGCGCTGCGCCCCGGCCCCCGCCGCGGCACAATAAACCTGATCGACAAGCGCGCGGCCAACGCCTTTGCCCCTTGCCGCTTCGACCGTAAACAAATCCTGCAAGTAGCAGTTGGGTCCAATACTGGTGGTGCTGCGATGAAAGAGGAAATGCGCCAGGCCCAGCAATTGGCCCGAACTTTCCGCCACCAAGGCGTGCACGGGCTCATACGCATCAAAAAACCGCGACCAGGTCATTTGTGTAATCTCGGCAGGCAAGGCGGATGGGCCCTTTCGGCCATAGAAGGCGTTGTAGCCATCCCATAGCGCCTTCCAACCGGCGAAATCCTCTTTCAACACGGGTCGTATTGTGATCGGCTCAGTCATGCATGCACCTTCGGTTTCATGTTTGGAATGGCAGGCCGCATGGATCAGACCCGCTTCGGGATATCAAGGCCTCTTGCCACCGCAGGCCGCGCAAGAAAGGTATCGAGCACGCGCATGACGTTGGAGAAATTCGCAATCCCCACCAGATCACCCGCTTCGTAGAAGCCGATCAGGTTACGCACCCAAGGAAAGGTCGCCATATCGGCGATGGTGTAGGCGTCGCCCATGATCCAGGCGCGCCTGGCCAAGCGTTGGTCGAGAACGCCAAGCAGGCGCTTGGATTCGGCCACATAGCGATCGCGCGGACGCTTGTCTTCGTAATCTTTGCCAGCGAACTTGTTGAAGAAGCCAAGCTGGCCGAACATGGGGCCGATGCCGCCCATCTGGAACATCAGCCACTGAATAGTCTCGTAGCGGCCGGCCATATCCTGCGGCATGAACTGTCCAGCCTTGTCGGCAAGATAAATCAGGATTGCGCCGGACTCGAATAATGGGAGCGGCCGCCCATCGGGCCCGTCGGGGTCGAGAATGGCGGGAATCTTGTTGTTGGGACTCAGCGACAGGAATTCCGGCGACATCTGATCGCGAGTATCGAAACCGACGCGATGAGGCTCATACGGAAGACCCGTTTCCTCAAGCATGATCGACACTTTGACGCCGTTGGGCGTGGGCAGGGAATAAAGCTGAATCCAGTCGGGATGCTGCGCGGGCCATTTTTTGGTGATGGGAAAAGCGGAGAGATCAATCATGGGTATCCTTTGGGCAAGCTCAAAAACGCTGCCGCGTTTCCTGCCCGTATCGTTCAACGAATAGGTCGTTAATATAAAGCAGTTCGATTTGTCTTGCGCGGGATGGTGCAGTTCGGATTGGCCGGATTTGGCAGCCACAAGGGCTGCCACTACATTAACGACGGGCGCGTTGGTTAGCGGCACCCCGCATCCGCAACTTTATACCGGCAAGCCTTTCGCCCTGAGGATAGCGTTGAATCGCTCCGGGTCCGAGGTCCCTGCCGCATTAGCCGCGCGGATGGATTCTTCCCGTTTTAAATGGGCAGCCACTTTGACATAAATGCTTTCGGCCTCCTGTGGAGGCACGGCAATCACGCCATCGGCGTCGGCAATTACCAGGTCTCCCGGGTTGACCACCAGGCCCGCGCAAGACACGGGGACGTTGATTTCTCCCGGCCCCTCTTTACTGGGACCCCGGTGAGTATGCCCCTTGGCGAACACAGGCATTGCCCCATCAAGCCATTCAACCAGGTCCCGAATGGCACCATCAATAATAAACCCGCCTAACCGACGCTGTATGGCGGTGGTTCTCATCAAACCGCCCACAAGCGCCTGAGTCAGATCGCCACTGCTGTCGACGACAATGACGTCGCCCGGCTGTGCCATCAGCATCGCCTTGTGTATCATCAGATTGTCGCCGGGCCGCACCCGAACCGTTATCGCCGGACCACACGCAGATATCCGAATATCGCCATGATAAGGTTTCAAGCCCATGGCCCCGATACTGCGACCCATGCAATCGCCCACCACCGCCACGGGCGCCGAGCGATATTTTTCAATCAACTCATCAGGCAAGGCACCAATTCGCGGATTTATTTTGTAGCCGGCCGGCCATTGAAGCCGATTTTCAGTATTCATTTTTCATCCTCTTGTTACGCACATCGTCGCCCTTTCTTCGAAAATAGATATTGACGAATATCGAGGCCGACGAACAAATCACCAGGTAAACAAAGCCCGCCAGCAGAATCATCTCGACAATACGGACGTTCCTGACGCCGATCCCGTACGCCTCGCCGAAAAAATCAGCCAAGGCAATCACATAGACCAACGCCGTATCCTGGAACAGGATAATTCCCTGCGTCAATATGACGGGCATCATGTTGCGAAACGCCTGAGGCAAGACAATTAAACGCATCGCTGACCAGTTGGTCATCCCCAATGCCTTGGCAGCAAAAAGCTGGCCCGGGGAAACGCTGCTGACTCCCGAGCGGATAATTTCCGCGTAATAAGCGGCCTCGAACAACGAGTAGGCCACCAATGCCGAGACAAAACGCATGTCTATCGTTGGGGGAACATTCAAGGCACTCTGAAGCAATTGCGGCACGATCAGGAAAAACCACAGCAGCACCATAATGAGTGGAACGGAGCGAAATAAATTGATGTACCAAGTTGCGAAAAACCTGAGCACACCAATTTTCGACATTCTCATCAGGGCCAGGAAGGTGCCCCACAGAAGGCCTGCAAAAAAGGCCGCCGCCGTGATTTCCAATGAAACGGCCATGCCTTTCATCAGGAAAAAGATGTCATTCCGGCTAAGGAAGCTAAGATCGAACTGATAAGGCATTGTTATTTGGCTTCTTGCGATGTACTGGGGATACGTATTTTCTTTTCTATGATGCTCATAACGCCCAGCGCCAGCATATTAATCGCTAGATAAAGCGCCGTTACCACGATAAATGATTCGTAGGGCTGCGATGTGTAGTCAACCAGTTGGCGGCCTTGCGCGGCCAAATCCAGCAAGCCGATAAGCGACGCAACCGCCGAGTTCTTGAAAATAGTCAGGAACTCGGAAGTGAGCGGCGGCATCAGCACGCGGGCCGAAATGGGCAGCAAGATGAACCGGTAGGTTTGATACCGGGTCAGGCCCAACGCAAGAGATGCATGCGTCTGGCCTTTGGGCAGAGACAAAATCCCGGCTCTCACCTGTTCGCATATCCTGACCGAGGTATAGATGCTCAGGCACATCACCACCGCAACCACCTGCTGCGCTATCGGGTTCAGGCTTTTAATATGATCGCCCCAACCGAACGGCAATATCTCCGGTATCACGTAATACCAGATAAACAGCTGGACAAGCAGAGGGAGGCTCCGAAACACCTCTACATAAATGATCGCAGCCGTATTGAGCACACGCTCTGGAAGGGTTCTCACGACCCCCAATACCGTCCCCAGGATCAGTGCAATGACCCACGACACCAGGCCGACGCCGACTGTCATGTAGAACCCCTGGAGTATCCAGTCCAAGTAGGTCTGTCCTGGAAATGCCTGCGTAAAAAATATCGACCAATCCCAGTGATAATGCATGCCTTCTTCTCGTCTACGATCCGTTAGAGCAAATCAATGTACCCCTGCCATTGAAAATTTATTTTTCCAGGCCCAGACAAGCGCGCTCCAGCCTATCGCATCCTTCAGCCAGCCTTTCCATCGACGTCGCAAAGGAAATCCGGAAATGCGCCGGCATACCGTAAGCGGCGCCTTGCAAAGCCACCAACATTTCGGAATCAAGCAGGTGACGTACAAAATCGTCGCCGTTTTCTATGGTCTGTCCGGCCCGGGTTCGGGCGCCGAACAAACCCTGGCACAGCGGGAAAACATAGAAAGCGCCCTCGGGGACGTGGCAGTGCAGACCAGGAATTTTATTTATCCGTGACGTGACGTAATCCCGGCGCCCGGCGTAAATTTTCAACCGCTCCCCGACGAGATGCTGAGGCCCGGTCAACGCCTCCAGCGCAGCCGCCTGCGATATGGATGAGGCATTCGAGGTACTTTGCGATTGAAGCTTGACCATGGATCTGATCAATTCCCGCGGACCTGCCGCATAGCCCAGGCGCCAGCCGGTCATCGCATACGATTTCGAAACGCCATTGACTGTCAGCGTCCGGTCTTTCAATCCTGGTTCCACCTCGGCAATGGTTGCGTACTTCTTATTATCGTAAATGATGTGCTCGTAGATATCATCGGTCAACACCATAACGTGCGGATGCCTCAACAGCACAGCGGCCAACGCTGCCAGTTCTTCGCGCGAATAAACCGCGCCGCTGGGGTTGTTGGGGTAATTCAGCACGACCCAGCGCGTTTTATCCGTGATGGCCTCCTCCAGGTCTTGCGGCCGCATTTTGAAGCGATTCTCAACCGTGCTCTGGACAAAGACAGGCCGGCCTTCGGCCAGCAAGGCAATATCGGGATAGGAAACCCAGTAGGGTACGGGAACAATCACTTCATCGCCCGGATTGATGGTGCTCATGAAGGCATTGAAGATAACTTGCTTGGCGCCGGTGCAAACAATGACTTGCTCCTTGCTGTATTCAAGCGAATTTTCCTTGCGGAATTTATCCGCAATCGCCTCTCTCAAGGCGGGTGTGCCGCCGACGTCCGTGTATTTGGTTTTGCCATCCTCCATGGCTTGATACGCCGCCTCCCTGATATTTTCCGGGGTGTCGAAATCGGGCTCTCCGGAGGTCAGTCCCACCACATCTTTGCCCTGCTCCCGCAGCTCCCTGGCTCGCTGGCCGGCCATGGAGCTGGGAGAAGGTTTGATACGCTGTAATCGGCTGGAAATGGTGATCATAAAACGCCTGGATAATCGAGAGTAGCGAAAGGTGGAGGGCAAACAGACATTGCTTGCCTCCCGGCAGCTTCCAAGTAAGTAATTAATCAGTTGTAGGAACGATCGTTCGGATGAGAAAACAGCGCCTTCATATCGGCACTCAATGGCACATTCAACGATTTATTGTCTGGCGGAATCGGGCTCATGAACCATTTGTTGTAAAGCTTTTCGGCAGCGCCTGAAACCTGCATGTCATGTATCGTTTTATCGACAACCGCCTTGAACTGAGGGTCGTCTTTTCTAAACATGCAAGCAAGCGCTTCACGGGTTTGCGGCTCGCCGGTAATGATGTAGTCGGCCGGATGAGGCGACTGGCCAATGAGCGAAGACAGCACGTCTGTATCCATGAAAAACGCGGCGGCTCGATTGGTTTGAACCATCAGGAAAGCCTGGGCATGATCTTTAGCGCTTACCACGACGGTGTCCATGTTTTTTTCATGCACATAATTGCGCATGAATTTTTCTGAAGTGCTGCCTGCCGTTACCGCGACCGACTTCCCTTTCAAATCGGCAATATCGTGAATACCGCTGGTTTTCTTCGTGAGCAATTGTGTTTCCGTAATGGCAATCGTGTTCGAAAAAGCCACCTGACGGCGTCGCGCTTCGTTATTAGTCGTTCCGTTGCAGCCTAGATCGATAGTCCCGTTTTGCATCAGGGAGATTCTGTTTTGCGCGGTAATCGGGATTTCTCTGACTTTCAGATTCGGCAGCTTCAAATCGGCCTTGATGGCGTCGACAACCTTCAGGGCGATTTCGTGGGAATACCCAACCACCTGATTCGTGCCGGCGTCAACATACGACAAAGGTATCGACGACTCTCGATAGCCCAGGACAATCAGATTATTGTCTTTGATCTTGGCAAGCGTACCGCTTAGCTCGGCCGCCGTTGCGCCTGCTGCAAGACCCAGCGTCAGCGCCAATACGGCCGCTTTAATGGTAAAGCCTTTCGTGTTCATGCATGTCTCCTCTGGTCAATGGTGATTAATCTACAAATCGCTTGTTAGCTTTCAAATAAGGCACGAGGCCTCCCCTTTCCAGGATATCGAGCATGAAAGGAGGAATCGTGTCGCACACAAGGGCATCTCCGTCGGCCAATTCGACCTTTACGGTTCCCGTACTCATCCCCGATAACCTGATCTTGTCGCCTTCCTTGAGGGCGCCTGTACCCGTCGTTAGCGCAATGAGCCCATTATTCAGAGCGTTACGAAGAAATGTGCGGGCAAAGCTTTCCGCTATGACAATCCGGATTCCTGCTGCCAATAACACCGTTACAGCGATCTCCATGGCGGAGCCGCAACCAAAATTGGTCCCACCGACAACGATGTCTCCCGGCTTTATGCTGTAAAAAAACCCAGGATTAATATCCTCAAAAACATATTTTTTCAATTCATCGGTGTCGATCGTTTCTTTCTTCCTGCTCGACGCAATGATGTAGTCTGTGCTGACGCTATCCGGAAATCGCCTTACGCGACACTCGATCCGATTGAGTTCGAACGGGTTCATTGAAGCGCCCCTTTATTTATAAAGCCCGTGCATGCAACCTGTGCACACGTCTGGGGAGAGGCCAAATAAATAAAACAATTGGCGTTGCCCATCCGGCCTTTGAAATTGCGGTTAGCCGTCGAAATGATGACTTCGCCGTCTCTGGGCCTGTATCCCGCCGTCCCGCAACACGAGCCGCAGCCAGGCGGCTGCAACAGCGCGCCATATCGTACAAACTCGTCTAAAACACCGCTTGCTTTCAATTGTTCATAAACCATTTGCGACGCAGGCGTTACGATCAACTGAACGTGAGGGCTCGGCCCCCCATTTTCTTTCAGAATTTTGAAGACATCATAGAAATCTTCGTAGCGCCCGGCCGTGCAGGTACCGATGTACACCGTATCCACTCTAAGAGTATCGACTTCGTCCGCCGGCACCACGTTATCGACACTGTGCGGGCACGCAAGCTGGGGCACAATGCCGCTCAAATCGACAGTTATCGTTTTTGAATAGCGCGCGTCCCCATCCGGCGTCACCGCCTGGCAATCATAGGTTTTGTTGGCCCGCAACCAGGCGCCGGTGATTTCGTCAAACTGAAACATGGCTGCTTTCGCACCATACTCGACCGCCATGTTCGAGATCACAATGCGATCATTCATGGGTAATTGCGCCAGCCCGCCCCCATGAAATTCCAGGGCGAAATAATTCGCCCCGCCATTTTCGAAGCGTTTGGCCAGACAAAGGGCAATGTCCTTGCCCGACACCCCTTTGTTCAATAACCCGCTGAACTCGACCTTTATCGTTTCCGGGACGCGAAGCCATAATGCACCGCACAACAGGATGCCGGCCAAATCCGACGACCCGATACCGGTGGCAAAACAATTTAACGCACTATATGTCGTGGAATGGGAATCGGCGCCCACCACCAGCATGCCGGGGCGAATCCGGCCCGACTCCAGCATCAACTGATGCCCTACGCCCTCACCCGCGTCGAACAAGGTAAGGCCGAATTCCCTGGCATATGCCCTGGCCTTGCCTTGCAAGGCGAGCGCCTTGGGCCCCGAGCTGTTGTCATAGTGATCCAAAGCCAATATTATTCGCTGCGGAAACATCGGCCGCATCGTGCCCGGTTCCATTTGGGCCAAATAATCGATGGCCATCGGGAAAGAGCCATCTGTGGCCATCGCCAGATCGGGCTGGCAATTTACGATGTCGCCTGCGTATACTTCCTTGACCGCTGCCCTAGACAGTATTTTTTCAGCAATTGTCTGCCCCCTCATGCCGTCTCCGAGCTTATTGGAAATTCTTGCTATAAAGTATGTACGGCTGAATGTAACCTGGCGTTCCTTAAAGCTAAAGCGATAAATATTCCGGCGATTGCAGGAAAATTTTTCAACCATTCACCCTGCCATAAAAAGTGTCATGTTCAGTCTTAAACAACTTCAAGCCATCTATTGGATATCCAAGCTGGGCACATACTCGGCCGCGGCAAAAAAATTGCACATCAGCGAATCGACGATTTCGAAAAGAATCAACGAAATCGAATCGCTGGTCGGGGTTGACTTGCTGGATCGCCAGGCTCGGCACAGCCGGCTTACCCGAGACGGCCTCAATCTGGCCATCGTTGCGGAAAAAATCATCGTCCTGTGCGACGACTACATGGAACAGTTAAATAGATCGGAAGCATTAGTACATCGCTACAGAATCGGCGTCACCGAGCTGGTGGGGCTGACCTGGCTGCCGCAACTGCTGGCCGACTTAAAAGGCCATTACCCGGAGGTAACGTTCGAGCCCGAAATCGATGTCAGTACCGCTCTGGTGGATAAATTGCTGGCGGGCGGCCTGGACCTGATTGTCGTGCCCCTTGTGATGCAAGATCCGGAGGTCACTTCCAGGCCTCTTCAAAAAATGAAGCTTGAATGGATGTCCAGCCCCACGCTCTTCAAGGGAAGAGACCATGTTTCGTTGAAAGATTTAATGCGCTACCCGATACTGACTCAAAACGGACGCTCGGGAGTCGACGCAGTGTGCGACACATGGCTTAAATCGGCCGGAGTCTCGGGCAAGAAGCTTTTTGCCGGGAACAGCCTCATGACTCTGGCCTCATTGACCGTATCAGGGCTGGGAATCAGCTATCTTCCCAAACTCTATTTTTCAGATCTGGTTGAAAATGGCACTTTAAAAATCATTACCACCGAGCAACCCATTCCGGACATTCAATACAATATTGTGGTCCATAGCGAAGCTAGCAGCACAAGCTTCGACCAAAGCATTATCCGCATGTGCGAAGACCTGTGCGATTTCTCCAAACAGAGCTAGCGCCGGAATTATTTCGGATGAGAGGTGATCCGAAGAAAATACAACCGGGATTATTGCCATCCCGTTAAGGATTTTGGCAGACACAAGATTGGCAGCCACAAGGGCTGCCGCTACATTAATGAAGGACACGTTCTGTAGCGGCACCCCTTGTGGGTGCCATTCAAATTTCTAAGCCACGCACCGTCAGACGCCTGCGGACCCAGCCATTTGCCCGCGCCGGTACTCACCCAGGCGCTCAAGCATCCAGCCCGGATATTCGGACGGCAATGCACCGACTTTATCGAGCGCGGCCAGCTCCTCGCCGTTCAATACGATGTCGGTCGCCGCAATGTTGTCGTCGAGTTGTGCCAGGCGCTTCGCGCCGACAATTACGCTCGTTACCGTCTTTTGATGCAACAGCCACGCGAGCGCAATCCGTGCAACAGAAACGCCCTTTGCCTGCGCGATAGGGCGCATCACATCGATGCAGTCGTAGGCACGCTCAAGATTGACCGGCGGGAAATCAAACGTGGTCCGGCGGCTGCCTTCTTCCGTTTTAATATCGCGGCCGTACTTGCCGCTAAGCAGCCCACCCGCAAGTGGGCTCCAAACCAGCAGGCCGACACCTTCGCTATTCAAAAGCGGAATCACCTCGCGCTCGAGATCGCGGCCGGCGATGGTGTAATAGGCTTGCAATGACTCGAACCGCGCAAGCCCCAGCCGTTCCGAAATACCGAGCGCCTTCATGATCTGCCACGCCGCCCAATTCGATACGCCGACGTAACGAACATGACCCTGCTGGACAAGGTTGTCCAACGCTCGCACGGCCTCTTCGATCGGGGTCGCCGGGTCAAAGCCATGGATCTGGTAAAGATCGATGTGATCGAGTTGCAAACGTTTTAAGCTCGCCTTGAGGCCGCCCATGATGTGGTAGCGCGACATGCCGCGCGAATTCGCGTTTTTCGTGCCGGTTTCGCCAAACACCTTGGTGGCGATCACCACGTTTTCACGCGGCACCTGCAAGTCTTTCAGCGCCTGGCCGGTGATGATTTCCGAACGTCCGCCGGAGTATATGTCGGCGGTATCGATAAAGTTGATGCCCGCTTCAAGCGAACGGGCAACGAGCTGATTGGCCTCGGCCTGTTGCAAATTGCCGATATGACTCCAGATTCCCTCATCGCCGCCAAAGGTCATCGTTCCGAGGCAGAGTTCGGAAACGAACAGGCCGGTACTACCCAGTTTCTTGTAACGCATAGTGCGGACTCCTTAAGATGTGGCCCTTTCAGCGACATGGAAAGGGACGAGACCATTGAAGTATAGTGGCCTTTGGGAACGGCCAGAAGGTAATGCGTACATGGCAGCCACAAGGGCTGCCGCTACACTGGCGGCTTTACAAAGACATACCCGTGAATCATGTAGCGGCAGCCCTTGTGGCTGCCAAATCGTTGGCGGCCAAGACCCCTACAGAAACGCACCATCACCATACACAGGAAATACCGCGATGACCAAGAACCAGACCCTGCGCGCCGCCCTATCGGGCGACAGGCTTTTTACGGCGATGGCCGCGCACAATCCGCTGGCGGCAAAGCTGGCTGACGAGGCCGGCTTCAGCGGCATCTGGGGTAGTGGCTTCGAGCTTTCGGCCAGCTATGCCCTGCCCGATGCCAGCATTCTTTCCATGAGCACGCATTTGGAGATGATGCGCGCCATATCCTCGGTGGTTTCGATTCCCCTTATTGCGGACATCGATACAGGCTTTGGCAATGCGGTAAGCGTCGGCTACATCGTCCCGCAATTCGAGGCGGCCGGCGCGTCGGCTATCGTCATGGAAGACAAGACCTTTCCGAAAGACACCAGCCTGCGTGCGCAGGGGCGCCAGGAATTGGTGCGTATCGAAGAATTCCAGGGGAAAATCGCCGCTGCCGCCGAGGCCAGAAAGGACAAGGATTTTGTGGTGATCGCACGCGTCGAAGCGCTGATCGCCGGCCTCGGCCAGGAAGAGGCGCTCAAGCGAGGCCTGGCCTACGAAGAAGCGGGCGCCGATGCGATCCTGATTCATTCAAAACAGAAGACGCCCGACGAGATACTGGCCTTCATTGACGCATGGCCGGGCCACATTCCTTTGGTGCTGGTGCCCACGGCCTACCCGCAACTCACCGAAGCCGATATTGCGGCGCGAGGCAAGGTGCGTATCGTGATCTACGGCAACCATGCCATCCGCGCGGCAGTGGGCGCGATGCGAAAAGTTTTCGCGCAAATTCGCAGTGACGGCGGCATCCAGGGGGTGGAAAACACCATTCCTTCCGTCAAGGACATCATTGCCTTGCAAGGCGATGAGCATATGCGCGGCCTGGAACGTAAATTCCTGCGATAAGTGCCAGCCGACCGCGTTTACTTGACCACTATGTAGCGCTGCTCGGGCGCAGACCATCGAAAGGTCCGGCTCCACTTGCCGCGCCGCTCACGCAGCCGCAAATCATGAAAGCCGTCGCTCGTTCTGGCCAGGACAGCCAACACGTTGCTGCCTTCGGATACTTCGTGGTCACGTGTTCCATCTTTATGCCAGTCGCCGGCCAGGTCTTTGGTGAACATCATGGGCTGCGCAAAAACGACCCGCAGTTTGGCGCCATCGATCTGGAAAAGGTAGAGTGCTTCGTACGAAGCGCCGCCGCCGGAATAGCCTTCCGACCAACCCACGCGCACCCCGAATGCCGGGTCGCCGGCATGCAATTGGTAGGGCGCCAGGTCAAAGCGCAACCAGCTTTCGGGCATGCCGGATGCGCTATTACCGCCGCTTGCATCAGAACCCACGCTTTGCGGCACCTCAAGATCGGTATCGTTCCAGCGAACAGGAACGTCAACCGCGGCCTCAGTCCGGGCGACCAATTTTGGTGAGCCACCGGCGTCACGCCCGAACACACCGAACCAGACGTCATGATCAGGATCGTTAAACCCGGCACAGGAGCTCGTGACACCTTTCAATTCACTGGCAGCCTGCTTGACCGACCGGGCCAAACAGACAACCGCGACAAACTTGTTGGGCTGTTGCGGCCAAGGCTTCGCGCCCGCCAGCGTCAGGCGCTTTATATCTTGCCCCGGCGCAAGCTGCGCGGCCAGCCATTCTTTCGTAAAGCCATCGGGCAGATGCGTGCCGAAACCATCGGGCTGCGGCGCACCATTCATCTGCTGATCAAAAACAGCACGGCCTTCAGTACTCTTGGTCGCCCCGCGCACCTGATCCAGCGAATGCACGGTGGTGGTGGCCGCGCCAGCGGGCGCTACAGGAGTCGAGCAGAGGGCCAGGCAAAGCAGCAGGCTCTTCAATAAAGAGAAAGCGGAATTTTTCATGGAACGCATTGGATGAACACCTGGACCTGTTTGAGATCAACGCGACTTTCGGGGTGACTTTTCGTGATCATACACGTTACCCCCTTAGTACTTTCCAAGGACTTCCTGCGGTGGTGCTGTACTCGAAAAGCGATCATCGATAAGGGTATTGCTTCAGTCACGGTCACCACACCTAAGGGTAAACACTGTTTGTCGGCGGGCAAATCTCCATTAGCATTTTCTGTCGCATCTCGCGACAAAAAATTCTAAAAGAGGTGACGTATGTTTCCAGCGGACTGCAATTGCTCCCAACACGTTGATCGGCGCAAATTCCTTACACGCACGTTAGCCGGCACCCTGGCCGCTGCGGCGGCCGTTACCAGCGATGTAGCTAGCGCAACGCAATCCAAGTCGCCTGCCAAGGCCACGACAGGCACAGGCACAGGCACAGGCAAGCGCAAGTTTATGGAAGAGGCCACGCGCCTGGCGATCGAGTCTGTCGAAAAAGGCTGGGGCGGCCCGTTTGGAGCCGTCATCGTGAAAAACGGCGAAATCATCGGGCGAGGCCAGAACCGAGTACTCCTGACGGGCATCCCCGTATTTCATGCCGAGATCACGGCCATCATGGACGCGTCGGCAAGGCTTAACCCCAAGGCGCTGCTTGGCAGCGAATACGGTGCGGGAACCATTCTTGAAATGATCCCGCGGGAAGCCGGATCGCCCGACCCCGTGCCCGAACGCGCGCGCATGCTCAAAGGCTGCGACATCTACATCAACGGCGCACCCTGCCCGATGTGCATGAGCGCCATCTATTGGGCTCGCATCGACCACGTCTATTTTGCGGCCAGCCTGAAAGATACCAGCAAAATAGGGTTCGACGACGCCTTCCAGTACGAAGACTTCGCCAAGCCGTGGGAAAAAAGGCGCATCGCCGTCACGCCGAACTTTGAACGGGACATCGGGTTGAAAGCCTATGAGGCCTGGATGGCGAAAAAAGACCGCCATCCTTATTAAGGCCGATCCGCATGGGGAATAAACCGCATGAGGAATAAATTCAGTGCGCACCCCTCACAAGAAAGCCCACGAGCGCTTCCGCGTCTTCGACAAAAAATGTGGCGTAACCATACCGAAGCCGAGTGGAATATACAAGATAGGACGGGAGTTGCTCGGTGAAGGTTCGACATATCGCCCCATCTGTGCGCCACGAGTAACTCGGTGTACAGTAATGTTTTGTTTCTCCGGACTCAACCCGCATGTCAACGTGGTGAAATTCAAAAACGCCAGAGCAGAAACGGATACACCATGGAAGACCAGGCACCCGGATTAAGCATCCATGACAGCGTAGCGACGATTACGCTGCAAAGGCCCAGCCAGCACAACCGGATTGCTCCGGATGACTGCTCCGTCATCAGCGGGCAGTTATCCCGGCTTGCCCGCAACCCGGATGTTCGCGTACTGGTCATCACAGGCACTGGAACCCAAACCTTCAGCTCCGGCTATACCCTGGGTGCCATCCAGGACCAACTGGATAACCGATTCGAAGACATGCTCGACGCCATCGAACAATTCCCCCTGCCCACGATCTGTGCAATAAACGGCAGCGTTTATGGCGGCGGAACCGACCTGGCGCTCTGTTGCGACTTTCGGCTGGGCGTGACGGGAAGCAAAATGTTCATGCCTGCATCGCGCATCGGCCTGCATTATTATCCGGGCGGCATCCGGCGCTATGTAGGCATACTGGGGCTGGCCGCGGCAAAAAAACTGTTTTTAACGGCGCAAGCCATCGACGATACCGAGATGCTGCGCATCGGCTTTTTAACCGAACGGGTCGATGCCCGCGAACTGGATGCCGTTGTACACAGCTACATCGAACATATCCTGGCTTGCGAACCCAAGGTGCTGGCCACCGTAAAGACCGATTTAATGGCTACCGCGTACGGCCATGCCGATCCCAAGGTCCTGCGCGCCCACTACACGGAATCACTCAACTCACCCGAACTGAAAGCGCGCCTTGCGGTCATCAATAACAAGAAGCGATAGAGCGTCGACAGGGATAGCGACAAGATAAATTCACACGCCACGCCGCTATGCGGCTTGATCATCCGGCCCGGTCAGATCACGCTCCATGAATATCGCTCCCGCGACGGGGTTGAAAGCGTAAGCCGCAATAGGCTTGAAACCAAGTGACGCATAAAGCCGTTGCGCCGCCTGCATGCTGGGAAGCGTATCGAGGCGGATGCAGGCATATCCCGCCTCTTTTGCAATTTGACAAATCATCGTCGCCAATTGCTTTCCGACTTGCTGGCCGCGTCCGGAGGGACGTATGTAAAGGCGTTTCATTTCGCAGGCCGTGCCACCCAACGGGCGCATGGCTATACAGCCAATCACTTGCCCATTGTTCCGGGCAAGAAGCACCCGGCCATGGGGCGCCGCAAACTTGCCGGGCAAGTTTGCGACTTCCGATTCAAAATCCTGAAAGCTCAGATCGATAGCCAGGCTTTCGGCATATTCGCGAAACATGGCCCGCACGACATCAAGGTCTTCAGGAAATCGGGCCTCGTAAATTTGCGCCATCACCCAGCTCCGTCAACGCTATAGTCACTTGCCCCACGACATTTCAGCCACCGGATAAGCAGGCACTGGAAGATCAACCCGCGTGCCGGACAACCCCTTGCTGACGACTCCAACCTGAGGCATCGCATACATCCACACCGAGGGCGCATCATCGTACAGCTGGTGCTGGGCCTGTGCAAGCGTCTCTTTCAACGTTGCCTCATCAGTACTTGCCTCGGCCTTTTTCATGAGCGCACGAAACTTCTCGCCATCGTACTGATAGAAGTAGTTTGGATCGGTGTAGTTAAGAATCGCCCATGGCTCCGGATGCGAGATAATCGTCATGTCATAGTTCTTATGGCGGAACACAATGTCCAGCCATTGCGCCGTCTCAAGAACCTCGAGCTTCACCTTGATGCCCACTTCCGCCAACTGCGCCACCAATATTTCGGCGGTGCGGCGTGTCGAAGGATTCGACAGCACTTTCAAATTGACAGAGAACCCGTTCGGATACCCCGCATCGGCAAGCATTTTCTTGGCCGTCTTGACGTTGTACTTCGGCGCGCCGAGCACGTCGACAAAGTATGGGTTCAGCTCATTGGTCTGCGCTCCACCTTTTTTGCCGAAACCGCCGTGCGTGCCTTCGTTGACCATTTGCGCATCGACGGCATAGTACATGGCACGGCGGACGCGAACATCATTGAAAGGCGTCTTTTTGTTGTTCATGCCAAGGAAGAGAACACCCTGTGTCTGCCCCTGTGTAATCTTGAACTTCCCTTCCGATTTAAGGCTGTTGATGGCCTCGACTGCGGCGATATACGGCAAATAGTCGACCTGTCCCGAACGCAGGGCAAGCACCTGCGAATTTTCGTCGGGCATAAAGCGGAAGACAGCGGTCTGGATGTGCGGCTGCACCGGCCCGTTGTAGTCGGCGAAACGTTCCATCTGGATCGAGTCGCCGCGCACCCATTTCACGAACTTATAAGGGCCGGTGCCCACCGGCGCAGAACGGTTGGTCGCCGCGGTTGCGGCCGATTCAATGGCAGCCGTACCTTCGGCCAGGAAAAACGGCAGCAAGGCTGTCGGCTCTTTAGTCGTGATTTTTACCGTTAGCGGATCAGGCGTCTCGATTTTCGCGAAATTGATAAATACGCGCTTGCGCTTGTTGGTGCTGTCCGCCGCCGCATTACGTTCGAAGCTGAACTTCACATCGGCCGAGGTCATCGCACTGCCATCATGGAATTTCACGCCCGGACGAAGCTTGAATACATAGACATTGGCCCCTTCCCGGCTCCAGCTGACGGCGAGCCCCGGCACAATCTTGCCCGTGGGGTCGAACCGCGTGAGGCCTTCGAAGATGTTTTGCCAGACAACTTCACTGACCGCGGCGGATGCCTGCATCGCCGGGTCCAGGCCTGGCGGTTCGGCCGGAATCGCGATCACAACCTTGTTGTCGGCCTGTGCGGACATCGACTGCAGGGGTATGCACAGCAGCGCCATGCCTATCAGAACGGATTGGAATCTCATTTTTTGTCTCCAGTATGGTGATAATTCAAGCGGGGATGATCGGCAGTTCAACGCAGGTGGCTCGTACGGCGTCATGGTAGAGGGTTTGCCGAGCCGCCTGTGTGCAACGGTTCAGCCCCAATGGTTCGCCGGTATTGGGGTTGATATCGTAATGTGGGAAGTTGCTGCTTGAAACATCGAGGCGGATGCAATGCCCCGGCGCGAACCAGTTGCTCGTCGCCTGCAGCTTTATGACAATTTCATATACCTCACCGGGCTCCATCAGTACCGCCTTGTCGCGACCCTCGCGGTAGCGCATGCGCAAGATCGAATCGCCCAGATTGAGCGCATAGCCGTTGGGATAGTCGTTGCTCGATGGGTATTCATCGATCAGCTTGACAGTGAAGTCGGTATCCACCGCGCTCGAGCTGACCCAAAGCCGGCACGTGACAACGCCCGTAACCTCCACGCCTGCTTCAAGCGGCGGGGTGCGGAACACCAGCACGTCGCGACGCAAAGCCAATGGCAGGCTGGGACTATTGTCGCCCGACATCGTCCCACTCTTCTGATCATAGCCGCCTCCTTCAAGAAAGCCGGTGGTACCGTAATTGGTGAAGTTTCCGCCGACCGTCGGCACCGGGTTCGCCGGATCGAAATCGTAACGGCTCGGGACCCCGCCGGCGGGCGCGCGATCGGTCAACAGACGGCCGCCGGGCTGCATATAGAACGAGGTGTAGCAGGCGCGCGCCAGCGGCCACTCCTGCTCATCGCGCCATTTTCCCCCATGAACCATCCGGCCCTGCAGGTCACGCCTGCCGCTGCCTCCGCCCATGACGAAGAGCCGCACAGGCGCCTCATCGCCCAGGCCGGTCTTGAGCCCCTTCAAGTATTCATCACACCAACGCAGGCGCAAACTGTTGTTGTCCGGCATGGCCGCATCTCCGCCGAACTCCACATCGCCCGCAAACGTCTGCGTAAACATATCGCCGCCATGAAGCCAGGTTCCAATCAACAGCTTCTTGGGCGTGCGATGGCGTTTTTTCAATTCAGCGAACTTGGCCAGCGTCGCAGTAATGTGATGTCCGTACCAGGAGGTCTCCAGCAAAAGAGGGATATCGGGGTAATCGTCGTAATATTCTTCGATCGCCAGGCCAGGCGTCTTCCAGTAGTCCTGATAGTCGGACTTCGTAAGCATGTCGAAGAACCACTGCTCATAATTGGGCGTCGCCCGCAGCGGCGACTCGCCCTGACGCAGGGGAAGGTGGATCATCCAGCGAGTCAGTTCCGTCCACATTGTGTCCAACTGACGGCGGATGCGGGGATCCGCTTCCGCCTCCTTGCCCGTGCGCGCCATCCGGACAACGTACTGGAAGGCAATACCGTATTCGCAGGCGCCGCCGTGGCGCATCGTCTGGCTATGGTAGTTGTAGGGACCATCGAACAGCACTTGCGTGGCCAGGCGCGGAGGATTGCGCACGGCCAGCGCCTGTTGCGTCGCGGTGGTGTACGAGATACCCATGGTGCCGACTTTTTCGCCGCACCATGTTTGCTCCGAAATCCATTTCATGGTGTCGAAACCGTCATCGGCTTCATTGCGTAGAAACTCGAACTCCCCTTCCGACGCTCCGCGGCCGCGCACGTCCTGCACGACGAAGATATAGCCGCGCTGCGCGAAATAGCGGCCGGTAATCGAATACGATTGCCGATCCTTGTCGTAAGGCGTGCGCTCCACGACGACCGGCCATGCGCCTTCGAGGGCATGGCCCTTCAGGGCCGGCCGATAGACGTCGAGATAGAGCGTCACTCCATCCCTCATCCGGACCGCTATTTTCCGGTCCAGAACATGATCGTATTGATGGCTTGATCCCTCGTATCCCTGCATTTGCTTCTCCTCAATCACTTATTTATGTAGTTCAGCCGAAATGGCACGCGACTTGCCGCCCATCGCCGCGCTCTCGCAATTCGGGCGCCTCTTGGCAAACCGCGGCAGCACGCGCGCACCTCGTCCGGTATGGGCAACCACCCTGCAAAAGCCCGACCTCTGCCGATGGAGTGCCGCCAGGCGAACCGGGAACGATCCGCGCCACCCGTCGGCGCACGCCCAGACGCGGCATGGCGTCGATCAGCTCACGGGTGTACGGATGAGCCGGCGACTGCAATACCTCGAGCGTGTTGCCCGATTCGACAATGGCCCCGCGAAACAGCACGATGATTTCTTCACACAGATACCTGACGACAGCAAGATCGTGGCTGATGAACAAATAGGCCATATTGTGTTCAGCCTGCAAGTCCTTCATCAGGTTGAGCACCTGCGCCTGCACCGACACGTCGAGCGCCGACACGGCCTCGTCGGCCACGATCAGGGCCGGCCGGGTGACAAGAGCCCGGGCAATGGCGATCCGCTGCCGCTGGCCGCCTGAAAACTGGTTGGGGTATTTTCGAAGGTCGTCGGCGCGCAGCCCTACCTCTTCAAGCGCGTGCGCAGCGCGCTGCCGAGCCTCGGATCGGGCAATGCCGTGAATCGGCTCGACGATGATTCTCTCGATCGAATACCTGGGATCCAGGGATCCGTAGGGATCCTGGAAAATCATTTGAAAGCTCTGTCGAAGCTGCTTGAGTTCCCCGCGCGAAAGGGTTGCAAGGTCTCGATCGAAGAGCCGAACACGCCCGGAGCTCGGCCGCTCCAACGCCATCACAGCGCGCGCGGTCGATGATTTGCCGGAACCGGACTCGCCCACCAGGCCAAGCGTGGCACCGGCACGGACCTTGAAGCTAACCCGGTCGACAGCGGTCATCGAGGCAGGCGGCTTTAACAGTTGCTGGCTGGGCAGCCGGTATCGGATACTTAAATCCTCGACCGACAGGACAATGGCGGGAGATACAGCCACTTGCGGTTTCATGCCCGAATACACGCAACGGCGTGCCCACTTTCAATCACCCGCATGGGCGGACGGCCGCTGCGGCACGCATCGATCGCCATGTCGCAGCGATCGGCGAAAGCGCATCCAATCGGCATATGCGACAGATTCGGCACCGTTCCGGCAATGGGAATCAAACGCAGGCCCTCGGGCGCATCCGGACGGGGAAGCGCGTTCATCAAGCCGCGCGTATAGGGATGCCGCGGACAGCTCAATACCTTCTCTGCGGGCCCTGCCTCGACCACCTGCCCGCCATACATGACCAGTACTTTATCGGCAATTTCGGACACAATCGCAAGGTTATGGGTGATCAACAGAAGCGCGATGGAGGATTCATCAACCAGGCTTAGCAGCAGGTCCAGTATCTGGCGCTGGACGGTTGTGTCCAGCGCGGTGGTCGGCTCATCGGCGATGATCAGATCGGGCTTACAGGCAAGCGCCATGGCAATGACGACGCGCTGACGCTGACCGCCGGATAATTGATGCGGATAGGCGCTCATCCGCCTGGCGGCCTGGTCGATGCCCACACGGGCGAGCAGGCGCTCGGCTTCCATATGCGCCTGGGCGGAATTCATGCCGGTATGCAGCAGCAAAGGCCCCATGACCTGAGCCCCAATCGTCTTGACCGGGTTTAACGCCGTCATCGGCTCCTGGAACACCATGGACATGCGGTTTCCGCGAATCGCGCACATCTGCGCTTCGCTCAAACCCAGTATCTCCTGCCCATCAAAGCGCATGCTGCCGGAAATATTTGCCCTATCGTCCAGAAGCCGGATAAGCGCCAGGGCAGTCGTCGATTTCCCGCAGCCTGATTCGCCGACAATACACGTCACCTCGCCGCGGTTCAATTCGAACGAAACTTGATCCACCGGGCGAACCCAGCCTGCGGCCGACGGCAGCGAGACGGTAAGCTTTTCGACTTCAAGCAGCGCCATGTCAGCGACTCCGGGCAAAGCGCGGGTCGAGCATGTCGCGCAACGCATCGCCGAACAAGTTCAAACCCAGCACGGTCACTGCGATCGTAAGCCCGGGGAAAATCGCCAGATAGGGATTCTGGCTCATGAAAGTCTGTGCGTCCTTGAGCATGCGGCCCCACGTGGGCGTAGGAGGCTGTGTGCCCAGGCCCAGGTAGCTGAGCGCGGCATCGGCCAGAATCGCGATGGCAAAAGAGATGGTTGCCTGCACCACCAGAATGTTCAGCACATTGGGCAGAACATGGCGCAACGAGATATCCCAGGTGCCGCGTCCGCCGACGCGCGCGGCCATGACGAAGTCGCGCGTCCAGATCGATTTGGCGGCACCGCGAGTCAGGCGCGCAAAAATGGGGATGTTATGGATCCCGATGGCGATCATGCTATTGGTGGTCCCCGCTCCCATGGCGGCGGCGAACATAATCGCCAGCAGCACGACGGGAAAGGCAAATAACAGGTCGGAGGCTCGCATCGTCAATTCTTCGATCCAGCCGCCACGCGCTGCCGCGAGCAGCCCCAGCGTGACACCCACGACCAGGCCAAGCAGCACCGCCATGACGCCGATAGTCAGGGCGCTCTGCGCCCCCGCCATGAGTTGCGAGAGCACGTCCCGGCCGAACTGATCGGTGCCGAGCAGGAATTCATGCGACGGCGGCTGAAGCCGCATTCGCAAATTCATGCGGGTGAGCGAATGGGGCGTCCAATAAAAAGAGATTATTGCAACGAGCAGCAACGCGCCGGTAATAGCGCCGCCTATCCATAGATTCAAGCCGGCCGACTTGGATACCCGCCGAAAACCGCTAAACCAGGCCCTCATTGGCTGTCTCCAGAAGGACGCACACGCAACCGCGGATCAATGAACAAATAAGCGATATCGACCAGGTAATTCATCGCGACCACCACGCCCACCAATAGAACAACCATGGTCCTGACGACGATGAGATCGCGCTGTTCAACCGCCTGAAAGATCAACCGGCCCAGCCCCGGCAGGGCGAAAACGTTCTCTATGACGATAGTACCGGCGATCAAGGATGCGAACTGCAGGCCCATCACCGTCGCGACAGGAACCATCGCATTTTGCAGAGCATGGCGCCACAACACCTGCCGCCGCGACAAGCCCGTGGAACGCGCAGTGCGAATGAAATCGTCATGAAGCACTTCAAGCAACGCCGCGCGCGTAACCCGCGTCAGAATGGCCGCCTGCACCAGTGCCAAAGCGCATGCGGGCAGCAACAGCGCCTGGAGAGCGGGGCCCACCCCGGCCGACCAGCCGGGAAATCCCCCCGCCGGAAACCATCCAAGGTAAATTGAGAAAAACAGGATCAGGAGCAAGCCGAACCAGAAGTTGGGAACCGCAATGCCGAACTGAGTAAGGGCCATGATCGCCTGGCCGCGCAGCCGATGGTTGTTGGTCGCCGCATAAACCCCCAGCGCGAGCGACACCACAATCGTAATCACAATGGCCATCAGCGCCAACGGCAACGTGACCGCCAGACGCTCAAGCACCATGCCGGACACGGGCACCCTGTAGGCATAGCTGATGCCCAGATCGCCATGAGCCATTTCCCAGACCCAAGAGGCAAATCGCTGGACCAAAGGCTGATCCAGCCCAAGCTGCGTGTGCAGAGCGGCCAAGGTGTCGGGTTGCGCATCTGGGCCCAGCATGACCAGCGCCGGGTCGCCAGGCAGCACCTGCAGCACAAGAAAGATGAGCACCATGGCGGCGAGCATCGTGAGCAGGAAACTGCACAGCTTCTTGAAAAGTTGTAGGGACAGAAAGCTCTCCGGTGTCTCTGGCTTTACCAAAAAGTATCCTGGATCCAGAATACAATATCAATCATACTGGCAACTCAAATGATGTCAAGTAACCCTATCAAAAAGGAAGCAACCATGGCCGAGACATTTGAGCGGGAAAACCGGATTCGACTGGTGCACGAAGTGGCCGAGGTTCTACGGAACCGGATCTATTCCAGACGCTACCTGCCCGGCGATCCGTTGCGTCAGGAGCAAATTGCCGCCGACCTCAAAATCAGCCGCACGCCCCTGCGAGAGGCGCTGCGCCTGCTGGAACGCGAAGGCCTGGTGAGCACTAAAAAAGGCAATGGCGCCACCGTTGTCGACATCGACTTCCAGCAGCTCATGGACGCCTACACCATGCGCGAATTCATCGATGGCATGGCGGCCAGCGAAGCCTCGCAACGGGCCGACCCGGCTGCGGGCGCCCGGTTGCTCGAAATCATCGAACGTCAGAAGCGCTCACTGGACCCGTGGATGCCTGACGACTACACCAGGACCAATGTCGAGTTTCATGCGGCGATTATTGCGGTCGCCAATAACGCATTTCTGTCCAGGCAACTGCCAATAGTCCATATGACATCGCAGGTTTTCACTCCGCGCATGCTGATGGACCGCAGCCGCGCTGTCAGCGCCATTGCGGAGCACATTGAAATAGCCAAAGTGATCGCGCGGGGAGATCGCGCGGGCGCTGAGACAATAGCCAGACAACACATCCGAAATACGATCCAGCGGCTGCAAACAGGCGCGCCGGCCGCCGATAAGACGACCGGAATCAGTCCTGACGGCTCGTAACTTCAAGCAGGTGATAGCCGAACTGGGTCTTCACAGGGCCTTGCACGACGTTGATGGGCGCGCTGAACACGACAGCGTCGAATTCCTTGACCATTTGACCGGGGCCGAACGAACCCAGGTTGCCGCCGTCGCGGCTGGACGGGCAGCTGGAATTGTCTTTCGCAACTTGCGCGAAATCAGCGCCGCCTTCAATGGCGGTTTTGAGTTCGTTGCACTTCGCTTCGGTGGAAACCAGGATATGACGAGCAGTGGCTTGGGCCATGGGTATTACTCCTTCGTAGCGGCAGCCCTTGTGGCCGCCAAACCGTTTAAAGTCCAAAAGAATACCTCAAACGAGGATTTTCCGTGTTTCCAGACATTCCAGGCTGAGCACCGGAAAACGTAACGACTTTTTACCGGCTCATCGGCAATCGGCATACACTTTCATCTCCCCCCGAACACACCAATGCGAACAATCACTTCATGGCCCATAAATACGGTTTGCTGACCATCAGCATATTGTTCGTATGCCTAGTGCCGTCCATCGCGCCAGCCGCCAGTTTTGACTGCGGCAAGGCCAGGACCCCATTCGAGAAAACGGTTTGCGCGGACCCGAAACTATCCGCCCAGGACATGGCGATGGCGCAGCGCTACAACACGGCTCTGCCGCTACTTTCCGCCCCAGGCCAGGCGATTCTGCGCACAGGCCAGAAGCAATGGCTCAAAACGGTGCAAGTCCTATGTCTTGATAACAAGAGGAAAGAAGGTTCCACAGCCTGTCTGCAACGACAGTACGCAGATCGGCTTAGCGATCTGCGCAGCGCGGCCGTATCGATGGGCCCCTTCGTGTTCAGCCGCGACGACCATTACGCATCAATGGGGAAACAAGCGCTTACCGGAATACCTTTGGAACAGCATACGGGCCTGCCAAGAATCGATCATCCGCTTTCTCCTCTGGCAGAACAATGGAATGCGGCGATGGTGCAATGGGCAGCGGACGCGAGAACGAGCTGGTGCTTCGGAGATGCAGAGACGTCCGCCGAACAGTTTGTCAATTTCACGGTCGAATCGGCGACATCCGATTTCATCAACGTCAAAATGCGGCACTATGAGCAATGCGGCGGCGGAGCAGGTTCCGAAGACACGCACAACCTCTCCTATTGGCTGAAGCCAGGCCTGCCTCGCCTTAAGGCGGCGGACCTGTTCAAGCCGGATAGCGGCTGGGAGGCCTTTCTGAGCAAACGCGCCACGCAGGCCCTGGGCACCGACGACGCCATCGTTTTTAACGACGGTATCAACAAGGGCATAAGTGACCCGGCAGCATGGTCGTTCACCAAACCGGGGCTTCTTATTTCGTTCAATCCCGGCGAGGCGGGAGCCATGGCCTCGGGCATCCTGGAAGTCACCCTATCCTGGAGCGATTTGCATCCCTTTCTTTCACCCAACGCGCCGATACCGCGTTGACGGGCTGAAACAGCACCGGCATCAAGCCGCCCATCAACGTTCCACGACCGACTTCAACTTTGCAAGCGCGCAATCCCATTGTCGCGCAATGACGTCCAGAGAACGCCGCGCTTCTTCCAATTGCGCAGGTTCGAACTCCCAAAGGCGTTCGCGCCCGAGTTTGACATCGCGGACCAGCCCTGTGTGCGCAAGCACTTGCAGGTGTTTCGTAACCGCCTGGCGAGTGATAGCCGTACCGGCGGTGAGCTGCGCAATGGACATCGCCCCTTTGGAGCACAGAACGGCAATGAGATACAGGCGCGTCTCGTCGCCCAGTGCCGCAAAAATCGGGGCGGAGCCCCGCAACGACGTGCGTCGGGAAGCCGGATTAGCGCGTGGCGACATACTTCTGGATGTTCGTCATCTGTTCGTCCCACCCTCCGCTATTCATGCGAAACGCCTCCGGGCGACGTGCGAGCGGGATATTGTCGAAGCCCGATTCGACAAGACGCAGCAAGGTACCCTCGCCCGCGTCCTCCAGTTCGAACACCACAAGCGTGGTGGGCTCTTCGGTATAGTCGACCGCCGGGTCTACCGCATAGGGATGCCAGCGAAAGGACAGCAGCCGCTCGGGCTCGACTCGCTCGACCAGCACGTCCCACATAACATGTTCATATCCCGGATAGGTGATGTGCCCTCGCGCACGCTGGCCCGCCACAAAACGCTGCCCCTTGAGCGCCACCCCGAACCAGTCGCCGAATGCCTCGGCATCGGAAAGCGCCTGCCAGACCCGCGAGCGAGTGGCCTTGAGCAGAATCTCTCTTTCAATACGATCTGTTGATGCGTTCATATGTGCAACCTCCTGGATGCAGGATAAAACGAACGAATCATAAATGCAACTATTTAGTTGCGTGATAAGCGGATAATTATCTTGTAAAAGTACCGTTTTCACACTTGTAGCCGATGTTTCCGCCCGGCCAACTGGCCCCCCAAAAACCGGCCAGCCTGTCTATACTGAACTGAAGCGGAGGAACGATTATGGCGACTTTTCACCGACGGCTCCCCGTCAATCAGGCGGGACGTGATTTTATTGTCGGCGACCTGCACGGCTGCCTGGATCTGTTGCAGGCGGAATTAACCCGCATCGGGTTCAATGCGGCCCGGGACCGGCTGTTTTCAGTCGGGGACCTGGCCGATCGGGGTCCCGACTCCATGGGATGCCTGCGTCTTTTACGCGAGTCATGGTTTTACGCCGTGCGCGGCAACCACGAAGACATGCTGCTTGATTACCACCATCAAGCCATGATGCCGCATTCATCCAGTAACGCAGCGTCAATGTTCTTTCGCAACGGCGGCGGTTGGGTCCGTGAATTGAACGACCAGGCCGAAGCGGAATTGGCGCAAGACCTGCTGCCCCGTGTCGCCGCCCTTCCCTATGTCATGACTGTCGGCGAGGGAGAGAGTCAATTTCATGTGGCGCATGCGGAGCTCATGACCGGAAGTGTCGAGGAGGAAAGCTCCTGGTCCACGCTGGCCGGTTTGCCTGTGGATCAGACACCCAAGCAGGTCTTGACCGATGAACGGCTGACCGACGAGATCTTATCAGGGATGATCGAGCCCCTCACGTGGGGCCGCCGGCTGGTGGGCAAGGTGAATATGAAGCAGTCTACAGAAATCGACACGCCTGCCGGAAAGGTGCTCGTGAGCCAGCAACCCATGCATCCCGGGTTGTCCTTGACCTATGTGGGGCATACGCCGATCAAGCACATGGTATTGCACGACTCGCATCTGTTTATCGACCGTGGGGCTTATACGAGGGAGCCTAATACATGTTTGTTGGTACTTGATCATAAAGATGTTCGCACGTGGTTGGCGTTATGAATTGCGCAACGGGGTTTCGGCGCTCGCCATTTGATCGAGGTTACGGATCAGTCGTGTAAGCAGGTCAACGAGTTGTACCGCTTCCGCATGCGTGAATCCAATCATTGCCTCGCGATTTCCTTGGAACAAGGTCATGATGGCCCCGGGCATGCGTTCCTGCACGGCCTTCGTAAGCACGATGCGACTGCTCCGGGCGGCAGGCCATCTACCTACGGCACCTGAACGACATCGTCTTGCTCCCACAAGGTCTTCAGATGGTCAACGAACCATTTGCCTGCGGGTCCAGGCGGTTGCGAAGGCTGGTGAAATGCGGACATCGTCAGCATGAAACCTGTGCGCGGCATTTCATCCACATCTAGAACGACCAACGTGCCTGCAGCGATGTCTTTCGCAACCATGTGCAAGGGCATCCCTCCCCACCCCACGCAGTCTTTGAGAAACGCATATTTGGTTGACAAATCCGCCAGACGCCAAGTCGACGGCGATGCGACGCCGAAGTCCCGGCCGACCGTGAGGTCGGACCTGTCGGTGAGCACAAGTTGTACATGTTTCGCCAACTCACGCCGTGGTATCCGATGGCTAAAGTTCGCGAGTGGATGACATGCTGAAGCGACCGCGACCAAGGGCAATTCGCCCAGTCGCTCACTCACCAATGACGGAAATGTCTGGGGCAACGGAGTCAGTATGCCCAGGCTGCATCGGCCGTCCAGAACGGGCAGATAGGCAGCGCCCAAGCCCTCCACGAAGAGGCGCAGCGGCGTCAACGGAAACTGGCGCGCGAACGCTTTCGCAACGGCGCTGACAACGGTGGCCGGAAAGAACACATCGACTACCACGGAAAGTTCAGCCTCTACGCCTGAATTCATGAGCTTGGCACGAGCCTTCAGCGTATCGACCCCTGACACGATGTTTCGAGCGTCTGCGAGCAACAGCACGCCCTCCGGCGTGAGCTTGGGGAACCGACCCGAGCGGTCAAACAGCTTGACCCCGATTTGGTCTTCCAGACCCCCGACCCAGCCGCTCACTGCCGATTGAACGCGGTTGAGCTTTCGAGCTGCGGCCGAGAAGCTGCCCTCATCCACGGCGGCGATGAAGGTTCTAAGTTGGTCCAAAGAGACGCCATCAAGCATTCACGTGTCCTTCCATCTCAAAAATAGATGGATTCCATCTAAATATACTCTCTTTTCAAAATACATATTGACCGCCATCATTCGAACAGTGCGGGGCAATCTGAAGTGAACGAATCCACGATGGTCCCGAAATTCACAAACGTTCATTCAAGGAATTCAACATGACTTACTCCATCATCGGAACCGGCAACATCGGTAAAGCCCTAGCCCGGCAATTCGCTCGTAGCGGCACCGCCATCGGCGTCGCCAATACGCGCGGACCAGAATCCATCGCATCGATGGCGCAGGAATACGGCAACAAAGTGGTTCCGCTGACGCTTCAGGAAGCACTCAAGGCCGACGTGATCATCCTGGCGGTTCCATTCTGGGCGCACCGCGACGTTGCCAAGGCCGCCCCAACTTGGCAGGGCAAGGTCGTCATCGACGCCACCAATGCCTACGGCGTGCCGCTGTCCGACCTCGACAATCTGCCTTCCTCAGCGATTGTGGCGAAAGCACTGCCTGGCGCGCACCTCGTGAAGGCATTCAACCATCTGCCCGCGGGGGTGCTCGCACAGGATCCTGCCACCGCCGGAGGCCGTCGAGTGATCTTTCTATCGAGCGACGACGAAGGCGCGACCGCGACGGTCGCCGCCCTGGTCGAGAAACTCGGCTACGCGCCGGTCAGTCTCGGCAAGATCGCGCAAGGCGGTCAGCTCGTGCAGGCCCGGGACAAGAGCTGGGCGCCGCTAATTTTTCAAGACCTATTCAAGAAAGAGAAGTGAGCGATGGGCCACGACAGTCGACGGCGACGAGACCGGTTCGAGCGCCTACCACGGCTGGGTCATCACTCCTACTGACGAAGGTTGTCACGTGCTGACGGAGGAGACGCAACAGGGTCCCTGGTTCCTCGACGTGCTCGGACACAAGCATCCCGGTGGACTTTACCGCTATCACCAGGACTGGGTCGAACGTCTTGCCCGCGCAGCGGATGGATCACTTAACTCACACACTATTGGAGAAAAACAGCATGAAAATCGAACTTAAAGGCCGCAAGGCCATCGTTACCGGATCGACGGCAGGCATTGGCCGCGCGATCGCCGAGGGCCTTGCACGCGCGGGCGCATCGGTCGTCATCAACGGGCGCGGAGAACAGCGGGTCGCAGCAGCGCTGCAAGAGCTGCGTGCGCTGTTGCCCGAGGCGGACCTTACGGGCGTGGCCGCCGACCTCTCAACGGCTGAGGGATCAGCAGCCCTCGTGGCTCAGGTGAAGGATGCCGACATTCTCGTCAACAACCTCGGTACGGCCCACCTCAATGGCTTCTTCGAACAGAAGGACAGCGAGTGGCTTGACCTGTTCCAGCTCAATGTCATGAGCGGCGTGCGCGCCGCACGGCACTATGTACCTGGCATGGTGAGGCGCGGTTGGGGACGCGTCGTGTTTATCAGCAGCGAGTCTGGGGTAGCGATTCCCAAGGAAATGATCGACTACGGCATGACAAAGACCGCACAGCTCGCCGTATCGAGGGGGCTTGCAGAGCTGGTCGGTGGGACTGGCGTCACCGTCAATGCGGTTTTGCCCGGGCCGACCCGATCCGAGATCCTGGGTAACTGGATGAAGGCAACCGCTGAGGAACAGGGCATCACGCAGCAGGACGCGGAGCAAAACTTCCTTAAGACGATGCGCCCGACGACGCTGATCAACCGGTTCACGACGACCGAGGAAGTCGCAAACATGGTGATTTACGTCTGCTCGGAGCAGGCTTCCGGTACGAGCGGCGCCGCACTGCGCGTCGACGGCGGCGTCATTCGCTCGATCCCCTGAGCTTCGCGATCTGCGCACTGACGGAACGGCCAGCCGGCAGTCCCCAACAACCAAGGAAAAAAAGTATGTTTGAAGCAATCAAATGGCCAGCAGATATGGTGCCCACGCGCTTCGATATTCAGGATCATCGTTAAGCATCGCGAACGCTAAGCCATGGCGTATATAATTTGGCTGAATTCTTTGGCCCAAAGAGGAGCCCCGCACTGTGACCAACCTCATCGCCCTTAACGGGGCGACTATCGCCTTCGACCTCGATGGAACCCTGGTCGAATCGGCCCCCGACCTGATCGGAGCCGTGAACGCAATCCTGATCACAGAAGGCTTCAAACCTCTGGCCTACGACGAGGGTCGACCCTTCATCAGTCGTGGAGCCCGATGGCTGCTGCAGTGGGGCCTTGAGATCGCTGGAGAGCAAGACCCAGCCGCACGCACCGCTGCCCTTTTCGGTCGTTTCATTAATTACTATAGCGACCATATCGCCGATGAAAGCCTGCCGTTTCCGGGTGTGATCGACGCTCTGAAAGTCCTAAAGGCGGCAGGCGCTAAGCTGGTAGTCTGCACCAATAAGCCCACCGATCTATCACGTAGCTTATTGACCAAGCTAGACATGGCGGGACTGTTCGAGGGTGTGGTGGGCATTGACTCCGTCACAGCGGCCAAGCCCAGCGCGGCTCACCTGATCGAAGCCGTGGAAGCTGTGGGCGGCGATCTGGCTCGCACTATCATGGTTGGCGATGCTGGCACCGACGCCGGAGCCGCGAGAGCTGCCGGGACGCCGTTGATACTGGTTGACTTCGGCTACACCGAAATCCCGGCTGTCGAACTTGCGCCGGATATCCTGCTGCATCACTTCGATGACTTGGTGGGCGCCTGCGCCGCCCTGCTCAATGGGCCGCGTTCTGTTAATCCGCTCTATGAAACTACGACCTAGCACAGCGGTGATGTGACCGAGGAACGAGACCCCCATGCCCACTATGGGCCGATTGAAGCGTATCACCAGTGTCTCAAATCGACCGAGGCTGCCTGAAAACTCAAATTTCGTGAAAACACGTGGGTAGGGAGGCCCTTCCCAAGGCGAAAATAATTGAATAGCGATCGATCCGAAAGGTCGATTTTCCAGACCCTCAGATTTTTAACGTTTTCACACAGCCTCGACCCAAAGTAGAAGTAGCCAGTTTTGGAAAGCGGGCCGTCAGAAATGCAGAAGTGAGCGGCCTGTACAGCTTTTCGCGCAGGCCCACTCGACTGAGAGGTTATGCATCGGCGATTAACCCCTCGCGCATTGCCTTGGTGAGGCTCCGTAGCTCGGTAATTAACGACTCGTAGGCAGCCCTAGCGGGCTCTTTGAATGCGGCGGTGGAATCGGGAGATTGAATGAGTGTGACCGTTTGACCGTTTAGATCAAGCTGGCGCGGCGATGCCTTAGCGTGAAGCTGAGACCAGTCTTCCAACAGGCAAGCAACCTTCAGGTATCGGTCTGTAATTTCTTGCGGAGCCAGCAAATGAATCTTTGCGTTTGTTTGGCTGAACTCGCGCGCCAACGTGAACTGTTCCCTATGTTGCACCTGGCGAATGGCTTGCTCGAACAAGACGAAGGTGTTTTCGTACAGCCCTTTGATCTCGTCTCGGCGCTCCTTCTCCAGAGAAACCTTTCGGGCACGATCATCGCTGGAATTCTTTAGCCTCCATGCGATAAATGCTGACACGACCGCGAAGATTCCGGCAATTATGGCAGCGACAACAGCAACGTAGTCCTTCATTAGGCTTTCGATGCATTACGTTTAAGGTATCCGGCCGCCGGAGCCCGAAGAGCGGAGGGAACCGGCAAATGCAGCTTGCGGGCGTACCGCTTGAGTGACGGGTTAGGGCACATTTCGGTTCTTATGAATCTCACCAATGATTGGTGCGCGAAACGCCAGCGATTCCTTCTTAAGTAGTCTCTCGTATGGTTCGCGTTCCAACTCGGCTGTAAGCGTGCTGCACAGCTGATCGAATTCCGAGATGACCCACGAGCGCGACTTCTGGATTAACAATTTGAGGTTGCTGTAATTTTCTTGCGCTAGAGTTCCCGCTATTGCAGCGAAGCAGACGATCTTCTCTATCTTGTAGCTCTTCGTCTCGCTATTCAGGATTGCGCCGGGGAGGCTCTGAGCATATGAGTTCTCGTCATGAACGAAATGCTTGTTTCTAAGGTGCTTAAAATACTTAAAGGCTATTGAGGCCTCGGGCCGTTCTCCCTTCAGTATCTTGGCTGATGAGAGCTGGAAACGCGCGCCTGAGTCACCGAAGCACTTCATGAAATGCACGATAGCGGATCGCCAGAGTGCCTCTCGAATGACGTATGGCCCTTCAGGTGAGAGGTTTATGGCATCTAGGCAACCATCGGCAAACTCTAGGTCATCCTTATGGAGGGCTAGATCAGCCAAGCGTTTAGAGCGCGGGCCTTCAATAGCAATTACCTTCACTGCGTCAGGAAATCCCTCAATGTGAAGGCCCGATTCCCGTTGCGATATCTCGAAATGCTCCATTGCTCCCTACTGTTATTAAACGGACCCGCTGATTCCATATACGAATTGATATTGATGCGCCCATTATGCAGTCGGAATCACCCGCCGGACAAGGAAAGGACCTCGGCTAGGTCCGTATAACAACTCCAACAGTACGGACGCCAGGATTCCGGCTGGAATGCCCGCTATCGAGATAAATCCTCAATGGCTGGTTATGGCCGACTCTTGACTATCAATGATCGACCGTACCCGATCAAAAACAAACGGCATTCCCTCAGAGCCAAGTAGTTCGTTTCGATTAAAGACGAGCATCGTGGAACTAAAGCCGCGGGCAGGCTTAGTATTAAGGCCCTCGCTATAGTGCATGATGCCATCCCATAAATTCACGAATTATTGGGCCGATTTCTCCGATTCCATCATAGACCTAGTGGTAGAAAAATGAACGTTCATCGAAGGACGTTCTCTTCTGGCGAGACACTTCGTCGCATACCAGAGCCACAGCAAGACTGATCGCACGAGTCTATCTGCATCCAGCATTGGAGGGTCAAATGAAACCTTCTGCATGATGGCCAGCTCGAGAATGGAGCGTTGCGTCCTCGCTGAGTCCTTAATGCCAAAGGATTGCGCCCGCGCCTGAAGACGAAGTACCCCCAGTATCGGAACGTGGAAAGCAATATCATTACCCCCGAAGCTAGTGCAATGGGCTGCGCTGATACGACCGCGCACGTCGAACAATGGTCCTCCGCTGTTTCCTCCGTATATCGGGACATCCGTCTGGATACACGGGAACGGCAGCATGACACGATCTCTCATTTGTTCGAAGATCATCGAAACGTGACCAAAACTCAGTCGAACTGCGAATTTTACTGAAGCTGGTCTGGGCAAGAAATCTCCCGATATATCGCCATTGAACTTATAGATGGTATGGCCTGGCAACTTTTCATTTTCGAAAATCTGATCATCTGCCAACACTGCAAAGCTGAACACTGGGTCGCCAATGCTCAATTCATCAAGTGACATTGCTATTGGCATTGTTGGTCGATCAGCACGTGGTGGAGTCGTCACCGTCTCACTCAATGCCAAGTCAAACCGAGGATGTTTATCCGATTTCTTGAAAGAGCGGACAACGAGACTCCCATCGGGAAACGTTTGAATGGCGAATATCGGGCCGCGATCCACGCCATCTTCGCCGATATTTTCCTGAATGACATGCCACGCAGTCACCAAGTGGCCCACGTCGGTGACCCAGAACCCCGTCCCTATTAAATGCGCCTCATTGGTACCCGCATCGATCCGAAATACAGGAGCAATTCCCGTGAGAAGATCCAAGTCCTTGCGCGTTCCCGGATATGGCCTGAAGAGCATCGCATCATTCCTATTAACACTGTTCGCATTGAGAATACAGCGACTTCCGCTAGCCGGTGACCGCCTTTGGCCGAGAGCTGCGGTTACAAGCAACACTCTAACGCATCTAACAGCACATGCCATGATCAGTGTCAGCAGCAATCGAATTTGACCCACTAATTGCCGGCGACATCAGGACTTGATTGGCCTATCCAGCACGTGGATTGCTATCGATCCTTACCCTTATCCCCGCCAGGCTTCCCCAGCAGGATAAAGTGCTCAATCAGCCGGATCACCAAGGTTGAAATAATCGTCTTGGTAAGTTTTGCCATCGGACGCAGTTGTTGAATTTTTTGCAACTACTGAGCCCCGCCCCAGCTCTCCTCCCTCAACACATTACGGATATGACATGAGATTACTCATTCTGACTTCCACAAATTCCCGAAGATGAGCCTTCCTATCCGGCATCAGCACAAGATCGCATTCAACTGTAGCGCATCTTGCATCCATAAGCTTCACTTAACAGTCGACGGCACCGCTAACCCAACACCCCTTGCTCGCATCGCCCGGGGCTTGAAACTGCACGAAAATCTCCGACGCCCGCCCCATCGCAACGCCTTGCCTGATCTTCACCACATCGTTTGACAACGTGACGAGACCATAACGCAACGCTCCGTAGAGAAGGGCCGCGGCAGCGATGCCGGTTGCCGCATCCTCCGGATAGCCCGATGAGCGTGGGAACTGCCGTGCCTGGAACGCATTTTTTTCAGTGCTCCCCGCGGCGAATGGGTAGAGCCCGGTCGAGCCAAGTGCGTCACAGACAGCTTTTATCTGAGACAGTTTGGGTGTTAGCTTATTAAGACGCTCGACTGACCGAAGCGGAATCAGCGTTTTTGTCCGGCTGGTCGTTGCATTGACTATCCCGACGGGCATCAACTCGTCGGCACTCAAGCCAAGCGTCTCGAGTATCTGGTCAATCACACCGCCATGCGCGATCGGGACGACACGGCCGGCCGGCTGGCTAATCCGAATCAACCCGGTCTTGGCCTGAAACTCGCCAATGACTACGCCGCTTAACGTCTCGACCTTGGCAAAGTCGGTGCGCCACCGCCCTGCCCGCCTCAGAAGCCACAGCGCACCCAACGTGGCGTGCCCACACATTTCCATCTCGTGGTTCGGTACGAAAAACCGGAAGCGAAAATCCGTGCCCGGAGTGGACGGGTGGACGACAAACCCGCTTTCGTGGCCATAGTCGGCGGCAATGCCTTGCATTTCAAGAAGCGAAAGGCCGTCGGCCTCCAGGACGATAGCAGCGGGGTTACCCCCAAGCTCGTCCGCAGGAAACACGCGAATATAGTCGATCTTGGGATCAGTCATTGCTCGTCCGAGAATAAGAGGGCCGTAGCATGCCGTCTACTCGGGCAAGCGAAAGAGCGCATTGAGGTCTGCACCCGACGCGGCATCCGCAAACCCATCGAAGCGGCCTTGTTCGGCGAGGGTACGGGCGGCGCGCATGAATCCGCCCCAGGCCGAACGCGCAAGCCCGCCGCCAACGCTGACGCGTCTCACACCAAGCTCGGCAATGTCCTTCAGGGTGAGTTCGCTGGCCGATCCGACGAGCAGATTGACCGGCTTTGGCGCAACGGCCGCGACCACGGCTGCAATCTGTTCACGCGTGCGAATGCCCGGCGCATACAGGCAGTCGGCGCCGGCTTCCGCATAGGCCTTGAGCCTGGCGATCGCATCGTCGAGGTCTGGCCGCCCCACGAAAAAATTCTCGGCCCGGCCCACCAAAAGAGTATCCCCGCCTGCCGCGTCGATGGCGCTGCGTGCAGCGCGTATCCTGGCAACGGCGGTGTCAATGTCATAAAGCGGATTCGCCGAGTCGCCCGTAGAGTCCTCGATTGACAGCCCCGCCACGCCGGTCTCGACGGCCAGCCGCACGCTTTCCGCAACGCCTTGCTCATCGGAACCAAACCCGCTTTCGAAGTCTGCATTCACGGGCAGGTCAGTGGCCGCAACGATGTCGCGCAAATGGGCAAGAACGATCTCTCGCGAAAGCGCTCCATCCGGATGGCCACGCGACCAGGCGAAGCCCGAGCTCGTCGTGGCTAGCGCTTTGAAGCCCAGCCCCTGAAGGTAACGTGCACTGCCGGCATCCCAGGGATTGGGCAGCGCGAAACAACCTTGCTCGTGGAGAGCACGAAAGATGGTGCGTTTCTGGGCGGTAGTGTAGATCATGAAATCCTCATCGTTTTGCGGGCCTATCGTTGGAAGCAAGCTCTTCAGGCCGCTTTCTCCCGGCTCGGCAGCCTCCAGCCGGTCCGGATGAAATGGCAGGTGTAGCCGTTCGGAATGCGTTCCAGGTAATCCTGATGCTCCGGTTCCGCAGTCCAGAAAGCCCCGGCCGGAGCCACTTCGGTCACCACTTTGCCCGGCCAAAGCCCTGATGCATTGACGTCGGCAATGGTGTCTTCCGCGATTCGCTTCTGCTCGTCGTTCGCATAGAAGATGGCCGAACGATAGCTGGTGCCCATATCGTTCCCCTGGCGGTTCTGCGTGGTCGGGTCGTGGATCTGAAAGAAGAACTCCAGTAACCGCCGGTAACTGATTGCCTGAGGATCAAAGACAATCTCTATCGCTTCGGCATGGGTTCCGTGGTTCCGGTAAGTTGCATTGGCTACGTCGCCGCCCGTATAGCCGACCTGCGTGGAAACTACGCCCGGATAGCGGCGCAGCAAATCCTGCATGCCCCAGAAGCAGCCGCCGGCAAGGATGGCGCGTTCAGTCGTTATAGTCATACTCATTTCTCCTGTTTGGGCGAGAGGAAAGATCGCCACAGCACTGTAATGCCTTTTGTCAGATTTTAAGTCTAGTCCTCATTCGCCCTATCGGCAAAAAGCTCGACTCTTTCTGCTGGCGACCGGCCAGGCTTGCCCGTCTTCGTGCGCGAGCTGGTGGCGCATCGGAACCACATCCTCTTTTATCGCGTGTTGTCCAAGGCCCGCACTGCAGAGGTTTTGCGACCGAACAGCCACAGCCCGCAGGCAACTGCCGGCGCGGCGAGCACTACGAACGCCCACGCATAGCTCACGCCCCCTTCGATGAGAAACGTGAACGCCGGCGGGCCGAAGAGGACGCCGCCGTAGGTAAATACCAGGGCTCCGCCGGTGGCGTCACCGGCCTTTCCAGGAGGGGCAAGGCGTGCCACCTGCGCAAGGTAGACGCCGTTCCAACCGATTGCAGTGGCGCCGAAGGCCGCGCACACGAGGGCAACGGAAACAACCGACCACTGCGGCGTGAAACGCCCTGTCGCAACCGCAGCCGCCCCCATGGCAATGGCCAGGAGGCCCAGCACATACATGGGCCGGCCCCAGCGATCCGCGATCATCCCCCACCCGATGCGCCCGATCACGCCGCCGGCTTGCGCGGCAGCGAGCATGAGTCCTGCCGCGACCAGCGAGATGCCGACGTTCAGTGTGAGGTACGTCACGAGGAAGGTGATGAGGCACAGTTGCAGCGCCGCGAAGAAGAACGAGCAGAAGGCCAGGCGCCGCAGCACCGGGTCGCCCAGCGTGTAGCGCAGCGGCCCCGCGAGGCTGGAAAACACCAGCGGCCGATCAGGAATACGGTCGGCGTCAAGCGCCTCTCGCATGGGTTGGGCGGAGATGAAGGTGGCCAAACAAGCCCCGGCGACCGCGAGCGCGGCTACGCGCCAGCCGCCCCACAGCACAAGCGCCGGCACCAGCGCACCGGCCAGCGCACCGCCGATCGGAACGCCGGTCTGCTTGAGCGAAAAAATAAACGACATCTTCTCCGGCGGCGTACTCTTGGCGAGGATATGCGAACTGGCCGGGGTGACCGGGCCGTAGCCCATGCCAAGAAACAGGGCACCAACGACAAACAGGGCGGGCACCCCCGTAGCCACACAGGCCAGCCCGACCGCGCAGGCCACCAGGCAGGCCTGGCTTAGGCGGATGGCCCCGAAACGCTGCACCAGCGGGCCGGACACGAGGCTCGCAGCCATACTGGCGCCATACACCATGGCAATGAAGATACCCACATGGCTGGCTGAAGCGCCGGTCTCAGCCGCCACGGCCGGTGCAAGCACAGGCACCGTCACCACCGCCATCGACACGAGAACCTGGACCGCGAGCGTCACGGCCAGTGGAAACAGCAAACTACGCATCCTTCACCCAACGCTGCCCGGGCGGGCACTTCAGGGGCTCGGCGACCAGGACATACTGGGGTTGATGCGCGAGCGGAGGGAAAGGGGATTGCACGTTCAGGGGGCTCCGGATCTGGGCAGGTGATCGATACGGCCTTCATCGTAACCGATCCCGTACGGAAGCCCCCTCGTGTGGCCTGCGAGCGCCGGGGCAAGGACGTAGCCGTGAATCATGTAGCGGCAGCCCTTGTGGCTGCCATTTTTCAATAAACAGGGTACAGGTTATTGCGTAGATGGCACCCACAAGGGGTGCCGCTACAAAACGAAAAGAGTACCGCCACAAAACGAAGGGGTGCCGCTACAAAGCGTTGACGATCAGCCACAACCCCGCCTCGGCGGCTACAACCCCGATAACCCGTGCGACGCGCTCGCCTGCCGGGGCGAGACGTTCGGCGGTGATGGCCGCCGTCACGACCACCATCGCGCGCAGGTCCATCAGGCCTATGACAAGAAGGATCGCCATCAGGCCGGCGCAACAGTAGCCGCAGTGCAGGCCAAGGCGCAGGCCGTGTCTCCAGGCCGTGCCGGCGTCCGCCGGCAACGCATGGCCCCGCCCAGGCGCTTCTCGGCAGCAGGCAAGGTGTTGCGCCTTCCACGCGGTGAACTGGAGCGCGCCGGCAAACAAAACGACCACACCGGCCGCAATCGGAACAGCGTGCGCCAACGCCGGCAACCGCCTCTGGGCCCCTGCCAGAGCAACGCCCAGCACAAAGGCGACCAATCCGAATGCGGCCCACACGAGGAAATACCCCGCGCCCACCAGCGCCATCAGCCAGGCCAGACGCGCCAGGCCTGTTCCGCCCACGGCCTGGCGGTAGCGCCAAAGCATGGGCGCGAGGGATGGCAGCATCATCGCTGCCATCATCACGACCCACAGGCCCAGGAACGACGCCGCGGCGCCGGGCCACGTCTGCCCGGGCATCCGCATCCACATCATCGACATCGCGGCGGTATCCATGACCCGTCAGCCCTTGGCGTATTCGTCGTGGCGGCTCCACCAGATGCCTGTCTCGTTGCGCCCCTTGGGGGCGCGGTCGAGCCACTGGTACATGCCCCAAAGGCCGTCCAGCCCGCGTGCATAAGTGGAATAGGTGTGGTAGACGACGCCGTCTTCGAGCACGAACGCGCTCAAGCCCGGCCTGTCGCGCGAGAACGTGGCCGGGTCGGTTCCGCATCCGGCCGCGATCTGGACAACGATTTCCGGAACCTGTACAGCGTCCATGGCGTGGCCGCCGCGCTCGTAGTTGTATTCAATGGCTCCTTCGCGTTGTTGCTCTTCAGTGAACGAAACGTTGAAGTCGAAGTTGAATTCGCCGCCGGCCGAAGACGCCCAGGGAAACGTCCACCCCATCCGCCGCTTGTACGCCTGCAGCTTCGCCAGAGGCGCACGCGACACCGCCGAAAGCGTCACGTCGTGATTCGCCAGATGAACGGCAAAGCCGTCGAACCCGTCCGCGATCGCCGAGCAGGACGGACACCCCGCCTTGTAATCGGGTCCGAACATGAAATGGTAGACAAGAAGTTGCGAACGCCCTCTGAAAAGATCGGCCAGCGAGGCGCTCCCTTCATCGGTGTCGAACCGGTACATCTTGTCGACCCGGACCCACGGCAGCGCCTGGCGCTGCCGCGCCAGCTCGTCGCTGCGCCGCGTCAGTTCCTTCTCGGCCTTGAGCAACTCGAGCCGCGAGGCCAGCCACTCTTGGCGTGTTCCGGTCATGTGTGTGGTCGTCATCATTTTTCTCTCCTTCGAGTGTTCTACGCCGTTTGCCCCATGGCCGATACGGCGTAGTGGTGGGTGCTTGTGTGATAGATTAATATCGGGCATCGGAAGGTGGGAGTGACAAGTGTGGCGGGATTCAAATGGACTTGCTGATCACGGCCGCGGCCCGCGCGCTCGCGGCGGGTGACCCCCTGGGCGCATTGAACCGGGTCGCCCTGCGCGACGACGCGCCCGCGCTTGCGCTGCGAGGCATCGCGATGGCGCAGCTGGGCGATTTCGTCCGGGCGAAGGCTCTCGTGCGCAGAGCGGCGCGCGCCTTCGGCCCGAAAGAGGCGATGGCCCGCGCAAGGTGCGTCGTCGCCCAGGCCGAGATCGCCCTCGCCTCGCGCGACCTGGGCTGGTCCGCAAAAGCGCTCGATGCGGCGCGGGCAACGCTCGAAGAGCATGGCGACCGGGTCAATGCCGCACATGCGCGGTATCTTGAGGCCCGGCGCCTTCTCCTGATCGGGCGCCTCGACGAGGCCGAGGGTATGCTCGCCAAACTCGACCCCGCCCTCCTCCCGCCCGCGTCGAGGGCCGCCCATGAGCTGGTCGCGGCCGGAATCGCCATGCGGCGCCTGCAAACGAAGACGGCGCGCGCAGCTCTGATCCGGGCCGGGCACGCCGCACGCCACGCAGGCATCCCCGCGCTGACGGCGGAGGTCGAAAGCGCATCCCTTGTCTTGAATACGCCCGCGGCGCGTTTGATTGCGCGTGGCGAAGAGCGGCTCCTCCTGCTCGAGGAGGTTGAAGCGTTACTGGTGTCAGAGACGCTCGTCGTGGACGCGTGCCGCCACGCCGTGCGGGCGCCACGCACGGCGGTCACGCTCGCGAGGCGCCCAGTGCTGTTCGCGCTAGCGCGCGTGCTGGGCGAAGCATGGCCGGCAGACGTGTCAAGGGATACCCTCGTCGCACGGGCCTTCCGGGCAAAGCACGCCGATGAATCGTATCGCGCGAGGCTGCGAGTCGAAATCGGGCGGCTGCGCAAGGCGCTTCTGCCGCTGGCCGATGTAAGCGCCACCCAGCGAGGATTTGTGCTGGTGCCGCACCACGCCCGCGAGGTCGTCATACTGACGCGGCCGGTCGAGGAAAAACATGCAGCGGTGCTCGCCTTTCTCGCCGACGGCGAGTCGTGGTCCAGCTCGGCCCTGGCCCTTGCGCTTGGAGCCAGCCAGCGCACCGTACAGCGGGCACTCGACTTGCTTGCAACAACCGGCAAGGTGCAATCGTTCGGTCGCGGGCGAGCTCGCTGCTGGGTGGCCCCGCCCGTTCCGGGATTCACGACCACTTTGTTACTCCCTGTTCCACTACCAAACGATTAGGATGGAACCATGAATAAGTCAGCAGCCAAAATCATCCGCGAGTATGGACCCTTTCCGGGCGTCAACAATGTGGGCGGCGTCACGTACGACGGCCAGCACGTCTGGCTCGCCGTCGGCGACAAACTAAATGCCCTCGATCCGGCAAGCGGGAAAACGCTGCGCTCGATCGATGTCGCCGCACAGGCAGGCACAGCCTTCGACGGCCAGCACCTGTTTCAGATCGCCGACGATCGCATCCAGAAGATCGACCTGAAGACCGGCCGCGTGCTCGCCTCGATCCCCGCACCCGCGGGTGCAGGCGGCGACTCCGGGCTAGCCTGGGCCGAAGGGACGCTCTGGGTGGGCCAGCATCGGGACCGGAAGATCCGCCAGATCGACCCGCAAACGGGGGCGATTCTTCGCACCATCGAATCCAACCGCCACGTCACCGGGGTCACCTGGGTTGACGGGGACCTCTGGCACGGCACCTGGGAGGATGACGCGAGCGAATTAAGGCGGGTCGATCCTCGATCGGGAGAGGTCCTGGAGGTGCTCGAAATGCCGCCAGGGGTCGGCGTGTCGGGACTCGAGTCCGATGGCGGCGATCAGTTCTTCTGCGGAGGCGGCAACAGCGGAAAGGTAAGAGCCGTCCGCCGACCCAAGCGAAGCGCCGAGGTCCCTGCCGACGCCATGAGCGAGTAATCGAAACAACCTTACAGGTGAGCGTCGCCGAAGAAGCACGGCTCCGGTTGACGCAAGCACCTGCGGATCTCAGCGAAGCACAAACGGATTTTCCGGAACCTGCTCGCTATAGGAAATCCAGGTGCTTTTTGTCTCGAGAAACCCCTCGATCGATTCGATGCCGCTTTCACGTCCGATGCCCGACTGCTTCATGCCGCCAAAAGGCATCATGTAGCTGACCGCGCGGTATGTATTCACCCACACGGTTCCGGCCCGGATGGCGGCGGACACTCGCATGGCCCGGCCCATGTCCTTGGTCCATAAACCCGCAGCCAGGCCGTAGATGGTGTCATTGGCCAGGCGAATGGCCTCTGCCTCGTCATCGAAACCGATGACCGATAGCACGGGGCCAAACACCTCTTCCCGGGCGATTCGCATATCGGGCTTGACGTCCGTGAAGATAGTGGGTTCCACAAACTGCCCGCCGGGCAAATCAGGGGAAGTTGCCGGGCCGCCGCCCAGCAGGCAACGCGCGCCCTCCCCCTTGGCGATGCCGATATAGTCAAGCACCTTTTGGTATTGGGCCGGTGTAGTGATTGGGCCGATGTTCGTGTCGGGAGACATCGGATTTCCTTTTTTTGCGGTGCGGCCCAGTTCCACCAATCGCTCGCAAAATGCTTCTTTGATCGAGTTCTGCACGAGCAATCTCGAGCCTGCGATACAGGTTTGTCCCGCCGCGGCGAAAATGCCCGACACGACGCCCGACGCCGCGGCCTTCTGGTTGCAATCGTCGAAGACGATGTTGGGCGATTTGCCACCCAGCTCGAGAGTGACGCGCTTGAGGCTCTTTGCCGCTTGCGCGTAGATTTTCGCACCCGTCGAATCCGACCCCGTAAAGGTAATCTTCGCTACCAGCGGGTGGTCCACAAGCGCGGACCCCACTTCATGACCGTAGCCGGCCACGACGTTGAATACGCCGTCCGGAAATCCGGCTTCACGGGTCAGATCGGCAAACGCGAGCGTCGATACCGACGCATATTCCGACGGTTTGAGCACAACGGAACAACCGGCCGCAATCGCCGCGGCGCATTTCCAGGCGACGAACAGCAATGGGGAGTTCCAGGCAGTGATGGCGCCGACGACGCCTATGGGCTCTTTGCGCGTAAAGGCAAAGTGCTCGGGCTTGTCGATCGGCATGACGCGGCCTTCAATCTTGTCCGCCAAGCCCGCGAAATAACGCCACCAGTTGGGGTGATACTTCAGTTGCCCATACATTTCGGCGTACAGCTTTCCGTTGTCGCGCACCTCGATTTCCGCCAGCCGCTCCGTATTGGACTCCACCAGGTCGGCCAGGCGCAGCATCAGTCGGCCGCGCTCGGTCGCGGTCATCGTGGCCCAGGGCCCCTCCCGCATGGAGCGGGCGGCAGCCCGCACGGCGCGATCCACGTCTTTTTCGCAGCCGCGAGGAATCTTCGCCCACGGCTGGCCCAGATAGGGGTCGATGCTGTCCACCCACAACCCGCTTACCGGCTCCACATATTGGCCGTCAATGAAATGATTGAAGATTTCCACTATCTTTGTCTCCGCCATGCCGGTTCAATTTGTCTTTATACCACCGGACAACCTGTCACTTGGGTGTCGACGCAGCGGAGGCCTTGTTCATGCTGAACACCTCGGGAAAAAACATGTCCTGCCATGACGCCGGCACTTTCTTGATGGTGCCCATACGATGCATGAAATCCGTAAACCGGAAAATGTTCTCTGGCATGGTGGTGTATTTCACCTGGGGATCTCCAAGCATCTTTACGATATTTTCGACGGTGTCTTTATCTTTCGTTGTATCGAGATAAACCTGCGCGGCATGACGCTTGTCGTTATTGATGATTTCGGTTGCCTCGGCCACAGCCCCCAGGAACGCCTGGTAAAGCTTGGGGTTTTCATCATGAAATCGCTTCGTCGTAAGCATGACCACGGTCGTGGCGGACCCACCCAGCACGTCGAACGAATTGAGTATGGTATGCACAGCCGGATTTTTCAGCTCACGATATTGGAACGGCGCCCAGGTGAAATGGCCATTAATCTCTCCTGTGCCGGACAATAGCGCAGCCATGGCGTCGGGGTGTGAGCGGCTAATCGTCAGGCGATCCAGCTTGTTCACCTGAGCCTCGCCAAACGCCTGAGCGGCGGCCATTTGCAGGATCATGGCCTGGATGGATACCTTTACGGCCGGCAAGGCGATCTTGTCCTGGTCGGTAAGGTCGCGTATTGATTTCACCTTAGGATTGCGGGTATTCAAAAACAGGGGCGACGATACGATGGCACAGGCCCCCTTTACTTCTTGCCTGCTTCCTTCTGTCTTGCTCCACATAATGGGCAACGACGTTGTTCCCACCGCGGCAAAGTCCAGTGAATTGGACAACAAGGCATCATTCATGACATTGGCGCCGGCAAAAGACGCCCATGTAACGTCGAGCTTTTCAATACCCGCCGCCTTGGCGTGTTTTTCCACCAAATGATCATGTTCCATGATGGCTAACGGCAAGTACCCGATGCCATATTGCTTCGCTATGCGAATCTCCTTTGCCTCGGCATAAGCCTGCGGCATATAAGCACCCGCCGATATGGCCATCACCACGCTCGCTGCAAACCATTTTGCTTTCATGATAGTTGTCTCCGTTATATTTTCGATTTGAAGTTTTCCGGCCCTCTATAAGTCAGCACCCGGTGCGTGCACATAATGGTGTTGCGTGTTCATGTACCAAGACACGCCTGATCATCGATACCTAGAGGTCCTCCAGCGAAAATGTCAGGCGAGTATCCTTCACCACAATGCCTCCGCGGTTTCCTGGCTCCAGCGAACCGTATCTTGCCGCAAAGCTTTCGGGCAGCGGGCGCGCATTCTTGGGCGCCAGCCACAACCTGAGTAAATGCCTGCGGCGTTCCGGCTCCGGCCAATCTTCGAAGTCGGCCCGGGAATGCAATATCTGCTGATTGTGAAGAAATTGCATATCCCCCACCCTGAACTCCATCTGCAGGTTCAGGCGGGGATCGTTGGTAAGGTTATCCAACATTTCCAGCGCCTCTGTTTCCAGCTCGGTCAGTCGCCTGGCCTGTGGAAAATTCTTCTGGGCGCTACGAATGTACTGGCCGGAATAAATCGTCGTCAGATAACCGGCATACCAGTTGAAAACCGGCACCTCGAACCAAGGTTTCATCCCTTCAGGGATTTCCCCCCTGCGGTCGGTGGGAAAAGCATGGAATAGCTGGGCGGCAAGATCCGGCCTTCGCGCCATCATTGCGTTATAGATTGTTACCGAACTGGCAATCCGGCTCTCCCCACCGGCTTTGGCTGTTCGCAGGCACAGCAGGCCGACGATATCGCAGGAATCGGTGTGATACTCCAACCCGCGGTTGGTTTGATAATACCGAGTCTTTGCCTGGGAAATATCGGCGCCCATATCCCGCACATGGCCCAGTAAATGCCCCTTCGCGTTCTGTGAGCGGAAGCCGCCAAGATGCGAACCGATCCCGAGGTAGGCAATGGCTGAATCTTCCTTGCCGTACCGTTCAACGGGCAGGCCACGCAGCAGGACGAAGCCTCTTCCCTCGAGTATTTCACTCAGGATCTGCTTGAGGCGATTTGAAAAGCTGGGCAACGGAAAAGTCTGGGGATTGATGTCTCCCATCGACAGCCCTCCGGCATGAAAGGCACGCAGAGCCCGATCGATTTCTTCGATATCGGACGCATCCAACGTATGGATCCATTCCGAATTACCGACCATTTCCGCACCCTTCCATGCCGCCGGCCCTTCTATTTTGACGGGAATATCGGCGGAAAGTACGTTTTTCACTGCGCCCATGGCATTTTTTTCCTTGATAAAGATCACAAACATTGCATAAGACTCTAAACTGCGATTTATGCCAGCACAAACGAATAATTTCGATCTATTAATTGGTTTATTCAATGAATAACGTCACTCTCAAGCAAATACGGGCATTTGTAGCCATAGCGGCTGAATGTAGCTTTACGCAGGCCGCCAATAGCCTCCATGTCACCCAGTCCACGCTTACTTCATCGATCAAGGCACTGGAAGAAGAAATCGGCATGCAAATGTTCGACCGATCCACAAGAGCCGTTGTGCTGACAACGCAAGGAGCGCTGTTTCTGCCTGCCGCGCAGCGACTGCTGCGCGACCTGGAAGACGCTCTGGAGAACCTGCAGATGGTGGCCGCTCGCGAACGCGGCTCCGTCGCCGTATGCGCAGCGGGATCATTCATTACCTATGTATTGACACCGGCGCTGATACAAATGGCTTCGCATTACCCGGGCATACACACACGGTTGACGGAAGGCACCACTCAAAGCGTCGCCCAAATGATATTGTCGGGCGAAGCCGACTTCGGCGTCACCACACTGTTCCAGCCGATCCCGGAGCTCGATACGGCGCTTCTTCTCACGGATGCCTATGGGGCGGTTTGCAACAAGACGCACCCCCTATCCGAAGAGACGGCACCATTGACATGGAACAAACTGTCACGCCACACAATGGTGCGGCTAAACAAGGCAAACGGTATACGTACACTACTTGATATGGAACCGAAAGTGGCAGGCCTATTCAAAAGTACGGCTTATGAAGTGAGCGGCGTCGCGTCTCTTCAGGCATTGCTGAGCCAAGGGTTCGGATATAGCGCCCTGCCGGCCTTGGCGGCCAAGTCCTTGGTGGTGGATGGCCTGCGCTTCCAGCCACTGACGCGTCCCAATATCCGGCGCCAGCTTCATGTAGTGAAAAAGAAAGGCAGGAGCCTATCCCCCGCGGCCGTTACCCTGTTTCGCGCAATGATCGACGCAATGGAAAATATGGCGCCGGATTCAACGGTCGACGTTGTTTTTACCCACGATGAGGTTCGGGCATTTTGCGGTATTTAACGGTATTTATTGCCTTAGCGGACAGGGACGAGATGGTTTATTTGGCGTCGGTCAGGCTTGGCAGCAGGACGTCGGTCCGCACGGTGATGCCGGGGCAAAGAATACCGATGGATTCAACCTCTTTGGGCCGGGCCTGGCTGTCCACACTGTCGGTTGAGCAGCGGGCATCGTTGTTTGAGCTTTTTCGACTCAGGCACCCTCGGCATTGGGACGCAATAAAAGAAGAAATCGATTCGGCGATCGCCGGCGTGCACACGCTTGGCTACTGCGCTGCTTCATGGCTACCCAATGTTGTCGCACTGGCGACCCCGGTTGTTCTTGGCGGCGATGGAGGGTACGCGTTGAACGTGAGCGTTACGACTGACGAGCCGATTGAAGGAGCGGTTGCCAGGCTTCGCGGACCGTTGCTGGTGTTGGCGGAGAGGATACGTGCGGCGCCGGATTTCATACCTCACAAAGGTAGACACTAAGGTCTGTCTGCGGCGGTTTCATACCGACATCAAAGAACATCTGGCTAACCCAGCCGCGATGATAGGTCTTGTGGTTGACGATATGGAGAAACATGCCGCCGCGGGTCATTGTCCCAGTATTGATTCCCATTAAGTCGAAGCGGCTAAATCCAATCTTCAACTCGCAAACCAGGAACCCGCTCAAATTCTCGCGTGTTATTGGTCACCAGAACAAGGCCAAGCGCACGAGCATGGCCGGCTATTTGCGAATCATATGGGCCGATGGGTGTGCCGAGTTTGGCAAGCTCTGCTCGAACCTGACCCGCATGCGCCGCTGCGTCAAAGCTGAAGTCGAGCACATCGAGCCGGGCTGTAAAACCCTCAACTACCGATAAGTTGGCGGCTGCGTTGACCGATTTTTCAGCCCCATAGATCAATTCCATCAGTGTAATCGTGCTGATGCACAACTGCGCAGGGTGTCTGGCGAAGCGTTCGCGTACCTGAACAGGTCTATTCTTAATGATGAAAATGCAGATATTGGTATCAAGCATGTACCTCAACATCAAAGCGACTCTCGTGTTTGATCTTTAGGCTGATCGCGTTCGCTCATAAAGTCGGATGTAACACTCGGGCCATCGAACCAACTATCCCAACCGCCGCCAGCAGGGGTGATAATGCGCGCGCCATTCACCACAATGACCTCGACCTGTTTGACGGTTGCAGGGAACGCTACCGCTTTTGGCAAGCGCACGGATTGACTTCGGTTGTTCATGAAAAGTGTGCTCTGGGTCATGGCTACTCCCCCTTAATATGGCTGCATGCGATAAGGTCATTGTGTCAAGAAAAATGGGATATGTCAATGGGATATACATAAGGCTATAACAAAGGCTGAAAGTTCAGTAGCGCCCAAGAGATAACTCAATGTTTTGCCGATATTGTCGGCTTACCACGAACCATGGTGCTCCGGCACGCGGGTGATCAAGGGTAAAAGAGCAATGAGCAGCAAAGCCACCACGACATAGACCCAGGCCTGGACGCCGCCGGGGTCACCGGAACTGGTGAGGATCGCAGTGGCTATCGAGACGGTGGTGATCGACCCGATCTGGAGGGATCCGGAGCGTAATGCGGCGAGGGTCGACGAATGCTCAGGCGCCAGCTGCAGCCCGGCGTTGCGACTGGCTGGGTTGAGCGCCCCACCGCCGGCGCCGACAAGAAAGGCGGAGCCGGCCAACCACACGTACGGTGACACACCCGCGACCGGGCTAAGAGCGAGCAGCAGCATCCCGAGCGCGATAGTAATGCCACCGGCGTACAGCGGCCGCCGGTGACCGGTGCGCCGTAGCGCCAGGGCAGCCATGACAGACAGCAAAATAGCAGCGACCCCTTGCGCGATCAGCAATGTGCCGGAGTCGAGAGCATCCATACCGTAGCGGTTGGCCGCATACAGCGGTATGAGCGCCACCGCCCCGTTGGTGACACCGCCGTAAATCATGTTGACGAGGTTGACCGTGCCAAAGCCCGGCCCGTAGACCAGGCGAGGGGCGATAAATGGGTGCGCAGCGTGGTTTATGTGGCGCACAAATAGACACACGCAGATGATCGAGATGGCCAACAGTACCGCAAATGCGAGTGACCACACATGTGCGTTCTTTTCGCCAAGGGTACTGACAGCAAGCATGCCCAGGAGCAGGCCGCCACCAAGCAACACCATCCCGGTGGCGTCCATCCCATGACGGCGCTGCTTGGCCCGCGGCGGGTCGCGTGGGATGTAGCGCAACGCCAGCACGATAACCACGATCCCGATCGGCACATTGACGAAGAACACGCCGCGCCAAGTCCAATAAGACACAAACAGCCCACCGAATATGGGTCCGATCATTGCACCGACCGGAAAGATGCTGCCAAACAGGCTAACTACCCGATCACGCTCGTCGCCAAAATAGTCGACGACGATCCCGGTTGCCGACGGCGTGAAGCCCGCCCCGCCGGCCGCCTGCACCGCGCGTAACGCGATGAGCACGAAGATGTTGTCGGCCAGCCCGCAGCACAGCGAGGCCACAGTGAACGCGATGGTCGAACCGAGGAACACCCGGCGGCGACCATACCGCTCGCTGAGCTTGCCACTGATCGGCAGCATCAACACGAAACCGAACGAGTACGCCGTAATGGTCCATCCGGCCCAGTTGATTGACGTGTGCAGCCCATGTTGCAAAGAGCGCAACGCCGTCGCCACAATCGTCAAGTCGATCGACATCATCAACAACGCGAGCGCGATGGTTGTGAACACCAGCATACGGCGGACAGGCCGGCTTTCCCCAGTTGGGCCCAAAAACCCACCGGCCGTGCCGGCATCACGCCGGACGCCCGTACTACTTGCGTTTGGCAATTTCAACAAAAGCCCTAAACGATCTCGTCCAGTGCCTTTGCCAGGCGCCCTGTGGTGCGCTCGATATTGTGCAGCTTGTCCAGGCCGAAGAGGCCAATGCGAAACGTCTTGAAATCCGCCGGTTCGTCGCATTGCAGCGGCACGCCAGCGGCGGCCTGCAAACCCGCCTGCGTGAATTTTTTGGCGGAGTGTATGCCTTCGTCATCGGTATAGCTGACGACGACACCAGGCGCTTCAAAGCCTTTTGCCGCGACGCTCTTGAAACCTCTTTCGGCTAGCAGCGCGCGCACGGCGTCACCCAGTTTCTGCTGTTCCGCGCGAACCTTATCGAAGCCATACGTTTCTGTCTCGGCCATGACGTTGCGCAAGACAGTGAGAGCATCGGTAGGCATGGTGGCGTGGTAGGCAAAGCCGCCTTGTTCGTAGGCCTCCATGATCTGCATCCATTTGCGTAAATCGCAGGCAAAGCTGGTGCTGACGGTGGCGTCGATTTTTTCTCGCGCCAAGGGGCTTAGCATGACCAGGGCGCAACACGCCGAGGCGCTCCAGCCTTTTTGCGGCGCGCTGATCAGCACATCCACCCCGATCGCCCGCATGTCGACCCAGAGGGCACCGGACGCGATGCAGTCCAGTACAAAGAGCCCTCCCTCGGCATGAACGGCGTCGGCGACTTTACGCATATAGGCGTCGGGCAGCAATATTCCAGAGGCGGTTTCTACATGAGGGGCAAACACGAGATCGGGCTTGTTTGCCTTTATCGCGGCAAGCACTTCTTCGATAGGAGGCGGCGCGAAGCCCGCTTGGCTGCCGCTTTCGACTGGGCGCGCCTTAAGTACAGTCGTGGCCGAAGGAATGCCACCCATATCGAAAATCTGGCTCCAGCGGAAACTGAACCACCCGGTGCGAATGATCAGGCATCGCTTGTTTGTTGCAAATTGCCGCGCCACCGCTTCCATGCCAAAGGTGCCGCTGCCGGGCACCACAATAGCGGATCGCGCGTTGTAGACTTGTTTTAATGTTTTGGAAATGTCTTTCATTACGCCTTGAAAAACGTTCGACATGTGATTTATTGCACGGTCGGTATAGACCACGGAATATTCCAGAAGTCCGTCTGGATCGACATTGGGCAGTAGGCTAGGCAAGTTCTTCTCCTGAAGGAAAGAATCGAATCGGCACGGTCAGTTCAAGATGAAAGACCGGGAGCATCTCGCTCTATCGAAGCAATGTCGACCCGAGTGTATTTCTGGCCTGATTTTAGACCTTTATCGTCGAATGACAGGCGACCAGTGCCTGACCGTATAATTTTCCTCTAAACAAATTCGGCAATGTCAGGTTCGTATGGCACAGCATCCCACCTCCCCCGCTTCGTTGACTCCATTGCAGGCACGTCATATCTGGCTGCGCGCTCAGAGGCTGGATACGGTGGCGCCATTCGGCGACGATGCGAAAGCCGTGCTCGCGGCGATCGAGCATTTGGGTTATGTGCAGATCGACACCATCAACGTGATCGAGCGCAGCCATCACCATATTCTCTGGACACGAATCCCGTCATATCAGCGCAGTCACCTGCACCAGGCGCAGACTATAGACAAGACTGTTTTCGAGTACTGGACGCACGCCTTGTCCTATGTCCCAACACGCGACCTGAAGTTCTTCATGGCCGACATGAGGCGCCATCAAAAATCGCCCAAAAGCTGGTTCGATTCGGTGACTCAGAGCGACCTGCGTAAAGTTCTCACTCGCATACGGAACGACGGCGCGCTGTCCATACGCGATATCAGTGACGATACGTTGGTGGAAAAAGACCACGCGTGGGCAAGCCGCAAGCCTTCGAAACGTGCTTTGCAGTTTGCTTTCTATGCGGGCAAGCTGGCCGTCAGCGAGCGTACCGGCATGTTGAAGACGTACGAACTCATGAACCGGCACTTTCAGTGGGACACCCCGCCCAAAAGCGCTTCCGAGAGCCAAACCACCGAATATCTGCTCGACAGGGCGCTTCGATCGCAAGGGCTTATCAGCCTGGACTCGATCTGCCATTTGAACGCGAAACGAAAACCGCTCGTCCGCCGCGCCATCGAAACCCGTACTCGCCGGGGGCTGCTGGTTCCCGTGTCCATCGATGGCGCAGGCAAGCTGGAACACTGGGCTTGCCCTGAATTGCTGGCCGATGTCCCAGACACCGCTGAAGGCGTACATGTGCTTTCGCCCTTCGACCCGCTGATCATCCAGCGCAAAAGGCTCGAACTATTCTTCGGCTACAAGCATGTGTTCGAGGCTTATGTGCCCAAGGAAAAACGTATCTACGGGTATATGGGTCTGCCCGTGCTGGTCGACGGCGAAATCGTTGCCGTCGTTGATCTGAAAGCCGACCGTGAACGCCGCAAGCTGCTGCTGCAGCAATGGAGCTGGGTGGGCCAGGGCAAGGCTTCCCGGCATAAAAGGCGGATCGAGGAAAAGCTCCATCAGTTTGAGCAGTTTCAGTTTGCGCGCTAAGCGCAAACGCGTGGAAAAGACACGTTGGGCCTGGCGACGGCCAGCGGCGGCTCTCGGTGTTGTCCAGCCGATCAACCCGGGCTGGTATCCCAAGGGTTGATCAGTGAGACACCCAGGCTCTCAAAGTCTTTGGTATTGCGCGTGACAAGCACCAGATCGTGCTCGAGCGCGGTTGCCGCCAGCAGACTATCTATTGCAGGCAAGGGCCGGCCTGCCGCAGCAACCAACCGGCCCCATCGATCGGCTACGGCGACATCCACAGACAGAATACGCCCTATGAAGAAGGCCGAGAGTTCAGTCTCGAGCCAATCCACCAGTAACTGTCGGCGATCAACCTTCGAGATAGCTTCGACCCCTTTGCGAATTTCTCCAAGCGTCAAAACGCTCAGATAAAGCGTTGAGGCCGGTCTATGTGTGAACCACTGAAGCACGGCCGGGTTTGGTGCCTTGCGGCGCAGTTCCGAAAGTACATTGGTGTCCAAGAGATAACTCAAAGCGAAATCTCGCGTGTAAGGCTCTTGTCCCGCTCAAGATCGAGGTCGTCCGCTCCATAAAACGGCGAGCGGCGCATGAGATCTACGAGCGATCCATCCCTTTGGGAGAGGCGATCAAATGCTGCGCGCGACATTACCACCGCAACGGATTTACCGTGCGAGGTAATGTCTTGGGGTCGCTCCTGCGCGCGCTTGATGAGCTCGGACATCCGAGCCTTTGCTTCCTGTATTTGCCAACGGGGCATAACCGTCTCCATAAATCTGACTATTATGGTCTGATTGTAGCCTGGGCTCAGTTCAGATTCCAATAATAGCTAGCCCAACCGCACAAATTATTCGTGACCTAATGCGTCTGTACACTGCTGATAGCGAAACTCCCGACGCTCTAACGGCAGATACCCTTCGCAAATGGGGCAAATCATCGCCAACCCCTGTTGATCAAATACCTTGAGGACCGCCAATGCCTTATAGCGGAGGCAAGCGCCGCCGGACGGGCATGCTTTTCACGATACTGGTATTCGTGCGCGCCTTGTCATGCAAAGGATCCAGCAAACGGTTCAGATCATTGATCTCACGCAAGACAACACGGGCCACAAAGCAATCCTCACCGGTCACGACGGAGCATTCAGTAACTTCAGGAATGTTCTGTAGCGCCTTCTCGATCTGTTTCAGCTTGCCTGGCAGAGGTTCAATCCGCACAAATGCCTCCAGGGTATAGCCCAGCGCGGCCGGGTCGATCCGGATGCTAAACCCTTCGATTACCCCTTCGTCCTCCATCCGGTTAATTCGCTCTCGGACCGCCGGAGCGGAAAGGCCCACCTGCACGCCAAGATCGCGCAGGCTGATGCGTGAGTCCAGTGCCAGCGCTCGTAGAATCTTGCGATCTGCGACATCGTCTGGCGCGAGGCGCCGCGCGTATTCCACGCTCGCAACGCTTTTGCGTCCGGCGGAGTTCTGGAAGACCCGGCCACAGGCGCTGCGGCCGCCGCACTGGCCGGCATGCTACGTGATCACCGGCTGCTCACCGACGGTGACCTGACCATCTACCAAGGCGAGGACATGGGCCGTCCCTCAAAAATCGATGTGTCTTTTTCAGCCGTCCCAGGCTCGGCGGTGAGCGTGGGAGGCGCCTCGGCGCCCATGTGACGGCGCAAGGATGATTTCAGTACTGAATCGAATTAAGTGCCCTTTTACAGAACAGTGGGAAACAGTTCTTCGTACACCTGAACAATCGTATTGACGACCGACCTGACCCGCGCGGTGCGGTTCAGGTCGCTGTGCAACACCAGCCACATATCGTAGGGACGGGAAACGCGCGGCCAGACACGTTGCAAGAGAGGATCGTTTTCGGCCAAGTGTACGGGTAGCTCTGCTATGCCAAGGCCCGCGCGAACGCCCTGTAGCATCATCAGCCCCGAGTTGACCTCCAGTACGACACGCGCATTGGCAATGGGCTCGTCACATAAGGCATCCTTTTGGTAGCGCACAACCGACCGCTGATAAATGACCACGTCCTGTCCAGCCATCGCGGTGTTGGGTTCGGGCGCACCGCGGGCGGCAAGATAGGATTTGGCAGCAAAAAGACCCACTTGGCAGCGCGCCAGATGACGGGTAATCAGATCCGGGTTAGCCGGCCTGACCGTGCGCACGGCAATGTCAGCCTCGCGCCGGGAAAGGTTGGTAAATTGCGTGGCAACGGTGAGGATAACGCGTATGTCGGGGTGGGCATCGTGCAGCTTTTGCAACACCATGAACATGGCATGCACAGCGGTAGTATCTGTACAGGCCACACTCACCGTGCCTGAAAAGCGTTCGTCGACGCCTTGCATCTGCCGTTGCAGTTGAAGCGCCGCCTGCTCCATGCGGTCTGCCGCCTGCCGCGCCAGCTCGCCTGCGGGCGTTGGCACATAGCCTGTTGGCGTCCGCAAAAACAAGCGGGCACCAAGCGATTGCTCCAGAGCAGCCAGACGCCGGCCAACCGTGGCCTGATCAACCTGTAGTTGGCTGGCTGCCGCACGTAGTGTGCCTTGCTGATAGATTGCCAAAAAAAATCGGGCGTTGTCCCAATCCATATAGTGATGCATATTTGCATTGCGATGCTGAAATTATATGTCTTTTCCGCATCAATAGAAATCGTTAGCATTCGGTCATGCCCTTTCAAGAGATGAACATGACCACAACAACTTGCCCTAATGAATGCGCTACAAATCCGCCACGCCTCGCTAACGTGACATCGCCCAGCTATAACGCCTGGCCGCTGATCGCGGTGGCGCTGGGATTCGTCATGGCGATGCTCGACGTTACCGTCGTCAATGTGGCGTCGACTCATATACAAAATGGCCTCGCTATCGGCCTGTCGGGTCTCGTCTGGGTGATCGACGGGTACACCCTATCGTTCGCCGCCCTGCTTTTGGCCTGCGGCGCCCTGGCCAACCGATACGGTGCCCGCGCCATTTATCTGTGCGGCCTGGTGGTCTTTATTGTTGCATCGGCCTTGTGCGGCCTCGCCCCAAGTGGCGCCACGCTGATAGCGGCCCGACTACTGCAAGGTGTGGGAGCCGCATTATTCATGCCCGCGTCTCTTAGCCTGATGACGCAGTCTTATGCCGACGCAAATGTGCGCATCAAGGTGCTGTCAATCTGGTCGGCCATCATCTCGATAGCCGTCGTGCTAGGCCCGGTGGTCGGCGGCGCCGTCATTGCAATCATTGGCTGGCGCGGGATATTCTGGCTGAATGTTCCGATCGGCATCGTTGGAATAACGCTGACTTTCCGCCACATCGCCGTCTCGCCGCGTCAAGCGCAAGCGCTGAACCCGCTTGGTCATGTGTACGCCATGATCGGGCTGGCAGGGATTGCGTTCGCCATGATAGAGAATTCAACCTTTGGCTGGACATCGGCACCCATTCTGGGCGCCATGGCACTAGGTTTCGCCGGCATCGTCGCCTTTGTCGCGCGTGAACGCTACAGCACAACGCCCATCATGCCACGCGACCTATTCCATGACGCACAGTTTGCCGCTGCAAACGGCATTGGTTTTTTCATCAATCTGGCTGCCTTTGGGCAATTGTTCCTGATTAGTCTGTATCTACAGCAAGTGGGCGGCATGGATGCCTGGCACACCGGCATGAATTTGTTGCCTTTGATGTCCACATTCACAGTAGGCAACCTGGTGTCCGGTCGACTAAGCACCCGATGGGGTACGCGCCTTCCTATGCTGGGAGGGTTGATTGTTGCTGCGGCATTGTCGAGCAGTATCGCGCTCTGGAGCCATGATCTGCCCTACATTGTGCTTGCCGCAGCCATCGTTGTGATTAATCTGGGTGTAGGCATCGCCATCCCCGCCATGACGGTAACGGTCATGCAGGTAGCTGGACAGAACCACGCAAACATCGCTGCGGCCTCGCTCAATGCCAACCGCCAGATCGGCGCCTTGATAGGCGTGGCCATCATGGGTGTTGTCCTGCATCAGATTGCCGATTGGCACAGCGTGCTGCCCGTAGCGTTCGGCATTCTGGCCTTCGGCTACCTTGCCGCTGGTTTTCTTGTGCAACGGTTTATTCGCACTGTCGACGAACAGCCTTGAGCTTTACCTCAGATCAAAGGGCCGTTATTCGTCAAGCTCAAACGCTGCTTCCAAATTTAATACCAACTCCTGAAACGCGCCGCATCGTCGCCGCATCCAATTGTTGAAACGTGACGATTCGCGCCGCGCAATTTGGAGAATTGTGATGATCAAGACTTCCCTGACGGTAGCAGTTGCTGCCTTGGCCCTTCTCGCTGGCTCTGCCAGTGCCGCTTCGTTGACTCGTGCTCAAGTGGTTGAACAATTGCAACAAGCCCGTGCCGCCGGCCAACTCTACACGGGTGAAAACCAGCCCTATCCGATTAGCACCAATGTGCCGAGTAATGTCTCGCGCAGCGCCGTGCTCGCGCAGCTTGAGCAGTACAAAGGGCAGCATCCTCATCAGCCCGTCGAGCACTAACAACGTATCTGGCCGAAATGAGGCCTCATCACTCGTTGAGATGCGCGCCAGAGCGGCCCCCCGCTCTGGCGCGCTGTCGCGGACGCAATGAACGCCACAGCCCAGCCCACGTTCTTCTTTGCCAATGCCATCAGGCTTGAGCGGGGCCATAGCGCAATAAAAACCTAAATGTCCGCTGTTTAATCTACAGTCCCTCTAGTCAAATTACTGCAATAGAATGCATCACAAGGCTCATAGAGCAAAAAGATTTTTGGAGGTTCACATGGGCACGATGGCCGACTCTGTTTTTATCGAGGACTCGGAATTAATCAACCGGGCGGCTTCGGGCGACACAACCGCTTTCGATACTTTGATGCGCCGCCACAACCAACGACTCTACCGTGTGGCCCGTAGTGTTCTCCACGATGAAGCGGACGCGGAAGAAGCGGTTCAAGAAGCCTGGTGGAAGGCCTACAATCACTTGAAGGACTTTCGTTCCGAGGCTAAACCTGCGACCTGGCTAACCCGTATCGCTATTAACGAGGCTCTGATGCACCGACGGCGAAACAAAACTCGTGAAGCGGTCATCCAACCCATGTATCAGGACCAACAAACACAGGACACCATGCCCATGGACGAATTCTCACAGGCCGAACTCTCACAGGCGTTACCCGCCACATCGCAGCCGGACCAGCAGGCCTGGCGTTCAGAATTGCGCAGCTTGATTGAGAAACGAATCGACTCCCTGCCTGATATATATCGCTCAGTCTTCATGCTGCGAGGGGTGGAAGAAATGTCCGCCAATGAAGTGGCTGTGGTGCTGGATTTGCCGGAAGCCACAGTTCGCGTGCGCTTCATGCGCGCCCGCCGACTGCTTCAGGAGGCGCTGCGGCACGATATCGACCAGCGCGCCAAGGACGCCTTCTCATTTGCCGGCGCACGCTGTGACCGTATTCTGGCAAACGTCCACGCACGCATGAAAGCAGCGCAGGCCCTCAAACCCTGACAGCGAACCGATTCGACTGAGATCCGTCCCTATCGACTATCCTTTCTTCAACGCCCCACGCCGTGGCCGTACACTAACCGGCTGCCCAGCCAGCCTCCGATGAGCAAGGCAAGAAAACCGCCCACATCAAGCAGCAGTGACAAAGCATCCGGCGGTTGAGGCTGAAGGTGATCCACCCGCAGCAACAGGCGCGCGGCAAAGAAGGAAAAAGCGACGAGCATCGCCGTCATGTGAAGATAGGCGTCACGCATGGCAGGCCCTTCGGGTATGCGTGAGAACTCCATTAGCCCGGCCAGCATGGCTGCCAGTGCCACCACGCAGCCTACAGCCAGCAAGCCGCCTGACCAGCGCCAGGCCGACTCCCCCACCCACAGGCTGGCGAAGTCAGAAACGACAGCCAACGACCAACAGGCGATGGGAAAGTGAACCAAAGCAGGATGAAGGGGATGGCGCATGGCTGTTAGATCACCGCAGCAAGCAAGACCAGAAAGCCAACAATCGCCAGGCCCGCGTGCCCGATAACAGCCGCCTTGGGTGGCAGGCGTTTGCGCAAATGGAACGATGCCAGGACAAATCCTCCCAGCGCCGCGATAAGGAAAAGAATAAAGCTGATTGTTACTTGGTGGGTGGCCGCCCCGTGCACCAGAACCACGATCAAAAGAATCAGGCCGACAGCGCCAAGCAATGCATGGATCAAAGACAGGGCCCAAGGGGCAAATTTGCCACGCAAGACATGCGAAGCAAGCACAAGCCCGCCGATCGCACCCACGGCAAAGACCAATAACGCAAAAGTAAGCATGTTTTCCTCTCCAGGCAAAATTTAGTATGTTTAAGGCCCTGTGCCACGCACGGGACTACTGCAATAGATGCATGCAAGGCCTCTTCCGTTTCAACTGTTACACAATTTAGTTCCACCTGAGGGGGTGATGCTGATGGGTGCCGCTGGTCTACGGATGGATTTCAATCGGCTGGGTTTATAAACATGGCTAAAAAGACCGAAATTCCCGGAGCTTGGGATACTTGTCGAAGTTGATTCGAATTGAAATAACATCCCTTGATAAACCAATGGGTTAACTAAAATACGTATTTCAATTTAGTACCGACGCGTCATTCAATTTGGAATTTTGTTCTTGTGCTACGAACGTAATAATAAGAATTATCTAGCCCCCTATACTGATCGGGCAACTAGGCGACCGGTAATGCGCCAATATTATCTAGAGTGGGCTGAGATTGGCCAAATCCTGCCGGTCGCGACCCCCCGCTGTTGGGCGCTCTCGTTTGCTCAGTTCCATCAATGCCATGGGGCTGGACAAGTCCGGTCAAACCCATACACCCTATGAGCAGTAACGAACAGACATACCCATCTGAAGCCGGCATCGTTTTTATATGGCTAAAGGCGCATTATGTATGTTAGCCGCGCGAGTAATAGTAGCGCCACAATCTAATGGAGGATATCTGATGATTAACTACGAATTGCAACACGACAAAGGCATACTCGTGCTGCATCCTGAAGGGCCGCTTGAAGCGGCAGATTTCATTTCGATAGCAAGCCAAGTCGATACTTATCTGGCGGGACACGGGAAGCTGCATGGAGTCTTGATACATGCAAAATCATTTCCCGGCTGGAAAAACTTCGCCGCGATGCTTGCTCATTTGAAGTTCCTCAAGGAGCATATTCAGAGGATCGAGAAAGTTGCTGTCGTCGCGGATGGCGTTTTAGCGAACATCATGCCGTACATTGCAAACCATTTCGTCCATGCACAGGTGCAGCACTTCGATTTCGTGCACGAGGATGCCGCGTTGGACTGGCTCACTCAAACCGGCAAGACATAGATGAATCCGATCGCTTAACGGGACAGTCCTCGATCACGAAGAACAAGTTTCGACCGCATCGCCGTGTATTCCCACAACCCAATCAATTTGGGGCCTGCAGAACCAACCGTGAGAAATCACAGCATTCCTGGCACATGCGTGCGACTTCGCCGTGAAAGTCAATGGGCTGGGCGGGCCGATACATAGCGACGTAGTTCATTATCGGAAGCCGGGGCGACGTTTTGGCAATTCGTAAAATCTTCTTCTTGACGAGATGCGACAGGCACTCTTTTGGAAGGTAGCTCACGCCAAGGCCGGACACCGTCAAGCCAATCTGCGCCACGAGATTGCTGCACACGATCACCTTCGGCGTTTCAACACCGTTCGCGAGAAACCACTGACTATATACAATCCCCATACCCGAATCTTTGCCCTGTGCAATCACGGTCTGTTCGGCAATTTCCGATAACGTATAGCTGCGCTCGGCCTGCATGACGCCGGAAGCGAACATCCAGGCATTCTCTATCTTGCCAAGGGGTGTCATCATGAAGCGCGTATCGCCAAACGTATCCGGCACGATGATGAGGTCGATGGTATTGTCGACAAGCCGCTCATACAACGCTTGGCTCAATCCCACTTCTGGTTCGATCTCCAATTGCGGAAACTGCTTCCTTAGGCTGGATATCAAAATAGGCAGCCACGTCAGTGCGGTCAATTCAGTCACGCCGAGCCTCAGCCGGCGGAACATGACTTCCCGCGCACCCAACTGTGCCAGCAACGTATTGCGCGTATCCAGCAACAGCTGTGCCGAACGCAGAACTTCTTCGCCTTTCGGAGTCAGGCATGCCGAACGCCTGCTGCGGTCGAAAATCTCTACATCAAAACGACCCTCGAGCTCCTGTATGCGCTTTGAAACCGCCGATTGCGTGGTGTGAAGTTGCGTGGCTGCCGCATTGAAACTGCCAAGTTTCGAAATCCAGTACAGCGCCTCGATCTGTTTGAACGTAACCATTTTTCCAAGTCATTACTTAACGTCGGGTATCTTGAGTAAGGTAGGGCCTATCTAATATTAGAAATATATTCCGAAAAGTGATGGATCGGTTCGAATTCTTTTCGCTTTCGTAACAGCGCGACTCGTGTGCATGATACCGAGTAAGGCGTAATACGCTATATCAGTGCTAGCGCACACTTACGGTAATCCATAGTTTGGAGGGATGATTGATGCCAGTTGCCATCAGGGTATTGACCCATTTTGAAAGGGTAAGTCGTGATTTAGTGGATCGCTTCAAGGCGATACCTACGGCGAATGTGAGCGACAACATGCTGCGCATCACGGCAGCCGGCAGCAAAATCCGCCCATTCCATGCAAAGGGTGTACTGGCTGGCCCCGCTTTTACGGTAAAGGGCCGCCCGGGCGACAATCTCATCCTGCACAAGGCCCTCGATCTGGCGGAGCCGGGTGATGTCGTCGTCATGGACGCCGGTGGTGATTTAACGAATTCGCTCTTCGGCGAAATGATGGCCGCGCTTGCCAAGGCACGGCATCTCGCCGGTGTCGTAATCAACGGCGCAATTCGCGATTACGCGAGCATACATCAAGGTGACTTCCCGGTATTTGCCGCCGGGGTGACACATCGTGGGCCCTATAAAGACGGGCCAGGGGAAATTAATGTGCCGATTGCCATAGAGGGCATGGTTATAGAGCCGGGCGATCTGATATTGGGCGACGAGGATGGCCTTGTATGTGTGCCAAGGGCAATCGCAGAGGACGTGTATGCCGCCTCCAAAGCAAAGCATGAAAGCGAAGAAAAGCAGTTGCAAGAATATATGAACCAACAATCAGACCGCTCTTGGGTGGACGAACGATTTAAAGAGTTGGGCTACGTTTTTGTGGATTGAAGTACCAGGGGCGGCCCTGCCCAGTTTTCCTGCTCCCAGGCTGATGGCTCCAAGCTGCTTTATCACACTACTAAAAGAGAGAGACAATGCTTACCAAAAAATTATTCACTTCTGTCGCAACCGTATCTTTGTCGCTCGGTTGCCTCGCTTTCCAGAGCGTTTATGCCGCTGATGCTCCGGCCAATGGCGCACAAACCACAGAATTTCTGACGACGGATTTTCTCTCTACCCTCAAGCCTGATCAAGGCGCCATCAAAGCGCTACCCGAAAAGATCAGGAACAAGAAGGTTCTGACAATAGGCGGTGAGACAACGCTGGCACCCTACTTGTTCCGGCAAGATGGAAAGATCACCGGAATTGAAGCCGATTTCATGCAGGCGCTGGAAAAGGTGCTGGATGTCAAGATCAATGTGATCAATACCGGGTTCAGCTCCATGATCATCGGGCTGTTGTCGGGGCGCGTGGATGTGGCCATGTCCGACTTCTCCGATACCGTTGCACGCGAAGAACAGGTGGACTTCGTTGATTACACGAAAACCGGCCAGATGCTCGTCGTGGCCAAGGGCAATCCGCTGAAGATTCACTCTTTGGCGGATTTGTGCGGCCACATTGCGGCTGGACCAACCGGAAGCCTCTCGGTGCAGCTCGCGGAGCAGCAGTCTGCGACATGCTTGACCGAGGGCAAGAAGGCAGTCGATGTGAAGAAATACCCGAGCGGCGCCGATACGTATCTGGCACTCGGGAACGGCCGTGTGGATACCTCCGGGATCGACTATGCGATTGCCGCGCACCAGGTCAAAGCTTCAAACGGTAAGTTGGAACTGGCAGGCGAACTTTTTGCCAAAGGCTTTCACGGAGCCGCTTTGCCGAAAGACAACCCGCAACTGCGTGATGCACTGCTGAAAGCTTTCCAAAGCATCTATGAACAGGGCGCCGCCGAGAAGATCCTGGCCAAATGGGGGGTCTCTCAGATGCTAATGACAGGCCCTGGAATCAATGCCACGGCGGCGCAAAAGTGACACCTTCCATAGAAAACGCAACATCCGCAGACACCAGCCCTTTGGTGTATGCGCCCCGCCGCCACCCGGTGCAGCTTGTCATCGGGCTGGTGGTGCTGGCCTTCCTGATTTTCATCGGGAACAGCCTGCTAAACAACAAGAACATGCAGTGGAACGTCGTGATTGGATACTTGTTCAATCCGCACGTGTTGCATGGTGTTGTGGTCACGCTGGGGCTGACCGTTCTATGCCAGATTCTGGCCGTCATCATCGGGACAATCGTTGCGGTCATGAGGCTGTCGGGCAGCCGCGTGATGGTTCCCATGGCGGTGGGATACTTGTGGTTCTTCCGTGGAACACCGCTTCTGGTGCAGTTGATATTCTGGTACAACATTGCCGCCCTCTTCCCCCACCTTGTATTGGGGATACCGTTTACTGATTACTATCAGGTCCTTTCAACCAATACTCTGATTTCCGGGTTTACTGCAGCCATTCTTGGCTTTTCGTTGCATGAATCCGCCTATATGGCAGAGATCGTGCGCGCCGGCATTCTTTCGGTCAGCTCGGGCCAGAAAGAGGCGGCTTTGTCTACCGGCATGACCGAAGCACAGGCCATGTCGCGCATCATATTGCCACAGGCCATGCGCGTCATTATTCCTCCCACGGGTAACCAGGGGATCAACCTGTTGAAGGCAACCTCGCTGGTAGCCTTCATATCGGGAGGCGATTTGCTCAGTAACGTCACTGACATCTACTCCGTAAATTTTGCCGTAATACCTCTGCTGGTGGTGGCGAGTCTATGGTATTTGGCCATCGTGACGATTGCAACGATTGGCCAGACCTATCTGGAGCGAGCGGTCGGTAAAGGGTATGGAAGCTCCACCGTACGCAAGCAAAAAGGAAATCAACCTGATGAATTCGGCCATGCAAAACCAGTCGAACCCGAAGCCTTATAAGTACCCGGTCGAGATCAGCAACCTGGTCAAGGCGTTTGGCGAGAACGTTGTATTGAATGATATTTCACTAAACGTGCCATCAGGCGAGGTGCTGGCGATCATCGGGCCTTCCGGCTCGGGAAAGTCCACGCTTTTGCGCTGTATCAATCATCTGGAAAAACCCACGGGCGGCACCATAAAAGTCTGCGGCGAATATATCGGCTATCGCCGCAAGGGTAATGTCCTTCGCGGGATCGGCGGCAAGGATCTGGCCCGGCAGCGCGCTCACACAGGCATGGTTTTCCAGCATTTCAATCTGTACGCGCACAAAACCGCTTTAGAAAACATTATTGAAAGCCCGATTCACGTCAAAGGCGTGGACGTCGAAACGGCAAAGGCGCGCGCACGCGTACTGTTGGGGCGCGTTGGCTTGGCCGAGCGCGCCGATGCCTATCCCGCTCAGCTCTCGGGTGGACAACAGCAGCGTGTTGCCATTGCCCGCGCACTGGCCACCGACCCCGATGTGATGTTGTTCGACGAACCCACGTCGGCACTTGACCCCGAGCTGGTAGGTGAAGTGCTGACAGTCATGCGCGAGATCGCAGAATCGGGAATGACAATGATTGTCGTCACCCACGAGATTCAGTTTGCGCACGACGTCTGCGACCGCGTGGTCTTCATGGCCGATGGAGGCCTCGTAGAAGAGGGAACACCGCGCGACGTGCTGGATAATCCTCAGGCGGAACGTACGCGCCTCTTCCTGGGGCGATTCAATGCAAGAGCATGACTTTACCAGCACCCTATCGCGCAACGTAGGGTAGTAGGCATCCCCCCACCGAGGCGAGGATGCTTGCTCATGACTCGGCGATTTGGTTAATTTCTGATAATTTGGATACCCAAGAAATGAATGTCAGCGCAAACAGGGTAGTAGAGATTCGCAAGAACTCCCTGCGGGGAAAATTGCTCGCAGGGAGTGGCAAGTCGGCGGTATCGCTTGCCATCGGGGAGCCCGGGTTCGTCACGCCCGGCTGCATCGTGCAAGCACAGGCATACGCGCTGGCGCAAGGGCTGACGCATTACGCGGCGCAGACCGGCGACCCGCTGCTGGTGAAAGCCATCCTGAAACATGTTGTGCCCGAGCAGTCCTCGCTAGCTGGCTCGAACAATATACTGATTACTCACGGCGGAACTGCCGGGCTATCGTGCAGCATCCTGGGGCTTGTCAACCCTGGCGATGTGGTACTTATCGAGAATCCAACGTATTCGCTGTATGCCGACGCCATCCGACTGGCCGGTGGCGTGGTGAAAAGCTTCGGCAGACACTCTGACGGCGGCCTGGACTTCGAGGAAATTCGGTCGCTTGCACCTGCTGCGAAGATGATCATCGTGTGCCAGCCATCCAACCCCGCCGGGACAATTCTCAGTGCCGCCGAGTGGCGGAAATTGGCGCAGGTCGCGCGCGAGTCCGACCTTATCGTACTGAGCGATGAAGCCTATGACGGCATCGTGTTTGATGGCTGCGAGTTCGTATCGGCTTTGTCCGTTCCCGAACTTGCCGACCGCCTGATCGTGTGCCGCACATTCTCCAAGAAGTACGCCATGACGGGCTGGCGCGTGGGATACCTGGTGGGTACGGCCGAGCTCATTGCTGCGGCGTCTACTGTCCATCGAACCTTCAACGGCGCAGTCAATACCGCCAATCAGCGCGCCGCGGCCGTGGCGCTTGAACAAGCATCGCAAGACGCCGAGGCCATGCGGGTAGAGTTTCAGGAACGCCGGGCATTGATGGTGTCGTGCCTGCAAGACAAAGGGCCGCTGCAGTTTGCCATCCCCTCTGGAGCGTTCTACCTATGGGTAGGATATCCCGAGAAGTTCGGTGATTCCCAGGAAATGGCCGACAAGTGCCTGTCCAAGGGGGTGCATGTGCGTCCGGGCAGTGAGTTCGGGCCAGGTGGGAAGTACCGGATTCGGCTCTCGTTTGCCCCCGATCGCGAGTGTATCGTCGAGGGGTGCCGTCGATTCCTGTCAGCGTTCAAGGGCTGTTAATTGGACTTTCAGCTGCAACCAGGCATTCGCGCCACTTCATGGAGCCGTGGCTATTAGCCACCCTTGGCATTCTGAGGGTCAACAAAGCCCGGCTTGATGCCCTCCTGTTTCACGCCATCCTCATACGGGCCAGGCGCCCTTTTCGATGCCCAATAGATCTGTTCTTTCGGACGGTCATCAACGATGAGCTGGAAAATGTCGGGGCGGTTGTAATGGCCTGCCGTATCCAGAGATAGCTTCTCTTCGGTCACCCGGTCCAGGTCCAGATCGGCGTAGATGATTTTTTCCTCGTACGTCACTGGCTCGACGACCCACTTGCCGTCGGGCCCGATGATGCCTGTGCCGCCGGCAAGTATGAAGTCATCACGCTGGCTCATGCCCGACGTACTGCGAAGCGTCTCGATCGGCACACCGAAATCGACCTGAACATCGGTGCGACGAAGAATTGTTCCCATGGCAATAACGAAACATCTTCCTTCAAATGCGTAGTGCCGTGCCGCGATCTCATTGTGTTCGGCAACGTCTGGCCAGACGCCAACGTGAATCTGCTCTCCGAGTGCGTGCATTGCAAACCGGTTGAGCGGCATCCAGTGCTCCCAGCAAATCGAACCGCCAACGCGCCCCGCGCTCGTTTCATAGACGCGGATGCCACTACCGTCACCTTGACCCCAGATTACCCGCTCAACGTGCGTAGGTTTCAGCTTGCGGCGTACGCCCAGAATTTCGCCGTCGGAAGATATGTAGATCAGCGAGTTGTACAGCGTCTCGCGGGACGCCTGGCTGTCGCGTTCGTTGGCGCCCATTACCACAGTGACTCCGGCATTTCGCGCCGCACGACACAGCCGGTTCAACGCCGGACCGCCGAGCTCTATGGAATTGGCCAGCAAATGCGCATAGGCGCGCTTGTGACGCTCATCTCTCCAACCCGTCTCCTGGAAAATCCAAAGGGGAAAGCCGGGCAGCCAGGTTTCCGGAAAAGCGATAAGCTGGGCGCCGTTGCGACCCGCCTCGGCAATGGCAGACTCGGCAACTGCCAGGCTGCCTTCCAGATCCATAAACTTCGGCGCCAATTGCGCCGCGGCGACTCTGACATACTTTGCCATCCAAATTCTCCCATGTTATTCAGTATCTGATTGACAACAATCCATTTTTTACCAGAACCGCCTGTTGCTCCCCTTCCGGGCGCGAGCACCTTATTCCAGGCCAAAAGGCGACGCGAAGGCACGGCGGATCTCCGCCGGCGCCAGACCGCATGAGATCGCACACATCAGTTCGATGCGCGCCTGCAGCGGCCGACGATAGCCAGCGAAAATAACGCCGGCATCCAATAAGTCACGGTCGCTGCCAACGCCCCCATACTGCAAGCTGGTTGAGCCCGATCCGCACTGCGATGCAACAACCACGATCACGTCTTGAGCGATCGCCTGCCGAATCACAGGCATCCACCAGGCAGGAACATGCCCAATACCCTTTGCTGCAATCACAATGCCCTTGGATTGCGAACAGGCGAGGGACAGAAACGAGGTGTCCTGGCCGGCATATACCCAGATCAGAGGCACATCCACAAAGTGGGTGGGCAAGGCATATTTTCTAAATGACGGTGGCGTTCCCTTAAAGTCCACAACGTCATTATTGAGAAACCCTACGGCTCCAAAATTCGGGCTATCAAAAGTCGACGTTCGGGAAGTGTGCGTCTTGGTGATCGCACGCGCTATATGCACCGTGTCATCCATGCATACGAGCACGCCGCGGCCCATCGCGTGTTCGCTCATCGCAACCTGAACGGCAGACCGCAGATTGTGCGCTCCGTCGTACCCGGGCATGGATGCATTACGCATAGCCCCCGTAAACACGATCGGCTTTCTGCTTGCAACGGTCAGATCCACGAATGTGGCAACCTCTTCCATGACATCCGTGCCATGACAAACAACCACCGCATCGATATCGCCGCGTTCGCAAAGCTGCGTAATCTGGTGAGCCAAGGCCAACATCATCTGATGCGTAACGCTATAGCCGATATCGTAGGCAAAATCGACTGCCTCGATGGAAACATTCGGTATCCCTGACAAATTCTCGCCCAGGCTCGCGGCACCCAATGCCTTATATGCTGCACCAGAGTCATCTGTTTTCATAGAGATTGTGCCTCCCGTAGCGAGAAGCACAATGTTATTTGTACGCACAAGCTGCTCCATGGCTTATCCCGGGATGTTGGTGCTGCCTTTGGACCAACTCAGAAGCCTGCGCTCAGCCGCATCAATGATTGCGGTGAGAATAACCACGACGATAATTAAAATAAGCATGACGGCCAGGACACTTGCAATATCGAATTGTCCACTATAGGTTTGCAGCAACAGGCCCAACCCGCTCTGGGCGGCGATCATCTCGCCGATGACTGCACCTGACATGCAATAAATCAGTGTCAGCTTCAGCCCCGCAAAAACGCTTGGCAACGCCCACGGCAATCTTACAAACCAGAACAGCTTTGCGTTCGATGCGCCGTAAAGCCGGGACATAAGGAGCATATCCCGATCGACGTTGCGCAAGCCGGCGTATGTGCTCATGAGAATGATAAAAAACCCCAGCGACGTGGCAAGCACGATTTTTGAGCTGATGCCGATACCAAACCATAGAATGAAGATCGGGCCCAGCGCGATTCTGGGCATGCTATTGAAGGCAGCAATATACGGCGCCACAACCTCATTCACCGCTTCATTCCTGTCCAGTAATATCGCCGCCAGCACACCAAACACAACCGACAATGCAAAGGCCGCGCCAACTTCTATGAAAGAGGTATACAGATGAGGCCAAAAAGCAGCATCAGTTACCAACTTCATGAATGCATTCAATACCATGAGCGGCGTGCTGATGAATGCAGCGTCAGCCATTCCTGTACGCACAGCCATATCCCACAGGGCTATAAATACCGCAAAGAGCAGTATCCGTTTTGCCAGAAGTGCTCCCTTTTTTCGGCAATAGTCCATCGCCGTGGGTTGCTTTTCGGCTGGCGTGTGCGTTGGTCCGGTAGCGGATAACGCCTGGGTGCTAGTGTGGCTCATGACATACCCTTCCTGAGTGCGTGCCAGGCCTGGCGGAAAATTTCATGAAACGCCTCGTTTTCCTGTAAATCTCCGGCTGATCTGGGCCTGGGCAACGGCACACGGATTTCATCCACGATGCCCCTTCCCTTTGTGCCCATCACCACAACCCGATCGGCGAGCGTAACAGCTTCCCCAATATCATGGGTCACAAAGATAACGGTTTTTCTACTCTGCTCCCACAGCGCAAGCAACTGATCGTGCAACACCAATTTGGTTTGCGCATCGAGCGCGCTGAACGGCTCGTCAAGCATATACACTGAACGATTGACCGCAAAGGCGCGCGCCAGCGCAACGCGCTGACGCTGGCCATGCGAAAGCCGGGCGGGAAGAAAATCAGCATGCGCGGTCAGGTCGACTCGCGCAATGTAGTCCAGCGCAATAGATTTCCATTCCGCTTTCGGGACGCCTGACAACATGAGCGCATACTCGACATTCTCTCTCACGGTTCGCCAGGGCAACAGTGCATCTCGCGCCAATACATAGGCAATATCAGGCCGCCCGGCGGCAGGAGGAAGACTATTGACCTGAATATTTCCTTCCTCCACGCGCACCAGGCCGGCAATGGCATTCATCAACGTCGTCTTCCCGCAGCCACTTGCCCCCACCAGCGCGACAAATTCGCCCGGCGCAATCCGCAAATCCAGATTGGCGAATATCGGCGGCATTTTTCCAAAAGCGATAGCGAGATTCGAGACAGATATTCCCGATTCCCGAGCCGCAGCCATAGAACGTTGGCCCATGTCTTATCCTTTTGATGCCGCCGGGCACTCGAACTTGCGCAGGGCTTCGGGTGTCACCAGCTTGTCGACACTCAGCGCGGAAGTAATGATCCCCTGGTCGATGAGTATCTTTTGCCATGTTTCTATCGAGGACACGGGAATATTGGTCGCATACGCCGGCAACATGGCGTGAACCATATCGTTGTACTGTTTCTCGTTCAGTTCAGGAACAGGCACATTTTTCTTGAGAATAGCCACGACTTCATCAAAGTTATCCGGGTTGCTGTACCAGCAATACGCCTCTTGCGACGAACGAATAAACCGCTTTATCAACTCTGGTTTTGTTTTGATGTTTTTTTCTGTCGCCCACCATGCTTGATAGGCCAAGCCCCGCAGCTCCTTTGCCCCCTGATCCTTGATTAGATCAATCAGTACCGTTCCCTCTCCGGTTGCCTCCATGATTGCCGGCAGTGGCCACAGACTCAAATATGCGTCAATACTCTTGTTCTTCAAGGCGGCTCGGGCGGAACTGGGAAGGCCGACAGCGAGAATCGTGTAGTCGGACGGTTTCAGCCCAGCTTCTTTCGCCAGAATCTCGGTCATGAAGTGAACGGAAATGCCCAGGCCAATTACACCGAGCCTCGTGCCTTTCAGATCGCGCATGGATGCAGGGTATCCGGCCGCCTTGTTGGGGAGATCAACGCCCTTCCTGACGATCAGCGCCAGGGGAGGACGCACCGCCGCGCCTATGATGGCTTTAATGGGCAATTTGCGAGAAACAGCTGTCGTCAGGTTGTCGTAGGAATTATTGGCAAAATCTATGCTTCCACTGGCCAACGCGGCGGTCATGGCAGCGCCGCTGGGCACAGGGACCAACCGCGCATCCAGGCCATTTCTCTGGTAGAACCCTTTGTCCTTCGCTATGAAGGCCGGGAAGGAGAGCATTGCGCCCGGATAATAGCCAATCGCCGCTTTTTGCGTCTCCTGTGCGATCGGGGCGCTTGAGGCTGCCAATGCCATTGCCCCCAGCATTCCTATCGAAACCCTGCGGATGGCAGCTCTCATATTATTGATGATCATTGTCTTATCTCCATTAGTAAATTTTTTGCAAACCATTTTCTTATTCATCCACATTGACCGCTATTTTCTCTGGAATGCGGACGATTCCCCGGCCTATCAGGCTCGTTAACGCTTCGTCACTGACACCAATATCTTTCAAAATCGCTTCCGCATCGCCGCCGAGTTCTGACGTATTCTGTTTATGCGATGCGGCCTTTTCGTTGAATGAAAAGCCCAGGCCCGCGGTTTTCACCCCGGAAGCACCCCGCGCCAGAGTCATAAACGGAATATCCAGTTGTTCCTTATTCAGTGCAATATCAAGAAATTCCTCTACCGTGCATACCCTAGAAGCAGGCACGCCCAATGCGTTCAGTTCCACCTCAAGCTCAAGAACAGGCCTCATTTGAAAGGCGTCCCGGAATTGCTGCTGCACGGCATCCAGATCCCTTGCCACCACAAAGGCATCCTCCGGAGCATTGAGAATGGAGAGGTCCAGCAACTGGTCATTCGTGCACAATTCATCAAGCCCCAGGATTCTGGCGGTGGTCTTGAACTGGTCGGGTGTATTTGCCGCAATGGCAAGCCAGCCATCCGCACATGCGAATGTGTCCGACGTGGGGCTATTACTGTATCCGCGATTCCCGGTACGCTCCACCATTTTTCCACTGGTGAGGTAATTGGTCACATGTGGGTACATAAGCAGCAGGGCAGCCTGAACCATTGAAGCATCGATGTGAGCGCCTTTGCCTGTCAGCAATTTCTGAATGAATGCGGCCAGTATCGAAAGCGCGCCCAGCATCCCCGTCGCGATATCCACGACTGGAAAGCCGATTTTCATGGGCTTTGTCTCGCCCGAATCACCGGATACCATCGCCATGCCCGTGAGCGCCTGAATGACGCTGTCGTATCCACCGCGACCAGACCATTCGCCATTCTGGCCATAGCCGGATATGGAGCAATAAATGAGGCCCGGCTTGACAGCCTTCAGAGACTCGTAATCCAGCCCATATTTTGCAATCGCGCCCGGGCGAAAATTCTCAATGAAAATGTCGGACGTCTCTGCCAGCAATCGTATGAGCCGGGCCCCTTCAGGGTGCTTGATATCAATGGCAAGCGAGAGCTTCCCGGCATTCAACGAAACGAAATCCGTCGGCATTTCGCCAGGGGTATCGGATTTTCGGGCCCGCATAATCTCGCCGCCGCCGGGACGCTCGATTTTGATCACCTCGGCGCCAAGTTGCGCTAAAAAATACGAGGCCATTGGGCCTGCAATGACATGAGACATGTCGAGAATACGCAAGCCTTCGAGCGCTTTGATCATTACTTCACCTAGCGGTTTGTTAAGCACGTGCCAATGTGATAACTATCTTAGGAAAAAGGCACGATATATAATAGTGATATTTTTTCAGTATGCGATCACAATGAGTTATCACTCTCCAGACGACTCCGCAACGGCTTACCGTCTGATTAGCAAGCTACGGATGCGAGATCTTCAGTTGCTACTCGCGCTCGAAAGCGGGGCAAGCCTGCGGTCAGCGGCTCTGGAGATGAACCTCACACAGCCGGCGCTAAGCAAATCTCTTAGGGAAATCGAGGAAATCTTCAAGGCGCAACTCTTCACACGCAGCCAGCGGGGAGTCACACCCACTTCACAGGGAGTGCTGGCGATCCGGCGCGCGCGCGAGATGCTGGACTTGCTGGCGCTGACACAAGTAGAGATCAAGGCCAACGCGTCTGTCCGGCCAATAGTCCGATTAGGAATGCCGCCCTTCGTCGCCTATGGGTACATGCCGCTGCTGATGAGCAATCTCATCCAGGAAGAAGCGCCGGTACGCGTTGAGATCATGGAAGGCCCCGTACATGAATTATTTTCGGCGCTCGTTGACGGCAGGGTGGACGGGCTTATCACAACTTATGCCGGCATCATGCCGGAATCTCCCGCGTGTGAACTCTCGTACGACCTCTTGTTCGAGTGCCGTTTTTCGTTCATCGCACCACTCGATCACCCCCTGGCCAATAAAAAAAGAGTCGGCCTGAAGCAGCTCCTCCATGATCGCTGGACGATGCCTTCGGAAACCTCCCTTCTGCGTTCAGCATTGACTGCCGCGTTCCAACGGGCAGGCGCCTCTCCGCCGACACCCATCGTCGAATCCAATAACCCAGTGACTCACGTGCGCATGGTGGCGGCTGGCGTGGGTATCAGCTGTGTGCCCAGCTCAACGATCAATGATGTCATGCGAAGCCTGGTGGCCGAGCTTCATGTGGAACCCGCTCTCCCCAACAGCCCCGTAGCATTGGTTTATCGGGCATCCGACCTGAACCCCGCGATCTCGATGATTCGGGGATTTCTCGCCAGCATCAATCACCTTGTTGTGAACGGTATGCAGTGACAGGTCGGCTCTCGCTGCGAAGCTGTTATTGACTTACAGAGATGTGGAACTTCCGCTCAGGGTCGAGTTCGGCCCCTCCCGCTTTGGCTAGAATCGCCCTTGAGCGATCATCGCCGTCCGCCGGCCAATCTCGTTGCGTCGGGATGGCGTCTCAAAAGGGCCATTGCGGCGATCCCGATAATTGGCCCCGCGGCCAGCGGCGCGAATGCGTACTTCCAGCCCCACCATTGGACGAAGACCGGCACGAGGTGTATGGAGAGAGTCGTCAGTAAAAAGCCCGCGCAGACTTGCACTGTCAACGCGGTACCCAGTAGCTCCGGCGGTGAAAGCTCGGCCACGCTCGCCGAAAATTGCGCTGAGTCAGCGACGATGGTTATGCCCCATAGAAGCGCGACCCCCGCGAGCAGCGGCAGCGGCCCATTGAAGAGAAAGCCGATCGATAGCGCGCAAGAACCGCTGGCGAGCATCGCGGCAATCGTCGTTAGTGTCCTGCCGATGCGGTCCGCAAGCAACCCGGCCAACACGCTGCCGACGGCACCGGCTCCGATTGTCGCAAATGCCAGCAGTTCGGCTCCTCCCGCAAAGAAACCCACATTGAAGCGCGCTGAAAAACTTGCTTGAAAGAATGCGCCGATCCACGCCCACATGGCATACAACTCCCACATGTGGCCGAGATATCCGAAGTTGGTCAGCCGCAGAGGAGCGTACTGAAAGTTGATGCCCGCATTTCGGAGGCTGAGAGGCGGCGCGGGGGGCAGCGGCCGGCCCAGCGAAACGCGTGTCACGAGTAGCCCGCCGACAACGGCCGATGCCGCGGCGATCCACAATGTCAGACGCCAGTCCACGCCGCCCAAAAAACTGAATGCATGCGGCAGCGCCGTGCCCAGAGTCAGCGCGCCCACGATCAAACCAACGAGCAAGCCCATGTCACGCTGAGCCCAAGTGCTGGCGATTTTCATTCCTACGGGATAGACGCCTGCCATGCAGGCGCCCGTCACGAATCGGAGCAAGATGGTCCAGACTGTTCCCGGCCAGAGTAAGGGAATGAGACCAGTGGCAATCGCCGCGGCGAGAGCCGCCAGCATAAAGAAGCGCCGGGGCTCGATCCGATCGGCCAGCGACAGAGTAGCGCTGACAATCGTTCCCACCACGAAACCGATCTGCACGCTGCTGGAAAGGAGCGAGACCATCAGCCCAGACATCGGGAACTCTGTCCGCATGACCGGCACCACCGCGGAAGCAGAGAACCACACCGCCATGACGCAACATTCGCAAAGGACAAGGATCGCAATGGCCCGCCACTTGACATCACCAGGCGTCGCCGCGGGAACAGAAACGCCTCGCAAATTCTTCTCCCCTAGGTGCTCGACTGGCGCGTCAGGCTGGGCGAGCGCCAGACCGCATCAATGGCGGTAATTCGCCACTCCCGCGGCACAATGGGCTCGGCCCAAGCACACTGGCGGAGGCGCCCTTCGGCACTTCGATCACCAGACCAATGGTTTAACGAACGCGGCCTCTTTCGGCAAATCCATGTTGGCGTGCTTGTCGAGCAGCAAGACCCAACGTGTCAGGTCCTGCGTGCTGACCGCGGTGAGGGTGGTGGCGTTAAGACCGCGCTCGATCATCTTCTTGAGCATCGCTTCCGGGTTGTCCACCTTGTTCATCGGAATGTGCGGCTTCATCACAGCCGCGAGGTCGTCGAGATTGGCCGGCTTCTTGCTCCAGTCCGCCGCATCGTTTAGCCCCTTCACGAAGCTCTTGATGGCCTCACGCTTGGAGTCCAGGTTCTTCTTCATGCCAAAGTAGACGACAGTCGCTCCGAGTCCGGCGATCTCCTTTGGCCCCTTGCCGTTCGTGATGTCGATTCCCATGACGGCCCCGGAGGCAAGCAGGCGCTCGGTAAGCGGTTGATAGGCCATGATACTGTCGACCCGCTTTGCCTGGAAGGCGCTCAACGCGGTGGCCCCCTGGCCGATCGCAACGTACGTTGCCGATGCCGGATCCAGCCCCGCGCTCGAGAACAGAGCCCGGTAGAAGGTCTCCGTGCCGGCGCCGCGCGCCGTCACTCCGAGCCGCTTACCGACGAGGTCCTTCATGACCCCGATCCAGTCCTCACCCTGATGATTGCGCTTCAGATCGCTTTGCAGGAGTACCGAGAAATAGGGTCCGGTCGTGGCGGCCACGGCTTGAACGCCCGCGCCACGAGCGGCCGCAGCGAGAAAGGTATCAATATTCGTCGAGGCGAGATCAAGGCTCCCCGATATCACGGCCGCCAGGCCCTCGGGTCCACTATTTGTGTTGATGAGCTTCACATCGACGTTCGCTCTGGCGAAGAAGTCCTTGTCCTTTGCCACTTGCAGCGTCTGCTGAAAGGCCACACCTGGATAATATTGCACACGAATGGTCTGTAGCGTGGGGCTCGCCGCGTTGGCCGTCCCGTAGCCGAGTCCGGCAGCAACAGCCACGCCCAACGCCAATATCGCGGCAAGGCGGGACTTCATCTTTCCTGTGAAGATTCGTTTCATTTTGCTAACTCCGTTCCTGTTGATGAGTTGTAAGACCACGACGAAACACGACGTTGGATGAGCGTGATGCTCTGGGCCAGCGCGGTCGTGATGACCGCGAGGATGAGTAGGAGCGCGTAGACCTTCGCCATCTGGAAGGTGTTGCTGTAGAGCACGATCTGCTGGCCGACACCGTTTTCGGAGGAGATCATTTCCGAGACGATTACGCCAAGCACGCTGAAGATCATTCCCAGGCGAAGTCCCGCGAAGACTCCCGGCACAGAGGCCGGCAGCGTGATCTTCCTGAATATCTGCGAACGTGTCGCGCCGAGCGATTCCATCAGTCTGTGCCAGTCTCGATCGGCCGAATCGACGCCGGCCAGAACGTTGGAGAGCACCACAAAGAAGACCAGGCTCGCCGAGAGAGCGATCTTCGACGAGGCGCCGATTCCCAGCCACGCGATGAACACAGGCCCGAGAGCGAAACGCGGGATCGCATTGAGTATCGTGAGATACGGGTCGGATACGGCTCGGAACAGCGGCCAGATCGCGAAGACCATTCCCACCGCGACCCCGGCAATTCCCGACAGCAGGAAGGCAAGAATCGATGCCGAGATCGTGTGCCCGAACTGCAGCCACTGTGCCGGTGATGCAATCAATTTCATTCCGGAAACGGCAACTTCCTGAGGACTGCTGAAAAGCAATGGATTCAACCATTGCAGCCGTACGGCCAACTCCCAGAACGCAACGATGACGAGGCCAAAAGAGATCTGCAGCACCAAAAGCCGAATCATGCTGCCGGGCGATCGGCCGCGTCGGCGACGCGCGGGGCGCGTCTTTCCGGCGCCCGACTTAACACTGACGACGGCGCCGCCAAGGGTGGGGTTGGCTTTGGAAACGAAGCTCATGTCAACACCTCCGTCCGGGTCATTGCGGGTGCGGCCGAGACCTCCTTGCGGAGAAGCCCCCAGAGCTCGGAGTAGATCGCGTGGAATTCAGCGGACTGCTGAAGGGAATCCGCCTGCCTCGGCCTGTCCAGTTCGATGCGGATGTCGGCGATGATCCTGCCGGGCCGGCGCGATAGTACGATGACCCTATCGGAAAGCGCAATCGCCTCGGAAAGGTCGTGAGTGACGAACATAACGGTTCTGTCGGCGTGCTTCTCCCAGACCTGCATCAGCACACCGCCAAGCGCCACTTTCGTCTGCGCGTCGAGCGCACCGAAGGGCTCGTCCATAATCAGATACGGCACTTCCAGGGCGAACGTTCGCGCCAGGGCCACGCGCTGACGCATGCCTTGAGAAAGCTGGGCGGGTAGAGCATTGACGAACTCGCCAAGTTGGACTTCGTTGAGCCACTGCTCACACTGAGCGCGCCGGTCGCCGGGGACGCTGCGTACCTCGAGGCCCAGTGCGACGTTCTCCAGCGCCGATCGCCACGGAAGCAAGCAGTCGCGAGCGAACATGAGTCCCATATCCCGGTTTCCTCGCCGGGGCTTGGCCCCACCGATAGTCACGATTCCGCTTTGAAAATCCTGCAGACCCGCGACGATCTCCAGCAGAGTGGATTTACCGCAGCCGCTAGGGCCGACGATGGACACGAACTCGCCCTTGTCGATGCGAAACGAGACATCGTCCAGCACCTTGAGCGGATGCCCCCCAGCGCCCTCGAAGACGTGGCTCAGTCCACGAACCTCAATGCCCGATCCGGGTCGTGAATCATCAAACATAAGCTGTAACCCCATTTGCTTCCTTTCGATCGCTGTCTTCAGACGCTTTGAACGGCGCCGACGCGCTGATGAGTGGAATGCTCTGTAGTGATTCCATGTTCTCGACCGCGGAGAGATCGGGATCGGCGGCGCCCGTAGCGACGTCGCGAATGACGCGGCGAAGAATCTTGAAACTCCGCGACTTGGGCAGCTCTGGTACAACCACGACCCGGTCCGGCGCGAATGGGCGACCCATCTGCGCGATTACGCGCTCCGCGACCTCATTCGCCAGGTCCAACGAATCCCCGCCGGGGCTGGCGACGACGAAGACGCACAAGAGATACCCCTTCTCGCCGCCGGGAATGGAAATTACCGCAGATTCCACGACGTAGGGATGATCGTTCACGACCGACTCCATCTCGGCAGGCCCGACGCGGCGCCCTGCCACCTTCAATGTGTCATCTGAACGTCCCACAACGAACCACGCGCCGGCCTCGTCTCTCAGGGCAAGGTCGCCGTGGGTCCAAACTCCGGGCCGTGCCTTGAGATATGCAGAGCGGAAGCCCTCATCGTTCTTCCAGAATGAGCGCGTCATTCCCATTGCCGGCCGGGTAATGATGAGTTCGCCCACCGTGCCGACAACCGGCTTGCCCGTGGCGTCGACGACATCCGGCGCCATTCCCGGTACCGCGCCATGAAAGGCCGCCGGCACAAGAGGCAGATGCGGATAACAGCCTAATATTCCTCCAGCGACCTCGGTGCCGCCCGACCAGTTGATGATCGGGCATCTTTGCTTGCCGACCTCGAGAAAGAACCATTTCCAGGTGTCCTCGTCCCAGGCCTCCCCCGCCGATCCTAGAAGCCGCAATTGCGAGAGGTCGTTTTCCTCCGCCGGGCGCAGGCCGTGCTGGCGCGCCTGACGCAGTACCGTCGGTGACAGCCCAAGAATGGTCGTTCCCGAGACTGCGACCTCCTGCCAGAGCCGTCCCGGCCGAGGGTAGTCGGGAGAGCCTTCGTATATGATGGCGGTCGCCCCGATGGTGAGCGCCGCATACAGCATGTGCGAACCGGCGGCCCAGCCGGGGTCACCCAGCCACAGAACTCGATCCGTGGGTTTTACATCGAAGCAAAAGAAGTAGTCGTTCACGCACTTCAGCACGTAGGAGCCGTGCGTATGCACTGTGCCCTTCGGCTCACCGGTGCTCCCCGATGTATAGAGCACGGCCAGAGGATGCTCAGCCGCTAGAGACGCAGTCGCCGAGAGCGATAACGGCTCAGGCGGGTCTGAAGGGTACGGGATGTCCGATTCCGGGTTCCAGCCAACTTCGATGCCCGCCCGCACGAGCATGATGACCCGGGCCGGCTCCGGCAGCCGTGCGCGTACCGCGTCGATCGTCTGTTTTAAGCGGCGCACCTTGCCTCCCCTCCAGAAGCCGTCGCAGGTCACGATCACCTGCGGCAGGAAGTGCGAGAACCGCTGCAGCACACTCGCCTCGCCGTAGCCGGAGAAGACCGGGCAGAACACCGCACCGATGTGGCTACACGCGAGCATGCTGATATAGGCTTCGGGAAGATTGGGAAGGAATATGCCGACGCGATCCCCGACGCCGACGCCAAGACCTCTAAGTGTCCGGACGAGGACTTCCACTCGAGAGGCAAGTTGCGCATAGCTGAGTTCGACGACGTCGCCAGGTTCTCCTACCCAGTGCAGAGCGGTCTTGTCGCGCTGAGCACCGAGGTGCTGCCCGAGCACGCTGTCAACGGCATTTCCCATTCCGCCTTCGAACCACACGCCTCCAAAATCGGCGGGTGCGGCGTAGTCAGTGGGTGCCCTGTGCCATGTGATACCAACCTCGTGCTCGACGGCCGGCCAAAACCATTCGGGATCGTCGACCGAGCGAACCAGCAGATCCTCGATAGCGTCGATATTGTGCTTGCGCATGAAACGCATCACATTGGTGTCCTCGCATCTGCCCCCTGTCGCCACATACCGCGACCGCTGATTTTGCTGATCGTCCATGCTTAGATTCCCTCGAATTCTTGTCTCGTTGATTAAGCCGCATGTTCTTCTTCATCGGCTTGACTACCTTCCACGGAGATATTGACTACCAATCGGTCGGTAGGTTATTATATCGAACGTTAGGGCCTTGTCAACACATTCAAACCACTGACCGAAAGCCCTCTTAAAAAGGAAGCAAAGATGGGAAATAAAGTACTGCGCCTTGAAGATGCGGCCGCGCTGATCCAGGACGGGAGCTCGATCACCTTCGGAGGAAGCTTTCTGCAGCGGGTACCCGCTGCGTTCGTTCGCGAACTTGCGCGGCAGCATCGTTCAAACCTGCACCTCATCAAAGCCTCGCCGTCATACGACGCCGACTTGCTGGCGCTCGCAAATGCGATAACGTCGACAGTTTCCGGAATGGTTGGGTTTGAGCGGCCCTATGGGGGTGCGCCGAATTTCCGGCGCAAGGTCGAGCTCGGTACAGTGCATTATGAGGAGCAGACGTGTCCAACGATCGGAGCCGGAATGCGCGCCAGCGCACAAGGCACCCTTTTCATGCCGCTGCCGCCGTCGGCACTGGAAGGAAGCGATATCCCCGGAAATGCCGGCCTCAAGTCGATAGCCGATCCATACACCGGAACGGTGGGATATGCCATGCGTCGACTTCGTCCCGACTGGGCGGTCATTCATGTCGCGGAAGCGGACGAACTAGGCAACGGCAGGCTTCCGCTGGGCGCACCACCGTTCTGGGACCACCTGCTCACCCAGTCGGCGGCGAAAGTCATTCTTACGACGGAGCGGCTCGTCAGCGACGAGGTCTTCCGAGACGAGCCGCACAGAACGCTTGTCGCACCCTATCGTGTGCATGCCGTCGTGAAATGCCCCAGCGGAGCGTGGCCCACGCCCTTCTTCCCTCTCTACGACGCCGACGACCCCGCGATCGTGGAGTACCTCGCCCTTGATGAATCCGATCTACCCGCGTATTTGTCTTCGACCGAAGCCTGCGACCGCGGACTCGCCATCAACCGGACGGTACGACCGTGCGCCAAGGAGGTCGTTCTATGACGTCGCCACGCCCCCACGAACGCCTGCTCGCGAGCATGATGCGGGCACTGCCGGAGAGCGGGATCGTTCTTTTCGGCGCCGACTCGGTATTTCCCATGATCGCGATCTTCGCAGCGCGACGGTGGGGCAAGAATCTCACCGTTGTGAGCGCCGTCAACACCATTGACCCCAGGCCGGACTTCCTCCCCTATTCGACGATGGATCCCCCTGCCGGCCACAGAGGCAGCTATGTCATCCCCATGGCGGAGGCATACGACCTCGTTGGTCGGGGGGAGGTCGACCACATTTTTGTATCCGCCGCGCAGATCGATGCACACGGGGCACTCAACAGCAGTGTTATCCGCATGGACGACGGTCCGGACAAGAGGCTGCCCGGCGGCGGCGGCCTCGCGATGATCTTGCGCACGGTCAGTGTGGTGGATGCCTGGAAACCGGTCCATCTGCGACGCACGTTCCCCCCTCGCGTGGATTTCGTCACGGGCGTAGGAAACCTACGGCATGTCATCACGCCGATGGCCATCATGACCATGGAGGAAGAAGAGCTACGAGTATCATCCATCAGGAGCGGAGATACACTTGATAAGGTGCAAGACGCTACAGAATTTACACTCCAGTTGACGACTAAAGAGAGCGGACTTTCGCGAGCCATTGCCGAACCGACTGCGGAAGAGATCGACTGTATAGAAAGGGTAGACCCACGAGGTGTCCGCTATGCGACCGAAGTCTACTGAATTCGCCAGACGGAGTAAATGATGAAAGACCATAAACGCCAGCCCACCGCAGTGCGTGCGCCAGCCATCGTCAAGGAGGCCGTCCGCCTCTTCACCCTCAATGGCTACGACGCGACATCAGTCGATGCCATCGCCTCCGGGGTCGGAATAACGAAGGCGTCTGTCTATCATCATTTCTCGGGCAAGGAGGAAATCCTCTCCGCGGCGATGGACTTGATACTGGACCCCTTGGAACAACTTCTGGCCGATACACGGCTCGAAGAGATGCCCGCCATCGGCCAGCTTCGGGCGATCGTGGTGAGCGTCATCGAATTGACGGCACTGCATAGAGGCGAGGTCCTGCTGCTATCGATGATCAAAAGCAACACGCAGACAGAGCGCTCGGCGCAGGAACGGCGGCGGAAACTTCAGGCGACCGTGAGCAAAATCATCACTCGCGCGATTGAAGAAGGCTCGATCTCGCCCTTCTTCGACCCCGTCGTACTCGGGCGCCTCATCTTCGGCATGACCAACTCGGTGATGTATTGGTGGGATCTGAACAGGCCATCGAACACCGTGGACACCCAGACGCTCCTCGATCAAATCCTTGGATTCATCTCTTCCGGTGTAAGTTACAGCGCGCCGGCGGAATCGGAAACTGCTTGGAGTATTCCGCACACGGAGAGCTCAAGGCCTGTCGATAAGGCTTTGCGCGACATCAACGAATGACTTCAGCTGCACTATGCTGTTTTGCTTGCGCCACCCCAGCCAAGTCTCTGCGACAAGGCCTGAACCGGACAGTGGAACGAAGCGCAGCCCCTCCATCCGAAGGACCCGCGCGCTGGCCGGGACGATCGCCATAGCCGCGCCGCTGGCAACCAGCCCACAGATCGTGTGGATCTGGGTGGCCTCGTACAGTGTGGTCGCGGTGATGCCTGCGGCGACGAAAGCGGCATCGGTCCGCTCCCTGAACCCGGTCAGATGTCCATAGGGATAGCTGACCAGCCTCTGATTGCTGACATCGGCGAGCGACAGGCGCCGCTTCGCCGCGAGCTTGTGGTCGGCGGGAAGCGCCACGACGAAGGGTTCCCGCGTAAGGCGAAGCATGTCCACGCGCGTGTCCATGACAGGCGGGCGCAGAATTCCTACGTCGATGTGCCCCTCGATCAAGGCGTCGATCTGATCGGCGATCACCATCTCGCGCACCTCGACTTCAACGCCCGGCTGGGCCGCGCGGTAGGCTTTCAGCAGTTTGGGCAGGATCGTATAAGCGGCCGAATTGAAGAACGCAATCGTCAAGCGTCCGACAACCCCCCGTTGCGCCGCTTCCGCGGCGGCGATGGCGACAGCGGATGATTCCAGAACGATGCGCGCATGTTTGAGCAGCACCTCGCCCGCCCGCGTCGGCACGACGCCTTTTGGCGTGCGGATAAATAAATCGAAGCCCAGATCCCGCTCCAATCGCCGGATCTGCTGCGACAAGGGCGGCTGCGCAATGTTGAGCCGAACGGCTGCGCGGCTGAAATTACGTTCTTCCGCAACGGCTATGAAATATCGTAGATGGCGCAGCTCCATGCTGTATCGATCCTATATCAATCTCGTCTGGCTCCCATACCGCGGGGGTCTTGGACGGCTTCCCTGCGCATCCCTATACTGGCTCGGTTTAATGACTGACTTGGCGCAAGCATGGGGGAATTATGAGGCATTTACTGAATAAGTTGATTCTGGTCGGGGGATTGCTGGCGACGACGGTCGCACAGGCCGCGTATCCCGACAAGCAGATCAATCTGGTGGTTCCGTTCGGAGCCGGCGGCGGGACGGATGTCCTGGGGCGCCTGGTTGCCGACCGCCTGGGCCGGTCGCTGGGTGTGACGGTGGTGGTTCTTAACAAGCCCGGCGCGGGCGGAACCATTGGGACGGATTTCGTTGCCAAAGCCAAGCCTGACGGCTATACGCTGCTTATGGGGACTAATGCGACCCTCGCCTTGGCGCCGGGACTGTATCGCAATTTGCCGTACGACCCCGTCAAGGATCTCACTCCTGTCGCTCCCATAGCCAGCGGCCCCAGTATCCTGGTGGTCAATCCTTCGATACCGGCGACGGATGTGCCGTCGTTGATTGCCTATATCAAGAAAAATCCGGGCAAGCTCAATTACGGATCGGCGGGCAACGGCTCGACCGCCCATGTCGCGACCGCACTATTCAATCTGGAGGCGGGCCTCGACGCCGTCCATATTCCGTTCAAGGGCGGCGGTGCGGCGATACAGGAACTGGTGGCCGGCCGCCTGGAGTATATGATGGCCGGCCCAGTGGAATCCACACCACTGATCCATGCCGGCAGGCTGCGCGCCTTGGCGGTGACAAGCCCGGAGCGATTCCCGGGCCAGCCCGATCTGCCCACCATCGCCCAAGCCGGGCTGCCCGGCTACGAAATGCTCAACTGGTTCGGCGTGTTCGGGCCGGATCGCCTCCCCGAAGAGGTGACCCGGGCGCTGGCTCCGGTCTTGAAGAAGATGGTGGATGATCCCGGCGTGCGCGACGCCCTGCTGAAACAGGGCCTACAGCCCAGCGTTTCTACACCGCAAGAGTACCGCGAGTTCGTGCGCGGCGAGGTGGAACGGTGGACGAAACGCATTCGCCAAATGAATATTTCAATTAACTAACGGCCGAATCGTGACACGGATTGCAGAATTACTCCCGCGGGTTTGTACAAAAACCTTTGACAAACCTCCGAGCAACCCGCGCACCACATGGCGGGAGAAGAATACATTTCTTGTGTTCGTCCGCACCGAGGGAGGAGAAATCGGGGTCGGCGAAGTGTGGTGCGAGGCGCTATCGCCCGCTGTGCTGGCAGCATTTGTCCGCGACGAGATGGCCCCGCTGTTCCGCGGCGCGGACATCGAGGACATGGAGCGCCTGTGGCAAATAGGATTCGACCGCACCCGGGTCTCGGCCAAGCCGGGGCTTGCACTCAGCGTGCTGGGCGCCGTGGAAACCGCGCTTTGGGATCTGACGGGAAAGCGGCACGGGCGGCCTCTCTACCGTTTGCTCGGGGCCTGCCGCGATCGTGTGGATGTCTATGCCAGCGGCGGCTTGTACGGCGAAGACAATACGCCGGCCCGCCTCGCCGACGAGATGGCCGGCTACGTGCGGCGCGGCTTTCGTGCGGTCAAAATGAAAGTGGGCGGAAAGTCCCTGGCCGAGGATATGGCGCGTGTCGCGGCTGTGCGCGAGGCGATCGGGCCGGATATCCGCCTCATGGTCGATGCAGTCTATATGCTGGACGGCTCCTCGGCCTTGCGCATGGCACGCGCGCTCGACCGCCTTGACATATGGTTCCTGGAGGCGCCGCTGGCGCCGGGAGACTTGACGGGGTTGCGTCGCCTGACGGCGCGCAGCCCTGTGCCGATCGCAGGCAATGAAGTTGCTTTTGGGCTGGATTCATATCGGGATCTCATCGTAGAGGGCGGTATCGATGTGGTCCATCTCGATGTCAACCAGTGCGGGGGCATTGGCGAGGCCCGGCGGATCGCCGCACTGGCGGCCGCGTTCCACCGGCCCGTGTCCTTCCATAGCGCGACATCGGCGGTGTGCTTCGCCGCCAATCTACATGTCGCGGCGTCTCTTGCGAATACGGAATCGGTGGAATACCACTGCGTGCACCAGATGTTGTTCGATCAAGTGCCTGCGGACCGCTACCCGCTGGTCGACGGCGCGGTGGTGCTGCCCGACGCGCCGGGGCTGGGTATTGATATCGATCCGTGTTCATTGAGGGAAGTCTAGTGTCCTGCCTGCTTAAGAAAATGCCGAGCAAGCCCGTGCACTGCAATGAGCCCACCGGCGTGATTAATCGTTACTTGAAGGTATAGGGAATAGCTAATGGGCAGACCAGTTGCATTCATAACAGGGGCACGGCGAGGCATAGGTAAAGCCATATCGGTGTCTCTTGCAAAGAAGGGCTTCGACCTTTACCTAAGCGACAAAGTCATAGATGACGACGCGCGTCAGACCAGGGAAATTGTGCAGAGCCTGGGTGCGCGAGTTGAATTCAAAGAGTTGGATATTTCAGATCTGAGTTGCCACGGCCCGGCATTTGAGGACGCCTGCCGGCGCTTCGGCAAAGTGGACTGCCTGGTGAACAATGCCGGCATCGGTGCACCTAGCAGAGGAGATATGCTGGAGGTCAGTGAAGAAAATTTCGATCAGCTGATTGCCGTGAATCTGAAAGGCGCATTTTTCTTGACTCAACAGGCCGGCCGTTATTTCTCTAAATTCCCCAAGCAGGATCATCCACGCAGTATCGTGAATGTGTCTTCCATCAGCGCCATCTCGGCCTCGATCACGCGCGCCGAGTACTGCATCTCGAAATCCGCTATCCCGATGTCCACCAAGCTGTTCGCGCTGCGCCTGGCGGAATACGACGTGGCCGTCTTCGAAGTGCGGCCGGGCATTATTCGCACGGATATGACCCAAGGCGTTACAGCCCTATACGATGAACTTATCGCCCAAGGCATCAGCCCTATCAAGCGATGGGGCGAACCGGAGGACGTGGGGCGCGTGGTGGCCGGCTTGGCAAGTGGAGATTTCGAATTCAGTACCGGCAGCGTTTTTTATGCTGACGGTGGCATGCACATACAGAGGCTGTAAGCCACTAACGTTCACCGGTCGGCGATCGATACAGCACAGGCCAATCGCATCGAACTTCAAGAGGTACTGAAATGCATATCCTATTACCAAGGCCAGACGGTGGGCTGGGGTCCTATACCCTTCGGCATTCCGCCGCCCCTTACACGCCGGCCCCGCATACGAAATTCAACCGCATCGCCTTCGCGGCCGCCCACGTAGTGGCCGATCCAACCAAACCCGCGAACCCCTGGGATGAAACCGCCGGTGTAGACTGGGATGCAACCATGGCCTTTCGCGAGTATCTGTGGAGTCTCGGCTTCAAGGTCGCCGAAGCCATGGATACCGCGCAGCGCGGGATGGGCCTGGGCTGGAGCGAGTCGGCGGAGCTCATACGCCGAAGCATTGCACACGCTAGAACCGTTGAAGGCGCGGACTTGCGTTGCGGAGTCGGCACGGACCAGTTGGCTCCCGGCCAATCCGTTACACTCGAGCAAGTCGCCCAAGCGTACATCGAGCAGTTCGAGGTCGTCGAAAAAGCGGGTGGCAAAGCCATCATGATGGCCAGCCGAGCGTTATGCTCGTGCGCCCGCAGCGCCGACGACTATAAAATCGTCTATAGCAGATTGCTTTCGGGCGCTAGCGACAAAGTCATTCTGCACTGGCTCGGCGACGCATTTGACCACCACCTGGCCGGCTATTGGGGTTCGACAGACGTGCCCACCGCCATGGCCACCGTGGTCGACATCATCTGCAGCAACGTCGACAAGGTCGAGGGGATCAAGATCTCGTTGCTGGAAGCCAAATGGGAAGTGGCGCTGCGCAGGCGCCTTCCACCTGGCGTGCGGATGTATACCGGTGATGACTTTAACTACAGCACGCTTATTGCCGGTGATGACGAGGGCCATTCCGAGGCTTTGTTGGGCATTTTTGATCCCATCGCTCCCGTCGCTGCATCGGCACTGATAGCGCTCGCTGAAGGCAACACGGCGCACTACACCGAGATCCTCAAACCCACGGTTGCACTATCCAGGGCAATGTTTCGCGCGCCGACGCAGTATTACAAGGCTGGTGTCGTGTTTCTGGCTTGGCTGAACGGTCATCAGGAGCACTTCACCCTACTTGGAGGGATGCAGTCGGCGCGCTCAGCGCTGCATTACACCGAGTTGTTCCAGCTGGCCGATCAGTGCGGGGCTCTGATTAAGCCCGAGCTGGCTATATTCCGAATGCGCAAATTCTTGTCGGTGTATGCCGGCATCGATGAATGAATGGGATGGCCTCGAGAGTCAAGTAACGGGATGGTCGTCCCTGTCAGCGGCTGAATGCCAATGTACGTTACGCTCAGTCCGGCTCACCCGACGCAAATCAAAGGCGCTCAGGATCAACATCCTCACTGTCGGGTCGTTTCTCTTTCGGAAACCAATGGCCAGTTAGCTCGACATCAAACGCACTAAAGTTACGGGAGCCACGTGACCGCGAGAGCCTCCGTCATGCAGCAAAAGACTCAGCGGCCGGTCCAATTCGAGATCACGGAGCAGACCCGTGAGAGCCTCGAAGCCTGGATCGAAGCGCGAGGACTGAAGGCGGCAGATTTTCTGTTTCCGAGCCGGTTGCATACGTCGCCGCATCTGTCGACGCGGCAGTACGCCCGATAGTGTATCGCTGGGTCGCATCGATTGGTCTCGACGATACCGCATATGGTACCCACACTATGCGCCGCACAAAAGCTGCGCTGGTCTACCGCCGGACAAAGAATCTTCGGGCAGTACAACTGCTGCTCGGGCATACGAAGCTGGAAAGCACGGTTCGCTATCTCGGCATTGAGGTCGACGATGAGCGCCCGCTTTTTCCTGTTCCCCAGAGGCTGCTATGGGTCGAAAGTAAATATTGACGCCAACTTTTGCAATGCCCAAACAGCGATATCATCATTTAATCCGGGAAACGACAAGATTTTATAATCCCAAAAAGCACCTCAACACCGAAAATCGCTCAGAACCCGCACCGAGCTTAGCCATAGGGCTTTTCCGCAATTTTAAATTGAATGAAGTTCGACAGTTGTCGAAGTTCATCCGAATTGAAATAATCTCTCCTGTGAAATCAATGGGTTAGCTAAAATACGTAATTCAATTTGGTGTCGACGCGTCATTCAATTTGGAATTTTGTTCTTGTGCCGCGAACGTAGTAATAAGAGATATTCAGCCCTCCCATACCAATCGGGCAACTAGACTGCCGATGGTACGCTAGCATTATCTAGACATGGCTGAAATCGGGCCAGAAGCCGTCGCTCACCACTAGTGAATCCTGTCGGGATCAGTTGCTGTTGATCCAGTCTTGTGTATCCCGGATGAACCAGGGAAGATTCAACCTTTCCCCCTCGCCGGACTGTATGGTCAAACGCTGACCCGAAGAACCAGGAGTGCTGTTCGCGTCTCGCGTCGTGGAAGATAGCCGGCTCCGATGCCCCAGATCGGTTTGCCGGGGTGGATTATCCGCGCAGGCGGCAATCGACGCGCACGCGACCGCGACAAGGACTGGCCGCAGTGCTAAGTGGAGAGTCTTCATAAGGTTCTGGTTCCCGCTGGCGGCACAGGCCGAAATGCCGGGCAATCAAGGCCTCTACTCTGTACCTTACTCCCAATACGAGGCCTCCGTCAGTTTCTCACGCCCTTCGATGCCAGTATCCACAACAACGGGCCCGACCGCTATTGCGCCCTGGGGAAAACCGGCTGCACTCACTAGTGGCATAATGCTTTTGCATAATATCCGCTTCACTTTCGACGCCGAAAATTTTTGGCCGTGCGGAGTAATACTCTTAACAAAGGTTGAGCGTTTTCGGTGAATAGAACAATTTGCGAAAACAAGAATATCAACAAATTTTGTAAAAATAAGAAGAATTCGAGAAAATGATACGTTGCCGCACAGAGGGCATCGACAAGTAACATGAAGGGGCGCTTTGATGATGAAACATGACGTCATGGGCATATCTGTTAGTTCTGGTCTAGACTTGAGGCTGATGTGAAGGGCCGTGTTCGGCCTTGGATTCAACCGGTCGACGAAGCACAACGCGGTGATTGCGTAGTGAGCGGCTCAGCATAGTTGAATGAGGTTTTTTGCCAGTAGTGAACGCGCACACGAACTGTCGCCAGATGGACACCTCAAAAAGAATTTGTAACAATATCATCGTGCAGATAGTGCTTCAGATGGAAAGGTATTTGCGGTTACGGGTTCAGATCATTAGGGACGAATACCATGGAACCCTTTAAGAACCTAATAGAACAGGCTTGGGAAAAACTGACGGAGGGCTGGCGAGAGCTGCTCACACGCGGCAGCGGTTCGCTGACTCATTTCAGCACCGAAGGCGCGGGAAAGAACGACTCGGCGCAGGAATTTCCTCAATGGAGTCTGCTCGCTGCGGAGACATGGGAGACCGCGCTATCGGTCGTGATTCGCCTGGAAATTCCCGGCATTGCTGAGGACGAACTGGTCGTCGACATCCACGAGAATATCCTGCGCGTCCGTGGTGAAAAACGGTCGAGCGTTGGGCAGGAAGGCCGGCGATACCACCTTATGGAGCGGGCGTACGGGCATTTCGAGCGCAGCATCTCTTTACCTCAGGATGTTGATCAAAATCAAGCCGAAGTCTCCTATCGCGATGGTGTGTTGACGGTGATAGTGCCCAAAACAAACACGCTGCCACCGCGTCGCCTTCCTGTATCGAAGTGAGGAGAGGCAGCTGCAATACCGGGCCTGGGCCACTTGCAGTTGACGACGACCAATGGCGCCAACCACCATTTTCCTGCGGTGCTTTGCGACCCAACCTTGCCCACAATTACCGACGGTTCTGGGAGAGGTGATCGACATCAATGCGAATGTGTCGCGCGGCGCTTGCGTGTAGCAAATCAAGTGCAAATTGGGGTTGTCACGGGAAAGGGAAGACCCTTGAAATATCCGGGATCAACCCTAAAATAATAAGCGGAAGCGCCACGGCGCACGCCGTGGCGCTTGGTTCAACCGTAAGAAAGGAGAGTCTTATGTACCGACCCTTGTTTGCCCGCGACGTATTCGCGGAGTTAGATCGCCTGCAACGCGAGATGCAGGACGCGTTTGACCTGTCACCCAGCATCCGCGGCATTGGTCGCGGTAGCTTTCCCGCGTTAAACGTAGGCGGAACGCCACAATCAGTGGAGGTCTATGCCTTTGCACCCGGTCTTGATCCGGCCACTATGGAAGTGACTCTGGACCGTGGTCTGCTAACTATTGCCGGCGAACGAAACCTAGAGATTCCTGCCCGGGACGATGATAAAGCCACCGTACACATCAACGAGCGTTTCGGTGGCCGGTTCCGGCGGGTGGTGAGCGTCTCCGACGATGTGGACCCCAGTACTGTATCCGCCGACTATCAAGACGGCGTGCTGCACATCCACATGAAGCGTCAGGAATCGGCCCAACCCCGCCGCATTACCGTGCAATGATATCGGAGAGTCAATCATGAACGATACAACCGCAATTACCAGAAACGAACAGGCTTCGCATGCCGCGAGGACGCGTGCCGAAGCGGCTCAGCGCAGCGACGAGGCCCTGATGCCGCCGGTAGACGTGATCGAAGACAGCACCGGTATTACACTGCGTGCCGATTTACCCGGCGTCCCCAAAGACGGGCTAAAACTGCAGGTAGAAGCTGGCACCCTGACGATTGAGGGCGACGTGAGCATTCCAATGCTGGAAAGCATGGAGGCGACTTATGTCGAGGTAGGCCTGCCACGCTTCCGGAGGGTCTTTACACTATCCAAGGAACTTGATACCAGCAAGGTGTCCGCCGAGCTCAAGCATGGCGTGCTGAACCTACGCATTCCGAAGGCCGAGCATGCCCAACCGCGTCGGATCGACATCAAGGTAAACTAAAGCTAAAGCGGCCCGCCGCCTCTCGTGTGAGGGGCGGCGGGCAACGGATGCTTCAGTCCACTTCGCTCTCTACACTTCGCTCTCTATATTATTAGTGTGTATGAAGTTCCGCTGTGGGTCTATTGTGTTGAAAAACTCCCCGAAATGCACGCGTTTTGTATATCCTAACGTTTAGTCGATAAACGGGAGGGTGCCGCGATGATGGGTCAACAAACTGGCTTGCAGGAGAAGCTTTTTTATTCCTTCAATCTTGATGATCACGTGCCCCGGTCCCACTTGTTGCGTGGCATTGATCGCTTTTTTGACCTGGGTGATTTGCGCAAGCATCTCGCCCCTTTTTATAGTCACACTGGTCGGCCATCGATTGATCCGGAACTGATGGTGCGTATGCTGATCGTGAGTTACTGCTTGGGTATACGCTCTGAACGTCGGCTGTGCGAAGAGGTTCACCTGAACCTGGCATATCGTTGGTTCTGTCGGCTGGAGCTCGACGATGCGGTGCCCGACCACTCCACCTTCTCCAAGAATCGACACGGTCGATTTCGCGATAGTGAGGCGCTACGGCACGTGTTCGAGTTCGTCTTGCGCCGGTGCATGACCGAAGGCCTTGTGGCGGGTGAAGGGTTCGCCATTGACGCCAGCGTCATCAAAGCCGACGCCAACCGAGCACGTGGTATACCAGGCACTGAAGTCACCGACTGGCATCAAAGCGACCGACAGAGCCGTGCCGTACGCGAATACCTCGAAGCGTTGGAAGAAAACAACCCCACCGATGACAACATTCCCGCTTCGACAGAGTCGACGACACCTCCGAAGAATATTTCACTGACCGATCCGGCCGCGCGCTGGACGGCAGCCCCAGGCGGTCCGGCTTTCTATGCTTACTCGACCAACTATCTGATAGACCTACAAGCGGGCATCATTGTGGATGTGAAAGCCACGCCAGCCTATCGAACCCAAGAGGTAGAGTCGGCCAAGACTATGGTAGGCCGAGTTGCCCAGCGCTTCGATCTTAAACCTCGCCGTTTGGTGGGCGATACGGCCTATGGCACGGGCCCCATGCTCGGCTGGATGGTTCACGAAAAAGGCATAGCGCCGCACGTTCCCGTTTGGGATAAAACCGAGCGCAAGGACGGGACCTTCTCAATCGGTGACTTCACTTGGGATGAACAGGCAAACGAGTACCGTTGCCCAGAAGGGCATGCGTTACGCAGCGACAGGCGTGCATTCAAAAACCCACGCACACGCATCACCAAAGCGGACACGATTATCTACCGATCCAGCCAGTCTGATTGCAGCACCTGTCCGCAGAAAGACCAATGCTGTCCTAACACGCCAACCCGTAAAATCGCTCGCAGCATCCATGAAGCCGAGCGGAATGTGGCTAGGTCCATCGCCGCAACGCCTGAGTACCGGCAATCACGCTGCGATCGAAAGAAGGTTGAGATGTTATTTGCTCACCTTAAATGCATCTTGAAGCTGGATCGTTTGCGACTGCGAGGACTCTCGGGGGCACAAGACGAGTTCCTGCTGGCGGCGACTGCGCAGAATTTACGACGAATGGCAAAGTGGCTGGTGCCAAGCGATAAAAAGGCACAAGAAATGCCTGCTTGAGGCATTCGAGTGGTCGAGTTGCTGATGTAATCAAGCGGCGCCGAAAAACCGATTAAGCCGTTACAACTTGGGCAGTTCTTTTTTTGTAGTGTTCAAACCGGGTTTTTCAACACAATAGGCCAGGAGGGAGTACCGGTGACCGGCAGCTCTGGTGCAAACCATCTGGTGCCGGAACGAGTGATGAGTGCCGCTTCTTCGCCAGAGGTATAGCGCGCCGCCGAGCTTCCGACCGCCATAGTCGTTCTCTCATCGCATGGCTTCTCATGGCGTTACGCATTCGTTCAGCTGAACGCTAGAGCTAGCGCGCGCTCCGTTTCGAATTGCAAGGAGGAAACATGTCACTGAAAGAGACGAAGGGGCATTTACTCAAACTGCTAGGTGACGCCGAGAACAAGGTAATCGCGCTGTCTGGAAAGTGGGGCACCGGCAAGACCCACTTGTGGTGCGAGGTTATGAATGAGTCCGAGGATGCTGACCACGCCGGAAGAAGCATTCGCCATAGCCGTAGAACTTTTTCCATCCCGCCATGCCGAGTCGATCAAGCGGGCGTCGGTCGCCTGTGGGCTTACCAACATCCGCATCATCGGGAAAGTCATCAAGGCCGCCAATCGAATCCTGGGTGATCGGGCGCTGGAAGATGCGCTGCTGGCCAGGGTGGTACCGTCGATCGTCCTCTTTGCGGCGATTCACTACAAGGGCCTCGAAGATGGGCCGGACTTCCAGTTCGCTCTGAGCATAGGCTCCCCCAGCGACTGGAAGGATTTCGTCAAGGACGAGAACAAGGAGCCCACGGAAGAAGAGAAGCACCGAGCGAAGTGGCGGCTGCTCATGAACGAGTTGGGTATCCATGGGTGCGATGAATTCGAAGCCTTGGTGGTGGAGTTCTTGGAGTCGGGCCTGTTCGACGCCAGCAGGCTCGCGCCGATCATCGATCGATACGCCGCCGAGAGGCAGCACGTCGAGGCTCGCGAGAAGGCCAGCCAGTTTCTGTTCAAGGTGTTCTGGGATCACCGTATCGGCGATGCCCAATTGCTTGAAATGGCCTCAGAGCTGCCTGCCATCGCGAGCTTTTTGGACCCTTACGTGTGCTCCGAACTCGATAGGGCGTTGGCCGACATCCCGGGTGGCAAGAGCATCGGCCAAGAGATCGTTGATGGATGGATCGTCTCCTTTAAAGCCCAGAAGCATAAGCACGTCAACGACGAAAACCCGTTCAATCGCCCACTACACGAAGCCATCACGGCGGAGTTCGCCGCCGTCAATGCACAGGCTCAGGGACGGACCACCGTTCTTGATACCTGCATGTATATCATTGAAAACAATGGTTGGGGGACAATGCACGAAGTGGCCATGAAGGGGGCCACGTCCGCCGACTTTGAATTTGCTATCCGGAACATGGAGATCGAGAAGTTGCGTCGGTTTTTGCGACGCATGATCGAGATGCGCCTTCAAAGGCAGACCTACGACCTTCACTTCGGAACTGCTACTGAGCGCTTCGTCGATGCTTGCCGGAGCATCGCCAACGATCCCGCTTCCAGCCGGTTGGCTGGGCTGATCAAGCGCCTCTTTGCCGGTACGACGCTCGCTTCGGAACTGGTATTGCCGCAGGCCCAGCCCCCAACGTAGCGACGCATCGGAATGTCCGCTTCCAAAAGTGGCTAATATCTGCTCTGGGTCGAGACTGTCCGTGCCAGTGTCACGGCGGAAGTCCGCGATAGCTTTGAAGTCCGGCGCTAGACGGCCGATAAGCCACATCAGTTCGACACTACTCTCGCTCCAGCCGACGGCTGGACTGGGCTCGATTCAAATATCCGTAGATATAGATATTCAGGAGCACAGCCGGGTGATACGACGGGCGACCCGTAGCTGCCGGTGCGGCTCGATCAAAACCGATCGATACCAGGCTCAACTCGTCAACGAACGCATCAATTACGCGTACCGGATTGTCGTCGGCGATAAAGTCATCCAGGCATTCTGGCATCAGCGTCACCTGCTACCGGCCCTGGCCTTCGATGAATCGAGGCATGTTGGCTCCCACAATCGAGATGCTAGAGCTCTATCGACATCGGCCCACCAGCGCCAAGGGGTTTTCACACAGCCTCGGTCAGTTTGAGCCACTGGTGATAGATTTCAATCGGCGAGGTCCATAAACATCGCCAAAAGCCAAAATCTCCGGACTTGGAATATGCACCTAAAGGCAAAAAAACAGCTGTAGAGCGCATCAATATTGGCTTTACGTGTTTTTGAGAGTTCCAAACTGAGTGACGGAAATTCCAAATGTCGATTGTCATTGAGTTTGGAATCCCACACCTATAAAAATCAACAGCTTACGGGAAATTCGCCATTGAGCTTGAAACCCGCTAGTCGTTTAGTTTGGAATTTTCCGAACTTTCCACCACTTAGTTTGGAATTTTCTGACAATCCACATCTTCGCTCAAATTTTCAACGAATAGCATGGATAGCGGGGCTCTTCAGTTTGCTTGTCTTTATCGGCTTCGTCCACGCAATTAGATGCGTGGCAGATATTGATTTTTGAGGTGAATTCCGAACAAATGCGCCATCAGTGCTTCTTCGCCCCGGTAAGTTCGATAACCTCTTTCCACTTGCGGGCTTCGTCTTTCAGAAACGCTGGAATCTGCGCCCGTGGCATGCTCATTGGCACCAGACCTAACCCTAATAAGCGCTCGCGCATCTTCTCATCCTGCATGACTGCGGCAACTTCTTTCTCAAGGCGCTGCTTTGCTTCATCCGGCACTCCCGTAGGCGCCATCAAAAGAATCCAGCCCTGCATATTGAAGTCCTTGAAACCTTGTTCTGCAAGGGTCGACACTTCAGGCAGGCTCGGTATACGCTCGGCTGACGTAACTCCGATTGGTTTGACGCGATTTCCCTGCAAGGCCGAGGCCAAAACGGGTAAGTTGTCAGACATGAAGTCTATCTGCCCTCCAATCAGGCCTGTGAGGCTTTGCACCCCACCTTTATACGGGATGTGCATGCCAGAGATACCGGCATCATGCAGGAACTTAGAGATGACGAGGTGCGGCGTCGTTCCCACTCCAGGAGTGCCATAGGTTAGATTCTGTCCTTGCTCTTTTGCATGCTTGATAAGGCCTCTCACCGTATCGAACGGCTCATCTGATCGGACCACCATCACTTGCGGTGCCCAGGCAATCGCGGCTATGGGCTCCAGATTCACAAGAGGATCATAGGTCATCGTTTCTGGACGCAACGACGGCACAATCGCTAAGGGACCTGTTGAGCCCATGACCAGCGTATACCCGTCAGCGGGCTGTTTGGCCACAAAACCTGTGCCGATAGTACCGCTGGCGCCGACCTTATTTTCAACCACGACGGCCTGGCCTAGGCGTGGCGAGAGCAACTCCGCCAACAAGCGCATTGCAACGTCAGAAGAATTGCCGGGCGGAAAGGGCACCACGATCTTGATCGGGTGCTCTGGCCACGCTGCCTGGGCGAGCGTGGCGGTAAAAGTCAAGTAACTGAAGGCTAATCCAATGGCGAGAACTTTGTGCAGCTTCATAAGATATTCTCCAATAGTCGTTTTGTTTGTTATGCTTCTTCAAGGACATACTTGCTCGCCCCCGACAGGTCGCCGAGTCGTTCGCCGCCACGCATCTGCTCACCGTTTTTATCGCCGCGAGACTGTTTTTCCAGCGCCATTTCGGACACTTCAGCGACCTCGGCCCGGGGAATGATAAGCACACCATTTTCATCAGCCAGGATAATGTCGCCCGGGCAGACGACGGCGCCCCCACATGCCACGGGCTTGTTCATCTGCCCACCAATGTTGTAAATCCGGGTGGTGATGGGCGATATGCCTCGGGCCCAAACAGGAAAACCGAGATCTTCGAGTTCAGCGGGATCCGTGCACATGCCATCCACGATAGCGCCCACAGCACCCGCTAGCACAGCGCCAAGCGCCACGCCGCCGCCCAGACAAGCATGCTTTTGATCGCCCAATCGGTCGATAACCAACACATCTCCTGGGCGCAGCAGCGTCAGAGCGTGATGTAGTAGGGTGGAATCCTGCCCGGGCAGCGACAAGGTCACCGCAGTGCCAATTATCTTGCGCGTATGGTTTACTGGCTTGATGTCAGGGGCCATGAATCCCCAGTGACGGAAGTGGCCAACGGTAGCGGTCTGCACCGCTGATAACATGTCGACGTATTTCGGATCCAATGCAGCAGGCATGGGCTCTAGGACGAATTTTTTCACTGAAGCACCTTTTGTTTGGCCAAGGGAATTTCCTTGCGGACTTTATCGATTAACTGAATATCCAACCGGGCCGTGGCAAAGCCGTCGCCGTCGGAGCACTTGGCGATAACGTGGCCCCAAGGGTCGACGACGAGTGAATGCCCATAGGTATATCGCGTCTCGCCATTTTGCGTAAAAGGTCCATGCGAACCGCAGGCCACCACATAGCTTTGCGTCTCAATCGCCCGCGCCCGACACAATACTTCCCAGTGATCTTTGCCCGTTTGTAAGGTGAACGCAGCGGGCAACATGATTACATTGGCACCATTGCTGACAAGTCGCCGAAAGAGCTCAGGAAACCGAAGGTCGTAGCAGATGGCCAGGCCGAGGCGAAAGTCGCCCACGTCAGCTGTGCTGATCTCCGAGCCGGCTGCCACCGCGTCGGACTCCCCATAACGCAGCCCATCCGGAGTGAAGATGTCAAACATATGCATCTTCCTATACCGCGCAAGCTCCTTGCCGTGGGGATCGAACACCACGGTTGTGTTGAACACGCGCTCCTGATTGGGAACCTTCTCGTAAAAGCTGCCTGAATGAACGTAGATGCCGTATTCAGCGGCCATGCGGGCGCAAAACCTATAAGCTGGGCCATCAGTTTCGGGCTCGCCCGCTGCCACCTTCTCTTGCGCGCTGCCGCCCGCCCAATCAAAGTGCTCGGGAAACACGATCATGTCGGGGGTGTCTTGTGTAACGGCACTGCGCGTCAGTCTTTCGGCTGTCGCAAGATTCGCCGCTTTATCCGAGACGGAATTCATTTGAATGACGGAAACTTTCACTACCATTTCTCCTTTATTGCCAAGCAATTCTTTTGCCGACCGATTCGCAATAATTGGCCGCGACGTCACGCGCCAAGGCCGCAACCGCTCTTGCTAGGCCCTGGCCTTGGTCGCGCAGGAACACCGCCTGGTAGTTCACTGAAACGAACGGTCGTTTAAGTTTGATGGGGGCCAACTCGCCGGAGGCGATCTCCCGTTGCACGATGGCTTCGGGAACAGCGGCGATGCCGATACCAGATATGGCAAGCTGAAGATTGGTGGGAACCGCATTCGATACATGGATGATCTGTGGACGCACGCCGCAGTTTTCGAAATAGCGGTCGATGCGAAGTTGAGACCGCGTCCCGGGCGGATAGCCAATAATAGGATACTGGGCTAGCTCTTCAGGAAGTGCTGCATCGGCAAATTTCAGTTCCAATTTGGGGCTGGCGACAAAGGTCATAGAAAATGCGCACAACGGTACACTTTCGAAACGCTCGTGTACCGATTCGCTATCGGCACCTAGAACAAGATCGACTCGGCCTATTTCCAGTTCTTTGAGTAGCCTCTCGGTCAGCTCGGTCTTCAAGCTAATCGAGATTCTCGGGTAGTCCTGTCGCAGCGTATCTACAAGTCTCGGCAATATTGTCGGAATCAACGTGCTGGTCATTCCAATTCTCAATGAGCCCACCAGTTTGTTCGGATCAAGCATGGAGGCGCGTAAGGACTGGTGGGCGCTTACAATGCGGTCGGCATGCTCTAAAAAGGTCACGCCGACGGAGGTCGGCTCAAAGCCGTCGCCCCCACGTATGAAAAGGCAAACGCCCAGATCCTGTTCGAGGTTGGATATCCGGCTCGATACAGCCGCCTGCGTAAGGCAGAGCTTTTCGGCCGTGGCCTTGATGCTTTTTAACTTGGCCAGCCACAGCGCCGTTTCAAGAAACCGAATATTCATTAAGCAATGCTACCTGTACGCCGGCACTAGACTGGGCCATCACCGGCAGTTCACCTTCCAATGTAGTTCTATGCATCGTCCTGACGTATTTCGTATCGTCAAAGCCGGTAGCGCAGTGTTGTGTGCAGCGATTGTCCCAGAGCACCGCATCGCCAGATGACCATTTGTGCGTGTAAATGAACTGAGGGTGCTTAGCAAAATCTTGAAGAAACGTAATTAGCTCTTTGCTTTCATTGAAGGGTAGTCCTTCAACGTCACAAGCCCAGCGCCCAATGTAAAGCGAGGTGCGCCTGCTAAGCGGATGTTGTCGTGTTAAGGGATGGTAGACGTCAGGCCGTTCGCGCTTTTCCTCCTCTGTGAGTGGCGCCATCAGGGGGTAGTGGGTCAAATGCAAGTCGATTCGACTGTAGCGAACACGCCGCCCGGCGATAATCTCTTTGACGCTCTGAGGCAAGGCTTCATAGACGCTGTACATATCGACAAAGAGCGTGTCGCCGCGCTCAGGGGGAACCTGTCTTGCATATAGGAAGGAGCCACCGTTCGGAATGGCTTTGTCCTCGCCATCGGTATGGAATCCCTCGCCAACTCGACGAAGTCCAGCATCGCCTTCGGCATCGCCCGCCACGGGTTTGGAGGGATCGACCTTGCTCGCATTCGATACCACGAACACTTCGGGGTAGCCGTCAAGATTGAACTTGAACGGCCTCATGATATGCAAGGAGCCTAATCGACGGCTAAAGCGCACGTGCTCCTCGGGACTCATGTTCACAGCGCGGAAGCACAGAATCGAATGTTTCATCCAGGCACGCATAATCTGTTCAAGGTCGTCTTCTGATACCACCAACCCAGATGGGCAATCCAAGACATCGGCACCAAAACCATCTATTTTCGGTATTATTTTCATAATCTCCTCCATCAAGTAAGTGGTCACATGATGTGCGTCACTGTAAAGCGTGACAAGCGAAAAATTTTTGTATTCGGCTTAACATTTCTTTAAGACGCGGCAGCCGTCTGGTAGGCTGATAGGGGAGCGAGTGCAAGGGACCGACCTACTGAAAAAGAGAAATAAAGTCTGCCGAAACCGGTATGACCGTAGATCCTAAACATCGCCAAAAGCCAAAATCCCCGGGTTTGGAATCCTCATCTAAAGACAAAAAAACGGTCGTAGGACGCATCAAAATTAGCTTTACGTATTTTGGAGAGTTCCAAACTGGGTGAAAGGAATTCCAAATGTCGATTTTCATTGAGTTTGGAACCCGTTAGTCGTTTAGTTTGGAATTTTCCGACAACTTCGTTCTTTGCCTAAATTTTTTGCTACTGGCACAAATAGGCTAGCCGAGCATCAAAGGCTGCGAATCGCAGAACAGACAACTTCGGAGTGAATAAATCATGAAACGGATTATTAATATTCTAGGCACTGGTCATTTTCCTTGTCGTCATCTGGTTCATGTTTGGTGGGCGAATTTCCTATGCAGTAGCGGAATGCTCTAAGGGCGCGAAGCCTTGTATGTTATAGCCCTTGGAGTCGTAGACATCACCGACAAGAATGGCCGATGCGTCGGTGCGGGTTGCAGTATGTGAAATGTACTCGGCGCTTGGCTGACGGGTCGAATAATGGAGATATCGCCACCCATCGCCTAAGAGCAATGTGGTAGGTCTGCAATCACAGAAAACATCGAATCAAAGAAGCTAAGGTCGGCTTAAATGCCTAATTTTTCAGTCGTAAGGGAGCTAACAACTTCCGCTTAGAGTCGGTGTGATCCGCTGGTGACAGATTTCAATCGACCAAGCCCATAAATATCACCAAAAAACCAAAATCGCCGGACTTAGGATACTCACCTAAAGGCAAAAAAACGGTTGTAGAGCGCATCAATGCTAGCTTTACGTGTTTTGGAGAGTTCCAAACTGAGTGACGGAAATTCCAAACTCAATGAAAATCGACACCAAACTCAGTGAAAATCGACAACAGCCAGCGAAAATGTAACAACCCTCCCCACCCCACTTGAACAAATCCAATTCATCCTTATAATTAGCACTCGAAGGGGTTGAGTGCTAACAAATCATCCCCCACTGATTTCCAAACCCATTATCTATTGAACAGGAGTTCCTCCATGGCACTGCGTCCTTTGAACGATCGCGTGATCGTCAAGCGTCTGGACAACGAGCGCACCACTGCGTCAGGCATCGTTATCCCCGAAAGCGCCGCTGAAAAACCCGATCAAGGCGAAGTCGTGGCTGTTGGCCCCGGCAAACGCTCCGACGACGGCAAAATCCAGGCTGTTGATCTGAAAGCTGGCGACAAAGTTCTGTTCGGCAAATATGCCGGCCAGGCCGTCAAGGTCGACGGCGAAGAACTTCTCGTCATCCGCGAGGACGAAATCCTCGCCGTGATCCTGTAATAACACGAATCAAGCAAGGAATTTAATAATGGCTGCTAAGCAAGTACTATTTGGCGATGACGCTCGCGTGCGCATCGTCCGTGGCGTGAACATTCTCGCCAATGCCGTTAAAACCACTCTGGGCCCCAAGGGCCGTAACGTGGTTCTGGAGCGCTCTTTCGGCGCCCCCACCGTGACTAAGGACGGTGTATCGGTTGCCAAAGAAATCGAACTGAAAGACAAATTCGAAAACATCGGCGCTCAGCTGGTTAAAGAAGTTGCCTCCAAGACTTCGGACAACGCTGGCGACGGCACCACCACGGCAACCGTGCTGGCGCAATCGATTGTGGAAGAAGGCCTGAAGTATGTGGCCGCCGGCATCAACCCGATGGACCTGAAACGCGGTATCGACAAAGCGGTCGCCGTGGCTGTGGCCGAGTTGAAGAAACTGTCCAAGCCTTGCACCACCAGCAAGGAAATCGCGCAAGTCGGTTCCATTTCGGCCAACAGCGATAGCTCGATTGGTGAAATCATCGCCAATGCGATGGACAAGGTCGGCAAGGAAGGCGTTATTACCGTTGAAGACGGCAAATCGCTGGAAAACGAACTGGACGTCGTCGAAGGCATGCAATTCGACCGCGGCTATCTGTCGCCCTACTTCATCAACAATCCCGACAAGCAAGTAGCTGTGCTGGAAGATCCTTATGTCCTGATTTACGACAAGAAAATCAGCAACATTCGCGACCTTCTGCCCATTCTTGAGCAAGTTGCCAAATCCAGCCGTCCTCTGCTGATCATTGCCGAAGACGTGGAAGGCGAAGCCCTGGCTACTCTGGTGGTCAACAATATTCGCGGCATCCTGAAAACCACGGCTGTCAAGGCTCCTGGTTTCGGCGACCGTCGCAAAGCCATGCTCGAAGACATCGCCATCCTGACCGGCGGCGTGGTTATTTCCGAAGAAACCGGTATGTCGCTTGAAAAAGCCGCCCTGACGGATCTGGGCCAAGCCAAGCGCATCGAAGTGGCCAAGGAAAACACCACCATTATCGACGGCCATGGCGACGGCAAATCGATCGAAGCCCGCGTCAAGCAAGTTCGCGTGCAAATCGAAGAAGCCACGTCCGACTACGACCGTGAAAAACTGCAAGAACGCGTTGCCAAGCTGGCGGGCGGTGTAGCAGTGATTCGTGTCGGCGCCGCGACCGAAATCGAAATGAAAGAGAAGAAAGCTCGCGTGGAAGATGCTCTGCATGCCACTCGCGCCGCAGTCGAAGAAGGCATTGTTCCTGGCGGCGGCGTAGCGTTCATTCGTATCAAGGCCGCTGTTGCCGCTGTCAAGGGCGACAACATCGACCAAGACGCCGGTATCAAGCTGATCGTTCGCGCGATCGAATCTCCTTTGCGCACCATCGTGGCTAATGCTGGCGACGAGCCTAGCGTTGTGGCTGACAATGTAGCCAAGGGCAAGGGTAACTACGGTTACAACGCCGCAACGGGCGAGTACGGCGACCTGGTTGAACAAGGCGTGCTCGATCCCACCAAGGTGACCCGCACTGCATTGCAAAACGCAGCGTCGGTGGCCAGCCTGTTGCTCACGACCGAAGCCGCTGTGGCTGAAATCGTGGAAGACAAGCCTGCTGGCGGCGGCGGTATGCCTGACATGGGTGGTATGGGCGGCATGGGTGGTATGGGCGGCTTCTAAGCGTCTGTATAACCTGCCGGTTTTCGGACCGGCACCCTGATGGAAAAATCCGGTCCTTGTGGCCGGATTTTTTTATGGGTCGGCGGGTATGTTTTTGTAGCGGCAGCCCTTGTGGCTGCCATCGGCGTTCTATGAATAACCGCCTCGATTTTCAACGATTTGGCAGCCACAAGGGCTGCCGCTACATCAACGACGATTTCGTCAAAATCAACCACACGAGCGTCGTGGCCGGTCGAGGTGGGGCGGGCGACTCGGGCACGCCGCCCCGAAGCCGGTCCTGCGCGCGGGAAGTCATGGCGCAGCCATGACCGTGCACGTCGGAGCCCGACCCACCTTGACCGGCCACGACGCGGGGCTAGAAGGTTTTATTGGAGACTATGTTAATGCCTATATGGCAGCCACAAGGGCTGCCGCTACAATAGCCATCATGAGCACAACTTCCCCGTACAAAAGCCAAGGCGGCCTCGGCCGCTTGCGCAATGCGCTTAAATTTTCGCTGCAAGGCTTCAAGGCCGCGTTCCAGCACGAGGCCGCGTTTCGCCAGGAACTGCTGCTGGCCGTCGTGCTCACACCCGCGGCGTTCTGGGTCGGCCGCGGCGCCATGCAAATCCTTCTGCTGATCAGCACCATTGTCTTTGTGCTGATTGTTGAAATCCTGAACTCCGCGCTCGAAGCCCTGGCCGATTCCATCACGATCGAGCATCACGCTCTCGTCGGCCGCGCCAAGGACCTCGGCAGCGCAGCGGTCATGCTATCCCTGCTGTTGGGCGGCGCAATTTGGGCAACCGTGCTTTACCTACGCTTCCATTAAAATAATTCTTATAACGCCCACCACGCCGGTGGCCCTCGTTCCGTCTCCCGCCGTTCACTGGCCCCTACCCATGACCTTCACCGAAAAACTCAACCACGCCTGGGCCACATCCCACTCCATGCTGATGATGGGCCTGGATCCAGATCCGCAGCGGTTCCCCGCCGAGATCGCCGGCCGCGGCGACGCCATTTACGAATTCTGCCGCGCCATGGTCGACGCCACCGCGCCTTACGTTTGCGGCGTCAAGCCGCAAATCGCCTACTTCTCCGCACAGCGCGCCGAAGCGCAGCTTGAAGCCTTGTGCCAGTACATTCACGAAACCTACCCGCACCTGCCCATCGTGCTCGACGCCAAGCGCGGCGACATCGGCTCAACGGCCGAGCAATACGCCCACGAGGCCTTCGAGCGCTATAACGCCGATGCCGTCACCGTTAACCCCTATATGGGCTTTGACACGCTGCAACCCTATCTGGCCTGGGAAGATCGCGGTGTCGTCATCCTGTGCCGCACCTCGAACAAGGGCGGCTCCGATCTGCAATTCATCGAGTCCAAAGACGGCGTGCCCCTGTACCTGCACGTGGCGGGCCTGGTGGCCGATCACTGGAATACTCACGGGCAGTGCGCGCTGGTGGTAGGGGCGACCTTTCCCGAAGAGCTTGCACGCGTTCGCGAGCGGGTGGGCGACATGCCCTTGCTCGTGCCCGGCATCGGCGCGCAAGGCGGCGATATTCCGGCCACGGTCAAGGCGGGGTGCGATAGCCACGGTACAGGAATGATGATCAACTCATCGCGCGCCATTCTGTATGCCAGCGGCGGCGATGACTGGCGCGAAGCCGCCGCCCACGCCGCCCGCGCGACGCGTGATGCGATCAATGCTGCCCGATAAGCTCAATGGCGGTGTGTAAGGCGTAGGCCACGGCGCTCTCGCGCACCTGCCGGCGGTCGCCCTCAAATACACGAATGGCCGCGCGGGTGGCCACGCCGTCGGGCGTGCGTTGCGCAAAGCCGAAACACACCATGCCCACGGGCTTGCCGGGGGTCGCGCCGCCCGGCCCGGCGATACCCGTGGTAGAGACGGCAAACTGTGTGCCCTTGGCCGCGTTAAGCACCCCTGCCGCCATTTCCATGGCCGTCTCTTCGCTTACCGCGCCAAAACGTTCCAGCGTATCGGCATGCACCCATAAATGCTGCATCTTCGCCGCATTGCTGTATGTGACAAAGCCGCGGTCGAACCATAGGCTGGATCCCGCCAGATCGGTTAGCGTTGCACTCAGCAGGCCTCCGGTGCAGGATTCGGCGCAGGCCATCATCCAGCCCCTGTCAAGCAATTGCTGCGCCAGGGTTTGAACCAATGCCGATGAATCGTTCTCGTTCATAGCAGTCGCTCCAATAGCACCAATATCGCCATCACCAGCAAGGTGTAGACGGCAGCGACGATATCGTCCCACATGACGCCAAAGCCATTCTTGAAATGGGCGTCGAAAAAATGAATGGGTGGCGGCTTGGCGATGTCGAAGGCTCTGAACAAAATAAACGCCAGCGACTGGGCCTCCCAGGTGCCGGGCGTCAGCCAGAGCACGAGCCAGAAGGCAATGATTTCGTCCCATACCATGCCGCCATGGTCGGGCACGCCCATTTCTTTTCCAACCCGGTCGCAACTCCAGCAGCCATAGGCAAACGAGACGATCAATAAGCCGGCCACGGCCGCATCGGAAAACCGGGCAACGACCAGTATCCACAGAATCCAGGCCAGCACGGTGCCCCAGGTACCCGGGCCGGGGCGCAACAGGCCGCTGCCAAAACCGAACGAGATAATCCGCGCGGGCGAGCGAAATACCCATGCCGCCGTAGGCTTGAAAGGAGGCGATGCAGAGACGTCAGATGCAACAGAAGACATGGAACTCACCTTTAAAAAGCCTCGCGAAAAACTCAACCGAAATGATCGAAACCCACCGGCAAAGGATGGATAAGCTGCCCGGCGGCGTCTTTAACCCGCAACCCGGGCTGCGCGGTAATGCAGCCAATGCGCGACACCCGTAGCGCGCCCTGACGGGCCAGCGCCAGAATCTGCTCGCGACGCGCAGGCAAGGCCGTAAAACAAAGCTGGTACACGTCGCCCCCGCCCAACACGGCCTCCTGCACGATGGCTGGCGGCAGACTCTGCAAAACAGGGTCTGCCGGCATCGCGGCATAGTCGAGATCGGCACCGCACCCGCTGGCCTTGAGTATATGTCCCAAGTCCTGCACCAGGCCATCGGAAATGTCCAGGGCCGCGTTGGCAACGCCGGCCAGTTTCCGGCCAAATTCAAGGGGGGGCTGCGGCCACTCCAGAAACGGCCGCGTCGCTTCCAGCAAGGCCGGATCGGGTGCGAGCGTGTTCAACATAAGCCGCAAGGCGACATCGGCCGCCCCCAGCGTGCCCGTGACCCACACATCGTCGCCCACCTTGGCCGCATTGCGCCGCAAGGCATAACGGGCATCGACCTGCCCGAACACCGTGACGCTAATGAGTACATCGGAATGGCTGCGCGTGGTGTCGCCGCCGATAAGCGGGCAGGACGCCGCATCAGCCAATGCGTAAAATCCCTCGGAAAACGCCTTTAGCCAGGCAGGCTCGACACGCGGTATGGACAGCCCCAGCAAGCAGGCGAGCGGCTGGGCGCCCATGGCGGCCAGATCCGACAAATTGACGGCCAACGCTTTGTGGCCCAACGCGCGCGGGTCGACATCGGCAAAAAAATGCCGGCCTTCGATCAGCAGGTCAGTGCTGGTTGCCAACTGCATGCCAGGGGCCACAGGCAATAGCGCACAGTCGTCGCCCACCCCCAGAAACTGAGGCGGCGCAGGACGCGAAAAATAGGTGGCGATCAGATCGAACTCGTTACCCAACTCGCCCTCGTCAGTTTGGCTTAAGGGCTCGAGCGCCGAGCGGCGGCCGCCCCAACCTCGGCGGTGCGAACGTCGGCCGCCAGTTTATCGAGAACGCCATTGACGAACTTGAAGCCGTCGGTCCCGCCGAACGACTTGGCCAGCTCCACCGCTTCGTTGATGGCCACTTTATAGGGGACTTCGACATGGTGGATAAGCTCGAAACTGCCTATCAGCAAAATGCCGTGTTCAATAGGCGAGAGCTCGGCAAGCGGCCGGTCGATATAGGGAACAAAGCGTTCGCGCAAACCCGGAGCCTCGGCCAGCACCCCGTGGAGCAGCGTCTTGAACCAGGTTGCGTCGGCCTCTGGGAACTCCTCGTCATCGCGAATGTGGGCGTCGATGGCGCCGGCTTCCTGATTGCCCTCTTCGGCGCGCAACAGCCAGGCATACACACCCTGCAAGGCGAATTCGCGCGCACGGCGGCGCGCGCTGCGCGAATTCGCCCGCTGCGCCGAGCCGCTATGGGTTTTACTCTTCATCGTCAAGGTCTTCGTCCTCGTCATCATCATCCGACTCGGGCTCGAGCGCGGCGACCAGATTGGCCATTTCTACTGCGGCACGCGCACAATCGCGGCCTTTATCAACGGCGCGAGCCTGAGCCTGCTCATCGGTATCCGTGGTCAATACGCCATTGGCGATGGGAATCCCCGTTTCAAGCGCCACCCGGCTGATGGCCGAAGCGCTTTCGTTGCTGACTATTTCAAAATGGTAGGTTTGGCCGCGGATGACCGCGCCCAGCGCAATCAGTGCGTCGAACTCGAACGTTTCGGCCATCTGCGCCAGAGTTACCCCCAGCTCGAGGGCGCCAGGCACCGAGACCACCATGACGTCGCGCTCGTCAACGCCCAGCTCGGCCAGCTCGGCCACGCAGGCCTCAAGCTCGGACAAACCGATTTCTTCGTTGTAACGGGCGCGAACAATGCCCAAGTGCAGCCCTTCACCATTCATATCGGGAGATAACGTATAGGGATTCATATTGGTCGTCCTGTTAGGCCAAGTTGAGGGGTTCGCTATCGTAACCCGTGATGGTCAAAGAAAAGCCGGCCATGCTGGGCATTTTTCGTGGTCGAGCCAATAAACGCGCGTGGCCGACGTTCAGGTCGCGCAGAATTTGCGCGCCGATACCATAGGTTCTGAGGTCGAAACGACTGTCGTCGCCTGGCTTGATTTCACCGGGAGCTTGCGCCCACGTTGCAAACTGATTGAACATGAGCTCGGCCGAACCCTGGCAATTGAGCAATACCAGTACGCCCGAAGGCGCCGCGGTAATCGTTTTGAGCGCATTGGCAATGCTCCAGCTGTGGCCGGTTGCGCCGTCGCACAAAACATCGAGCATGCTGGTGGGTTCGTGCACCCGCACCAGGGTTTCGGCCTCGGGAGAAATGTCGCCATGCACCAGCGCCAGATGCGGCGCGCCGGAGGCGCAATCGCGATACGCCACCGCGCGAAAAGCCCCCCAGGCCGTCTGCACCTCGCGCGAAGACAGGCGCTCGACCATGGATTCATGTTCGCTGCGATACTGGATAAGGTCGGCAATCGTGCCGATCTTCAAGCCATGCTCCTGGGCGAACAGCTTCAGATCGGGCAGCCGCGCCATCGTGCCGTCGGGTTTGAGGATTTCGCAAATAACCGCTGCGGGGGTCAGCCCGGCCAGCGTGGTCAGGTCGCAACCCGCCTCGGTATGCCCGGCACGCACCAGCACACCGCCGCGCACCGCCTGGATAGGAAAAATATGGCCGGGTTGCACCAGATCGGCCGGTTTGGCGTCGTGCGCCACGGCGGCCTGTACCGTCCGGGCACGGTCGGCGGCGGAAATCCCGGTGCCGACCCCTTCGGCCGCTTCGATGGACATGGTGAAATTGGTGCCGTACCGGCTGCCATTGCGGCTGGCCATCAGCGGCAGCTGCAATTGCCGGCAGCGGTCTTCGGTCAGGGTCAGGCATACCAGCCCGCGCCCGTGGGTCACCATGAAATTGATGGAATCGGCCGTGACATAGTCGGCCGCCATGACCAGATCGCCCTCGTTTTCGCGGTCTTCCTCGTCGACCAGAATCACCATGCGCCCGGCCCGCAACTGGGCGATAATTTCCGAAACAGACGAGATTTCGTAGGACTGCGGGTCGGCGCACGCAGCGGCGGCGGGGTTGCTCATAACGATAGGCTCAGTAAGAAATTGGCTAATTTTAACGCCTCTATACCGATACTAACCCGCAAAGCCAAACCCTAGTACTATTGGCATGCTTTTAGACGAATCCTCGATAATGGCCGACCAAAAAATTCCAGCCCCGCCCAACGACGGGCGGCGCAGCATCCAGTCTGTGGAAACCGGGTTCCCCCTCTTGGCCGGCCTGGTCGATGCGGGCGTGCCGCTTACTTTGCGTGATCTGGCGACGCGCGCGGGCATGACCTCGGCCAAGGCGCACCCCTATCTGGTCAGTTTCGTGCGTGTAGGCCTGGTGCAGCAGAATAGGGCTACGGGCCAATACGAACTGGGCCCTTTCGCCCTGCAGATGGGCCTGGTCAGCCTGCAGCGGCTGGATCCGGTGCGCATCGCCCTGCCCTACGTCGATCAGTTGGCCAGCCAGATCGGACACACGCTGGCCATTGCCGTTCTGGGCTCGCACGGTCCGACCATGATTCATATCTGCGAAGCCAGCTATCCGGTGCACGTGAACATGCGCAAAGGGACCGTCATGTCGATGCTGCATACGGCCACGGGCCACGTCTTCGCCGCGTGGCTGCCGCCCAAAATCGCCCAGCATTACATCGAGCGGGAAGCGGGCGACACCGCCGTGGTCACCAGCATTGGTCAGCACCAACCCAGCGCCGAGGCCATGAAGACGCTATTGGCCGATATCAGGGCTCATGGCCTAGCCCGTGCGCTAGGAAACCCGCTGCCTGGCATCGATGCGTTTTCCATACCGGTTTTCGACCATTCCGGCAATATCGCACTGGCCCTGACCTGCCTGGGGCCCAGCACCCTGTTCGATTCCCGCTGGGAAAGCCCGATCGCTCATTCGTTGAAGGAATGCGCCGACGCCATATCCAGGCGGCTAGGCTATAAACCGCCTAAACTGACTGTCATACAAACGTCATAACTCTATTCAATAATGTCTCATACCCGTCACATAGGGGCTTAGCAGCGGGCGACGGCCATGCAAACCCTTAATGTTGCACCCACAGGCAGCCCAGCGGCGAACATGGAAGAACGAGAACTCAAACTACACGTCCCGGCCAACGCACGCACGGCAATCGAACAGGAGTTGCGCAGCCAGCAGGCCGACGAAATCGCCTTGCATGCACTATATTTCGATACGGCCGGGCGCGAACTGGCGCAAGCCAGGATTTCGCTGCGGCTGCGCCTGGAAGGCGAGCAGTGGATACAAACCCTGAAGGCGCCGGGCGCGGACGCCTTGTCCCGTATTGAAATCAACCAGCCGCGCAGCACGCCGACACTGGATTTATCGTTTTACGAGGGCAGCGATCTGTCGGCCATTTTTTCCCGGCTCAAGCACCCCCTGGCGCTGCGCTATGAGACTCGGGTCAAGCGCCTGGTGCGGAAGATCCCGACACCCTCGGGGGTGGTGGAGCTGGCTTATGACCAAGGCGTGATTTGCGCCGGCGGCCTTGAGCTGCCCATCAGTGAAATTGAATTCGAACTGCTCAAAGGAAACATCCGCAGCCTGTTCATCCTGGGCCGGAAATGGACACGAAAATACGGCCTGATCCTGGATCTGAGAAGCAAAGCGGAAAGGGGCGACGCCCTAGCCATCGCGGCGCAAGCCCAGCCGGCTGCCGGCGCCGATGATTCGTCATCGCCCGCCACGCTCGCCGCCGAACATTTCATCAAGCCGCAGCGAGCGGCCATACCCCGCCTTAAACCCGCCATGTCGGCCGCCCAGGCCTACCTGGCCTGCGCTGACGAATGCCTTAATCAAATCATCCGCAACGCTGCCTTCGTCGCGGGCGTTGACAGCGCCCTGGCAGACGAGACGCTGCGCGCCGAACACGTTCATCAATTGCGGGTAGGCATACGCCGCCTGCGCTCATGCTGGCGTCTGTATCGGGATTGGATCCCACCCGTGGCGCCGCGAACCGAAGCCCAGGTGCGCCGGCATTTCAGCGCTTTCGGCCAGACACGCGACGACGATGTGGTCCGTTATACCGTTGCGCCTCTCATCGAACGGGCGGGCATGCCGGCCTGTACCCTGCCTGCGGCACAAACCCATACGCCCGACCATTCGGCTGCGCTGGCGGGCCGCGCTTCATTTCAGATCCTGCTATTGAATTTGCTTGAAGGTGTCATTGCGCCAGCGAGAATAACCGCCGGGGCGATGCCTCAAAGCCTGCCAGCGCAAGCCAAGCCCCTTAAAAAGGCGCTGGCGGCCGTGCTGAACAAATGGCTCAGGCAAATCGAGGGGCAAGGCGGCGCGTTTGCGCTATTGACGATCGAAGAGCAACACGACTTGCGCAAGAAGGTGAAACGCCTGCGCTACAGCCTGAATTTTTCCCAGACCCTGCTCGCCAAGGCCGCCCTGGAGCGGGTGTTGACCGAGCTGGCGCAAACCCAGGAGATTCTGGGCGAGCTGAACGACTTGTATTTGGCCCAAGGGTGCTACGAAGCACTCGTGGCCGACCAGCCCCAGGCCTGGTTTGCCGTGGGCTGGCTGCGCGCGATGCAGGATCAAAAAAAGCAGGCGGCCCAGGCGGCCTTCAAAGCCCTGATTGCTGCAGGGAAGCTGAAAGCTTGATTTAGATTCGTTTTTGAATTGGCTGTGCAACTTTTATCGGTGGCACCCACGAGGGGTGCCGCTACGGATACCGGCATCGCTACGGATACCGGTCGGGAAGTTGTAGCGCCACCCCTTGTGGGTGGCAAAATCCTGAACGTCAGATGGGATCTGGCAGAGATGACAGGCACAAGGCCTGTCGCTACAGATATCGACAGAATCATTCCCCGACCAACGCGGCGGCGAAATCCCGCGCCACAAAGGGCTGCAAATCGTCCAGGCCTTCGCCCACGCCTATCCAGTAAACAGGTATCGGCCGCACACCCTGACTGCCGGCGGCCACCGCAGCGAGGGTGCCGCCTTTGGCGGTGCCGTCCAGCTTGGTCACCACCAGGCCGGTTAGATTGACCGCCGCATCGAAGGCGCGAATCTGCGACAGTACGTTTTGCCCTGTATTGCCATCAATGACCAGCAAGACTTCGTGAGGCGCGGCCGAATCGGCTTTGCCGATAACGCGGCGGATTTTCTTCAATTCTTCCATCAGATGCAGTTGCGTAGGCAAGCGCCCCGCCGTGTCGATCATGACCACGTCGGCCTGACGTGCACGCCCCGCGTTCACCGCATCAAAGGCCACGGCGGCCGCATCGCCGCCGTCTTGCGAGATCACCGTTACGTTGTTGCGCGCGCCCCAGGCGACCAGTTGCTCGCGCGCCGCCGCGCGAAAAGTGTCTCCCGCGGCCAGCAAAACACTGGCCCCCTGGCGCTGGAAGGTGTTGGCCAACTTGCCGATGGACGTCGTTTTACCTGCTCCGTTCACCCCGGCAATCATGACCACCAAGGGCACAAACTGTCCCAACGGAAAGGGCTTTTCAAGAGGCGCCAGATGGTCGGCAAGAATATCGCGCAGGGCCGCCCTGACTGCCGCGGCATCGTCGAGCCGGTCTTTGCGGACCCGCACGCGCAAGGCGGCCAGCAGCTTTTCTGTTGCTTCGACGCCGGCATCGGCCATAATCAGCGCCGTCTCCAGGTCGTCGAACAGCGATTCATCCACCTTGACGCCGACAAACAAGCCACCCAGGCTCTGGCCCGTGCGCGACAGGCCCTGCTTCAGGCGCGATAGCCAGCTTGTCTTGGCACCCGGCGCCGCGGGTACCTGAGCGGGCTCTACGACAGCATCTTGCACCACGGCTTCAGTAGCTTTCGCCGTAGCGGCCGCCTTAGCGGCGGATTCCACAGGCGGTTCAACGGAACCAGCAGGTTCAACCGGGAAGACGGGCTCCATAGGCGGTTCAGCGGATTCAGCAGGCTCAACCGGGGCGGCCTGCGGCAAAGCGGCCGAAGCGTCATCCGCCGCCGGCTCATGCGGGCCCGGCTTCTTTCTTTTAAATAAACTAAACATAGGCTTTACACTATCCAGCATCCACTTGGTTAAAGGGCCACCCTGGTCTTGGGCGTACCATGAAGAAGCACCTTGTCCGTATTGTAGGCGGTGATTACCGCCGCACCGTTATCCCCGTCGTCGACGCCAAGGGCCTGCGGCCCACGCCCGACCGCGTCCGGGAAACCCTGTACAACTGGCTGCAGCATCTTTGGGATCAGGATTTCTCGGCCAGGCGCGTGCTCGACCTGTTCGCCGGAACCGGCGCCCTGGGTTTCGAGGCCGCCTCCAGGGGGGTTGAACACGTGCAGATGGTGGAGTCCAATCCGGCAGCGGTGACGGCACTGCAGGCATTGCGCAGCAAACTGCAGGCCAACCAAGTGCACATCCATGCCGGCGACGCGCGCGCGGTTCTGCCCACGCTGCGCGCCACGCCGTTCGACCTGATCTTGCTTGACCCGCCCTTCGGACATCAGTGGCTGGAGGCCTTGTGGCCCGCGCTGCCTCCCATTTTGCAGCCGCAAGGTCTGGTTTATGTCGAGGCGGAATCCGCCATATCGCCCCCTGAACCATTCGAATTGCTGCGTAGTGGCCGAGCCGGCCAAGTGCACTATCATTTGCTACGATTTGCTGCAGCGCAAAAAAAAGTCAATAATCCTGAAACCAATACACCGTAGCAGCCATGTAGCGACACCCCTCGTGGGTGCCATCCACCCCGAACCCTTTTACCAACCACCTCCACCGATCTTCGGAACCCGCATGATTACTGCCATCTATCCCGGAACATTCGACCCACTGACGCGCGGTCACGAAGACCTGGTGCGCCGCGCGGCCAGCCTGTTTGACCGAGTCGTCGTGGGCGTTGCCCACAGCCACGCCAAGAAACCGTTCTTTACCGTCAACGAACGGGTCGAGATCGCCGAAGAAGTACTGGGCCACTACCCCAACGTCGAAGTCAAGAGCTTTGCCGGGCTGCTTAAAGACTTTGTGCGCGATCAGGAAGGCCGTGTGATCGTGCGGGGCTTGCGCGCCGTCTCCGATTTCGAATACGAATTCCAGATGGCGGGCATGAATCGCCATCTGCTGCCCGAAGTCGAGACCCTGTTCATGACGCCCTCGGACCAATATCAATTCATCTCGGGCACGATCGTGCGTGAAATTGCCATTTTGGGTGGCGATGTCAGCAAATTTGTCTTTCCTTCGGTGGAGCGCTGGCTGCACAGCAAGGCCAAGACACATCGCGCCCTGCAAGAAGAAGAAGGTAATTAGGCACCCGCTAAGCGCCGGTTAAGCGCCCGGCGCAGGTTCGCACTACACTCAGTCTTAGTGACAATGATCAGGCAGGACTAGCGCCATGGCTTTGCGCATTACCGACGAGTGCATCAACTGCGATGTTTGCGAAACGCAGTGCCCGAATCAGGCCATTTCAATGGGCCCTGATATCTACATAATCAACCCGGACATGTGTACCGAGTGCGTGGGGCATTTTGGCGAGCCCCAATGCCAGGTTGTTTGCCCCGTCGATTGCATCGAGGTCGACCCGCAGCACCAGGAAAGCCAGGCCGTTTTATTGGCGAGGTTTCAGGCACTGACCGAAACCCTTTAAGGTTATTCGTCCCACCGCACGGCAGGCGCGTCGGGATGCACCTTCACCAGCCGGCTGGGGGTTCCCAGGCAATTCGATATCCACGCGCAAGCGAGCTCGCCTTCGTCCACGACATCTATGGTCTGCGTGCCTATGATGGCCTGGCGGCGCACGCTGTCGTCGTCTTCGATGACATCGAGCGGTATGTCCATGCGCAGCATGCCCGGGGCGCGCATTACCAAATAACCGAAACGAATCGACACTTCCACCTGCGCCAGCTTGGGTTGATCACGCTGGGTAAGCCTGCGCCAGCCGGCGTCGACCACCAGCCATTGCCGGTCGTAGGGAGCGGCGTCGCTATTGTCTATCCCCGCGCAGGCTTCTATAGGGAAGTAAAGAGTAGGGTTCATTTGCCTAGCAATCCTTTTAATGCGTTGCCGATACTTCTGATGGTGTCCGATTTGGTGGGTGCCGCAGGTTGGGCCGGTGCGCCCAGTTTATCCGCCTTGGGCAGGAAGTCCTTACCCACCTGATTCGACATCAAGTCGAGCAGGCCATCGCGCACCGCCTGCTTGACGGCCTTGCTGCCAATGTCTTTCCATTGCACATGGTATCCCAGCGCCGCAAAAGGGCCGGCCACGAGAATCGGCACGGTAACGCCTTTCAGGGTGGCCAGCGCGGGGCCGCCCTGACCCATAAGCGTATTGACCAGACGCACGTTGACGAGCAGATCAAGCTGCTTGTTGACCAGGTCGATCGAATTGGGCGACCCTTCGGTTACGCGCAGCATGGGGGAGTTCAAATCCAGCTTTTTGAACGTGCCCTGACCGCGCTCGAAAGCCAATTGAGCGTCGAGTGTCGAGAAGTCGGTTTGCCGGGAAGCGTCGAACTTGGTCACTACGTCGGGCATCTGGCCGCTGAATGCATTTTCCACCGCGCCGCCGACTTCACGCAATGTTTGAGCCACATTGATCCCCTTGACGGCTCCATCATGAACACGGGCCTGTACCGTACCCGATACATCCGCCTTCAAGGCGGCCACCGTCGCCCCCTGGGCATGCAGGTTCAAGGCGATATCTCCGGTCCCGCTTAGCCGGCTTTGACCCGTCAGGCCCGTCAGCAGGCCGTCTACATTGACATGAGCCAGCGACAGCTGGGCGGACATCGCGTTGTGCGCGTCGGCCGAAAGCGTGCCGCTCAGCGCGCCCTGATACAGATCGGCCGACAACGGCGCCACATCGAGCTTGCCGTTAAGCACCCTCACGCCGGCGTTGAACTTGTCGAGCTGCAGACCGCGCGCATTGATATGCGCCACCTTGACCGTACCGCTTAAATCGAGGGCATCCAAAGGCGACAAATTAACGCTGCTCGACGGTTTGGACGCATCGGCGGGCGCCGCCGGCTTGGCCGCGGCACTGGGGGCCGCGGGCTTGCCGCCAGCCGTGGCAGCCTTGGCATCAGCCGCGGCCGCTACCTTGGGATGCTCGGGCGGGAGCAATTTGTCGAAATCCAGGGTATCGGCATTCAGGTCGAACACAATTTGCGGATCGTTCAGCCGGGTCGCCTTGAGCTTGAGGTCGAGCTTGCTGCCGTTCAGGACGGCATTGATTTCGCTGCTGGCCTGGTCTTTGACCAAGTCGGCCTGCATGCTTCCAATGAGGGGAAACTCGAAACTGTTGCCGGGCAAGGACGGGTCTTCGATCTTGACGTCGCCCTTAATGGCCGACAGCCCGCCCTGCTGTTTATAGGCGCTCCAGTTGGCCGGAGAAGACACTTTGAACTGCACCACGCGCAGCCCTTGCTTGAGCCCGCCTTCCACTTTCAGTTCTTTCAACGTCAGGTCGTTGGCGTTGCCGCCCAAACCGCTCACCCCCACGGCCAGCCCCAATACCTTTTGAGGGCCGGTCAGCTTGAGCGTGCCCGAAACCGCATCGCCTTTGGCCGCATCGGGCGAAATCGACAAGCTGGGCGCATCGACCGCAAGCTCATAGTCTTGCGTGGGCAAAGTGCCCTTGGAGCGCAACGACAACTTTTCGAGCAGCAGCTCGGACTGGCTGCGATCGGCCTTTAACTGGGGCACAGACAAATTGAAGCTGAGATTCTTGACCGGATGCGCGCCTTGCACGCCACCCTGTACGACCAGTTCCAGGTTGCTGGCCGTGAGCAGTTGCGAATACGCACTGTAGGCCAGGTTGCCGCGCAGGCTGACCGTCTTGGCATCGAGCGCGCCCAGGGCTCCCGACATCTGCACATTGAGCTTTTGCGCCGAATACACCTTTTGTTCGGGATTGATCCTGACCACGGCCTGGCCATCGAGGCTGGCCGCGGCTTTGGGATAGACGCCCACCACATTGCCTTTGAAGTCGACATCGAAAGGCTGGTCGAAGGTCACGCGGCCGGTATTGAGTGTGAGATTTTCGATGCGGGTTCTGGCGCCGGTCTTGAAATCGCGCAAATGGACTTCCCCATTTTTCAGGTTGAGGCCGGCAATATCAATTTGAAAATCGGCGCGCGCCGCCTCATGGCCCGTCAACACGGATAGCGCGGCAGGCTTGGGCTCTGGCGGGCCGGGCGGTGTTTGGGGTGCCGCGTCATTGGCTGATGCGCCACCCATCAGATCCTGAAAATTGAAGTGCCCAGGCCGATCGCGCACGATCCAGGCTTTAAAGCCGGACACGGCAACATGATCCACCACCAGTCGATTGGACATCAACGGCCAGATCGCCACGGCAAAGCGGGCACTGTCGATGGAAGCGAAAGTGTTGGTGCTATCGCGATCGGACAAGGACAGCCCTTGCACCGACAAACCTATGCGGGGAAAGAGCGACAGTTCTATATCGCCCTTGATGGCCAGGGTGCGGTGATAACGGCTGTAGACGATTTCTTCGAGCTTGCTCTTGTAGGCATTTGGATCGAAGGTCAGCAGAAAAATCGCCAAGCCGATCAGGGCTACGATTATCACCACCACCAATCCGAAAAGCACTCGTTTAAGCCAAACTTTCATTTCCGCCCTCAAAAACCTTGGGGATAACCCCCAATTAATGCGCAATCCATTGAATACGTTGCATGCTAACCCAAGCGCTCCGGAATTTTTCGGCCCTGCCCGGTTTTTCAGGCAGAAACCTGACAAAAGGTAATGAAACGCCGCCCGCACCGGGCTTTATGCCTGAATGCTATATCAACATGATTGAATAATCCGACCAGAGTATGAAAAACATCGGTACCATGGACAGTCCGCGCCCTGGGCCCTTCTTTCCACCAACCACTCGAATTGCTCATGAAACTAGAAACGCTCGCCATCCACGCCGGCTACCAGCCTGATCCCACCACCAAGTCGGTCGCCGTACCCATCTACCAGACCACCTCTTACGCTTTCGACAGCACACAACATGCCGCCGACCTGTTCGATCTGAAAGTGGCGGGCAATATCTACACACGCATCATGAACCCGACCAACGCGGTGCTCGAAGAACGTGTCGCGGCGCTTGAAGGCGGCGTGGCGGCGCTGGCCGTCGCCTCGGGTATGGCGGCCGTCACGTACGCTATCCAGACTATCGCCCAAGCGGGCGACAACATTGTTTCAGTCAGCAAGCTTTACGGCGGCACCTATAACCTGTTTGCCCACACTTTTCCACGCCAGGGCCTGACCGTCAAGTTCGCGCCGCATAACGACGTGGCCGCGCTTGAAGCCCTGATCGACGATCATACCAAGGCTGTATTTTGCGAGTCTATCGGTAATCCGGCCGGTAATATTGTGGACATACAAGCCTTCGCCGATGCGGCACACCGCCACGGCGTACCCCTGATCGTCGACAACACGGTCGCGTCTCCCGCCATTTGCCGGCCTTTTGAACACGGCGCCGATATCATCGTACATGCGCTTACCAAATACATGGGCGGCCACGGCACCACCATCGCCGGCGCCGTGGTCGATTCGGGCAAATTCCCCTGGGCCGAGCACAAGGATCGCTTCCCCATGCTCAACGAACCCGACCCGTCCTACCACGGTGTGGTGTATACCGAAGCGTTCGGCCCCGCGGCGTTCATAGGCCGCTGCCGGGTAGTGCCCTTGCGCAACACCGGCGCGGCACTTTCGCCATTCAACGCATTCCTGATTCTGCAAGGCATCGAGACACTGCCCTTGCGTATGGAACGCCACACCGAAAACGCGCTCAAAGTGGCGTCGTATCTGGCCAAGCATGAAAACGTATCGTGGGTGAAATACGCCGGCCTGGCCGACCACCCCGAACACGACCTGGCGCAAAAATACATGGGCGGCAAACCGGCCAGCATCATGTCGTTCGGCATCAAAGGCGGAAGCGCCGCCGGGGGCCGCTTCATCGATGCGCTAAAGCTGATCGTGCGCCTGGTCAATATCGGCGACACCAAATCGCTTGCCTGCCATCCGGCTTCAACCACCCATCGTCAACTAAGCCCTGCGGAGCTCGCGAAAGCCGGCGTCGGCGAAGACATGATACGTTTGTCGATCGGCCTGGAGCACATCGACGATATCCTGGCCGATCTGGAGCAGGCATTGGGTGCGAGCAAGGGGTAAGGCGGAACAAAACGCGGCTGGCCAGTATGAGGATGAACCGAATGGCACCCACAAGGGGTGCCGCTACAAAAACGTGTGGGTCACATGTAGCGGCAGCCCTTGTGGCTGCCATGGTGCTCTATTTACGGATGCCGCCTTGACCGTAGCGGTTTTGCCACCCACAAGGGGTGGCGCTACAGGGTGCCGCTACACCGTTAGCCAAGCTTGCCCAGCAACCCCGACAGGGAACCCATCAGCGATGAAACATTCAGGCCGCCCTGAGCAGGATCGACGGTGCCGTCGGGCGTGGCGTGATCCACGAGGTGGGGCAACAAAGTGCTGAGGCTGCTCAACACCGTGCTGGGATCCTGGCCCGAGCTTTGTGCCAATTTATTGACGACATCGTCACCCAAGGCGGACTGCACTTGCTCGCCCGAAACCGCTTGATTCGCGCCCGTTCCCACCCATGATGACACCGCGTCGCCCAAACCGCCTTCCTGGAGCTTTTGAACCAGGCCGGACAAACCGCCGGGATAGCTATTTACATGCTCAACCAAGGCAGACAACAGCGACGCCTGGCCACCCGTTTGATTGCCGCCGCCTGTTGCCGCAGAAAGTACAGAGTCTAGAAGTCCCATGATGTTCTCCTTAATTGAGAAGAACAGTCTAGCAAACATCATTGCCCGACAATGCAAATAATTGTCAGCAAGTTCGGGTATAGTAAGCCACGCAAAAAATTAACGAGATGCAGGAGAGTCTTGATGCAAATAGGAATTCCGCGCGAAAGCCTGCCAGGTGAAACCCGGGTCGCGGCCATACCCGAAACGGTTAAAAAATTTATCAGCGGCAAGCATACGGTAGTAGTCGAGCAAGGCGCGGGACTGTCGGCCCATTACCCCGATGCGGCCTATGTCGCAGCCGGAGCCAGTATTGGAAACACCGCCCAAGCGCTGGGCGCCGATCTGGTACTGAAGGTGCGTACCCCCAACGACTCCGAACGCGCACACATGAAACCCGATAGCGTGCTGATCGGCATGCTCGATCCCTTCGACCAGGCCGGGTTGGCCGCACTGGCTGCCGCCGGCCTGACCGCTTTCGCGCTCGAAGCCGCGCCACGGATCACTCGCGCGCAGAGCATGGACGTTTTATCGTCGCAAGCCAACCTGGCCGGCTACAAGGCCGTCTTGCTGGCCGCCAACCAATATGGACGGCTGTTTCCCATGATGATGACGGCCGCGGGCACGCTCAAAGCCGCGCGTGTCGTTGTTTTGGGCACAGGCGTCGCGGGCCTGCAGGCCATTGCCACGGCCAAGCGCCTGGGTGCGGTGGTCGAGGCGTCGGATGTACGCCCCGCCGCCCGCGAGCAAATCGAATCCCTGGGCGCCAAATTTATCGACGTGCCTTTCGAAACCGACGAAGAACGCGAAATTGCGCAGGGGGTGGGCGGCTACGCCCGGCCCATGCCGGCCGCCTGGATGGCGCGCCAGGCCATTCTCGTTTCCGAACGCTGCAAGCAGGCCGATATCGTCATCAGTACGGCGCTCATCCCGGGCCGGCCCGCCCCTACCCTGATCACCGAAGAAACGGTACAGGCCATGAAGCCCGGTTCGGTCATTGTCGACCTGGCGGTCGAGCGCGGCGGCAACTGCCCCTTGTCCGAGAAAGACAAAATCGTCAACAAGCACGGGGTCAGCCTGATCGGCTACAGCAACTTGCCCGCCATGGTCGCCACCGATGCCTCGGCCCTTTATGCCCGCAACATCCTCGATTTCATGAAACTGATTGCAAACGCCAATGGCGAACTGCTCATCCCGCAAGACGACGAAATCGTCACCGCCTGCCTGATGTGCACCGGCGGCAAAGTACTAAGGAGCGCCTGATGGAAGCCGTCAACCCTACTCTCATCAATATCACGATTTTCGTGCTGGCTGTGTACGTCGGCTTTCATGTCGTATGGAATGTCACCCCCGCCCTGCATACGCCGCTCATGGCCGTCACCAACGCCATTTCGGCGATTGTCATTGTGGGTGCGATGCTGGCGGCCGGCCTGACCGAAGGCGGCCTGGCGCGATTCATGGGCGTCTTTGCCGTGGCGCTTGCCTCGGTGAATGTGTTCGGCGGCTTCCTGGTCACCCGGCGCATGCTTGAAATGTTCAAGAAAAAAGAGAAAAAGACAGCCGGAGGTCAGGCATGATCTCCCCTAACCTGGTCACACTGCTTTATCTCATCGCATCGGTTTGCTTTATTCAGGCGCTCAAAGGCCTCTCACACCCCACGACATCGCGGCGCGGCAACCTGTTCGGCATGGTCGGCATGGCCATCGCCGTGCTTACCACGGCGGCGCTCATCGCCGGCCTGGCCTCTCACGGCATGGCAGGCATCGACCTCGGCTGGATCGTGCTCGGCCTGTTGATAGGCGGCAGCGTCGGCACCGTCATGGCCAAACGCGTCGAAATGACCAAAATGCCCGAGCTCATCGCCTTCATGCACAGCATGATCGGCCTGGCTGCCGTGGCCATCGCCATTGCCGTCATCGCCGAACCCCATGCGTTCAATATCGTGGCCAACGGGCTGCCTTTACCCACCGGCAACCGCTTCGAACTGGTCATAGGCACCTTCGTGGGCGCCATCACCTTTTCGGGCTCGGTCATCGCTTTCGGCAAACTCTCGGGCACCTATAAATTCAGGCTATTCCAGGGGGCATCGGTTGTCTTTCCCGGGCAGCACATGCTCAACCTGGTACTCGCCATTGTCATGCTGGCCTTCGGCGCCTGGTTCATCGCCACGCAAATGTGGCTGCCCTATGCCGTCATGCTGCTGATTGCCTTCGCCCTGGGCGTGCTGATCATCATCCCGATAGGCGGCGCCGACATGCCGGTGGTGATCTCGATGCTCAATAGCTACTCCGGCTGGGCGGCGGCGGGCATCGGCTTCTCGCTGAACAACCCCATGCTGATCATCGCCGGATCGCTGGTAGGCTCATCGGGTGCGGTGCTGTCCTACATCATGTGCAAAGCCATGAACCGATCGTTCTTCAGCGTAATTCTGGGCGGCTTCGGCGCCGCCCCCGGCGCCGCACAGAACGGCGGACAGGCCCAGCGCAGCGTCAAATCGGGTAGCCCAGAAGACTCGGCCTTCTTGATGAGCAACGCCGAATCCGTCACGATCGTGCCCGGCTACGGCCTGGCGGTGGCACGCGCGCAGCACGCTCTTAAAGAACTCGCACAAAAGCTGACCGACCAGGGAGTCATCGTCAAATACGCCATCCACCCCGTAGCCGGCCGCATGCCCGGCCACATGAACGTGCTGCTCGCCGAAGCCGAAGTCCCCTACGACCAGGTCTTCGAAATGGACGACATCAACGGCGAATTCGCGCAAACCGACGTCGTGTTGGTACTAGGTGCGAACGACGTCGTAAATCCGGCCGCCAAAAACGACCCGAACTCGCCCATCGCCGGCATGCCCATACTCGAAGCCTACAAAGCCCGCACCGTCATCGTCAACAAACGCTCCATGGCCACCGGCTACGCCGGCCTGGATAACGAGCTGTTCTACATGGACAAAACCATGATGGTGTTCGGCGACGCGAAAAAGGTCATCGAAGGCATGGTCAAGGCCATCGAATAGAGGTTTGCGGATACTGTCTCGATGGCCAAGGTTTTGCCACCCACAAGGGGTGGCGCTACATCATTCACGGGTATGTCTTTGTAGATACCGCCTTGTCCGTCAAGAGTTTCGTAGCGACGGAATTTTGTAGCGGCACCCCTTGTGGGTGCCATTCCGCCAACAAGACGCCGCAACAACCAAAACCATCAACGATCGAACACACACAACACGAGCGTCGTGGGCGGTTAAGGTGGGGCGGGCGATTCGGGCACGCCGTGCGCAGGGCCGGCTTCGGGGATTCAAGGCGTGCGCTGTTTGAGCGAGACGCTTGCGAATAGCCCGGGGGGCTATTCGCCTCGCGAGTTCGCACGCCGCCCCGAAGCCGGTCCTGCGCACGGGAAGTCATGGCGCAGCCATGACCGTGACCGTCAGAGCCCGACCCACCTTAACCGGCCGCGATGCGGGGCTAGAAGGTTCTAGGCAAGATAACATTAATGCGAAAGGACGAATGCCACCCACAAGGGGTGGCGCTACAAAAGCCAGAGGTACTACAGGTGCCGTTACGAAACGCTATTACGAGGTACCGTCACGCATCATCGCCAAACTTGATGCCCTGCGCCAGCGGCAGCTCCCGCGAGTAATTGATCGTGTTCGTCGCCCGCCGCATATACACCTTCCACGCATCCGAACCCGACTCGCGTCCCCCGCCCGTTTCCTTCTCGCCGCCAAACGCCCCGCCAATCTCCGCGCCCGACGTCCCGATGTTCACATTCGCAATACCGCAATCGGAGCCCGCCGCCGACAAGAACCATTCAGCCTCACGCAGATCCGTTGTAAACACCGCCGACGACAAACCCTGAGGGACATTGTTTTGCATGGCAACCGCGTCGTGGAAACTCTCGTAACGCATCACATACAGAATCGGCGCAAACGTCTCGTGACACACCACGTCGGTTTGCGCAGGCATCTCGACTATGGCGGGCGCCACATAATAGGCATCCGGATATTCCTTGGCCAGCATCCGTTCCCCACCAAAAACCTTTCCGCCCTCTTGCCTGGCTTTGGCCAGCGCCGCCTGCATCCCATCGAACGCCGCCTTATCGATCAACGGACCAACCAGAGTGTGGGCCTCCAGCGGATTACCCACCTGGGCGCTGGCATAGGCCTTCTTCAACCGAGCCACCAGCTCGTCGGCAATACCAGAGTGCGCAATCAACCGGCGAGTGCTGGTGCAGCGCTGCCCTGCCGTACCAATGGCGCCGAACAAAATACCCCGTACAGCCATGCCCAAGTCGGCCGAAGGCGCCACGATAATCGCATTATTGCCGCCCAGTTCAAGCAGCGAACGGCCAAAACGCTCCGCCACGCGAGGGCCGATCTGGCGTCCCATGCGGGTAGAGCCGGTAGCCGAAACCAGAGCCACCCTGCGATCATCAACCAAGGCCTCGCCGACCTCGCGCGCTCCGATCAGCAACTCCGACAAACCGGCCGGCGCATCGCCAAATTTCTTCATGGCGCGTTCGAACAGCGCCTGGCAAGCCATCGCCGTAAGGGGCGTTTTTTCGGACGGCTTCCACACCACGGCATCGCCGCACACAATGGCCAGCGCCGTATTCCACGACCACACGGCCACCGGGAAATTAAAAGCGGAAATCACACCGACAACGCCCAGAGGCTGCCAGGTTTCCATCATGCGGTGACCCGGGCGCTCGGAAGCGATCGTCAGTCCGTACAGTTGGCGCGACAGGCCGACGGCAAAATCGCAAATGTCAATCATCTCCTGCACCTCGCCCGTGCCTTCGGCGAGAATCTTGCCCGCTTCGATCGACACCAGACGGCCCAATAATTCTTTGTTGGCGCGCAACTCATCGCCCAGCAGACGGATCAGCTCGCCGCGGCGGGGCGCCGGCACCTGGCGCCATTGGGTAAACGCCCCATGGGCGCGCCCGATGGCTGCCTGGACCTCGGGCACCGTATGTTCGTGCACGCACGCAATGACAGCCCCATCAAGGGGCGAATGAACCGCCAGGTTTCCGCCCGTCAAACTTGAAGAAGCCAGCCCCAAGCTATTCAGCAATTCTGCAGTAGTCATTTTTTTCCTAAAGATGAGATTGACATGGGCGGTCAGCCTCGGCGACCACACCTATGCGAAAGAATATCACAGCATTTTCTTATATGAAATTATATTGCTTAAGGGAAAATACCGAGAGTATTTATTTCCAATTCTGTAACAATATAATCACCGCAAGCACCCAAATGGTGGGGCGGTCGCTGCGAAACCCTTGATTAATGGGCCGGAAACCCCTTCCCAAAATAATGCAAACCAAACACTACGACGTCATTATCGCCGGCGGTGCGGCGGCGGGTAGCGCAAGCGCCTATTTCCTGACGGCCAACCCTGATTTCAAAGGGTCGGTGCTCGTAGTGGAAAAGGACTTCAGCTATCAATACTGCGCCACCGCTCTGTCGGCGGCCTCGATCCGGCATCAGTTTTCAACGCCCGAAAACATCGCCATGTCGCAATTCGGGACGCAATTCCTGCGCCGGTTCGGATCCGTGCTGGCCGTCGACGGCCAGCAACCCGATGCCGCTTTCCACGAAGGCGGCTATCTGTTTCTGGCCAGCGCAGCCGGCATGGAGGTATTGCTCGAAAATCATCGGACACAAAAGGCACTCGACGTCGATGTGGCGCTCCTGACGCCTGGCCAGCTCGCAACGCGCTTTCCGTGGCTGAATACGAGCGATCTGGCGGCCGGGTCGCTTGGGCTATCGGGCGAAGGCTGGCTGGATGCCTACGGAATGATGCAAGGCTTCAGAAAAAAAGCCATCGCGCAAGGCGCCCGCTACATTGAAGACGAAGTGGTTGACGTACAGCGCCAGGGCCGCCGCATTACCGGGGTGACCTTGAACGACGGCACCGCCCTGCAATGCGGAACGTTGATCAATACCGCCGGCACAGGCGGGCCCCGTCTGGCTCGGCAGGCCGGCATCGCTTTGCCCGTCGAATCGCGAAAACGCTGCGTTTTCTACTTTCAATGTCCCACCGTCATTGCCGGCTGCCCCATGGTCATCGACCCCAGCGGCGCCTATTTCCGGCCCGAAGGGCAGGGATTCATTTGCGGCATATCACCCGCCGAATCCAATGACCCGGAATGCTTCGATTTCGACGTCGAGCATGAACTGTTCGACGAAACCCTGTGGCCCCTGCTGGCCGCCCGCGTCCCCGCCTTCGAGGCGATCCGCTGCACGCGCAGCTGGGCCGGCCACTACGACATGAATACGCTCGACCATAACGTCATCATCGGCGCGCACCCGGATATTGAAAACCTGCTCTTTGCCAACGGCTTTAGCGGACACGGCATGCAGCAGTCGCCCGCCGTGGGGCGCGCGCTATCGGAGCTGGTCACGTACGGAAAATTCCAGACCCTGGATCTGTCGCGCATGGGCTGGGCGCGCATTTTGAACAACAACCTGATTATTGAAAAAAACATAGTGTGAGGCCGCTTGCGGCCGAAATATCGGGCCCTGCCCTTTTACGCTATCCTATTTAACTTTTTATTTATTACTGGACCAATCGTGAGGCAAGCAAGCTCGCAACACAGCGAATCCGCCCTGGCCGCACGCCTGCGAGGGCTGCGCCAGCAGCGCGGATGGACGCTGGGACAAACCAGCAAGGCCAGCGATGTCGCCACCTCGACACTGTCGAAGATCGAAAACGGCCTGATGTCCCCCACCTACGACATCCTGCTTAAACTGGCCAAAGGCCTGGATATGGATGTCGCAGAGCTTTTCACCGTCGCCCAGGACCACATGGGCACCGGACGCTGCTGCATCGAACGCAAAGGAAGCGGCGAAATCCACGACACTCCGCTGTACCGCCATCAGGTTCTGTGCTCGCACCTGTCGCACAAGAGCATGATGCCGTTCATCACCCGGATCAAGGCTCATGCGCTGGCGGAAAACGCAGGCTGGAGCCGCCACGACGGCGAAGAGTTCGTCTATGTGTTAAGCGGTGCGGTCGAACTGCATACTGAATACTATCAACCGGCCGTGCTTTCGGCCGGCGATTGCTTTTACATCGACAGCCGAATGCGGCACCGCGTGATCAACCACGGCAAGGACGACGCTGAAGTTCTGTGGATGAGCACCATGCCTTCACCTCCAGAGCTACATCATGAACAACTCTAGTACGACTATTTTCAACGCCCGGCAAACCGCCGAGCTCCTCGATTTTTCCCGCCTGGTTCAAATCCTGGAAACGACGGTGCTCGATTACGCCAGCGGCGCGATCTGCGCGCCCGAGCGGCAAGCCGTGCCGTTCCCTCAAGGGGCCGTCATGCTGTCGATGCCGGCCACAGCCGCCGATATCGGCATACACAAGCTGGTGAATGTCGCCGCCAGCAACACCCGTCTGAACCTGCCCACCATCAATGGTCTGGTGGCTGTCTATGATGGGAAAACCGGTCAACTGCTGTTTGTGCTCGACGGGCCGACGGTGACGGCGCGGCGCACCGCAGCCATATCGATGCTGAGCCTTAAAACCTTTCTCAGGCAGGCCCCCAGGCACATTGCCCTGATAGGCACAGGCACGCAGGCATCGGGGCACACACAGGCCATCGCGGCACTGTTTCCCGATACCACCGTATTCGTTGCCGGCCGAAGCATCGACAAAGTCCGCGCTTTCATCCAGGCGCACCGGCATTTGAAACTGCAATTCGAAGCGGGATCAAGCGCCTCAATCCCCGCGGATATTGACGCCGTCATCACCGCCACCACCAGCCAGATCCCTATCTATGACGAAGCGGCGCGCGCGGGCCGGCTGGTGCTGGGGGTGGGCGCTTTCAAAGCGGATATGGCCGAGATTGCGGCGCAAACCGTGCTCGGCAGCCAAGTCTACGTGGATGATCCGGCCGGTGCGCACCACGAAGCCGGCGATCTTATTTTGGCCCATGCCGACTGGAGCCAGGTCAAGCCGCTGGCCGATGCGCTGCAAAACGGCGTGGATTTCGACCGGCCGCTGTTATTCAAAAGCGTAGGCTGCGCCGCCTGGGACCTGGGCGCCGCGCGCTGCGCGCTGGCTGCGTTGAAGTAGTAGACGACGGCAGGTTTGTTTTCGTGGATGGCGGTGGATTTGTTGGCGTAGATGGCAGCCACAAGGGCTGCCGCTACAAAACCCTACCAACCCCGCCACCGATATTCCCGCAACGAATACCCACCCACAACAATTTCACTATTTTTTATAGACCCAGACGCATACACTGGTAAAAACAAACGACTTCAGGAGGCGGCATGGCCAGCAATCCCCTATCCAGCCCGCATGCTGCTTCGGCGCAAGACGCCGTATCCACGCCGCTGCTGCGTTGCTTCATAGATGGCGCCTGGGTCGAAACAGCTCGCACGTTCGACAATATCAACCCGGTCAACGGGCGACTGATCAGCCGCGTTTGCGAGGCGGATCGCGATACGGTCAATGCGGCCATCAGTGCCGCCAACCGCGCCGCCAAGGGTGGCTGGAGGGGCACCAGCGTGACCGAACGCGCCGCCCTCCTGCATCGCATTGCCGATGGCATTGAACAACGTTTCGATGATTTTGTGGCCGCCGAGGTCGCCGATACCGGCCGGCCGGTGCACCAGGCGCGCACTCTGGACGTGGCGCGCGGCATTGCCAACTTTCGCACCTTTGCCGACCTGATCAAGACCGCATCGAGCGAAATGTTCGAAAGCACCGCCCCCGACGGCGCCAAGATTTTGAATTATGTGGTTCGCAAACCCCTGGGGACGATAGGCATTATCTCGCCCTGGAACCTGCCGCTGCTGTTGCTCACGTGGAAAGTGGCTCCAGCCCTGGCCATGGGCAACTGCGTGGTGGCCAAGCCCTCCGAAGAAACACCCTCTTCGGCCACCCTGCTGGCCGAAGTCATACAGGCCGCCGGCCTGCCCAACGGCGTGTTCAATCTGATCCACGGCTTCGGACCCGATTCGGCCGGCCAATTTCTAAGCACCAGCCCACACATCGACGCCATTACCTTCACAGGCGAGTCGCGCACGGGCAGCACCATCATGAAAGCCGCCGCTGAAGGGGTCAAGGAGGTGTCGTTCGAGCTGGGTGGCAAAAACGCCGCCGTCGTGTTTGCCGATGCGGATTTCGACGCGGCTGTTGCCGGCGTATTGCGGTCAAGCTTCACCAACTCGGGACAAGTCTGTTTATGTTCCGAGCGCGTCTATGTGGAGCGCTCCATTTTCGATCGCTTCGTGGCCGCCCTCAAAGACCGCACCGAGCAATTGCGTATTGATTTCCCGCAAGCCGAAGGCGTGGACATGGGGCCGCTCGTCTCGCACGCTCATCGCGACAAAGTGCTGTCTTACTACCGGCTGGCGCGCGAAGAAGGCGCCATCATTGTGACGGGCGGCGGCGTGCCCGTTTTTGGCGATGAACGCGATCAAGGCGCCTATGCGCAACCGACCATTATCACCGGCCTGTCCGATACGGCACGTTGTACCCGCGAAGAAATCTTCGGTCCCATCTGCCACATTGCGCCTTTCGACACTGAAGATGAAGTCATCGCACGGGTCAACGACAGCCCCTACGGCCTGGCCGCTTGCGTATGGACCACTCACTTATCCCGCGCCCACCGCGTGGCGGCCCAGTTTGAAACCGGCATAGTCTGGGTCAATACCTGGTTTACGCGCGACTTGCGCACCCCGTTTGGCGGCACTAAATTGTCGGGCATGGGGCGTGAAGGCGGGCGTTATTCCATGGATTTCTATTCCGAAATCAGCAACATCTGCATCCGGCTTTAACGCCTCACCGATTACCGGCGCCAGACGCCTTCCATTTCACAGGAGCTCCGATGAACAATCAGGTACAGGCTCGCGTCGTTCCGGGCAAAGCCACGCCGCGCGGCAAATTTCCGCATATCAAGCGCGCCGGCGACTTTCTGTTCGTATCGGGCACCAGTTCGCGGCGCCCCGACAACAGCTTTGCCGGCGCGCAGGCCGATGCCATGGGCACCACGCAACTGGACATACGCGTGCAGACCCGCGCGGTAATTGAGAACATCCGCGACATACTTCAGAGTGAAGGCGCCGGCCTGGAACATTTAGTCGAAATTTCGGCGTACCTGGTGAACATGAACGATTTCGGCGGCTACAACGAAGTCTATGGCGAGTTTTTTTCGGCCGATGGTCCCACCCGCACGACAGTAGCCGTGCATCAGCTGCCGCATCCGCATCTGCTCATTGAAATCAAGGCCATCGCCTACTTTCCGAAATAAACCCCTACACGGAGAACGGCATGCTGACTTATGGCAAACCCTTTAATTTCGCCCGCTGGATCGACGAGCACGCACATTTGCTAAAACCTCCGGTAGGCAATCAGCAAGTCTGGCAAGACAGCGACTTCATCGTGACCGTGGTGGGCGGCCCCAATCATCGCACCGATTATCACGACGACCCTTATGAAGAATTTTTTTACCAGATGCGCGGCAACGCCTATCTGCACCTGTGGATAGACGGCGCCCGCGAGCGCGTCGACCTCAAAGAAGGCGACATCTTCCTGATGCCTCCTCATGTACGCCACTCGCCGCAACGGCCCGAAGCCAATAGCGCCTGCCTGGTCATTGAACGGCAGCGGCCTCCCGGACAGATCGATGGCTTCGAATGGTATTGCGAAGCCGCCGATGGCTGCGGACAACGAGTGCATCGCGTCGAAATACAATTGCAAAGCATCGTGCACGACTTGCCGCCGCTGTTCAATGCCTTCTATCAATCCGAAGAAAAGCGGCGTTGCCCTCATTGCGGCAAGTTGCATCCTGGCAAAGGAGCCTGATAAAAACCATGAGTCCTCTGAAAAAAATCGATATGCACGCCCACTTTTTCCCGCGCATAAGCCAGGAAGAAGCGGCCAGACTGGATCCGGCGCAAGCGCCCTGGCTGACAATATCGAGCGATGGCGAAAACGGCCAGATCATGAAGGGCGATCGTCCATTTCGCCCGGTATATCGGGCCTTGTGGGATTCATCCATGCGACTCGAGGAAATGGATCGTCACGGTCTGGATATGCAAATTATTTCGGCCACGCCGATCATGTTCGGCTACAGCTGCCCGGCCGATCGCGCCGCACCCTGGGCCGAACGCATGAATGACCTGGCCCTGGAGCATTGCGCCGGAAACCCGAAGCGCCTTAAAGCCCTGGCCCAGGTGCCACTGCAAGACCTGGAACTGGCCTGCCGCGAAGCCTCGCGCGCCAAGGCCTGCGGCCACGTCGGGGTACAAATCGGCAACCATCTGGGTCAACACGATCTGGACGACGAGCGGCTGGTGCAGTTCCTGATCCATTGCGCCGAAAACAATATCGCGGTGCTCGTCCACCCGTGGGACATGATGACCGACGGCCGCATGAAAAAATGGATGCTGCCCTGGCTGGTGGCCATGCCGGCCGAAACCCAGCTGGGTATCCTGTCGCTGATCCTCTCGGGCGCCTTCGAACGCATCCCCAAATCCCTCAAGCTGTGTTTTGCTCACGGCGGGGGCAGCTTCGCCTTTTTGCTCGGGCGAGTCGACAACGCCTGGCAATGCCGCGACATCGTGCGCGAAGACTGCCCCAATATTCCGTCAAGCTATCTGGACCGGTTCTACGTCGACAGCGCCGTCTTCGATTCGCACGCCCTGCGCCTGCTGGTGGCGACGATGAATTCGGAACACGTCATGCTGGGCTCGGACTACCCCTTTCCGCTGGGCGAACAACATATAGGCCAGCTCGTTGACCAGAACCAATGGCTGAACGCCATCGACCGCGACAACATCAATGGCCTGAATGCGCAGGAATTTTTTGGGCTAGGCGACGATTGAATTGGGGGAAATGGCAGCCACAAGGGCTGCCGCTACAAAACGTACCGGCAGTTAATGTAGCGGCACCCCTTGTGGGTGCCATCGGCGTTTATAAACACCGCCTCGGTTGTCAACGACTTTGCCACCCACAAGGGGTGGCCCTACAAGCAACGGGCACACCTAAACGCCGGATGAAAAAGCCGGCAATACGCGCGCTCTCTAGACATTGAACAGGAAATTCAGCACATCCCCATCCTTGACCACATACTCTTTGCCTTCAGCCCGCATCTTGCCCGCTTCTTTGGCGCCTTGCTCGCCCTTGCAGGCAATGAAATCGTCGTAGGCAATGGTTTGGGCGCGAATGAACCCGCGCTCGAAATCGGTATGTATGACGCCCGCCGCTTTAGGGGCGGTGTCGCCCACATGAATCGTCCATGCGCGAACTTCCTTCACGCCGGCGGTAAAGTAGGTCTGCAGGCCCAACAGGCTGAAGCCGGCGCGCACGACGCGGTTCAAACCCGGCTCGTGCATCCCCATATCGGCCAGGAACACCTCTTTATCTTCATCATCCAGATCGGCGATTTCGGCCTCGATAGCGGCGCACAGCGCCACCACCGGCGCATTTTCAGCGTCAGCGTATTTCTTTACAGCATCCAGATGCGGATTATGCTCAAAGCCATCTTCCTTGACGTTAGCCACATACATGGACGGCTTGGCGGTAATAAAGCAAAGCGGCTTGATCAGCAGTTGATCATCGGCGTCGAGCGCAAGCGATCGGATGGGGCGCGCCTGATCCAGAACCGGCATGATTTTCTCGAGCAGGGCCACCATCTTGATCGAATCCTTATCGCCTGCCCGGGCCGATTTCTGAAAACGATGCAGGGCTTTTTCCGCAGAAGCCAAGTCGGCCAGCGCCAACTCGGTATTGATGACCTCAATGTCGGACAAGGGGTCTATCTTGCCCGCCACATGAATCACGTTCTCATCTTCAAAGCAGCGCACCACATGCACAATCGCATCCGTCTCGCGTATATTGGCCAGGAACTGGTTGCCCAGGCCCTCACCCTTGGACGCGCCCGCCACCAGGCCCGCAATATCGACAAACTCAACCACCGCCGGCAGGATGCGTTCAGGCTTGGCAATTTCAGCCAGCGCCGCCAAACGGGCATCAGGCACCTCGACCACGCCCACATTCGGTTCAATGGTGCAAAAAGGGTAGTTCTCGGCAGCAATGCCGGCCTTCGTCAAGGCATTGAAAAGAGTTGATTTTCCGACGTTGGGCAAACCAACAATGCCGCATTGCAAAGCCATGGGTATCCTGAAGTATAAGAATCAAAAAAGACCATATTGTAGGTCGGAATAGCAAACGGCAGAAAGCCGGGGTGGGAGATGCCGGCTGAACGTTACACCCCCCTGCGGTGCCACCTCCTGGAAAGGGGAAAATCTCGACAAGCAGGACGCCGCCGCGGGACGTCGATGCCACCCACAAGGGGTGGCGCTACAAGCGACGGCCGCCGCCAATCAAATTCGTCAACGATCCAACGAGCATCCACCGATCGAGCGTCGTGGGCGGTTAAGGTGGGGCGGGCGACTCGGACACGCCGCGCGCAGGGCCGGCTTCGGGGATGCAAGGCGTGCGCTGTTTGAGTGGGACGATTGCGAATAGCCCAGTGGGCTATTCGCCCCACGAGT
>NZ_SMAJ01000007.1 GCF_004346225.1 Paralcaligenes ureilyticus | reverse complement strand
TGCGAATAGCCCAGTGGGCTATTCGCCCCACGAGTTCGCACGCCGCCCCGAAGCCGGCCCTGCGCGCGGGAAGTCATGGCGAAGCCATGACCGTGCCCGTCAGAGCCCGATCCACCTTGACTGGCCACGATGCGGTGCTAGAAGAAGGTTCTAGGCAAAATAGGGGTAATGCGAAAGGATAAATGCCACCCACAAGGGGTGGCGCTACATGATTCACAAGCAGGTTTTTATCGAACGGCAGCCACAAGGGCTGCCGCTACACCTTCGCACGCTTATCGATAACCCGGCGCGCCTTGCCCGTCAAAGTACGCTCGATCTGGCCCGCGCCCCGCACCGTTACCCGCGTACTGATGCCCACATAGGTTTTAATCGAAGCCCTCAGCTTCTCTCCCAACGCCTCAAACCCCGCCGCCGTCAGCTGATCATGCTCGGGACGCACCTCCGCCACGATCTCAAGCTCATCCAGATTCCCGCTGCGCGTCAGCACCAGCTGATACTGAGCCGCCAGCTCCGGGACCTTCAGCACCAGCTCCTCAATCTGAGTGGGGAACAGATTGACCCCGCGAACAATCAGCATATCGTCGCTGCGGCCGGTAATCTTGTCGATGCGGCGCATGCTGCGCGAAGTCGGCGGCAACAGGCGTGTCAGATCGTGCGTGCGATAGCGAATGACCGGCATCGCTTCCCGCGTCAGCGACGTGAACACCAGCTCGCCGGCCTCACCGTCAGCCACAGACTCGCCAGTCAGGGGATTGATGATTTCAGGCAGAAAATGATCTTCCCACACCACCGGGCCATCCTTGGACTCAACGCACTCCATGGCCACACCCGGCCCCATCACCTCGGACAAGCCATAGATGTCGACCGCATCAATACCGCTGCGCGCTTCAATATCGCGACGCATCTGCCCCGTCCACGGCTCCGCCCCGAAAATGCCTATGCGCAAGGAACTTTTAAGCGGATCGACGCCCTGACGCTTCATCTCCTCGAGAATATTGCAGAAATACGAAGGCGTAACCATGATGATCTTGGGCTCGAAATCGCAGATCAGCTGCACCTGCTTCTCGGTCTGCCCGCCCGACATCGGAATGACAGAACAGCCCAGGCGTTCCGCCCCATAGTGCGCGCCCAGGCCGCCCGTAAACAGACCATAGCCATAGGCCACCTGCACCATATCGCCCGGACGCCCGCCCGCCGCCCAGATGGAGCGCGCGACCAGATCGGACCAATTATCGATATCGTTCATCGTGTAGCCCACCACCGTCGGCTTGCCGGTCGTGCCGCTCGAAGCATGGATGCGCACGACCTGCTCGCGCGGCACGGCAAACATCCTGAAGGGATAGTTATCGCGCAAATCCTGCTTGCTCGTAAACGGAAAACGCACAATATCCGATAGCTGCTTCAAGTCGCCGGGATGAACGCCCGCGGCGTCGAACGCCTTTTTATAATGCGGCACATGCTCATACGCATGATTCAACGACCACTTCAAACGTTCCAGCTGCACGCTGCGCAGTTCATCCTGACTCGCATGTTCGATCGCATCGCGACCCGCTTTGCTCGATTTCACTTCAGACATTTCCCTCTCCCGCCGATGACTCAAAATGGGTGCCGGCCGTCTCGTCTATGATCGTTCCCTTGATGCGATAGGAACGGCCGCGAAACAACGCAATGCGCTTGCCATCCTGATTCGTCACCAGAATATCGTAGACGCCGGTGCGGCCCGCCAGCGACGCCTCCGAGGCATCGGCTGTCAATACATCGCCCAGCAACCCGGGCGCCAGATAATCGATCGTGCAGCCCGAAGCCACCGTGGCCTGATTGCGCGAGTTGCAGGCAAACGCAAACGTGCTGTCGGCCAAGGCAAAGATAAATCCGCCATGGCAGGTCTGATGGCCGTTCAACATATCCGGGCGCACCGTCATCTGCATGCTCGCGCAGCCCGGCGCCACCCGGGTCAGGCTGATGCCCAGGCCCTGAGTGGCCGGGTCTTTATCGTACATAAACCGGGCAGACAATTCGGCCAGCGCCTGCGGGTCTTGGGGAAGGCGAAGAGACTCGAACACCACCCCCGATTGAGCTGAATTCATTATTTCCCCTTGAATGCCGGCTGGCGTTTGGCCAGGAAGGCCGAGACTCCTTCGGCGTAATCCTCGGTGCGGCCCAGCTCGCGCATCAGATCACGCTCCATATCCAACTGCTCGTCCAGCGTATGACCCAGGCTTTGATTCATGGCGCGTTTGGTAAACGCCAGCCCCTTGGTCGGAGCCGCGGCAAAATGCTCGGCCAATTCGACCAGGCGCGCGTCGAACGCGTCGTCGGCCACGCACTGCCATATCAGGCCCCACTGCGCAGCCTGTTCAGCGCCAAGCTTGTCGCCCAGCAAGGCCAGCCCCATGGCGCGCGCCTGCCCTACCAGGCGCGGCAAGACGTAGGTTCCGCCTGTATCGGGCAACAGGCCGAGCCGGCAAAAGGGTTGAATAAAACTGGCCGACTGTTTGGCAATGACGATGTCGCCCGCCAGCGCCAGATTGGCGCCTGCCCCGGCGGCCACGCCATTGACGCCCACCACGACCGGCATAGGCAGGGCGCGCAGACGTCGCACCAAAGGTGCATAAAACCTTTCTATGGTGTCGCCCAGATCAACGGCTCCGGCCGCCATCTGGCGCTCGGACAAATCCTGGCCGGCGCAAAAACCACGGCCGCGGCCGGTCAGCACCAGCACACGCGCGTCGCTCGCCTCAACCTGCGTGAGCGCCTCGGCCAGGGCGCCATGCATGGACTCGGTAAAGCTATTGAGCTTATCAGGGCGATTAAGGGTAATCCGGGCAATGCCGCGTTCAAGTTCGAATTGAATGCTCTGGTCAGTCATGAAGTGTCCTCGTCAGGCGTGCCAGCGTGTTTGCACGATACGAAACCGGTTTGCCACGTAGGCGGAATCCGACAGCACGGCGTTGGCCGCCGGATTGGCGCCCGTGCCGTGAAAATCGCTGAATGCGGCCGTCTGATTAACAAAAACCGCCCCCGTCAGATTCAAGGACAAGGATACTCCCGACCGTTCGGCCGCCTTCTGAACCTGCTTGGCCACCGCCGCATTCGTGGTGTAGGCCGACAATGTCAGGGCGCCATGCGCAGTGACGGACTCTTGCGCCTTTTGAAGGCTGTCGGCAGTAGAGTCGGTCGCCACGACAAAAACGATGGGGCCGAACCATTCTCGCTCGATGTGCGGATTGCCCGCCTCGGCCGCAAGCAGCAAAGGCGTTTGCACCATGGCCGCTTCAAACTGCGGATGAGCAAGACGGCGGCTGTCGCATAAAACCGGCAGGCCCAGCGCCCTGGCTTCCTCGATGCGGCGCAGCGTCGCATTATTTTGCAGCGCACCCGTAATTTCAACGGCCTTGGCCGGATCAGCCGTCAGCTTTTCCACCGCAGCCGCCAGCCCCTGCGCCACTTCATCGAAGGTCATGCGGCCGCCGGCGGTGTCTATCCCTGCGCGCGGAACATAAACATTTTGCGGTGCCGTGCACATCTGCCCCGAATACAGAGCAAAGGAAAATGCCAGATTGCGAGCCACGCTTTTAAAGTCGTCGACCGAATCGATGATCACCTGATTGACGCCCGCCTTTTCGGTATAGACCTGCGCCTGGCGCGCGTGGGATTCAAGCCAGTTGCCGTTGGCGCTGCTGCCTGTGAAATCGATCAGCTTGACCGCCGGGTCGAGCGCCAAAGCCTGCGCCGTATCGTCGCTCGCCTCATGGGCGGCGAGCAACACGACATTGGGGTCAAAGCCGGCTTCAACCAGCACTTCCCGGGCAATTTTTACCGTAATGGCCAGCGGCAGAATCGCCGCCGGATGCGGCTTGACGATCACGGTATTCCCGGTGGCCAGGCTGGCAAACAGCCCTGGATAGCCATTCCAGGTAGGAAACGTTGAACAGCCTATGATCAGGCTGACGCCGCGCGGCACCACCGTAAACTGCTTTTGCATGCGGATCGGGTCCTGCTTGCCCTGCGGCTTTTCCCAGGACACCAGACCGGGGATGCGCGCCATTTCCTGCCAGGCGTAGGCCACCGCCTCAACGCCGCGATCCTGCGCATGCGGGCCGCCGGCCTGGAAAGCCATCATGAAACCCTGCCCCGTCGTGTGCTGAACCGCATAAGCCATTTCAAAGCTATGCCGATTGAGGCGCGTCAAAATTTCCAGCGCCACGCCGACCCATACCCGCGGCCCGGCCTCGCGCCACGATTCAAGCGCCTGCTGCGACTGGGCTATCAGGGCTTTGGCGGGAACCTGCGGATAACGGATGCCCAGTTCGAAACCAAACGGCGAGACCTCGGCCCCCACGCGGCCGGTGGCGCCCGCCAGCGTTAACGGAAAGTCATGGCCCCTGTAGGCCTCGAACGCGGCGCGCCCGTCTTCGTTGGCCGTTTCGCCGTAAGCGCGAGGGCTGGGCGATTCGGAAAACGGGCTCCAGTAGCCACGGGCAGCGGCGGCGGCTACGGCCTGCTCCAACATGGCCTCGTGGGTGCTGAAAAAATCGGTGGACACGGTGTTCACTCCTGTAAAGGGATAATTTAGGTTTCCTGGTCGAAATCGATCACCAAACGATCGGTCACCGGGAAACTCTGGCAACAAAGCACAAAGCCGCGCGCCACCTCGTAGTCTTCGAGCGCAAAATTGGCATCCATATCGACTTCGCCTTCAATGACCTTGCAGCGGCAGCTGGAACACACCCCGCCCTTGCAGGAATACGGCAATTCTATGCCTTGGGCCAAGGCCGAATCCAGCACGCTGTCCTTATTTTTTTCTATGGTCAGGCTGCGGGTGACGCCATCCTGAATCACGGTAAGCTCGCAGCGTTGCAGGCCGGGCGCATGCCGCGCCTCGTGCCCGGTGCGCAAGGCCCGCGGCCCCTTGGGCGAGCCAAACAGCTCGAACTTGATCTGCGTGCGGTCCAGGCCCTTGTCCAGCAAGGCCTGGATGACCGATTCAATCATGTTCTGCGGGCCGCAGACAAAGGCCACATCGATCGTGCCCGGATCCATCCAGCGGGACAAAAGCTGCCCGACCTTGTCGCCATCGAGCCGCCCATTGAACAAGTCGATATCCTGAACCTCCCGGCTCATGACATACACCAGGGAAAACCGCTCCATATAGCTATTTTTGAGGTCCTCGATTTCTTCACGAAACAGAACCGAAGACGAAGATCGATTGCCGAAGAACAGCGTAAAACGGCTCTCGGGTTCGGTGCGCAGCGCTGTTTTCACCAGCGACAGGATGGGCGTAATGCCGCTGCCTACGGCAAACGCCACATACTCGCGGCGATGCTCCGCCGAAAAGTCGACCGTAAAGTGGCCGTCGGGCGGCATGACATCGAGCACGATGCCCGGCGCCAAATGCGTATTGGCCCAGGTGGAAAACGAACCGTCATCCATGCGCTTGATGGCGACCCGCAACTGGCGGTCGTGAGGCGCGGCGCAAATCGAATACGAACGGCGCAACTCTTCGCCATCGATGTCGGTGCGCAGAGTCAGGTACTGGCCCGGGCGGAACGCAAATTTTTCGTCAAGCTCGGCCGGCACGTCAAAGGTCACCACCACCGCGTCGCGCGTATTCTTCGCCACCGCAGCGACCTTCAAGGGATAAAACTGAGCCATACCCTAATGTGCCTTAAAGTAATCGAAGGGCTCGCCGCAATGACTGCAGCGATACAGGGCCTTGCACGAGGTCGAGCCGAACTGGCTGACAAGGCGCGTGGCCTCGGACCCACAATGCGGACACTCGACGGACGGGCGGTGCACGCCGCGCGCCAGCCCCGAAATATCAATGGCCTTTTCTTTGGGCGGAGCAATGCCATAGCCCTTGAGCGCAGCGCGGCCCGCGGGCGTCAGCCAATCGGTGGTCCACGCGGGCGACAATCGTGTCTGGATGCGAACGCTGGCCATGCCTTTTTGCGCGAGCGTATTCAGAATATCGGCGGAAATTTCCTGCATGGCCGGACAGCCCGAATACGTGGGCGTAATGGTCACCACGCATGTGGCGCCGTCCCAGGACACGTCGCGGACAAGACCCAGGTCCACCACCGACAAGACAGGGATTTCCGGGTCGGGCACCAGGGCCAGCCACTGCATCACCTGCTGCACCGAAACAGAATCGGCAACCAGTTCTGCACTCACCACGATGCTCCCGGGTAGGTTCGCTGCAAATGCTGCATTTGGGCCAGGACAAACCCCAGCGCTTCGGTATGACGCCCCACCGTGCCGCCGCGATAGGCCGGATGGTTGGCCTCATCCGGGTCGGGCGGCGTCAGCGTGGCCTCGGCCAGTATCTGGCGAACATGCGCCAGCCAATCCGGCCACAATGCCGCATGCGAAATCGTTACCTTGCGCCCGGCCAGATCGGACGTGGTCTCATCGTCGGCAAAAAGTTCACCCACATAAGGCCAAAAGGCTTGCACCGACGCCTGCATCCTGGCGTGGCTTTCGGGCGTGCCGTCACCCAGGCGCACCATCAGGTCGGAAGAACGGCGCACGTGGTAGGTGACCTCTTTAAGCGATTTTTCGGCAATCGCGGCCACACGCTCGTCGGACGAAACGCACAAGGCCTGCAATAAAAAATAATGCCACGCATCGAAAAAAAACTGGCGTGCAATGACATCGCCATAATGGCCGTTGGGATGCTCCACCAGCAGGTAATTGCGGTAGTCGGGCGCGTCGCGCAAATAAGCCAATTGGTCTTCATCGCGCCCCCGGCCTTCCACTTCGCCGGCCAGCGTCAGCCACAAACGCGCCTGCCCCAAGAGGTCGAGCGACACATTGGTCAGCGCCAAATCTTCTTCCAGCGCCGGACCATGGCCGCAGCATTCGGACAAGCGTTGCGACAGCACCAGAGTGGTGTCGCCCATCCGCAGCAGATACTGGAACAACGATAGCTTCATGCAGGCTCCGGATTACCCCATTTCCAATTTGGAAACGGAATTACATGTGTTTGATTTCTTCAGGCATAGGGAAGAAGGTCGGATGGCGATAGACCTTGCTGTTGGCCGGATCGAACATGGGCGATTTGTCGGCCGGGCTGCTCGCCACGATATCGGCCGCCTTGACGACCCAGATGCTCAGGCCCTCGTTGCGGCGCGTGTAGACGTCGCGTGCATTATTCATGGCCATTTCGGCATCGGGCGCATGCAGGCTGCCCACATGCTTATGCGCCAGGCCATGCTGGCTGCGTATGAAAACCTCCCAAAGAGGCCACGTGCTCTGGCTCATGCGTATTCCTTATGTACGTGTCTCATGTTTATCGGCATAGGCCGACAGCGCGGCTCGAACCCACGCACCCTCTTCATGCGCGTCCACTCGTGCCTTGAGGCGCTCGCGATTGCAAGGCCCATGCCCCTTGATCACGGCATAAAACTCCGACCAGTCGATTTCACCGAAATCATAATGGCCGCGCTCCTCATTCCATTCAAGGTCGGGGTCGGGCACCTTCAAGCCCAAATACTCGGCCTGCGGAACCGTTTGATCGACCATCTTTTGACGCAGATCGTCGTTCGAAAACAGCTTGATGCGCCACTGCATGGACTGCGCGCTATTGGGCGACTCGGCGTCCGACGGGCCGAACATCATCAGCGCCGGCCACCACCAGCGATTGAAGGCCTCTTGCGCCATGTCTTTTTGGGCCTGAGTGCCATGCCGGCACATTTGAATCAGCAAATCGTAACCCTGACGCTGGTGAAAAGACTCTTCCTTGCAAACACGCACCATGGCGCGCGCATACGGACCGTAGGAGCAGCGGCAAAGCGGAATCTGGTTGATGATGGCCGAACCGTCGACCAGCCACCCTATCATGCCGATATCGGCCCAGGTCAACGTGGGGTAATTGAAAATGCTGGAATACTTGGCGCGGCCAGCATGCAGGTCGTCGACCAATTCGTCGCGCGACACGCCCAGCGTTTCGGCGGCGCTGTACAGATACAAGCCGTGGCCCGCTTCATCCTGAACCTTGGCGAGCAAAATGGCCTTGCGCTTGAGGCTGGGCGCGCGCGTAATCCAGTTGCCTTCGGGCAGCATGCCGACTATTTCCGAATGGGCATGCTGCGAAATCTGGCGCACCAGCGTTTTACGATAGGCCTCGGGCATCCAGTCCTTGGCTTCGATCCGGATGCCTTCGTCAATGCGTTGCTGAAACGCTTTTTCAGGACCGCTCAACTGGTCGACGGAACGGACGTCTTTTACCCCAGTTTCAACCAGTTGCGCATACATGGCGGTCTCCCGTGACGACCCATGATTAGAGTACTACTCTGGATCAAACCACCATTATCTATTACAGAAATATCAATGTCAATATGAATTCTGTATCATGTTTGGCTAGCCATATGCATATGGCGGTAGCCCTTGTGGCTGCCAGAATCCGCGGCAGTCAATACGCTATCTCAAAGCCGTCGATGGCAGCCTTGCATGGAAGTTTGACTGACCTTGACGTGAGTCTTACGCCGGCAGATAAACGTCTTTGCACTCAGCGAGCTATATGACCTTTGCCGCGCGCAACCGTGCAATCTCGGCTTCGCTTAACGCCAACCATTCGCGCAGAATATCGTCGGTATCCTCTCCAAGCAAGGGTGGTGCGCTCCAGCCCTGAGCCACATCGAACGCGGAATACTTGGCCGCGGGCCCCAGTGATGGCACATCGCCATAGGAAGCATGATGCAGCGTCTGCAGCATGCCACGGTGCTTGACCTGGCGATGGCCAAAAACCTGTTCCATGTTATTGACCGGCGCGCAGGGCACCTTGACCGCCTCCAGCTTGGCGATCAGACCGGCCGTCTCATGCCGGGCCACTTCCGCATCCAGAATCTCGTAAAGCGCCTGGCGATTGGTAACCCGATCTGATAATTCGGCAAAACGCGGATCCGTGATCAGGTCTTCGCGGCCCAATACCTTACAAAATTTGATATACAAATTTGAAAACCCAGCCCCAATGATCAACCAGCCATCGGCGGTCTGAAACGCCTTGTAAGGCACTTGCTGCGCGTGCTCGGAGCCCCATTTTTGCGGCTCTACTCCGGTCAGCAGGTATTCCATTGCGGCGTTGACTAAAAAAGCCACCTCGGTTTCGAGCAGACTAGTTTCGACCTTTTGTCCTCGACCGGTGACGGAACGCTGTAATAACGCAGCTAAAATTGCGGCCTGGCAATTCATGCCAGAGAGCACGTCAAAGCCCGAGGTGCCCAGTTTTACCGGCGCGCCGCCGCGCTCGCCCGTAATGCTCATATAGCCGCCCACGGCCTGAATCGTCAGATCGAACGCGCCCAGCGACATGTCCGGGCCGTCGGCGCCAAATCCTGAAATCGAGGCATACACCAAGCGCGGATTCGCGGCCGACAAATCGTCGTAGCCTAGCTTCAGCCGCGGCATCACATCGGGCCTGAAATTTTCCAGAACCACATCTGCCTTAAGGCAAAGGCTGCGCGCAGTCTCCTGGCCTTGATGAGACTGCAAATCCAGCGTTATCGAGCGCTTATTACGGTTGGTGGCGTAAAAAGTGATCCCATTGTTGTGGTGAAAAGGGGGCCCCTGAACGCGTAGCGGATCGCCCTCGCCTGGCCGCTCGACCTTGATCACCTCGGCACCCAGATCGCCCAGCAGTTGCGCGCAGTAGGGTCCGGCAAAAAAACGGCTGAAATCGACCACCCGGATCCCCGATAGCGGTTTGTGGTTGGTTTTCGGTGCTTGTGTCATTGCTGCCTAGTGAAAGTGTCTTGAACTTGAAATACCGCATCGCGATCGGGAATCGACGGTTATTCGCCGCGAAAAACCGGCTTTCGCTTTTCGAAATGCGCGTTGATGCCTTCTTCATAATCCCGGGTTGCCTCGAGCGGGCGCCGTAAGCGCTGGTCGAGCTCAGCGGCTTCTTCAAGCGACAAATCGGCGCCCTGATCAACCGCCTGCTTCACCGCGGCAAGCCCCAGCGGGCTGGTACTTTCTATGTCAGCGGCGTAAGCCAGCGCCGCATCCAGCAGTTCGGCGCGCGGCACGACCTGCTCAACCAGGCCCAGTGACAAAGCCTCGATGGCATCGATGCGCCTGGCTGTGAAAAACAACTCCTTGGCTTTAGAGCGGCCAATAATTCGCGGCAGCATTATTGCCGCGCCGGCGCCCGGATACGCGCCCAGCGTCATTTCGGGCCAACCAAAACGAGCATCGTCCGCAGCGATGCGCAAATCAGAATACAGTGCAAGCACAAAACCGCCGCCCAGACACCAGCCGCCAATGGCGGCTATCACGACCTTTGGCGAAGACCATAATTCCAAACTTGCATCCCAAAGGGTTTGAGCTTGCGCCCATTTTCCGTCGGACGACAAGGTACGACGTTGTTTAAGATCCGTACCGGCGCTAAACGCCTTGTCGCCGGCGCTCGTGAGCACGATTGTCCGAATATCGCGACGCTTGTTGGCTGCCTGAACCGCAGCACGCAGTTCCTGCATGAGCTCGCTTGATAGCGCGTTCATGACTTCGGGGCGGTTCAGCGTCAAAATCAACGCACTGCCCTTCTGCTCGGTTAATAATATTGCCATCTATAGCCTCCTGCGGGCTCGACGCTATTCGCCGTGAAATACCGCCTTGCGTTTCTCAAAATGCGCTCGAATCCCTTCTTCGTAGTCGCGTGTTCCTTCAAGCGGGCGTCGCAAAGCCTGGTCGAGTTTGGCGGCTTCTTCCAATGACAGGTCCGTTCCCTGATTGACGGCCTGCTTCACCGCGGCAAGCCCCAACGGGCTGGTACTTTCTATTTCGACCGCATAAGCCAGTGCGCTGCCGAGCAGTTGAGCGCGCGGAACGACCCGTTCGACCAAGCCAAGCTCCAATGCCCGGGCCGCATCAACACGACGCGCGGTGAAAAACAATTCTTTGGCTTTGGCGCGCCCGACGATCCGGGGCAGCATGACCGCCGCGCCACCACCCGGATAGGCTCCCAATGTCATTTCGGGCCAGCTAAAGCGAGCATCATCGGCGGCGATGCGCAGATCACAATGCAATGCGAGCTCAAAACCGCCGCCCAGGCACCAGCCGCCGATCGCAGCGATGACAGCCTTGGGCGAACTTACCAGTGCCTGGTTAACGTTCCATCCTGCGCGGCTTTGGGCCCATTTTCCATCGGGCGACAGCGTGCGGCGTTGCTTGAGATCCGTGCCCGCACTGAACGCCTTATCGCCGGCACCCGTAATTATGATCGTCCGGATTTTGCGGCTTTCATTCGCGGACTGCACGGCAGCCAGCAATTCTTGCGACAACTCACTTGATAACGCATTCAATACCTCCGGTCGGTTCAAGGTCAGAACCAGCGCACTGCCCTTGCACTCGCTTAATAATATCCCCATTGCTTTCTCCTCTATACCGCCGCGGCCGGCACGATTAACCACGCAACCGGTCGCCAGACCTAAACAACTTTGTGATTTACTGGGCCTTAATCCCAATATCATGAATAACACCCAGCCATTTGGCGGATTCTCGACGCATAAGAGCATCAAACTCAGCCGGCGTCGATGTTTTGGGCTCGACCCCTTGGATTTTGAGCAGCTCGGATATTTTTGGCGATTTTACCGAAGCAGTCAGCGCCAGGTTAAGGCGAGAAATAACGGCAGGCGGCGTGCCCGCCGGCACTGCAAAACCGAATTCTCCGGATGCCACATAGCTGGGGTAGCCCGATTCCGCCACCGTTGGAACATCAGGCAAAACGGCCAGCCGCTTCTCGCTGGTCACTGCAAGCGCCGAAAGCTTGCCGGTCTTGATAAATGGCAGCATGGCAAGAACATTACCGAAATCGACGTCGACGAAGCCGCCCAACAAATCAGTAACTGCCGGGCCATCGCCTTTGTAGGGAACATGCCTCAGGTCAACCTTGGCTATGCTCTTGAACAATTCAGTCGTCAAATGACTGACCCCGCCAATGCCGGACGACGCATAATTGATCGCGCCAGGCTTAGTCCTGGCAAGCGCAACGAAATCTTTAAAGGTCTTCACCTTGAGCGACGGGCCGGATACGATTACATAGGGAGTTTCAGCCGCAGATCCTATCCCGGAAAAACTCTTGATCGGATCATAGGACAGGTGACGGTATAAACCCGCTGAAGACGTGTGCGATACCGCGTTAAGAATGAGCAAGGTGTATCCATCTGCAGGAGCGTTGGCTGCCGCGGCTGCTCCAATCGTGCCGCCCGCGCCAGGACGATTTTCCACAACAATGGACTGCCCCAAGTTGTCCGCCATACCTTTTGCAATAATACGCGCAAGCCCATCAGTCCCCCCACCAGGCGAATAAGGCACGATTATTTTCAGCGCCTTGTTCGGAAAATTCTGAGCCGATGCATTGAACGGCAGTGACAGCACGGTGGCGGTCCCCAGGACCATTGCACCGAACTTAGACAGGATTTTGAATAATTTGTCTCGAACCAACAATTGAGATTTCATGGTGCTCCCCCGGCAGTCATGGACCGATTTGAACGAAATATCGCAGGATGTAAACTTGACAGATCGGATAATCCATCATTTGCTTAAATCTTTATCATTCGGCGATACTGGTAAAGTTGCCATGTTCCCTAACGGTACCCGAACTTTCACGTACCGCAACATGACAACATTTTTACTACAATAATATAAATATTACAACTTTGCAAATAAGTTTTTATCAAACTACAGTCGAGCAAAAATGATCAGAAACGAAGACCCCCTGCGTGAAGATCGCGCATCGCACGGAAAGCTTGCCGACAAGCTGTATGAAGAATTGCTTGGATGGATAGCGCATGGTCCCTTAAACGAGGGGTCGAAGCTGCCATCCGAAGAAAAGTTGGCGATAAAATACGGCGTATCCCGGCCCGTGGTACGTGAGGCCTTATCCAGATTGCGGTCGGATGGGATTATCGTATCGCGGCACGGCTCGGGCTCTTACATTGAACGTCGCCCTAAAAAAGAGTTTTTTGACTTCGCTCCTATTGGAGGAGTCGCTGATCTTATGCGATGTTTTGAATATCGGATTGCCCTGGAAGGTGAAGCTGCCGGCTTGGCGGCATTGCGACGAAGCGACGCCGACCTGAAGCTTATAAAAAGCGCATTGCACGACTTGGACCAAGCCATAGAGCAACGACTTGTCGGTGTCGATGCGGACATCAAGTTTCACAATGCTATTGCCAAGGCGACAAAAAACGACTTGTTCGTGTCGGCGATGGCGACTCTGTCGGAATACACGTTCGCCGGGATGACCGTGGCCCGCAACCTTTCTTTAAGAGCAAGCGTAAACCGCCTCGCGCTGGTACAACAAGAGCACACCGCCATATTCAATGCAATCGAAGCACAAGATGTCGCCGCTGCGCGAGAAACCATGCGACTGCATATTTCCAATGCCCGCATGCGTATTCTTAGCGACAGCGTCGAGCCGCCGTCGGATTGACGGCTACGTTAACGACTCATCTAGCTGAATGCATCGATACCTGTCAACTTGCGGCCAATGATCAGTTGATTGATCTGCGTGGTTCCGTCCGGAATCGTCAGCATCCGGGCATTGCGAAAGTGGCGCTCAATCGACAGATCCTTGGTGATGCCGGCAGCACCAAACACTTGAATGGCCGTCGAGGCAACCCGTTGTGCCGCCTCGGTTGCAAACGATTTGGCGATCGACGCCTCCAACTCGCAGGGCTTGCCTTGAGCCATCATCGCCAGTGCCCGATAGACAAGCAATTGCGAGGCGGCCAAATCAGTGGCCATCTGTGCCAGCATGGCCTGGACAAGTTGATGCCCCGCAATGGGCTTGCCAAACTGGCTGCGCTGCTGCGCGTACTGTATCGCTTCATCGAGCGCAGCTCGCGCTATGCCGAGAGCCAGCGTTGACACGAAGCAGCGCGAGCGGTTGAACCCTTTCATGGTTTCGCGCATGCCCGAGCCCAATTTGCCCAACAGGTTTTCTTCCGGCACGACAACATCATCAAGCAGAACCTGCCCGAGCGGCCAACCATTCAAACCCAGCTTGTTTATCTCGCGGCTCTCGAAACCATGCTCTCGGCGATCGATCAAAAACATCGAGAACTCTTTCTCATCAGTCTTGGCCATGACGATCATCACATCGGCCACCGTCGCGTTGGAACACCATGTTTTCTCGCCGGTGATACGAAAATTCTTTCCATCACGCACGGCGCGGGTGCGCATTTCGCGCACGCTCGACCCCATTCCCGGTTCGCTGATCGCCGAACAACCGATTACCTTGCCCAAGAGCATGCCCGGCAGGTAGCGACGCTTGATTTCATCCGAACCGTTGGCATAGACCTTCAGCGCTGCGCCCTCCGCAACCCACGCCAGGCCGGCAGCATCAGGAGACCGCAACGCAAGCGCTTCGAACAAGAGGCCACTAGTGAGAAAATCCAGGCCGGCGCCGCCGCTATCTTCCGGTAGCCATCCGCAGCCCACGCCGTAAGGCGACATCATCGCCATAAGACGGTGCGCGACCTCCGGCGTAAAGGCTTGATCGTTAAAAGGCTGAACCACTGGCACAAGATCGCGGTCGACGAAGCGAGCCCAGCCGTCCAGCGCTGCACACTGCTCTTGCGTTGGGTCAAAATCCACATCAAACTCCCTGGATCGGCGGCGAATGCACCGCGCCCTCTTGGTATTCGAGCCCCAAAATGCCGCAGCCATGCGGCCATGACATAGTTGTAATTATATAGTTGTAATTGGATAGTCGTAACGGTATAGTTGTAAATTATAGCCCGTAGTTGTATTAAACGACGGGGGCTATCGCGCAAGGGACAAGCAAGCAAAAGGAGCTGCATTCAATGCACACCAGCACCACGCGATCCATTCGCTCGTTGCATATACAGTCTACAGACGTTCTCGTTCTAGGCTGTGGAGTAGCGGGTTATCAAGCCGCCGGCGCCGCGGCGCGCGGTGGCGCTTCGGTTTCCATCGTGGGGCTGGCTAAAGGCGCATCACCCTTTATTCTGGGCTTTAACGCCTGCCTGGAAAACGGCCACCAGGAAGATTCAATTGATCAATTCCATAACGATGTTTTTCAGGGCGGCTACGAAATCGCCGACCTGTCTCTGGTCCAAACTATTACACAGCAGGCGCGCGAGGCGTTTACAGAACTGCAGGCGCTGGGCGTGCCTTTTGAAACGAATTGTGGACAGCCCGCATTAAGGCATCTGTCGGGGTCCAGATATCCACGATCCGTTTATGTGAAGTCCGGCACGGGCAACGCCATCCTGGGCGCCATCTCAAAGGCGGCTATCGGCCTGGGCGTTAAAGAATGCCTGGGCTTGAGGGCCATATCGTTAATCAAGATCGGCGACCGCGTGTGCGGCGCCCTGACGCTGCAGCGGCATACGGGCGAGCTGACCGCGTTCCTAGCGGGCAGCACGGTATTGGCCACAGGCGGGATCGGAGGGCTCTACAGCGACTCCACCTACCCCGCCGACGTCGGTGGAGACTCGTATGCGCTGGCGCTGGATGCGGGTGCGACCCTCGTCGATATGGAGTTCGTGCAATTCGAACCCACTGTCGTGTCCACGCCGGCGGCGGTGAGAGGCATGGAAATGCCCACCGCCATGCTGGGCGACGGCGCCATCATGACCAATTCGCTGGGTGAAAGGTTCATGTGTCGATACAACCCCCCGAACTGCGAGAAACAAATCGAAAAGGCAAAAATGGCCTTGTTTATCCAAAAGGAAATTGATGAGGGGCGCGGCACGGACAATGGCTCGGTCTATTTCGACGCGACCGGCCTGACCCAGGAATGCCTTCACGGCTATGTCACTCATTTCCGAAGATTGGTAAAGGCGGGCGTCGATCCGTCGTCAACACCCATTCAAGTTCACCCCGCCGCACATAGCCTGATGGGCGGCGTAAAAATCAACCATCAGTGTCATAGCGGTGTTCAAGGCTTGTTTGTGTGCGGGGAAGCCGCAGGCGGCGTGCACGGAGCAAGCCGAATAGCGGGAAATGGGGCCTCCGATGCGATTGTATTTGGGCGGGTGGCCGGCAAGTACGCGCAACAAACGCTCATGCCGTTGACGCCCACATACATCAGCCGAGCAAAGGAAATCGCCCAAACCTGCTTCGAGCAGGCTCAGAAATCTCGGCCGGCCAAACCGGCGCCGTCCTATTTGCAGCTCATACCCAAAATCATGGCGGCCAAGGTCGGCATTCGCCGGTCGGGCGCGTCAATCGGGGAAGCCGTCGACTCCCTCCAAGCACTCCTGGCCGAAATCCAGAGCACCTGGGATGGTTCGCCGTTTCATCCTCTGGCCGACGCCCGAGCCGCCGCCCTGGTCGGCTTATCCATCGCCGGCTCGGCCCTCAAACGCGAAGAAAGCCGGGGCGCCCATTTCCGCACCGACTTCCCAACGCGCAACGATGCGCAGTGGAAACGATCGAATCTGGCGCACCTGAACGACCGCAAAGAGCTCGTTATCTCGTAATTTCAATATTCCAATCATGAAAAATTTCCTATGATGGCAAAGCCTTTGGAGGGACTGCGCGTGCTGGACCTGACCCGGTTCCTCGCCGGGCCGTACTGCACGATGCTTCTCGGCGATTTAGGCGCCGAGGTTCTTAAGATCGAACCGCCCGGCACGGGCGACCCGTTGCGAACCCAGGGGCCTCCTTTTTCTGATGGCGAAGGCATCACCTTCCTGGCCGCCAATCGGAACAAGCATTCGCTGGGCGTCGACTTCAATGACGCCCATGCGCTGGCCCGCCTGTGCGAACTGGCGGCGCGAGCCGACGTCTTCATCGAAAACTTTCGGCCCGGCGTCATGGAAAAATTCCATCTCGACTACGAAAGCCTGCGCCAAATCAACCCGCGCCTAATCTACGCATCGATCTCGGGCATGGGAGCGGACGGGCCACAATCCACAGAACGCGCCTTCGATCTGACCATACAAGCCCTGGGCGGATACATGAGCATCACCGGCGAAAAGAACGGGCCTCCGGTAAAACTGGGCACATCCGCATTCGACGTCATAACCGGCATGAACGCCTTCTCGGGCATTCTTGTGGCTTTGTTGGAACGCGGCCGTACGGGACAAGGCCAACGTGTCGAAACCAGTTTATTGGAAGGACAGGTCGCCTTTTTGGCCAACGCGGCCCTGGAATATCTACTGGGATTCGGCGTCCCCGGGAAGTTAGGCTCGAATCACCCTCAACTGGTCCCCTACCGATCCTTTGCGACCCGTGACGGCTGGATAGTCATCGGCGCGGGCATCCAGAATTTATTTGAAAAATTCATGACGGCGCTGGATCGGCAAGACCTAATCGAACACCCTCAATTCCTGTCGTTGGCGGCCAGGCTTGCCAATCGCGACCTGGTCGACGCCACCATCGAGCAGGAAACCCGGCACTATTTAACCCAGGATCTGGCGCAAAAATTGCGCGAAAGCGGTGTGCCCTGCGCACCGATCGCAACGATCGACCAGGTGTTCGACAACCCTCAGGTATTGCATCGGAAAATGATCGTGAACCTGCCCGATTCGGCCCAAGGCCGGAGCCTGACATTAGGGTCGGCCGTTAAATACTCCCGATTCGACATCACCGAAGGCTGGAAGGCCCCGCCTACCCTTAACGAAGGCGGCGAGAGCGTCGCGCAATCCTGGCTAGCGGCTGCACAAAAAGTGCTCAAACATTGACGCGCCCGCCTTGCGTGCATTTTTTCATTACTTGTTTTTTTACAACTTATTGACAAGTATCTAGCTTTTGTCTAGAATAACTTACAAGTAAATCACAGCTGATAAGAACGTAATGAAAACTACTGCCGTTACACACGAAAACATAACCTGCTCAGTTCTGGCCGTCCCGCCCTTGGCGCGCCACGCAGACTTGTCATTAAACAGGGAAGCGAACAAGGCATTAATCCATCATATGGAGTCGGGCGGCGTACGCACACTGTTATATGGCGGGAATGCCAATTTTTACAATATACCCGTGTCTGAATACGCTGAAGTACTGGATTTTCTGGAAGAAACCGTCGGCGCCGATACCTGGGTCATCCCATCGGTCGGACCCGATTACGGCAAGATGATCGACCAGGCCGCGATCCTGCGCCAGCGCAAATTTCCCACGGCGATGATACTGCCCCTGATGTTTCCCAGCACCGACGCAGGGGCCATGGACGGTATACGCCGTTTCTCGGATGCCTTTGCGCAACCCGTCATCATTTACATCAAGAACACTACGTTTTTGCAGCCAGAGTCCGTAGAAGTGCTGGCGCGCGAAGGCCGCATCGCCGCCATCAAGTACGCCATCGTGCGCGACGCCCCTGAACAAGATGAATTCCTGACGCGGTTGCTGCAGCTTGTCGATAAAAGCAAGGTCATTAGCGGTATCGGAGAGCGCCCGGCAATCGTCCACTTGCGCGACTTCGGGCTGTCGGGCTTCACTTCCGGCTCGGTATGCGTCGGGCCGCGCGGGTCAATGGAGTTATTACGGGCGATCCAGAGCGGCAATTTTCTTGAGGCTGAACAATTGCGAGCCGCTTATATGCCGCTGGAAGACTGCCGCGATGCGCTTAATCCAATCCGCGTCCTGCACGATGCCGTCACGGCCGCCGGCATTGCCGATATGGGCCCCATGCTGCCCATGCTGTCGCGCCTTGATTCGAAACACCAAGCACACCTGGGTGTCATCAGCAAAGCATTGCTGGCCCACGACAAGGCGCTGGACCTACGAAACCTTTGAAAGCGAAACGTAGGTTTTCTCCCGTCTACTAACCGACGAAGGCGCGAATATTAAGCGCGGCGCCAACCACTTGACCGTGCTGGTTGGTGCAGCAAACATCGGCGTAGATTCGCCTCTTGTCACGATCAATCTGCTTGATTGTGTATTCGGTCGTAATCGTATCGCCGAAAAAGACAGGGGCCGTGAAACGCACGCGGTCGTACCCCAACGATACCGTTCGGCCCAGATAAAGCCTGGCGGAAGCGGCTGACATGAAGCCCATCAACAACGTTCCGTGAGCAATACGCTGACCATAGCGACCCGCTTTCATGTAGACCTCATCGATATGATTGGGCGAAAAATCCCCCGAAATTCCGGCGTACATATAAACGTCAGCCTCGGAGAGGGTTTTACTGATCCGCGACGACGCCCCCACCTGTACATCATCGATGCCATTCGTATCCATGCTTTTATCCCTACTTTTGAAATTGCGGCAACAATCCACTTAGGAGGCCTACGGCTTGCGGCAACTTACTCCCAGCAACTCTTCAAAAACGCGGACCATGATGCCTTTATCGTAGTCGCCATAGCCCTTGCGCATGGCCGCCTGATAAGTCGCGATTGCCGCATGCATCGCTGGCAGAGGCGCGCAAAGATCGGCGGAGATTTCAGCCGCGCTTACCAAATCTTTATAGCCTTTTTTCAAGGAGTATCCGTCTGAAAAATGATCCCGTAAGATCCTGGGGACGAAAAACTCTGATGCGTGGCTCCTACCCGTTCCGCTGTTGATCACCTGTGCAAACTTTTCGGGGTCCAGCCCCATCTTCACAGCCAGGGGAAGGATTTCCGCCACCCCCGCCATATTGATTGCATAGAGCATTTGGTTAAAGAGCTTGGTAAGTTGGCCAGATCCGCTGGCGCCCATGTAGATAATCTTGTTGCCAACGCACTCCAGATAAGGCCTGACCTCATCAAGAGTCTCTCTTTTGCCTCCGCACATTACGGTAAGAGTGCCGTCGACCGCCCGGGCCTCCATCCCAGAGATAGGGGCGTCAAGAAACCCAATACCACGATCTTGCAAGCGCTTGGCTATTTCCATCGTCAGGGAATAAGAGATGGTGCTGAAGTCCACGACTATTTGTCCCGTCGTCAGATGCTTGGCAAACCCTTTTTCTCCGAACAACGCATCCTGCACGACCTCACTATCCAAAAGGCAGAGAAAAATAATATGACTCTGCGCAACCTGCGCAAGATCTTGCGTGGTGGGCACCCCCTTTTTCTCGAATTCGGCAAAGTGCGTATTGCTGCGGGAGCTGACGATAAGCTCGGCGCCGCTTTTCAACATATTCAACGCCATGGGTTTGCCCATCTGCCCCAGTCCGACAAAGCTGATTTTCATGCTTGAAATTGCCTTCAGTGTTCCACCAGCCGCCACAGCCAGCCCTGGTGGTCAAAGCCTATCGGCGCCCACCAACACAGCGCGCTCTTGCGGAATGTGCAAGACGATATGTTCGCCCTCATTGAACAACTTGCCGGGAAAACCCTGAACCCTCAAGGTCCCGCCCGGCCAATCCAGTATGTAAGTGACGATATCTCCCAACAGCAGCCGGCGTTTGACTGTAGCCGGCCACTGGTTGATCCCGGACGCAGCGCCGCGACTAAGCTCTGGATAAACCGCGCGCACGGCGGCCAGGTAGTTGCCGTCTTCTGCCGGACGCGGCATGGGCTCGCAGGCAGTGCACTGGATATCGGCCTGGCCCACGCGCAGCATCGGGGCGTGACCTGGAGCACCTGGAAGCACCTGGCCAGACAGTATATTTGCAGCCCCGATGAAATCCGCAACAAAGCGTGTACGCGGCAAATCATAAATCTCGAGCGGCGCGCCAATCTGTTCAATTCGACCGCTGCGCATGACAATGATCCGGTCGGATATCGCCATTGCTTCTTCCTGGTCGTGCGTCACGTAGATGGTGCAAAGGCCAAGCTGATGCTGCAGTTCCTTGATTTCCTCGCGCATCCGCACTCGCAGCCTGGCGTCCAGGTTGGAAAGCGGTTCATCGAGCAACATTGCTTTCGGACGAACGGCAAAACTGCGCGCCAGGGCAATCCGCTGCTGCTGACCGCCGCTCAGATCGGTAGCCGGCCGATCGACCAATTCCGCCATCCCAACCATCGCCAGCGCGGTGGCAACCCGCTGCTTGAGCTCCTCGCCACGAACTTTGTGCGCACGCAGGCCATAGGCGACATTCTCGAATACGGTCATGTGCGGCCAAATGGCGTACGACTGGAACACCATGGATAGTTGCCGTTTTTCCGGCGGGACATTAATTTTTTTTGCAGACGAGAACACGACCTTGGAATCGATGACGATCTCGCCTTCGAGCGGCGTCTCCAACCCGGCGATGCAACGCAAAGTCGTGGACTTGCCGCAACCGGAGGGCCCTAGCAGCGAAAGATGCTCGCCCGCCTTGATCGACAAGGAGATTCCATCGACCGCAATCTTGTCGCCATAGCCTGCGACAAGGTTGCGGACCTCGAGAAAAGAGGGTGTGTCTGGTATTGCAGCGGCACCCGCCGAAAGCGAACGGTCCATGTGCAAGTCTGTTGCGCTCATTGTGCAGCCCGCCTGTGCATTGGCCATTTCATGCCTGTACCCCTCCGATTTTCCCACCTTGCCTGGTTAGCCAGCGAACCAGCAGCAATGCAACCAGGATGATCACCGCCTGAACAACAGCCAGCGCACTGACCCGCGGCAGTCCGCCGGAATCCCAGAAGCTGAAGATTGCCGGTCCGAGTACTTGGATGCCCGGCCCGGCCAAGAATAGCGACGCACTCACTTCACGGATGGAAACCATGAAAATGAGCACCCAGGTCGCCAGCAAACCCGAGCGCAATAACGGCAGCGTAACGGTGCGCATCATGCGCCACCAGGCGGCGCCGCTCATTTGCGCTGCTTCTTCCATCGAGCGGTCGATCTGTACGACTACGCCGGCCATACTGCGATAAGCAAGCGGCAGGAAAACAATGACATAGACAAGCAGGACCGAAAGCGCCGTCCCGTACAACGGAAATGGCAGGCTCAGCAACATCCAGAGAAATCCGAAGGCAAAAATCAACCGGGGAAACGCTTGCGGCAGCATTGTCACTTGCTCGAGCGCCCGCACGCCGGGGCCATGGTGGCGGTGGACGGCCCAGGCAATTGCCGCCGCCAGCGCCGTGCCGATCGTGCCCGTCCCCACACCCAGCATAAGGCTATTGACAATAGCCTGTCGTGTAGTGGGAAAATCGATCAGGACGTAATGGTAATTTCTCAATGTCCATTCGCTCACGTCCCAACGTATTTCGCCGCCGCTTTGAACGGACGCGACCAGCAATACGCCGAGCGGCAAAATCAAAGCAATGACAATATACAAACAGGCAATCGCAAACAACAGCGGCGTCCACGCACCCATATCGACCCGACGCGGACGATAGTTCTTTCCCGATACAACAGTGAACGAGCGGCCACTCAAGACACGGCCGTAGAGCCAGACCGCAATGGCAGTGATTGCGATCAGAAGCAAACCAAGCGCGGCCGCCAGCGGGTAATTGGGGGGATAGCCCTGAAACAGTACGTAAATGGCTGTGGTGATGACGTAGAATCGGCTGGCAACACCAAGAATGGCCGGGATCGCAAACGCGCCCAGCATTGAAGTGAATAGGAAAAGTGCCGAACTGAGTATCGCCGGCAACATCAATGGCAGGGTCACCCGCAAGGCCGTGCGCATCCGCCCTCCGCCAAAAATGGCCGAACATTCTTCCAGCGATGGATCCATCCGCTGCATTGCGGCACCGATCATCAAGACGGCGACGGGTGCTTCGAAGATCGCCATGACGAAAATGATGCCACCCAGGCTGGTGATGTCGATGACTGGACTGGCAAACCCAGTCACTGCGACAAACAACTTGTTGATCAAGCCCGAGCTCGGCGACCCCAGCGCGCTCCAGGAGAGCGCTCCGACCAGGGGGCCAAGCGGGTAAGGAATTGCAATCAGAATTTCCAGCAGGCTGCTGCCAGGCACGGTGGTCCGATGAATGATCCAGGCAAGCAAAACGCCGATCGCAGTAGCCAGCAGCGTGCCGCCAACGGCCACAAGCAGCGAATTCCAAACCCAGTCCAGATGGTCCAGAATCTGGACAAAGTTCGACAAACCAAACTCGGTCGGCGGGATTGCCTGAGGGTCGCCCACATTGAACGCGCTGGAAACAATCAAGAGCAATGGATAGCCCTGCACAAGCAGCAGCAACGCCATTAACCCCACCAGGTTCAATTTGATGCGCGGCCGCGAGCGCCTTGCCCGCAGCAGCGGCACCCCATCCTCCGATGGAACGGTCAGAAGCCGGTGATCTTGTTCCACAGCTTCACAAACTTCGCATGGTTGGCCGTAAGCGCGTAATCGTCCATATTGGTGGGTACGATGATCTTGACTTTGGACATATCCGGCTGCCCTGGGTAATTGACGTCAGTCCGCGCCGAAGGCGAACCCTGAATCTCGTTCCAGCTTTGCTGACCCTCTTGCGAGAGCAGGAAATTCACGTACGCCTTGGCGGCGTTTGGCCGCTTGGTGGCCCCGATAATGCCAACCACCTGACTTTGGGCCGGCGCACCCTCCGGAGGGAAAACAACCTCGATAGGCTCCTTCAGGCGTTTTGACTTCACATATTGGAACGAACTGACCTTGCCCCCGATCTTCAGATTGCCGTTATGTATATCGGTGACGATCTGCGTCGACGACGAATAGGCGCGCGGCTTCTGCGCGGCAAGGCGATCCCAGTAATCCTTTGGAAGAATGTCCTTGAGCAGATACCACCAGGTGTACTGGGTTCCGGCGGACGCATTCTGAAAACCAACCTGCCCCTTCCATTTCGAGTCGAGCAGATCAAGCCATGTCTTGGGCGCAGTATCCGGCTGGACATGGCGCGGGTCGTACATGATTGTCCCGATATTGATGTAGTAGGCCGCCCAAAAACCCACCGGATTACTTTTATATTGCGGTGCATAAGCCGCGAGCTCCGGCGACTCATAACGAAGCAGATGGCCCTGCTTGCGCAACTGCTCCATCAATCCCGCATCAGAGGTGTCGTAGACATCGACGTCGGTCGCACCCGTTCGCAATTCTGCCATCAACTTCGGCAGGGCCGCCCCCGGAAGCAAGCGCTGCTGTACCGTTGCAATGCCCGTTTTCTTTGTAAATATCTTTAGAAACTCAACCACATCCGCCTCTTGGTCGGCATGCCAGATTACTACAGGGCCTTCCTTGCGCGCTGCCGCAAGATCGAACCCGGCGTTTGTGGCCGCCATGGCCTGGCGCAGTCCGAACAGGCCCGGAGCGCCAACAGCCGCAGCGCCTACGCCCGCCCGGATAAGTACGTCGCGCCGACTGATGCCACGCCCGGCGGATGCCGCCTGCGCCATACGTTTATCGTTATTTCCAGTCATCCCTGTGCTCCTATTGTCTCGTTGAGTTGCACGCAAGCGGAACATCTTCGCCCCAAATTGGCTCCCATACCGCCTTGACTTAACACACACGATTTCATATTGCTCCTCCCGGTTTTATAAAAATGTGCCATCGACCATGCCGCCGGATATAAGCTTGCAACCCGCTGAACAAACTATAATCAAGCTTTTACAAGGCATAGTGGCGCGCACAAAACGGGCAACAGCCACAAATGCAATGAAACGCCAAACGTTCAATGTGACGACTTTTTTACAAATATAGCCTACAAATTACAGCTTTACAATCACCTTGACTGAAATGACATGGTTTTTTTACCTCGAACGTAAACGGCGCCGAAATGCGTCACATAAGAAGTGTTGGTACAGTTCATAATAAAAATGGCAGCCACAAGGGCTGCCACTACAACAAAATTAAAGCGCCCCTAAGCGTGATCGCGGAAAACCTGCTCGGCTATTCTGTGCGCATCCAGCGATGCAGGGAACCCACAATACACAGCAACCTGTAACAGTACCTCTTGGATCTCTCCTTGCGTACATCCATTGTTTAATGCACCCATTAAGTGAGCACGTAGCTCATGGGGACGGCCCGTCGCCGCCATCATTGCAATAACCAATAGGCTGCGGACGGATCGACTCAAACCTTCTCGTGCCCATACCTCGCCGTACGCCCAAGAAGAAATCATATCGTGCAAGGGCCTCATGAATTCAGAATCACTTGCCAAACGCTGCTCGATATTCGCGGCCCCCATCACTTCTTTTCGGATTTGCAGCCCTCTGTCATAACGCTCGTCTTCGGTCATTACCCCTCCTTTTGGGTTTTATCATTGCAACTCGATGTTGTCACTGCCAGAGGCAAGGGACACTCAATACTACCAAGTCATAACCTGTCGACAAATCCGCTCGTCGGGCTCCCAACTTGACGGCCCGAATGGTCGGCCCCCGGCTCAAAAGACGGCGCACCGCTTGGCCTGAACATTAGGCCTGCCTCGTTCAAGCCACCGTCCACATTCAGGATGTGTCCGTTTATGTAGCTTGATTCTTCGCTTGCTAGAAAGACTGCGGCTGCGGCGACCTCCGGCGCCTCACCGTATCGGCCCATTGGTATGCGTTCCAGGTACGCACGGCGCTGCTCAGGTGTGTGATTGGAGTTGGAAAGCGTAGTTGTAATTGGGCCGGGAGCAATGGCATTGGTTCGAATACCCAAGGGGGCGAGCTCCGTCGCTGCTATACGCGCCAGCTGCAGAACTCCGGCCTTCGATACCCCATACGCGGATCGCGCCATTGCGCCCTTTTGTCCGGAGGTCGAGCCGATGATTATGATATTGCCTGAGCCTTTGCCGCTCATAATTCGCGCTGCTCGCTGGACGCATAAAAAAGTGCCTGTCAAATTGATTCGAAGAATCCGTTCCCAATCGGCTAATTCGATATCCAGCAAGGGCCGATGAAAACCCAAGCCCGCATTGCATACAAGCACGTCTATGGTGCCGAAGTGGCTAGTCGCCGCATCAATCATTGCATTGACGTCTTCCTCGCTTCCAATATCGCAGATAACAGGATGGGCCACTCCACCTCGTGCAACTATACTGGCTGCCGCAGCATGCGCTGCAGCCTCGTCACGATCCGCGATGAGCACGCGCGCGCCCTCAGCCGCAAACGCATCCGCGATCGACTTTCCTATCCCCTTACCTGCGCCCGTGATGAGCGAAACTTTATTTAAAAGACGCATAGCTCCTCCCTAAGTTTCGACCTGATTTCAGGTCACTACATTTTGATGTTTGCATCCTTAATGATTTTCGAGTACTTGGCGAACTCGTCCGAAATAAAGCTCGTGAACTCTTCCGGGCTTGCGCTCGCGGTTTCCCCTCCGAGCTTTAGCATTTGTTCCTCAACTCCTTTATCGGCCAGTACGACTCGCAGATCTTGCCCAATTTTCCGAATGACTTCCTTAGGCGTACCCTCCGGCGCGAATACGCCAAACCAGATAGTCGATTCAAAATCGTAGCCGAGCTCCTTGAGAGTGGGCACGTTCGGAACCGCGGGATTGCGTTCACTCGAAGTGATTGCGAGCGCTCGCAGGTTTCCTGCCTTTATGTGCGGAATCAGCGGAGCGAGTCCCATTACCGCTACCGGGATCTGACCGCCTAACAAGTCGTTCATCGCAGGGCCGGTTCCCTTGTAAGGGACATGGAGAAGATTTATGTCTGCATTACGTTTCAGCCATTCGCCAACCAATTGCTGCATGCTTCCAATACCGCTTGTCGCGAAGGCAACCCCGTCTTTCGCATCGCGGGATTGAGCAGCCAAGTCTTTGAATGACTTCAACGAGGACTGCGTATTCGCGACCACTAGCAAAGGAAACTTTGCAACGGGAGATATAGGGGCCAGATCCTTAAAAGGGTCGTAGGCCATCTTGGGATAAAGGGCGGGATTGATGGCGATCTCGGCAGGAGACCCAATGAGAAGCGTATAACCATCATTGGCCGAGCGAGCCACCGCTCCAGCTCCTATCATTCCGCTTGCCCCTGGACGGTTGTCCACCACAACAGGCTGCTTCCAGTATTCCGAGAGCTTCTGCGCAAGGAGACGTGCCGTCATGTCAAGTCCGCCTCCGGCCGGGAAAGCTACAACGAAGCGGACAGGAGCCGTTGGATATTCGGCCTTTGCCGCTATGCCATAACAAGTTAGAAAGGCAATCGCCAAACTACACGCTACCCGTTTGAACAGCCTTTCGGCCACCCCCCAGCACCAGGGCTTGGCGGACCCACCAAGAACACGCGGCGAAATATAAAATGACCAGACAGCTAAGCGGTAAAGCGAATATCTTGTGAACCTGGTAAGCATGTCGAACCCCCATGTGTCATCGGAAAAGAAATTTTCTTTAAGCAACTGCTAAGGTTGTGCACTCCCGAAAGTGCCCGGCGTGTAACAGACTGTCCGCTTAAGAACTCCAATGCTCAGGAGAAGTCGGAAAGTCATGGCTTAAATAGAATTAGAATTCATATTCTTATTTAATGTCGGGATTCTAGTTTCTATAGCCCCCGCTTTATAGTCGGGGTAACCCGTAGTCGCTACAGGTAGCACCCCCGTGACGCGACCCACGTGCGTCACGGGTCCCGTTTCTGGTGGCATAAGCCGGAATACGGCGCACCAGGCCGGCCAGATCAACGAATTAATGCCGCATAACTGGCAACCCGAGATCCTATAATCAAGAATGCACGCCACTAGCATCACCTATCGGTGGCCATCGCGGCTCGTATGTTGCCGACGGTAGGAAGCACCCATCAGGTTGAATTATCAACCCGCCAACCTGCTTGCTGCGTGCCTAAGCATTCTGAGAGAAACATGTATTGAGATAGGAACCGCATAGTGAATGATTCAAATATGTTCTTGGAAGGATTGTGGGCTGCCGACGGGTCGGGAGCGGGGGCGGTACGCCCAGCGCAGCAAGCGCGCAGCCGTGCAAAGCTGATCCGCCTACTCCAAGCAGGACGGAATGCGCTGCAGGCAGGCAGCCTGGAAGAGATGAAGATCAGCGAAATCGTACGGGAAGCCGGTACATCGGTTGGAGCGTTTTACGGACGCTTCGAGAATAAGGAAGGCTTTTTTCTCGCGATTCAGGAAATGGCAATCGCAGAGATCGATGTAAATATGGTGGATTTATTCGACGGGCTCAATGCGCGGCAAGCATCACTTCCGGAACTACTTTATAAGTTGTCCGCATTTTGGGTCTCGCTTTATCGAGACAACCGTGGCCTGTATCGAGCAGCTTTCAAACACGCTTCCACACTGCCCGATGCGTGGACTCCCTTCAAACGCCTGGGTTACCGAGGCTCCGCACAAATTGCTGAAAATGTGCTTTCGCGGACGGAAGAGCTTGGTATTGAATGCGATGAGCATCGCGTAAAGACAGCAATGCAGTTCGTCAACGGCTTGCTCGTCAACTCCATTATCAATGACCCTGGCCCTGTTCGGTTGGACAGCCCCGAAATGGAAACCCATGTCGCACGATTTCTTTGCACATTCTTAGGCGTGGAGCATATAGAGCCGTCATCGTTCGACCGGAACCGCAACGCAAAATCCAAGCGGAGACCCGCATGAACTCAATAGCTATCGTGAAGCCGCCTGTGCGCCTTTCGGGCGCCTAGGTAGCTGCCAAAAAGTAGCGGCACCCCTTGTGGGTGCCAAAAATCCGTCGATAAACAAGACCGCATCGACAAATACGCCAAACGCCCCCTACAGCTTGATGAAATGCTCGCGATAATGCTTTAGCTCGTCAATGGATTCATAAATATCGGCCAGCGCTTCGTGGCGGCTTTTCTTGACGAAGCTTTTATAAACTTCGGGCTTCCAGCGCAAAGACAGCTCTTTAAGCGTGCTTACGTCCAGATTGCGGTAATGAAAATAGGCTTCCAGCCGCGGCATGTACTTGACCATGAAGCGACGGTCCTGGCTTATCGTATTGCCGCATAATGGCGACTTGCCCGAAGGCACGTGCTGGGCAAGAAAAGCCAGCAACTGGTCTTCGGCCTGCGCCTCGGTCAGCGTAGACGCTTTGACCTTGGCAATCAGGCCGCTTTTTCCATGAGTGGACTGATTCCATTTATCCATGGCATCGAGCAAAGCGTCGTTCTGGTGTATAACCAGTACAGGACCCTGCGCGACCAGCGTCAAATCGGGCTCGGTCACAACGATGGCCACTTCGATAATGCGTTCCTTCTCCGGATCCAGCCCTGTCATTTCCATATCGAGCCAAACCAAACGCTGATCATTAACCGCCATATAATTCATCCTCAAAAAAGTCATTTTCGCACACGGCCACTTATCCCCTATGTTCACCTTGCTGTTTGTCGCCTTTCTGTTGACCGATATTGCGCTGCGCCTGTGGCTGGCAACGCGCCAGATCAGGCACGTCACGGCGCAACGCGCGCAAGTCCCTGCCGAATTTTCCGACCGCATCGGCCTGCCCAGCCACCAGCGTGCCGCCGACTACACGGTGGCAAAAACGAAGTTGGGCATGGTCGAACGCGTTGCAGACGCCGCCATACTGGTCGCCTTGACGCTATTGGGCGGTTTGCAGCTTCTGGACGTCGCGCTAGGCCACGCCATCGACAACGAAATGCTGCGCCAATTGGCGCTGGTGGGCTGCGTGCTGGTGGCGGTCAGCCTGCTCGGCTTGCCGTTTTCCATCTGGCGCAAGTTCAAGCTTGAAGCAAAATTCGGTTTTAACCGCATAACGCCCCGCCTATTCATCGTCGATAGCGTCAAAGGCCTGTTGCTGGGGCTGCTTTTCGGGTTGCCGCTGTGTGCGCTCGTGCTGTGGGTCATGGCCAACACAGGCGCCTGGTGGGGATGGTGGGCGTGGTGCATCTGGGTGGTTTTCAACGTGCTGGTCTTATGGCTGTTTCCGACACTTATTGCCCCCCTGTTCAATAAATTCGTCCCCCTGGACAATCCCGAGCTCGCCGCCCGCATCCAGGCACTCGCCAAGCGCTGCGGCTTTGCCCTGCGCGGCCTGTTCGTGATGGATGGCTCGCGACGCTCGGCGCACGGCAACGCCTACTTTACGGGGTTTGGCAAAAGCCGCCGCATCGTGTTTTTCGACACCTTGTTGTCGCGTCTGAACGTCGACGAAGTAGAGGCCGTTCTGGCTCACGAGCTGGGGCATTTCAAGCACAAGCACATCATCAAGCGCATGTTTGTCACCTTCGCGCTGGCCCTCGGGTTTTTCCTCTTGCTGCACTGGCTGTCGGGGCAGGTCTGGTTTTATACCGGGCTGGGCGTACTGCCGCAGTTGGGGCGGCCCAACGACGCGCTGGCGCTGATCCTGTTTTTCCTGGTCACGCCCACCTTCACGTTCTGGGCCTCGCCACTGGCAAGCTGGCTATCGCGGCGCGACGAATTCCAGGCCGACCGGTATGCCGTCGGGCAATGCACGGCCCAGCCCTTGATTGCGGCACTGATCAAGCTCTACGACGACAATGCCGCCACCCTGACTCCCGATCCGCTGCATTCGGCGTTTTACGATAGCCACCCGCCGGCCGTGCTGCGCATCCAGCACCTGAAACATGGTTAGCGCAGCCCGCTTGCAAGGACGCATCATTGCCGCCCACGGGCGCCATTACACGGTAGAACTGGCCGACGGCAGCGTACGCAAATGTTTTCCGCGAGGCAAAAAGGCCGGCGCCGCCGTTGGAGATTTTGTACAGATCAGCCCCCAAGGCGACCATGAAGGCGCAATCGACCAGATCGAGGAGCGCCGCAACCTGCTGTACCGATCCGACGATATGCGCACGAAGCAGTTCGCGGCCAATGTGGATCAATTGTTGCTGGTAATCGCCATCGAACCGGTCTTCTCCGATGACATCACCGGGCGCGCCCTGGTCGCGGCGCGCAGCGCAGACATCGAGCCGCTCGTTATCCTGAACAAAGTCGACCTGGCAAGCGGCGTACCGCTTGCCCGCCAGCGGCTCGCCAGCCTTGCCAAGCTGGGCGTACGTATCATCGAACTCAGCGCGCTGGATCCCGCACATGTTCGCAGCCAGCTGTTACCCGAAATCGAGGGCCGCACGAATCTACTGCTGGGGCAAAGCGGCATGGGAAAATCCACCCTGTTGAACATCCTGATCCCCGATGCCCGGGCCAACACCCAGGAACATTCCGTGGCGCTGGGCACAGGCAAGCACACTACCACCAGCACCCGCTTATATCGCCTGCCGGGGCAAACGGGTTCGCTGATCGATTCTCCAGGGTTTCAGACCTTTGGCCTGTACCACCTGAGCGCACACGAAATAGAGCAAGGCTTTCCGGAATTCACGGCGGCCATCGCCCACTGCCGGTTTTATAACTGCACGCACCGCCACGAACCGGGCTGCGGCGTACTGGCCGCCCTGAAGCACGGCGACATTACCCCCGAGCGACACGCCCTGTACAAACGCATCCTGGCCGAAAACGAAGCTAAAAGCAGCTACTGAAACGATTCAGGAACGATCCGGCGTATTCTGGGCCGCCGCCAGAAAATGATATAAATTGCGTATCAGCGCAGCGGTCGCCCCCCAGATGAAGTAAGGCCCCCAGGGAATAGAAAAATACAGGCGATGGCCCCCCCCGGGCAATTGCGCCCGATGCATCACATGGCCGGCCGGATCCATCAGTGCCGGCAAAGGCACTTCAAATACCTCGGCGACTTCAGTGCTGTCAGGATGAATCGAAAATCCCGGCAGAACCTGGCCAATGACCGGCAACATGGTAAAACGCGTGGAGGTCAGGTATCCCGGCTGGGTGCCTATCACTTTGAGATATTGAGGCTCGACCCCGATTTCTTCCTGTGTTTCGCGCACGGCAGCCGCAACGGCATCGCGATCAAACGGCTCGATGCGGCCGCCAGGAAAGCTGATTTGTCCCGCGTGATCATGCAGATGCGAGGAGCGCCGGGTAAAAATGACATGCAAACCGTCGGGACGCTGCACCAACGGAATAAGCACAGCCGCCCGGATAATATCTTTGCAGTCGGAAAAATCGGATCGAAATGAATCGGCAAATATGGGCTCGACCTGCCAATCAACAGCGCGGCCAAACGCGGAGCAAATGAAATCAAGCTGGAGGGTAGAGGGCAAGAGCGCCGGCAACACCTGGGAGGCTGGCACCACAGGCTGAGTCTGGGGGTCAAAACCCGGCCGGCGGGCTACGCCTTGTCGTCGAGGACCATAAATACGATGCGGCATGGAATCCATAAAACAAAGGCGCCACTCGGGCGCCTTCGCTGCTTAGTACCGGGAAGCAGGCCGATTATTCAGCAACTGCCTTTTTAGCCGAGTTACGAACCAGCTTTTCCTTGATACGAGCGGCTTTGCCCGAACGGCTACGCAAGTAATAAAGTTTAGCACGGCGCACATCGCCACGACGTTTCACTTCGATACTGGCAATTTGTGTTGAATACAGCTGGAATGTACGCTCGACGGCCTCGCCAGAGGATATCTTGCGCACGATAAAGGCTGAATTCAGGCCACGATTGCGCTTGGCAATAACGACGCCTTCGTATGCCTGCACGCGTTTACGCGCACCCTCGACCACGTTTACATTGACAACAACCGTATCGCCAGGGGCGAATTCAGGTTTGGGCTGACCACCGGTCAGGCGCTGGATTTCTTCTTGTTCAAGAATAGCGAGTAGGTTCATGTGAACTCCTGGTGTCATCATGATTGGTCGGATTTGTATGTGGCGCTTCGCGCGTTTACGCATTTGCCGAAACCGCGTGTATTTGCCAAACGTATTTGCCTAAACGTTTTTGTCAAAAATCAGGCACTACAGTCAAAACACACGGTAAATTTTTCCGCCATCAGAGGATGATGTTTGCAAAACCCAACATTCTACACCTAAACGAGGGTGTTCGGGAACCCCCAGTCTCTATAGACATGGCACCCACAAGGGGTGCCGCTACAAAGGGATGCCGGTACAAAGGGATGCCGGTACAAAGGGGTGCCATTACAAAGGGGCCGCCATGGAGGCCGGCGTTAGAACCCTACGGCAACGCCTAGCCACATCATGCCCGGAATCATGGCCCCCCACACCGCAACCAGGCAGACATCAGCCACCATGGAACCCAGGGACAGCTTGGGGGTCTTGCGGCCTTTGCCGGGAGGAAATGGCCATTTGGCGGGAACGCTTTGAGCGCGATAAGTATTCATGTGTGCCTCGCAGGTGATTGACTACTGTTTTTAAATACAGTTATTGCATAAAATGTACTGTACAAAATAACAGTTTAATTTGCAAGCGTTATCTTTCTGCTGGCGGCAATCATGGTCAGCAAGGAGCGTCTGGGGCCAAAAATGGCGGGTGCTGCGGGCTGGATTTCCATTCTGCAAAAAAATGCCACCCACAAGGGGTGGCGCTACATTCACCGGTACGTTTTCGTAGCGGCAGCCCTTGTGGCTGCCATCCATGCAATAACCTGCATCCCGTTTAACGAAAATGGCACCCACAAGGGGTGCCGCTACAAAACCTGCAGGACCCTTTGTAGTGCCACCCCTTGTGGGTGGCAAAACCGAGGGTCAAGACAGTATCTACAAGCTGATCATTTATTAGGCTGAGGCGTAATCCGCAGGTAAGGGCGCACTACCTTGTAGCCCTTGGGGAATTTGGCCTTCAACACCGCTTCGTCTTTAATGGCGGGCGAAATGATCACGTCGTCGCCATCTTCCCAATTAACCGGCGTGGCCACACTATGGCTATCGGTGAGCTGCAGGGAGTCGATAACCCGCAAAATCTCATTGAAATTGCGACCTGTGCTGGCCGGATAGGTAAGGGTCAGGCGCACTTTTTTGGCCGGATCGATAATGAACACCGAACGCACGGTGGCCGTGGTGCTGGCGTTGGGATGAATCATGTCGTACAGATCCGATACGCGGCGATCGGAGTCGGCCAAAATGGGATAGTTCACCGTCGTGCTTTGGGTGTCGTTGATATCCTTGATCCACTCTTTATGGGACTTGGCATCGTCAACCGATAAAGCCAGCACCTTGACATTGCGTTTGGCAAACTCGCCGGCCAATATGGCGGTGTAGCCCAACTCGGTGGTGCAAACCGGCGTAAAGTCCGCGGGGTGCGAAAACAGTACACCCCAGCTATTACCCAAATAGTCGTGGAAGCGGATCTTTCCGGCGGAAGAATCCTGTTCAAAATCGGGGGCGGTATCGCCCAGGCGCAAGGTCGTCATGGTAGTTCTCTCTTGATGGTCGATGAATCAGAAGATACGGGTGCGGGCCAGGCCCACCCAACATATCGCCAGCGGCCTGCCCGGCGGTCGTTGGCAACCGGGCAGATTGCTAAGGTAAAAAACCATTGTGGCAGCAAAGGCCGCGTGGCGGAAATACCGTTTATGAATATCCTTATGTACCCTCCACGGACCGAGCATACTGCGTGGCGACCTGACCTTCAAGCACACTGGCCGCCAGCGCCTGGGCCCGAGGCAAAACATAGGCCGCGTAAAACACACTGGTGGCGAGCTTGCGCGTATAAAACGCATCGGTCGCGCCCGCGCCGATATGCCGCACACACGCCAGTGCCGCGCGCGCCATCTGCCAACCGGCCAGCGTAATGCCCGATAGCATCAAATACGGCACACTGCCTAAAAAGACGGCCCGCAACGATTCGCGGGCGTTGGCCAGAACATAATCAATCGCCTGTTCATAAGCCCCGACCGCCCCGGCCAAGCGGCGCGCAATCAAACCCAGGCCGGCGCCATGGGCGCCTGCTACGGCCGATGCCGCTTCAAGCTCGGCAATCGTCGCGTGCATTTCGCCCGCCAGGGCGCGAGCCACCGCCCCGCCGTCACGCAGCGTTTTACGCCCCACAAAATCATTGGCCTGGATGGCCGTGGTGCCTTCGTAGATGGGCAGGATACGCGCGTCGCGATAATACTGGGCAGCGCCCGTTTCTTCGATAAAGCCCATGCCGCCATGCACCTGTATACCCAGGGAGGCCACCTCAACCGAGTTTTCGGTGGAAAACCCCTTGACGATGGGCACCAAATACTCGTAGATCGCCTGGTGCTGCTTGCGCACGTTCAAGTCGGTATGGCGCCGGCCCTTGTCGCAAGCGGCGGCGGCCATATACGCCACCGCGCGCGCGCCTTCGGTCAGCGCCCGCATGGTCATCAGCATGCGTTGCACGTCGGGATGCTGGACGATGGCAACCGGCCCCTCAGACCCTTCAAGGGCACGGCCCTGTATCCGTTCGCGCGCGTAGTCCTGCGCGTGTTGCAAGGCCCGCTCGGACACGGCAATGCCCTGCACCCCCACCGCATAGCGCGCGGCATTCATCATGATGAACATGTATTCCAGGCCGCGATTTTCTTCGCCCACCAGATAACCGATGGCACCTTCGCCCGCCTCGCCTTTGCCCGACCCGTACAGGAGCACGGCCGTCGGGCTGCCATGGATGCCCAGCTTGTGCTCAAGAGAGGCACACCACACATCGTTGCGAGCTCCTAGCGACCCGTCCTCATTGACCAGAAACTTGGGTACGATAAAAAGCGAAATGCCCTTGACGCCGGCCGGAGCATCGGGGGTGCGGGCCAGCACCAGGTGCACAATATTTTCCGCCAGATCATGCTCGCCATAGGTGATGAATATTTTTTGACCCGACAAGCGATAACGGCCATCGGCCTCGCGCACGGCACGCGTGGCCACCAGCGCCAGGTCCGAGCCCGCCTGAGGCTCGGTCAGATTCATGGTTCCCGTCCAGCGGCCTTCAAGCATGGGGGGGATGAACTGTGCTTGCTGCGCCTTGGTACCCACCGTCATCAGGGCCTCGATCACGCCGTCGGTCAACAACGGGCACAAGGAAAATGCCAGGTTTGCGGAGTTGATGTTTTCACTTGCCGGCGCGGCCACCAGCTTGGGCAGGCCCTGGCCGCCCCACTCTTGGTCATGCTGCAGGCCTTGCCAGCCGCCGTCGGCAAACTCGCGAAACGCTTTTTTAAAACCGGGAGAAGTCTGCACCTTGCCGTCCGCCCATACGGCGGGCGAGGTATCGGCGCTGTGATTGAGCGGCGCAATCGCCTGCTCGACGAAGCGGGCGTTTTCTTCCAGCACGGCATCGACCAGGTCGCCGGTGATCTCTTCAAAGCCCGGCAGGGCCAGAACCCCCTTGAGATCGGCCAACTCCTCGATCACGAAACGGATATCCTGCGTAGGCGCGCGATAACTCATAAGACCTCCAGATTTTAAAATTTATATCCAGGATCTGATGATACCGAATCGGAGTCGGCCCTGCCGCAGGTTTTTGTAGCGGCACCCCTTGTGGGTGCCATTGGCGCAATTAACGTGCATTCCGTTTAGCAAAAATGGCAGCCACAAGGGCTGCCGCTACAGGATGGATGGTTACGTCTTTACCCTCTACCTAAAACCCCTTGGTCAACTGCAGCCAGACCCGCGCCGAGGGGCGATCGCCCGCGATGGTGGGCGTGGCCCCTACGGGAATAGCCACCTGCACGCGCCCCACCCACCGATCCGGCCCCGTCCAATCCAGCGCCAGCCCCACGTCGCTGATATGCGCCACATTGGCGTCCGTCCCATACGGATGCGCATTGCGGCGCACCGCGCCCGTATCGGCAAAGAGCGTCCCTTGCCACTGACCCGGCAAGGGTAGGCGCAAGTCATGGCGCAGCTCGATCGTCGCCAGATAACCCGAGGAGCCCCCCAGTGCCCCGATCTCGTAGCCGCGCAGGCTATTGGCCCCGCCCAGCAGGAACTGCTCGGACGGGTCCAGGTTATTCGGGCTGTACTGGCCGCTGAGACTCGCATACAGGCGCGTGGCAGTCGTCAAGGTTTGAAGACGGGCGAGCGTCGCGTTCCAGCGCGTGTACGAGCCCGCCGTCTTGACCGTGGCCGCATCCGCGGCTCGCGCCTGCGCATTCGTAAAGCTCAAGTGCCCAGGGGTGGCGCTCACGCTCGCCAAGGTGATGCCCCCGCCCCCGAACCCATCACGGCGCGTGCCCTCCAGGCTGAAGGTCGCGCTATCACTGTAGCGTTGATTGGCCAGTGAGGCCACATCGATACGATCATCCAAGATCTTGTGATTGAACTGGAGGCGCCCGGTGAGATTCACATCGGGACTACGAATAAAAGGCTGCGAGAGCCAGGCGCTGGCCACACTCGCCGTGCCGTGCGCCTCCAGGTCCCCCAGGCCGCCCGCCAAGCGGTAGGTCAAGGCCGAGTACGCCACCCCCAGGCGCGTGCCGGAGCCGGTCACGGGCAACTGGTAGGCGAGCCGTCCATAGTTCAGGCCCTTGCCTGAGGTGAGGACATTGGCGCTCAAGAGATCGCCCCGGTGCAAGGGGCTGTTGATATCCAGGTTCGCCCCCAGGCGCGCACGCCCCGTGTAGCGATTGCCCAGGTCGTCGGCGGTGACGCTGCCCGAGACCAGCGGCCCGGCCTCGGCCTGCACCGCCAGGTCCGCCGTGCCCACCGCCGACCCCGGGCTTAAGGTGGCATGGGGATCGACCCCGGGCAAGTCGCCCAAGAGCAGCAGGCGCGAATCGAGCGTCCCCTGGGTGATGAGGTCTCCGGCGCGCAAAGGCTCAAGGACGGCGGCGATCGGGCCGTCCGAGACGCGGCTGTGGTTAATGACCTTGACCTCACCGTAACGCGCTTCGAGCACCGCGATCTGCACCGTGCCGTGATGGATCGTCTGGGGCGGCAGATAAGCGCGTGCGAGCGGGTAGCCGTGAGCGTGGTAGTAGTCGGTGATCGTTTGGGCCAGGGCGTTCAATTGCGTGAGCGTAAGCGTGCGCCCTTCTCCCTTGGCCACCAGGGCGTGTAGGGTGGCGGTATCAAAGCTCGTGTTGCCGCTCACCGTAACGCGGGCGACCGAAACCGGGGTGGTATCAGTCGGGGCCGGTGCCGCCTGAGGTTGGATCGTCAAGCCCGGTTGGGCGTTCGGAGCGGACTCGGGAGACGTGGGCTGCACTTGTTGCAGGATCGCGCCGCTGCCCGGGTAGACCTGCGCGAGGGTCGCTTGCGGCACGACTGCGAACGCCACGCTGGCTAGCGCCAGACTCAAGGTGAGCGGGGAAAAACGAAAGTGAGTAGACTCAGTCACGAGGCATCCAGGAAAATAAAATTAGTACGGAGGTAGCATGCGCGGCAGTGCCAGGCTGAAGGTGTGCACGGGCTCCGATCACGGCAAGCGCACGCCGGACCCCACAATTTGCACAACGTGCGTCGTTAAAGCACCCAGTTTCGACGACGACTTGGAATCCGGCTGTAGTGACGCGATAAGCCAGGCAGCACCGAGCGGCAGAGGGGCGCGCACCGTCAAGGCGCTGGCATTGCCCGGCGCTTGGGCAAAGATGTAGTTCAAGGCCGTCAGGCCGCTGCCGTTAATGGCATACCAGCCGGCCAGGCTGTTCACATCCGCGAGACTGGTCCAGAAAAGCGTGCCGGCCGTCGCACTGGCGAACGTATCGCCGCCCACAAAGCCGGTCACGCTGCCCGTGAATACAGGATTGGCAACGCCGTAAAGGCGGTTGACCGCGTCCGCCGTAAACAAGAGCGTTGCCGGATTGACCGTCAATGCGCCGCTAACGTATTGAATGTCGTAACCCTGCTGATTCGACCAGTAGCCGCTGGGAACAATCGTGTAGCTGCCCGCATTCGTCGCGCCTTGCGACGTGCCGCCATAGGTCGGCGCACCGAGCAGATTGGCATTGGGCAAGCGGGAATACGTCACGCCGTTGCCGCCGGCATAAGCCACCCCGTCATAGGTTTTGGCGGCATTGCTGGCGGTGATGGTGAGCGGAATGAGCAAGTTCTTGAGTAGCGGATAGGTATGGCCGTCGTAGTTGCGCCAGGTGGTGGTGAAATTCCAGCCGGCGTAACTGCCCTGGGCCATCGCGCTAGCAGTGCTGAGCCCGGTGGCAATGAACGTGCCAGCATTCGTGCCTGCACCTTGGGGCTGACCCGTGGCGGCGGTGTCCCAGTAACTGCTGCCGATGTTCCCAGTGCTGAGGTTATCCCCCACCAACCCGCCAATACTGCTGCCCGCGTCTCCGGTGACGCGCCCCGTCGCATACGTTTGCGTGATTGAATCGTCGTTCGCGCCGGCCAAGCCGCCAGCATAGCCGCTAGCGCCTACGGTAACAGCGCCGGTCGCGTACGATTGGGTGATCGTGGCCTTGTTGTCACCGACCAGCCCACCCGCAGCCGCCCCAGTGCCGGCAACAACGGCTCCGGTCGCATACGCCTGCGTTACCGAACCGGCATTGACGCCGACCAGACCGCCGGTAAAACTGTTGGTATCTCCTGTAACCGTGCCAGTCGCATACGACAGGGTAATCGTGCCGCAATAGCAGTTGCTTCCAACCAGGCCACCAACAGCGTTGCCATCGCCCACGCCACTGACATTGCTGGTGGCATAGGCCCGAGATATCGTCCCGTCATTGCTCCCAGCCAGGCTGCCAACGTTGCTATTGTTAGCCGTGCCGATCACAGAACCACCCAGCAGGCCGATATTCCGGATGGTGCTGGGGGCGCTGGGGGCGTCGTCGCCGGCATAGCCGAAAAGACCAACGTCGGCCGCGGCCGATTTAATGGTCACGCTGGAAATGGTATGACCCAATCCGTCGAAGGTGCCGGTGAATGGGGTCGCGAAATCGCCGATCGGCGTGAAGCCCGCGCCGCCGTTCCAGGTGCTTGTCGCGCTCGCATCAATATTGCTGCCCAACGCGTAGTAACCAGTCAAATTATTGGCGATGCCCTGTAAGCTGGTAGTGCTGGTATCGCCGGCCATCCCCAGGGTGGTGATGATCGTGTAGGGATGGCTATTGATAGTGAGCGTATTGCTGCCGCCGGTGAAATCCACCCGGCCCCCAGGCAGGGCGTTGACGGTGCCGCCCCTGACACCTAGGTCGGCGCCATTGGCGGCGGCGGTGTTTAACACCAAGCCGGCGCTACCGCCGGCGGTCATTACCGCGTTAATGTTGATGTTGTTGGCCGCAGTCAGGGTAAGCGTGTTGGCGCCCCAGCTCACCGCATCGTTCACGTTGATATTGCCGCTACCCGCAGCGCCACCGTTGCTGGACAAGATCGTGACACTGCTGCTGCCCAGGTGGCTGCTCAGCGCGCTGCCCGTGATATCGCCCCCGCTCGCGGCAATGGTGTAGTCGTGCGGGTCGATCAGCCACGTGCCTGTCTTGCCATCGGCCGCCAGGGTGCTGATCCTGGCCGCATCGGCCACGTGAACATGCGCCCCCGAGGTTTCAATGAAGCCACCATCGCCGCCATTCGGTGCCGACGCATCCAGCGTGCCCCCTACTTCGGTCGTGCCTGCCGCCATCCCGGCCAACAGCACAATCTGGCCCTTGCGGTTGGCCACGGTCTGCGCTTAAACCACCCCGGTATTATTGACGACGCTGGCCAGCAGGCTATCCTTGGCCCCCGCACTCATCAACACCTGCCCGCCATCGGCCACGATTAGTTGCTTGTTCTCGGCCAGTGCACTGAGTTCGTTCGCATCGACCTGCATGGAAAGCAAGCGGCCGGCATCGAAGCTCAGACTCACCGCGCTCCCCGCGCCCAACGCCGCCGTGCCGCCCGGCGCACGGATCGTGCCCTGGTTCGATACCTGCTGGCCCAGCAAGGCCACGTAGCCGCCAGGCGCCGCAGTAATCGTCCCGTGATTGACCACAGTACCTGCGCCGCTCCCCGTAAAATGTCGCACGGCGGCGGCCAGATCGCTATCGCTGATAGCCAAAGTCGAGGCCACCAGTCCGCCCACGTTGACCTGAGCGCCCGCGCCAAACACAATCCCGTTGGGATTCACCAAATACACTTGGCCGTTCGCATTCAAACTGCCTAGAATCTGGCTCGCGCTTGTATCGGCAATCCGGTTCACCGCAATGGCGGCGGTATTGGGCTGCACAAAGTTCACCGCCTCGTGCGCGCCCACATTAAAGGTTTGCCAATTCAAGGACAAATTCTGGCTGGACTGGTTGACCGTGGTGTTCCCGGCCGTCTGGCTAATGGCCCCCGAACCGGCCGTCACCTGCCCGCCCGTGGGTGCCGCGTAGGCCACAGGGCTTAGCATCGCGCTGCCAACTAAGGCCAAGGCCGCCACCCGTTCGAGTCCCGTCCAGGCCGACGCTCTATGCAGCAACCCGTCCGCACTACGGCTTAACAATCCATCCCTCGCACGCTCACCGAAAGCGCACCGTAACTCACCAACACAATCAAAAAAATGGGGGTGCACAAATTCGTTCCTCTCGTGTTCCGATCACCGAACTCATGTTCTCAATTCAATGCAAACGAACACTAATTATGATTATTCATGTCGTTGTAGCATGAGCAAGTGTAAGTATTTGTGTATATAAAAGCAAGAATTTTTACGGCCCGCAAGCCGATCAGGGCGAGTCAAACAGCGACAACTGCCCTGTTGTCATACTGACGGATGTTTTTAAACTGGCGGGACGCACAAACCGATGCATATCGAGTTCCAGCCGGTGGCGATTCAAGCCCAGCTTGCGCGCTGTCAGTTCAAAACGCTGGCGCAACAGATCGGCCCAGATGCCGGTGCCGCGCATGCGCGAGCCAAAGCCGGGATCATTGCGGCGTCCGTTGCGAAGATCTTCTATGCGGTGCAGCACGCGCTGCGCCCTGTCCGGAAAATGGGTGGCCAACCACTCTTCAAACACTGCTTTGACTTCCCAGGGCAGGCGCAGCACCGTATAGCTGGCGTAATAGGCGCCGGCCCCTCGGGCTTCCCGAAGAATGGACTCCATGGATTCATCGTTAATGAAAGGGATAATGGGGGCGACCAGCACCCCGGTGGGAACACTGGCCTGCGCCAGGGTGCGTACGGCCTGCAGCCGGCGCCAGGGCGCCGATGCGCGCGGTTCAAGGGTGCGCGCCATGTCTGCATCCAGCGTCGTGACACTGACATACACCGTCACCAGGTTCTGTTCGGCCAAGGCCCGAAGAATATCCAGATCGCGCTCGACCAGGGCATTTTTGGTGACGATGATGAGCGGGTGCCGGGTTTCGAGCATAAGCTCGAGCAAACCGCGGGTCAGCCGCCATTCGCGTTCGATGGGCTGGTACGCATCGGTGGCTGAGCCGATATTAATGGGCGACACACGATACCCCGGGCGCGCCAGCTCGGCCCGTAGCGCCTGCACGGCATTGGCCTTGGCGACCAAACGGGTTTCGAAGTCCAGCCCAGGAGAATAGCCCAGGTAGGCATGCGTGGGGCGGGCATAGCAGTAAACGCAACCGTGTTCGCACCCCCGGTACGGGTTGACGGCCTGGTCGAAGGGGATGTCGGGGGATTCGTTATGGGATAAGAGCTTGCGCGCCTGCTCAACCGTAACGGTCGTCTTCAAGCGAACGGGGGCCATTTCTGTAGAGACGGGATTGTGCTGTTTGCTCTGTGTGCCTTCCAGAGAACCACTGGCCTTAATATCGAGACTATCCGGATTTTTTGCCGGTAAACCGGACGATGGCCAGCCATCGTCCACGCCCTCACGGTCGGTTTGCTGGAAACGATGCCGGACGTTGCCAACGGCTCCGCGGCCATGCACGATGCCAGGGGGAGATTGGGAATCAAGGACAGCAAAGGGGTCGATTAGCGCCATGCTATATACTGTATATAATTACAGTATAATTGACAAGCCATTTCTGGCTTATTGCGCTTTGTACCTATCCAAATAATGGTGAAAATGCCACCCACAAGGGGTGGCGCTACATGACGAACATCATCAACGCTAGCGGCGTGGGCGGCTAAGGTGGGGCGGGCGATTCGGGCGCGCCGCGCGCAGAGCCGGCTTCGGGGATGCAAGGCGTGCGCTGTTTGAGCAGGCGCTTGCGAATAGCCCAGTGGGCTATTCGCCCTGCGAGTTCGCACGCCGCCCCGAAGCTGGTTCTGCGCGCGGGAAGTTCTGGCGAAGCCAGAACCGTGCACGTCAGAGCCCGAACCGCCTTAGCCGCCCACGTCGCGGGGCTGGAAAATTCATTCTATCCACGATTGTTTGGTAGCCGCGATGGCAGCCACAAGGGCTGCCGCTACAGGGTAGCCCCCTACAACGCTTTGACCAGCTCGGGAACAGCCTGGAATAAATCGGCGACCAGACCATAATCGGCCACCCCGAAAATCGGCGCTTCGGCATCTTTGTTGATCGCCACGATGACCTTGGAGTCTTTCATGCCGGCCAAATGCTGGATAGCCCCGGAAATCCCGATCGCCACATACAACTGCGGCGCCACGATCTTGCCGGTTTGCCCCACCTGCCAGTCGTTGGGCGCGTACCCGGCGTCAACGGCCGCGCGCGAGGCGCCCAGCGCTGCTCCCAGCTTGTCGGCCAGGGGGTCGAGAATCTTGAAGTTCTCGGCGCTGCCCATGCCCCGCCCGCCCGAGACCACTATTTTTGCGGCCGTCAGCTCGGGGCGATCGTTTTGCGCCACCTCGCGCCCTACAAAAGACGACAAGCCCGAATCGGCTTCGGCCGCCAACGTTTCGATGACCGCCTGGCCACCCTGCTCGGAAACCGCGTCAAAACCCGTGGTACGTACAGTAATCACCTTGATCGGATCGGACGACTGGACCGTAGCGATGGCGTTGCCGGCGTATATCGGATGCTGGAATGTGTCGGGCGAATCGACCGCGATAATATCGGACACCTGCGCCACATCCAGCCGGGCGGCCACCCGCGGCGCCACGTTCTTGCCCGACGCGGTGGCGGGAAACAGAATATGACTGTAGTTCTGAGCAACAGCCAGCACTTGCGCCGCGACATTCTCGGCCAGCCCTTCGGCCAAGTGAGGCGCATCGGCCAGCAAAACCTTGGCCACCCCGGCGACTTTCGATGCCTGGTCGGCCACAACCTGGGCGCCGCTGCCGGCAACCAGCACATGCACGTCGCCACCCATCTTCGCCGCTGCCGCCACGGTATTTCTCGTGGCCACTTTCAAGTGTGAATTGTCGTGTTCAGCTATTACAAGAATCGTCATGATCAAATCACCTTGGCTTCGTTTTTGAGTTTTTCAACCAGCGCCGCCACGTCGGGAACCGTAACGCCCGCAGAGCGCGCCGGGGGCTCGGATACTTTCAGCGTTTTCAATCGCGGCGTTACATCAACGCCCAGCGCTTCGGGCGTGATCGTATCGAGCGTCTTTTTCTTCGCCTTCATGATGTTGGGCAAGGTGACGTAGCGCGGCTCGTTCAGGCGCAGATCGGTGGTGATAATGGCCGGAAGCTTGAGCGACAGTGTTTCCAGGCCGCCATCGACTTCACGGGTGACCGCAACCGTATCGCCCGCCAGCTCGACTTTGCTGGCGAAAGTGGCTTGCGGCCAGCTCAGCAACGCGGCCAGCATCTGACCCGTTTGATTGGCATCGTCATCAATAGCCTGTTTGCCCAGGATGACCAATTGCGGCTGCTCTTTATCGACCAAAGCACGCAGCAACTTGGCGACCGCCAAAGGCTGGAGCGCCACATCGGTTTGCACCAAAACCGCGCGGTCGGCGCCAATGGCCATGGCCGTGCGCAGGGTTTCCTGGCATTGCGCCACACCGCAGGACACCGCTACGACTTCAGCAACCAGCCCTTTTTCTTTCAGGCGCATTGCTTCTTCGAGAGCAATTTCGTCAAAGGGATTCATGGACATCTTCACATTGGCGATATCCACGCCGCTTTGATCAGACTTGACGCGCACTTTAACGTTGAAATCAACGACACGCTTGACAGGCACCAGCACCTTCATCGAAGCATTCTCCAGAGAAATAAAAAACGGCTCGCACTCATGTTGCCATCACGCATAGGGCATAGCGCCCGTCAGACCAGGCGCAGCGATTCGGGAACCAGAGTGGAAAATTGATGTAGATTCTAGCATTCTACAGCCTGGCCAACGCCTTGATATGCGCCACGGCGCTACGCCCCAACGCAGACAGGTTATAGCCGCCTTCGAGAAAGCTGACGATCCGCCCCTGTGCCGTTTTATCGGCCAGCGCAACAATCTGCTCGGTCATCCAGGCATAGTCGGACTCGACCATGCCCAACTGCGCCATATCGTCTTCGCGATGCGCATCGAACCCGGCCGACACAAAAATGAATTCGGGTTCGAAAGCCTGCAACCTAGGCAACCAGATATCGCTCATCAATTGCCGCAAGGCGGCGCCGGCGGTATAGGCCGGAACCGGGATGTTCACCATGTTGCTCGCCACTTTCCCGGCGCCGCAATGCGGGTAAAAAGGATGCTGGAAAAAACTGCACATCAACACCCGGTCGTCGCCCGCAAACATTTCTTCGGTACCGTTGCCGTGATGCACATCAAAATCGATGATCGCGACCCGCGCCAGCGCATAGTTGTCCAGCGCATGGGCTACGGCCACGGCCAGGTTATTAAAAATGCAAAACCCCATGGCCTCGCCCGGACGCGCATGATGCCCAGGCGGGCGCACTGAACAAAACGCCGTGCTGGCCTCGCCGCGCATAATCGCATCAACCCCCACCAGACCGGCGCCTGCGGCCATCCACGCCGCTTCCAGCGTATGCGGATTCATCAGCGTGTCCGGATCCAGCTCAAAGTAAGTACCGGCGCGAGTGGGCGAATGCGCATCCAGGTACTCAAGATACCGCCGCGTATGCACACGCAGCACATCGGCGCGGCCGGCCCTGACGGCCTGCCTTTCGTCCAGAAAGCCAAGCACGCCGCTTGCCAGCAATTGATCATTGATCGCGTCCAGGCGCTCCGGACACTCGGGGTGCGATGGGCCCATTTCATGCAAGCGGCAAGAGGGGTGGGTAATATAGAGGGTCTGCATAAGGATGATTATGTTCAAACCTGCCCGTATATTGCAAGCGACCTTGCTAATTACCCTGCTCGGAGGCTGCGCCACAACCAAAACGGCCCCCTCGCCGGCCCAGCCCCAGGCACCGATCCAGACGCAAGCTCAACTACGCGGAGACAACGGCGAACAGCCCTCCATCAAGGCAGGCAGATCGATCAACAGCGCTGAAGGGTTCACCGACGCCCGCGGCCAGCTCAAGCCCGACATACAAGCGTATGCCCGCGAAGTCGCACAAACCCGCCAAGTGCCGCTCGCCCGGGTCGAAACGCTGCTTAAAAGCGCCCGCTACAACGCGACCGTAGCCAGATTGATGACGCCCGGGAAAACCCGGCTGCGCCGCAGCTGGGTAACTTACCGCAAACGTTTTGTCGAACCCATACGCATCAAGGCTGGAACGGCCTTCTGGAACGAGAACCGCGCGGCGCTCGATCGGGCGAGCCGCCAATATGGCGTGTCGCCATCGATTATCGTCGCCATTATCGGCGTCGAAACCATCTATGGACGCCAGACCGGCGATTTTGCCGTGCTCGACGCGCTGGCCACCTTGGGATTCCGCTTTCCGGACTCGACACGCCCCGAACGCAGCCAGCTATTTCGCGACCAATTGGCCGATCTGATCCAGTTGGACAATGAGAAAAAACTGAACGCGCTCGATGTGGAAGGTTCGTACGCCGGCGCCATCGGCCTGCCTCAGTTCATGCCGGGCAGCATCCTGCGCTTTGCCGTAGACGGCGACGGCAGCGGGCACATCGATTTGGCTAGCAATGCCACGGACGCGATCCTGTCGGTCGCCAACTACTTGCGCGAGCACGGTTGGGTGCCGGGCCTGCCGGTCTTTGCGCCGGTCGTTCTGCCCGCCGACGCCGGCTCGCTGGTCGCAGGCGGGCTCAAGCCCAGCCTTAGCTGGCCCGAGCTTAGCGCCAAAGGCGCCCGCGTGCGGCCGGACGCGCGCAACACCGCCTGGGAGAAATATCCCGTCGGGGTCGTAGACCTGATCGACGAGCCGCGCAACCTGAACGAATACCGCACCGGAACGCCGAATTTCTTCGCCATCACCCATTACAACCACAGCTACTTCTATGCCGCTTCAGTGGCCGACCTGGCGACGGCCATTGCCGAGCGCGTGGGAAGCGCCGGGCCTAATTGAATAACGGCCAGGGGCCGATCCAGGTGCGCCGGTATCAGTTGAATACGCCAGTAGACAAATAGCGATCGCCACGGTCGCACACAATGAACACGATGGTGGCGTTTTCCACCCGGGCGGCGACTCGCAAGGCCGCCACCAGGGCACCAGCGGACGAAATTCCGCCGAAGATCCCCTCTTCGCTCGCCAGCCGGCGCGCCATGTTTTCGGCGTCCGCCTGATCGATCAGTTCAAAGGCATCGACCTTGGAAGGATCATAGATTTTGGGCTGGTAGGCCTCGGGCCATTTGCGAATGCCGGGGATTTGCGACCCTTCGGCCGGCTGCGCACCGATTATCTGAATCTTTGAATTTTTCGAACGCAGATAAGTGGCCATGCCCATGATCGTGCCGGTCGTCCCCATGGCGCTGACAAAGTGCGTAATGCGGCCGTCGGTCTGCTGCCATAACTCCGGGCCTGTTGTTTCAATGTGGGCCAGAGTATTGTCCGGATTGGCAAACTGATCGAGCACCTTGCCTTTGCCCTCGGCCTGCATCTCCAGAGCCAGGTCACGAGCGTATTCCATGCCCCCCTGCTTGGCGGGGGTAAGGATTAGCTGCGCGCCATAAGCGGTCATGGCCGCACGCCGCTCGAGCGTGAGGTTATCGGGCATGATCAAAACCATTTTGTAGCCGCGCACCGCCGCCGTCATTGCCAGCGCAATGCCGGTATTGCCACTGGTGGCTTCGATAAGCGTATCGCCAGGCTTGATGTCGCCGCGTTCTTCGGCGCGCCGAATCATGGAACGGGCCGCCCTGTCCTTGACCGAGCCTGCCGGATTATTGCCCTCGAGCTTGGCCAGAATGACATTGCCGCGCGGTTCGCCAGCGGCGCCCGGAATACGTTGCAAACGCACCAGCGGCGTGGCGCCTACGGTGTCTTCGATAGTGGGGTATTTTTTCATGCAGAAATCATACACCGAACAAGGCTGCGGCCCTAAAACCATGGCACCCACAAGGGGTGCCCCTACACCCGCTACGGCCACGTATTTGTAGCGGCACCCCTTGTGGGTGCCATCGTGGTTTACGCAGGCGCCTCCTGCAGACGCCCGCATATTGGCAATTACCCTCCTCTGCAAAACCACAATCAACGCCATAACAACCCGGCTCTTTATTTGGCAGGCTTGCCTGCCGGTTTTCGCGCTGGTTTATTTTTGCCCGACAACGCCGACGAACCGGCCTGCGATTTAGCATCGCCCGCCGAAACAAGCGGCACAGCGCCTGCGGTGATCGCCGAGACGCCGCCGGCCGCTCCCACTGTTAACCCGGCGGCCTGCAACGTAGCGGCTTTTTTCGGGCCTATGCCTTTGACCCGTTCGGACAGATCATCGAAAGATTCATACTTGCCGCCGCGCACACGTTCTTCGATGATGATTTGTGCTGTTTTCGGACCTATGCCGCGCACCGATTCAAGCTGCGCCTGCGTGGCCGCATTGGCGTCAACAGCGTAGGCAGTGCCGGATAACGCCAAGCCCGCAGCCAATCCTATCGCGCCCACTACGGGCCGCCAAAACGGCCGCGTCGGCCGCAAACGCGACGCGGGGCGAGAGGAATGGCTGCCGTGGATGAGCGGCAGGCACGTTTTTGCGGCAGTCCTAGTGACTGCCATTTCCTTATCGGTCAGCGGGCGGGCTACGGTGGATTCAGTGAAGGGATTCATGATGAGTCTCCGAAGAATGGAATGAATATGGAAACCCAGGATTTCCATAAGCTCCATGATCGAAGATCGGTCCACGCGAGGATAGGCCCTGCACACCAATCCATCCATGCGTAGTGTTACGTTGGGAGCGATGGGTTTGGTTGGCGTGGCGCTAAGGGTTTTTGGCACCCACAAGGGGTGCCATATCAACGAAATTAAAACAACCGATCCACATAAGCCGACACACCGTCCTGGACGCTGCTAAACGGCCGGTCGTAGCCCGCCGCACGCAACTGGGTCATGTCGGCTTCGGTATGGCTTTGATAACGCCCTTTCAAATCTTCGGGAAAGGCAATGTAGCGTATCAACTTCCGATCGACCAGTTCCTGCAGCGACAGCGCAGGCTGCCCCGCCTTGACGCGCAGGCTGTTGACGACCGTTCGAGCCACATCATTGAAGGGCTGCGCGCGCCCGGTGCCGCAATTGAAAATGCCTGATTGCTCGGGGTGGTCGAGAAAATGCAGGTTCACATCCACCACATCGTCGATATACACGAAATCGCGCATCTGGCCGCCGTCGGCATAGCCGTCCCAACCGCCGAACAGGCGCACGTGCCCTTCCGCCCTGAACTGCTGCATGTTGTGAAACGCGACCGACGCCATACGCCCCTTGTGCTGTTCGTGGGCCCCATAAACATTGAAATAGCGCAAGCCCACCACAGGCGCCTTCAGTTCGGGCCAACGACGGCGCAGCACCTGATCGAACAGATATTTTGAATAACCGTACACATTCAGCGGCGACTCATTGGCGACGTTTTCCGCATAAACCGGGCCCGCCCCATACACGGCGGCCGATGAGGCATACAGGAAGGGAATCTTGTGCGCCTGACAATATTCGAACAGTTCAAGCGTAACGCGATAATTATTATCGAGCATGTACTGGCCATTGCGCTCGGTCGTGTCAGAGCAAGCCCCTTGATGGATGACCGCTTCGACCGCGCCCAACTGCCCAAGCGCCACGCGCCGGCGGAAATCGTCTTTATGCATATAGTCGGCAATATGGGCGCCGACCAGATTAATGAACTTATCGCCCTCAGTCAGATCGTCGACCACCAAAATATCGGAATAGCCGCGACGATTCAGGCCCGCCACCAGATTGCTGCCGATAAAGCCTGCACCGCCGGTCACAATAATCATGTCAGCTCTCCCGCCGTCACCACCGAAGTTCCGAGTTTTCCCACCACAATGCCGCCGGCGCGATTGGCCCACTTGACCGCATCGCCCCAATCCAGGCCGGCTGCGCGCGTCACCGCCAGCGCCGCCAATACCGTGTCGCCAGCGCCCGACACATCGAATACCTCGTGAGCCTGGGCATCGATGTGCTCGCGGCCATTTTGGGTAAACAGGGTCATGCCCTGCTCGGACCGTGTCACCAGCAGGGCTTCCAGCTCAAGCTCTGTACGCAGCGCCTGCGCGCGGCTGGCCAGTTCTTCCTCGGTCTGCCAGTGTCCTATCGCCTCTCGCATTTCGGCGCGATTGGGCGTCATCATGGTCGCGCCGAAATAGCGTTTGTACATATGCCCCTTGGGATCAACCAACACCGGCACCCCGGCGTGGCGCGCAATCCGGATCAAGGCTTCGACCTGGCCTAGCGCGCCTTTGGCGTAATCGGAAAGCACCAACATGTCGTGCTTGGCCACCAGGGCCGACAACTCGGCCTCGATGCGCGCCAGACTGGCCTTGACGGGAGTCTGTTCGAAATCGATGCGCAGCAATTGCTGCTGCCGCCCCAGCACCCGCATTTTCAGCGTGGTATGCAAGGCGGAATCCGTCACCAGCCGTGCAACGACGCCCGCCTCGCTCGAAAGCGCCTGAATCTGCTCGCCCGCCTCGTCGGCGCCCACGATGCCCAGCAGGGTCGCCCGGGCGCCCATCGCCACAATATTACGCGCCACGTTGGCCGCCCCGCCCAGCCGGTCTTCGCGCCGCGCCACCCGCACCACCGGCACCGGCGCCTCGGGCGAAATCCGCTCGACTTCGCCAAACCAGTAACGGTCCAGCATGACGTCGCCCACCACCAACACGTTCACGCGGTGAACCGCTTCCAACGGAAAAATCATGGCTTCAACTCCTCGAGACGACGAGGTTCATAGGTTTCCCAGGAATTACAACCCGGACACTGCCAGTAGAAATGACGCGCTTCAAAGCCGCACACGCGACACGAATAACGATCCAGACGCTGGGTATGCTTATGGATCAGGGAACGCAACAGACCCAGATCCGCGCCGGGCGTCACGCCTGATGCCGCGGCTGGCGTATCGCCACTGGACATCTCGGCTTCGAGCAGTCGATCCAGGCCCAGCAGCGACGGATGAGCCCGCAAGGCCTCGCGGGCAAATTCCCAGGCGGGTGAATAGCCCTGCTGCAGCCGCAGCTCGCGAAACACCACATTGAACATATCCAGCGACGGATAGCGCGCGTAGTGATTTTTGAGTAGCTCCAACCCCTGCACTTGTTGTCCCGCGGCACGGTAAAGTTCCAGAATATCGGCGGCAACCAGCCCCGCATACTCGGGCGCGGCCGTCAGCACTGATTCCAGATACATGCGCTCGCGCCCGGCGTTCTGATTCAGTTTGGCCAAACTGGCCCGCGACATGGCTATCCGGGCTTCGCAAGCCTGCCCGTTCGCCTGCCCGCGCAAAGCCCGCGCGGCATGATCGGCGGCATCGAGCGCTTCGCTGGCGGCCTGCAGGTCGGGCGGCTTGGCACTCATGGCCAATTGCGCACGTTCACACTGATAGTGCACGAGCTGCGGAACCGGCTCGTCGACCAGAGCGCGCAGGCGCTTGACCGCATCGATCGCCCGCGGCCAGTCGTGCTCGGATTCGTAAATGCGAATCAGGGCCCGTACCGCGGGAAGAGCAAAACGGGTGTCCTGCACAGTTTCGAACGCCTGTTCAGCCCGATCGAGCATCCCTGCCTTGAGAAAATCCTGAGCGATTTCGTGTTGCGCATGTTCACGATCCGCTACAGGTAAATCGGCTCGCGACAGCAGGCTTTGATGCACGCGTATGGCTCGTTCCACTTCGCCGCGGCGCCGAAACAGGCTGCCCAGCGCGAAGTGCAGTTCGGTCGTTTCAGGGTCAAGCTTGGCGACTTCGACAAAGGCATCGATTGCCTGATCGGGCTCTTCATTCAACAGGAAATTAAGCCCTTTGAAATAAGAGTCGGGCAAATTGCGCGTCTCCGACAGCATTTGCCTGACGTCCACACGCCCCGCGATCCAGCCCAAGGCAAACAGAATGGGTACGGCAATCAGCCACCACGGTTCAAAATCCACGCTTACGACCTCAGGTACAAGATTTTACAAAGGAGACAGCGGCGCCACCGTTTCCGGGGCGACAGCCTGGGTCTGGACCGCAGGGTGCGCGTACCTGTCTTGCAGACGGCGCAGATCGCGCTGCAGCTTGCGGGTTTCGCGACGCCGGCGCATCAGGGCAGGCACGGCCAGCAACAGCCCGAACAAGGCCCCCAGCACGAAAGTCACCAGCATCACGACAATAAGCGGGATGCCGGTTACCGTGTAATCTGAGTAGAAGTGGATGTCGACCGGCCCCGTGTTTTTAAGGGCAAACAACAACACCAGCACGAACACCAATAGTCGCAACACCCATACCAGGTAACGCATAGCGAGAACTCCAATAGTCCGGTGGAAACGAAAAATAAGTCACCGGTTACTTACTTAATTGTACGGGGAATCGGATCGCAAGCCTTCATATACAGGCCAGAAATCGCTGAGCGCGATAGAAAAAAAATGGCACCCACAAGGGGTGCCGCTACAAAAACGTACTGGTCGCATTAGAAAACGTACCGGTTGCGCTACATAAACGCACCGGTCGCCAATGTAGCGGCACCCCTTGTGGGTGCCATTTCCGCACTACCCTTGCATCAAACTTGCGTCGAACTGCGTCAGGTTAAAGCCAGGCTCGGCAGACTTGGTCTCTTCTTCAAAGGCGGAATCGACCCGCTCGCGCAACTCTTTACCCGCTTTGAAATGAGGCACCTGCTTGCCAGGCACCAGCACTTTCTCGCCAGATTTGGGATTACGCCCTACTCGTGGTGAACGCTCCGATAGCGAAAAGCTGCCAAAGCCGCGGATCTCGATGCGCTGACCGTTGGCCAAAGCCTGGGTCATCGCATCGAGCACCGTCTTGACGGCGTAATCGGTATCGCGCGCCGCCAATTGCGGATAGCGGCTTGCGAGTATCGCGATCAATTCGGACTTAGTCACACCGATTAACCGTCGTCGCGTTGTTGATCCAGCTTGGCCTTCAACAGAGCACCCAGATTGGTGGTGCCCGATGAAGCACTGGCGTCAGACATGCGCTGGATAGTGTCGGCGGTTTCGGCGTTATCGCGCGCCTTGATCGACAATTGAATCGAGCGCGCCTTGCGATCGATATTGACAATCATGGCTTCGACATTTTCACCGGCCTTCAGAGCCGTGGTGGCATCTTCGACGCGGCCAGCCGAGATTTCGGAAGCGCGCAAGTAGCCTTCAACGTCCAGCGACAAGGTCACAACGGCACCCTTGGCTTCGACCGATTTGATGACGCCAGGAACCACGGCGCCTTTATCGTAGGTGGCAACGAAGTTGTTGAAGGGATCACCCTCAAGCTGCTTGATGCCAAGCGAAATCCGCTCTTTATCGGTATCGATGCCCAGAACCACGGCATCGAGCTCGTCGCCCTTCTTGAAGTTGCGTACGGCCTCTTCACCGGTTTCAGTCCAGGACAGATCGGACAAGTGAACCAGCCCATCGATGCCGCCCGGCAGGCCGACAAACACACCGAAATCGGTGATCGACTTGATCGCGCCGCGAACCTTGTCGCCGCGCTTGAAGTTGATGGAGAAGTCTTCCCACGGATTGGCGCGGCACTGCTTCATGCCCAGCGAAATACGGCGGCGGTCTTCGTCGATTTCCAAGACCATGACTTCGACTTCTTCGCCCAGCGTGACAACCTTGCGGGGATCAACGTTTTTGTTGGTCCAATCCATTTCGGAAACGTGCACCAGGCCTTCAATGCCGGCTTCGACTTCAACGAACGAACCGTAGTCGGTCAGGTTGGTGACCTTACCGAACAAACGGGTGCCTTGCGGGTAGCGACGCGCCAGACCGACCCACGGGTCTTCGCCCAACTGCTTGACGCCCAGCGACACGCGGCTTTTTTCCTGGTCGAACTTGAGCACTTTGGCTTCGACTTCCTGGCCCACCTGGAGCACTTCGGAAGGATGACGCACGCGGCGCCACGCCATGTCGGTAATGTGCAGCAGACCATCGATACCGCCCAGGTCGACGAACGCACCGTAATCGGTGATGTTTTTAACGACGCCCTTGACCACGGCGCCTTCACGCAGCGTTTCGAGCAGCTTCTGACGCTCTTCGCCCATGCTGGCTTCAAGTACCGAGCGACGCGACAGCACAACGTTGTTGCGCTTGCGATCGAGCTTGATGACCTTGAACTCCATGGTTTTGCCCTCGTAGGGCGTGGTGTCCTTGACCGGGCGCAGATCGACCAGCGAGCCGGGCAGGAAAGCGCGAATGCCGTTGGTCATGACGGTCAGGCCGCCCTTGACTTTGCCGGTAATCGTGCCGGTCACCATTTCGCCGGACTCGAGCGCTTTTTCAAGCTGCAGCCAGGCCGACAGGCGTTTTGCGCGATCGCGCGACAGGATTGTGTCGCCGTAACCGTTTTCGAGCGAATCAATGGCGACAGAGACGAAATCGCCGGGCTGAACTTCAATTTCGCCCTGATCGTTCAGGAATTCTTCAAGAGGAATCAGTGCCTCGGATTTCAAGCCGGCATTGACCACGACAAAGTTATGGTCGATACGCACGACTTCTGCAGAAATGACTTCACCAGACTTCATATCCTGGTTTTTGATGCTTTCGGCAAATAAATCGGCAAAGTTCTCGCCGCCGCTGGCGGCAGTAGTTGCAATGGAAGACATTAAGTTAAATCCATGGGGCCAGGATGGCCGTTAAATATACACACCAAGGCAAAACCGCAGCCCCAGTGGAGTGGAAAGAAACCCCAAGCCTGGAAACCTTTTGGATTCCGGGCCGAAGACCTATAAACGAGACCAGTAATCAAGTACTGCATCAACCGTTGCATCGATGGTCAAATTCGATGAATCGATCGTTTTAGCGCCAGGCGCCGCAGAAAGCGGTGCGTGGATACGACTGCGATCGCGCTCGTCGCGCGCACGCATATCCTGTAAAAGGCCTGCTAGATTAGCAGAAAATCCCTTTTCCTTCAACTGCTTACAGCGTCTCTCAGCCCGTGCCTGGACACTGGCCACCAAAAAAATCTTCAAAGGGGCGTCCGGAAAGACGACCGTGCCCATATCGCGTCCATCAGCCACCAGCCCGGGCGCCCGGCGAAAGGCCCGCTGGCGCGCAAGCAAAGCCTGTCGCACCGGGCCGTAGGCCGCCACCTGCGAGGCCAGATTGCCGATCGGCTCTTCGCGTATCTGCGCCGCCACATCGCGCCCGGCCAGCCATATCCGCCCACCGTCAAAACACACGTCAAGCCGGCCGGCGATGCTCGCCACGGCCAATTCATCCGCCGGATCAATGCCGCCATCACGCACCGCGAGCGCCGTCAGGCGGTACAAAGCGCCGCTATCGAGCACCGACCAACCCAACGCCTGCCCCACTCGATGCGCAATAGTGCCCTTCCCCGACGCCGTCGGGCCATCTATGGTAATTACCGGAATCATTGAAGAATCAGCGTTATTCATGCCCGCTTCGTGCATGCATTGTTTTTGATAAACATCTTTTTAACACCTTAATACGGCAGAGATCATCGGTTGCAAATGGCCGCCACAAGGGGTGGCAGTACATAATTCAAAAATGGCAGCCACAAGGGCTGCCGCTACATGAACGACAGGCACGTTTTTGTAGCGGCAGCCCTTGTGGCTGCCATCTCACGCAATATCCAACATCTCCCACACTCCCCCTTCAACTCTGCACCAGGCGGCGAAACACGGCAAAATAATCCGGGAAGGTTTTGCCGACGCATTCCGGATCCAGAATCGTCACCGGCACAGGACTGAAAGCCGCCAGCGAAAAGCACATGGCCATGCGGTGATCGTCATAGGTCGCAATACTGGCCGCCCGCCACTGGTCCTTTGCGACCGGATGAACCCGAATCCAGTCCGGACCCGACTCGACCCGAGCCCCCAATTTGGCCAGCTCGATATGCATGGCGTGTATGCGATCGGTTTCCTTCACGCGCCAGCTGCCGATATTGCGCAAGGTGCACGGTCCGTCGGCATACAGCGCCAGCGCTGCCGCCGTCATGGCCGCGTCGGGAATCAGGTTGAAGTCGCTGTCGAAGGCGCGCAGCCGCTCGCCGCGCGCCACCTGCACGCCGCTGACTTCAATGGCTGTCGCATGGCAGGTAACGACCGCCCCCATCTCCTCGAGCGTATCGGCAAACGCCATATCGCCCTGGATGCTCTGCGAACCTACACCCTGGATGCGCACCGGGCCACCGCCAATGGCGCCCAGCGCCATGAAATAAGACGCCGAGGACGCGTCGCCCTCGATCGCCAGCGTTCCTGGCGACCGGTAAAAGGCGCCCGCTGGAATCGTGAATCGCTTCCAGCCTTCACGCTGCACCGCCACGCCAAAACGTGCCATCAGGTTCAAGGTAATGGCGATATACGGCTTCGAGATCAGCTCGCCCTCGACCTCGATCGCCACAGCCTTGTGCGCCACGCCTGCCAGTAAAGGCGCCGCCACCAGCAAGGCCGTCAGAAACTGGCTGGATACCGATCCCTTGACACGAATTGCGCCACCGCCCTTGATTGCCCCCGCGTGGATAGCCAGGGGCGGATACCCCTGCTCGCCTAAATACTGTATGTCGGCACCCAGCGCCGTCAGAGCGTCGACCAGGTCGCCGATGGGACGCTCGTGCATACGCGGCACGCCCGACAACTGATAGTCCCCCCCCATCAGCGCCAACACGGCCGTCAACGGTCGAAACGCCGTTCCCGCGTTACCCAAAAACAGCGCCGCCTGGCGCACGGCAAAAGGAGCCTCTCCACGTATTTCGACCTGAGTCGGGCCGACGCTATCGATAGAAACTCCCAATTGCCGCAAGGCTGCCAGCATTACACGAGTGTCGGCGGAATCCAGCAAGCCTTCGAGCCGGGTCGCCCCTTGGGCCAACGCCGCCAGCAGCAAGACCCGGTTCGAAATGCTTTTGGAGCCCGGCAAAATCAGCTCGCCGCGGGCCGTGCGCGCGCTCGGCAGGCGTAAGGCGGCAGCAGTCATGACAAACCGCTCCGGCCACCCCAGAAGCGGCGCGCGAGCGCAGCGCGCTCCAGAAAATCGTGCAGACCTTGACCATCCTCTTCTTGCAGCGCCTGCTCGGCCTGCAGCAACGCCGCCTTGACCTCCTGCAGCTCGGACAACACGGCCGCCCGGTTGGCCAGGAAAATATCGCGCCACATCTCGGGCGAACCTGCCGCAATCCGCGTAAAGTCGCGAAACCCGGAGCCCGCCAGACCCAGGCGCCTGTCCGAATCGGCCGCCGCCGCAACCTGACCCATGAAAACCGAGGCCAAAAAATGCGGCACATGACTGACCGACGCAAGCACCACATCGTGCGCCTCGGGCGTCATGCACATGACTCGCGCGCCGCACCCCTCCCACAAGTCGGTGAGCCTTTGCCTTGCAGCGTCGGTGTTTTCGGCCAGCGGAGTCAGGACAACGACGCGGCCCTGGTAAAGCACGGCATTGGCGGCTTCGGGGCCGGTTGCCTCGGCTCCCGCGATCGGATGCGCAGGCACGAACTGAGCAATGCGTTCGCCCAGTGCGGCGCGGGCGGCAGCCACCACGCTTGCCTTGGTGCTGCCGGTATCCGTGATCAAGGTTTCGTCGCGCAAATGGGGCTTGAGCTGTGCAAGAATCCGGCCCATGGCGCCCACGGGCGTAGCCAGTACGATCAGGTCGGCCTGTCCGGCCGCCTCTTGCAGGCTGACAGCTTCATCGATCAGGCCCATCTGGCGCGCGCGCTCTAATGTATGCGCGTGGCGCCCAACGCCCAGAACGCGCCCCACCGCGCCGCGGCTACGCAGTGCCGCCGCAAATGAGCCGCCTATGAGCCCGACTCCGATAACCGCCAGCACGCCCACCGCAGGCGAGTCCGGCATCGCACGCGCGCTACTCATCGTCCGGCGAGAACGTCGGCAAGCGCTTCAATGAAACGCGCATTTTCAGCGGGCAAGCCTACCGATACACGCAACCACTCGGGCAAGCCGTCGCCCGTTACGGGGCGCACGATCACGCCGCGCTTGAGCAGTTCGTGATGGATGCGCGCCGCATCGCCCACGCGCAACAGTACAAAATTGCCATAACTGGGAACGTACTGAAGATCCAGCCTGCCAAACGCTTCATAGAGCAATTTCTTGCCGGCGCAATTGACTTCGTAAGCCTGCTGCAAAAAGGCCTTATCCTCAAGCGCCGCCGTGGCGGCTGCTTGCGCCAGGCTATTCACATTGAAGGGCTGGCGCACGCGATTGAGCAAATCGGTAAGCCGCTCCTGCGCCATGGCGAAGCCCACTCGCAAACCGGCCAACCCGTAGGCCTTGGAAAACGTACGCGTCACAATCAGATTGGAAAACTGCCGCACCCAGCGCGAGCTGTCAAAGCGCCATTGCGGATCGAGGTATTCGTTATACGCTTCGTCCAGCACAACGGTGACGCGCTCACCGTATTGACCCTGAACCCGCGTCAAGAACGCCTCGATGGCGGCCGCGGGCAGAAACGTGCCGGTCGGATTATTGGGATTCGCAATAAATACCAGGCGAGTATCGGCGTCGACGGCGGCAAACATGGCGTCCAGGTCGTGGCCATAGTCGCGAGCGGGCACCATAACATGGCGCGCACCGCGCGCCTGCGTGGCCAGCCGGTACACCGTAAACGCATGCTGGGCATAAACACAGGCCGACCCGGGCGCCAAAAACGCCAGCGAGGCCAGCTCCAGCAAATCGTTCGAACCATTGCCCAGGGTAAGCCAGCCCGCCGGCACTTGATAGTGCCTGGCCAACGCCGCCTTCAAGTCAAAACCGTTAGGATCGGGATAGCGCGCAAGCGAGCCGCACGCAGCAAGCATGGCCTGCCGCGCCGACGCAGGCATGCCCAGCGGATTCTCGTTGGAAGCCAGCTTCACGATTTGCGCCGCATCAAGTTTGAATTCGCGGGCCAGTTCTTCAATCGGTTTGCCGGCCTGGTAAGGCGCAATATCGAGAATATAGCCAGGAACCTGAGCGCCCGCGGCGCGGCCGGTAAGATCGTTCGTCGTCATGCAAGCAAATCCTTACTGCGCCGGATAAGAACCCAGCACTTTAAAAAACGCTACCTGTTTCTTGAGCTCGGCCAGCGCCTGCGCAACCGGCGCGTCGTCGTAATGCCCCAGCAGATCTACATAAAAATAGTATTCCCATTGCCCCGTGCGGGCCGGCCGCGACTCCAGCCGAGTCATGGACACGCCATGAGCCGCCAGCGGCGCAAGCATTTCGTATACGGCACCGGCGCGATTGGGCACCGCCAGAATCACGCTGGTCTTGTCGTGTCCGGTGGCTTGCGTGGCCATGGCGCCCACGGCCAGAAAGCGAGTGCGGTTTTGCGGATCGTCCTGAATCCCCGAAGCTACCACTTGCAGATTCCACGCCTCGGCAGCCGCCGTTCCGGCAATAGCCGCCACGGCTGGGTCTTCGGCAGCCACCCGCGCGGCCTCGGCATTGCTGGAGGCCGCATCGCGCGCGAGCTCCGGGTGATTCTGGGTCAACCACGACTGACATTGCGCCAACGCCTGGGGATGCGCCATGACGCGCTTGACGCCGTCAAGGGTGCCCGATTGGGTCATCAGGCAGTGCTGGATCTTGATCGAGCGTTCCCCCAAGACCTTGAGCGGGGAATTCAGCAGCAGATCGAGCGTGCGATTCACCGCTCCTTCGGTGGAGTTTTCAACCGGCACCATCCCGGCATCGGCCTGGCCCGCCTCGACCGCGCGAAACACTTCATCAAAGGAATTACAGCGCAAGCGCTGAACCGCATGGCCGAAGTGCTCCAGCGCCGCCTGTTCGGAAAACGAACCCTGCGGTCCCAAATACGCCACGGTCAAGGTGCTTTCCAGACCGCGGCAGGTAGAGATGATCTGGCTCCAGACGGCATCGATGGCCTGATCGGTGAACGGCCCTTTATTGAGTTCTTGCAGACGGCGTATCACCATGGCTTCACGTTCAGGCTTCAGGATCGGCCCGTCCGCATCGAAGGCCTGTTTAGCCTGGCCCACCTCAAGCGCGGTGCGAGCGCGCTGATTGAGCAGATCAAGTATTTGCGCGTCCAGCGCATCGATGCGCTCGCGTAGCGGACGCAAGCGGGCTAGCAGGGAGTCATCCATGGCGCCGCTCAAACTCTTGCATAAAGGAAATCAGGGCCTGGACGCCTTCCATGGGCAAGGCGTTGTAGATGGAAGCCCGCATGCCTCCAACGCTCTTGTGCCCCTTCAACTGCATGAGCCCGGCGCTTTCGGCCTGCGCCAGAAATTCGCCATTGAGCGATTCGTCGCGCAGAAAGAACGGCGCATTCATGCGTGAGCGCACCTTGGGATGGACCCGCGCCAGATAAAAATCGGAACCATCCAGATAGGCGTACAAGGCTTGGGATTTGGCAATATTGGCCTTTTCCAGCGCGGCAACGCCGCCCTGGCGCTTTATCCACTTGAACACCAGGCCGGCGATATACATCGCATAAGTCGGCGGGGTATTGAACATGGAATTGGCGCCGTCCACATTGGCATAATCGAAAGCCGACGGACAGGCAGGCAAGGCATGGCCGATCAGGTCGCGCCGTGCCAGAACCATGGTAACGCCGGCCGGTCCGGCATTTTTTTGAGCGCCGGCATACACCAGCGCCGCCTTGGAGAAGTCGATGGGGCGCGACAGGAAATGCGACGAGGCGTCCACCACCAGAGGCACGTTGGGCACGCCCAGCGTTGCCATATCGGGCCAGGTGGCAAACTCGACCCCGCCTATGGTTTCATTGCCGCACAAATGCAGATACGCGGCATCGGCACGGATGCGCCACTGTTCGGGCTCCGGAAACCAGGTCCAGGGGTCTTGCGTCACACCGTCAATCACGGCCGCGGCGCCGCTGGACGCCGCCACCGCGGCATCGCCGTAACGCTGTGCTTCTTTATGCGATTTGTTCGACCAGATTCCCGACAACACGTAATCGGCTTTAAGCGCCCCGCCACGGCCCATCAGGTTAAGCGGCAAAATGGCATTTTCAGCCGTGGCGCCGCCTTGCATGAACATCACCGAATAATCGTCGGGCACCGCCAGCAGCTCGCGCAGATCGGCTTGCGCCTCTTGCGCAATTTGCATGAATTGTTTGCCGCGATGGCTCATCTCCATGACCGACATGCCGCAACCATGCCAATCAGTCATTTCCGCCGCAGCTTGCTGCAGCACTTCCAGCGGCAAGGCCGACGGGCCTGCCGAAAAATTCCAGGGGCGCATCAAGCATTGTCCTCCGTGTCGCCGTTGTCATCACTCGCATCGGCCGGGCCTTCATTGACCGGACCGGCTTGGTCCGCCACGGCAGATTCGTGTTCGTCGCCTTCCTCATCATCGGCATCGCTTTCGACCACGCGACGCACACCCGACAAAGTACTGTTTTCATCAACATTGATCAGGGTGACACCTTGCGTGGCGCGACCCATTTCGCGAATCTCCGACACCCGAGTGCGCACCAGCACCCCAGCCGTCGTAATCAGCATGATTTCATCATCGGGACGCACCAGCACCGCGCCCACAACGCGACCATTGCGAGCGCTGGTTTGAATCGCAATCATCCCCTTGGTACCGCGGCCGTGACGCGTGTACTCAATGATGGACGTGCGTTTGCCAAAACCGTTTTCAGTTGCGGTCAGCACGCTCTGGCTTTCGTCTCCGGCCACCAGCATGGCAATGACGGCCTGGCCCTCTTCGAGGCTCATGCCGCGCACGCCGCGAGCCGTGCGCCCCATGGGTCGTACATCGTTTTCGTCGAAGCGCACCGCCTTGCCCGAGTCGGAGAACAGCATCACATCGTGCTGCCCATCGGTCACATCGGCACCAATCAGGAAATCGGCCTCATCGAGCGCGACCGCAATAATCCCCGCCTTGCGTGGATTGGAAAAATCCGACAACGGCGTCTTTTTGACCGTCCCGCGCGAAGTGGCCATGAAAACGAAACGGTTGTCGCTGAATTCCTTGACCGCCAGCACCACCGTGATTTTCTCGCCGTCGATCAGCGGGAACATGTTGACGATCGGCCGGCCGCGCGAACCACGCGTACCTTGCGGCACTTCCCACACCTTGAGCCAATACACCCGGCCGCGATCCGAGAAGCACAAGAGGAAATCGTGCGTGTTCGCAATGAACAGCTGGTCGACCCAATCGTTTTCCTTCATGGCGGTGGCCTGCTTGCCGCGCCCGCCGCGTTTTTGCGCACGGTACTCCGACAAGGGCTGGCTCTTGATATAGCCGCTTTGCGATAGGGTCACCACCATGTCCATGGGGGTAATCAGATCTTCGGTATCGAGCTCGGTCGCATTGTGCTCAATCTGCGAGCGCCGGACGTCTTTCACGTTGGTGGAAAACTCGGCCTTTATCGCCACCAGTTCGTCGCTGATAATGGTGGTAATGCGTTCGGGACGCGCCAGAATATCGAGCAGGTCGGCAATGGTGGCCATCACCTCTTTATATTCGCCGACAATCTTGTCCTGCTCCAGCCCCGTCAGGCGCTGCAGCCGCATATTCAGGATTTCCTGCGCCTGGGTATCGCTCAAACGATACAGCCCGTCTTCCTGCAGGCCAAATCCGTCAGGCAGGTTTTCGGGGCGATAGGCGGCATGGCCGCCGGGAGTATTGCCGTCGTCGGCGCGCAACAACATTTCGCGCACCAGCGACGAGTCCCAACTGCGGGCGACCAAGTCCTGGCGCGCCACCGGCGGCGTGGGCGCCGCCTTGATGATAGCGATAAAGTCGTCGATATTGGCCAAAGCCACCGCCAGGCCTTCGAGCACGTGGCCGCGCTCCCGAGCCTTGCGCAACTGATGCACCGTACGGCGCGTGACAACTTCGCGGCGATGCGACAGGAAATAGGTGACCATCTGCTTAAGATTAAGCAGACGCGGCTGGCCATCGACCAGGGCCACCATGTTCATGCCGAACGTATCCTGCAACTGCGTGTTTTTATACAGATTGTTCAGGATCACTTCGGGGACTTCGCCGCGCTTGAGTTCGATAACGAGGCGCATGCCGTCCTTATCGGATTCGTCGCGTATGTCGGAGATGCCTTCGATTTTCTTTTCGTTGACCAGCTCGGCAATGCGTTCCTGCAACGACTTCTTGTTGACCTGGTAGGGAATCTCGTCAACGATAATGGCGTGGCGGTGACCCTTTTCCATGTCCTCGAAATGCGTTTTGGCACGCATGATGACCCGGCCCCGGCCCGTGCGATAACCTTCGCGCACGCCCGACATCCCATAGATAATGCCGCCGGTAGGAAAGTCCGGCGCCGGAATCAGCTCAATCAGCTCATCCACGGTGCACTCCGGGTTGCGCAGGCAATACAGACAGCCGTCAATCACCTCGGACAAGTTGTGCGGCGGAATATTGGTGGCCATCCCTACCGCAATTCCCGAGCTGCCATTGACCAACAAGTTGGGCAGGCGCGAGGGCAAAAGCAGGGGTTCCTGTTCGCTGCCGTCGTAGTTCGGGCCAAAATCGACCGTTTCCTGATCGATATCGGCCAAAAGCTCATGAGCAATCTTGGACAGACGGATTTCGGTGTAACGCATGGCCGCCGGATTGTCGCCGTCGATCGAGCCGAAGTTACCCTGCCCGTCGACCAGCATGTAACGCAGCGAAAAATCCTGCGCCATGCGCACAATCGTGTCATAAACCGCCGAATCGCCATGCGGATGATATTTACCGATGACGTCACCGACGATACGCGCTGATTTTTTGTAAGCCCGGTTCCAGTCGTTATTCAGCTCGTGCATGGCGAACAACACCCGCCGATGGACGGGTTTGAGGCCATCGCGAACGTCTGGTAAAGCGCGCCCCACGATAACGCTCATGGCGTAATCGAGGTAACTGCGGCGCATTTCCTCTTCCAATGAAATTGGAAGGGTCTCCTTGGCGAAGGAATCCATAGATTGTCTACAACATGAAATCGTGAAGGTAGGCCGATGTCGGGCGAATGGGAAATTCTATCACTTCCACCCATCGTGCCTCCCCGCGGCTTACGTGGGTAGCGTCTGGTGTCCTTGTGATAAATGGCACCCACAAGGGGTGCCGCTACAAATACATACCCGTAAGTCTGTAGTGGCAGCCCTTGTGGCTGCCAAATCAGCGAATCATGTAACGCCACCCTGTAGCGCCACCCCTTGTGGGTGGCAAAATCCTGATAATCAAGACAATACATGCATGCCGTTCAGTCATGTAACAGGAATGCGGCCACTGAGCCGAGCCAGGCAGCGACATGAACGTTTTCAACAACTGACACGTTTTACGGCGACGGGTACTTTTCGCAATGACAACCCTGGCAGACACCGCCGACAAACCCTTGTAGACATCACCGCAAAATGCCACACACGCACGCTGCGACCGGCGCTCGCATCCGTCAACATCCTGCATCGGGGCGCGTTCCCCTTAGCCTCTTAAGAAAGCACTTTAACCCTGGTCTCTTGTTGCCAAAAACCAACAATAATGGGCGAGAACGCGTGGAAATCCGAATATATGGGCCCAATGCGCAAAACACACTTAACTAATCACACAGAAATGCCGTAAGATTCGCCCTAACACGCATGAAACCCAGCACAATTTTTTAAATGCCTTCACAGCGTTGCTATACTGGCTACGTTTTCTTGATATGCGGCGGGGGTTCGCTGCGGTCACTTACCAGCATTAAGCTCAACGAGGAGAAATATGAACAAACCCTCCAAACTCGCACTAGCGCTTGCCCTTGCAGCCGTTTCGGTTTCTGGTGCAGTATCCGCGCAAACAGTCGATAATTGGCGTAATCCGTTCGGCGACGTATGGAAAAACGGCACCAGAGAATTGTGCTGGCGCGACAATTTCTGGACACCAGCCACCGGCATCGCTGGTTGTGATGGTGTTGCAACGGTTGCCCAGGCTCCCGTGGCAGCTCCCACCTCGACCAAAGTTGTCCTGAACGCTGACGCCTTCTTCGACTTCGACAAAGCCACGCTGAAACCGGCTGGCCGTCAAATGCTTGACCAAGTGGCTTCGCAAGCCAGCTCGATCAACCTCGAAACGCTCATCGCCACGGGCTACACCGATTCGATCGGTACCGTTGCATACAACTTGAAACTTTCGCAACGTCGTGCCAACGCTGTCAAGACTTACCTGATCAGCAAAGGCGTTGACGCCAACCACATCTACGCCGAAGGTAAAGGCAAATCGAATCCTGTTGCCAGCAACAAGACTCGTGAAGGCCGCGCTAAAAACCGTCGCGTCGAGATTGAAATCGTCGGTACCCGCAAATAGTCATACCGTTTGCGATAACCGCTACAATAAAGGCCCCGCCCAGCGGGGCCTTTATTCATTCTGGTGCTTACAAATCATGTCCGTTGCACACCCCCCCCCCTCTTCCCAAGCCCCGAATGTCGATCAGGCCGAAATCGACAAATTCAGCGCTTTGGCGGCGCACTGGTGGGATCCCGAAAGCGAATTCAAGCCGCTGCATGCCATCAACCCTTTGCGATTGAACTGGATACAGGAACAGCTGGGTTCGCTGGCCGGTAAAAAAGTGGTCGACGTCGGTTGCGGCGGCGGCATACTGGCCGAAAGCATGGCGGTGGCAGGCGCCGAGGTCACGGGCATCGACCTGGCCGAAAAATCGCTTAAGGTCGCCAAACTGCATGGGCTCGAATCCGGCGTGGCCATTCATTACCAAGCCATTAGCGCGGAACAACTCGCCCATGAACAAGCGGGCCAATTCGATGTCGTTACATGCATGGAAATGCTCGAGCACGTTCCCGATCCGGCCTCCATCATCCGTGCGTGCGCGCAACTCGCCAAACCGGATGGCTGGGTATTCTTCTCTACGCTCAACCGCAATCCCAAATCTTTTTTATTCGCCATCATCGGCGCCGAATACCTGCTGCACCTGCTGCCGCGGGGCACACACAGCTACGAAAATTTTATCAAACCCAGCGAACTCGCCGCCTCGGCGCGCCAGGCCGGACTGGGCGTCGTAGATCTAGCCGGCATGGAATACAACCCCGTGACCGATCACTACAAACTCTCGCGCAACACCTCGGTCAACTATCTGGTCGCCACCCGCCGCCAAGGATAGAAACACCGCAGGTTCTCCAGGAAGCTTCAATGAAGAAACTCGTTTTATTTGATTTTGACGGCACGCTTGCCGATACCGCCCCCGATCTGGCCGTGGCGGCCAACAAACAGCGCACCCGTCAGGGGCTGGACCCCTTACCTTACGAAGTTTTCCGGCCCATGGCCTCGCAGGGCGCCCGCGGCCTGCTCAAGGCCGGCCTGAACATCAACCCCGACCACCCCGATTACGAACGCCATCGCCTGCAGTTCCTGGACGACTACGAACAGGATATGACGTCTCTGACCCAATTGTTTACCGGAATCCAGGGGCTGCTGAACACCCTGAAGCAAAATGGCTATGCCTGGGGCATTGTCACCAACAAAGCGAAATATCTGGCGACTCCGCTGGTAGCCCATCTGGGCCTGGAAAAGGACTGCGCCATTACAGTGGGCGGCGACACGACCAGCCATACCAAACCCCACCCGGCGCCGTTGCTGTATGCCGCCGAACAAACCGGCTACGCGCCCGAACAATGCGTTTATGTAGGCGACGATGAACGCGACATCATTGCCGGCCGCGCAGCCGGCATGCGAACCATTGCAGCCGCCTATGGGTATTGCGGCGACAATCTGGCCGTGTCCTCGTGGAACGCCGACGAAATCGCGCAAACCCCGCAAGATATCTGGCCAGCCATACAGCGATTGAGCACGGTGGGTCAAACCGCGTAGGGGCGGTCGGTTCATTCGTTGAAATGGCAGCCACGAGGGCTGCCACTACAAAAACATGATCGTGAATTCCGTAGCGCCACCCCTCGTGGGTGGCAGATTCTTGGCAGCCACAAGGGCTGCCGCCACATTAGCGACAGTCCGTCCATATCAACGATTTGGCACCTACAAGGGCTGCCGCCACAGCATGGGATGGCGCCCACGAGTAACGCCACTACAAATACGGTTAGCCACCGAGTTAGCCACCGATCGAGCGTCGTGGGCGGTTAAGGCGGGGCGGGCGATTCGGGCACGCCGCGCGCAGGGCCGGCTTCGGGGATCCAAGGCGTGCGCTGTTCGAGTGGGACGATTGCGAATAGCCCGGGGGGCTATTCGCCCCACGAGTTCGCACGCCGCCCCGAAGCCGGCCCTGCGCGCGGGAAGTTCTGGCGCAGCCAGAACCGTGACCGTCAGAGCCCGATCCGCCTTAAGCGGCCACGATGCGGGGCTAGAAGGTTTTAAGCAAGATAGGGCGACACAAAAAAAGAATGTCACGTGCAGCGAATGCCACCCACAAGGGGTGGCGCTACGGGTGGCGCCACGGGTGACGCTACGAGCCTTAAACCAGGGCGACTTCGCGAACCTTGGCGGCCAGCTCCTTGTAGCCTTCCTGATCCACCGCGCGCGCGTTGGTGACCAGCAAATCGATGCGACCAGCCGTACAGTAGCTGATGCGGCTGCGCAGGCCGATTTTGCTATAGTCGGCCAGAATCACCGTTTTCTTGGCGTTTTTCACCATGGCCTGCGCAATGGCGGCCTCTTCCGGATCGTAGCTCGTGGCCCCATAGGTAGCGTCGACAGCCACCGGCGAGAGCACGGCCATATCCACACAATAACGGCCGATCTCGGACACGGTTGCCGCGCCCGACGTGGCCGCTATCCGGCTGCTTAAGTCGCCACCCAGCACAATCACCCGATTGCCCGGCGTGGCCTGCCCGGCGTTAAAACCCAAAGCCACGTCAAACGAATTGGTGACAATGACCAGGTCGGACAACTGCGATAGTTCTTTAGCCAGTAGCGTGGTCGTACTGCCCGCATCGAGAAATAGCGTTAGAGTGCGATCAATCCGCTGGGCCACCGCGCGGGCGATAGCCTGTTTGAATTTGACGCGCGTCGTAATCCGCTTATCGATGGATGGTTCGGAGGAAATACGGATCGCCCCGCCATGCACCCGTTTCAACACGCCCAGCGCCTCGAGTTCGAGCAGGTCGCGGCGCACGGTTTCGCGCGATACGTCCAGCTCTTCAACAATTTGTTCGGTGGTAACCCGATCGAGCCGATCCAACAAAGATTGAATTCTTTGATGCCGCGCTTCAAGCCACATTCAACTGCCCTCCATACTCATTCTGGGCGTCACGCGCGACAGAAATAGTTTCATCATCAACAAGGCCAAGGCCACGACCAGCATGATGATGGTTGAAAATGCCGCGGCCTGGGAAACGAAACCCGCCTCATTCAAATGCATCACCGACACCGCCGCCAGATCCAGCTGCGGGGTCACGAGGAAAATAACGGCCGACAAGGTCACCATTGAACGCATAAAAAGAAAAAAGAAAACCGACAGCACGGTGGGCGCGAGAAACGGCAGTACCGCATCGGTCAGGATGCGACGCATGCTCCCGCCCAGACAACTGATCGCCTCTTCCAGCGCCTGGGGCACGGCGCGCATGCCAGTCATCATGGTCAGAAAGCCCTGCGTATGATAGTGATAGAAATTGCACAGGGCAATCAGCACGGCCGTGCCATACAGCAAGGATAAAGGCGTACTGGGGTCATTGAACGCAAAGATATACGACAGGCCCAGAACCAGGCCGGGCACGCCCACCGGCAAAACGGCCAGCAAATAAACGGCTTTGGCCAAGCGCCCCTGCATATGCTTGGTGCCGAAGGCCAGCGCAAAAAGCATCAGCACGCCGATCGCCGCGGCGATCACCGACACATACAAACTGGTCCAGATCGGTTGATAGCCATTGCTGATATTCACGTTGAAATTATTCAATGTGAGGCTCATGTTGTAGGGCCAGAGTTTGACGAAGCTGGCAAACACCACCACAACAATAATGGCCAGAATGCAAAACATAATGAAGTAGCCAAATCCGGCAAATAGCGCATCGCGCCACGCAACAGGCTCGGCGCTGACAGGAATGCGCCCTTCCGATACCGTGCCATATTGTTTTTGCGACGAGACGCGCTCGATGTACACCGACACGAGCGACGGCAGCAGCAAAATAATGCCGACGACCGAACCCATGCCGAAGTCCATCTGCCCCGACACCTGGCTGAATATTTCGGTGGCCAGGACGCGATAATCGCCGGCGATGACCGCCGCGTTGCCGAAGTCGGTGATGGTAATGGTAAAGACCACAAACGCGGCGCTCAGCAAACCAAATTTGGCGTTAGGCAAGGTAATGTCGAAAAACTTGCGCCAGCCCGTGGCCCCCATGACCGACGCCGCATCATAGTAGCGCGCGTCTGAATTGCGCAGCGCCACCTGGATGATCATCACCGCCTGGGGCAAGGCATAAAAAATATCGGACAGCAGCAAGCCCGAATAACCGTAAACATTGACCTCCCAGCCCGTCCATTGATGCACCAGGCCATTGCGCCCCAATATGAACAGCAGGCCCAGGCCCTGCACCAAAGAAGGTGCCAGCAAAGGCAGCAACAAGACACTGCGCAAGGCGCGTTTGCCGCGCATGCAGGTACGCTCGAGCGCATAGGCAATCCCGAAGCCTGCGACCACGCACGCCACCGTAGTGCTGAGGCTGACCACCAGGCTGTTCCACCCGGCCTTCAATAACCCGGGGGTCGACGAAATCGCCGCGTAATTGCCCAAGCCCACGCCGCCCTCTTTCAGCGTAAAGCTTTGCCAGACAATCATCGACAAAGGGTAAGCCAGAAACAGCACCAACCCCAGCGTTGGAAACGCCACGCACGCGGCCACCAGCCACTGTTCGGCGGTGCGCGGGACAAAGCGCTTCATACACGCACCCAACTGCAATCCGCCGGACTCAGCAATAAACGTACCGAAGAGCCTGTCTGCAGGCCGGCCAGGCGTGAGGCCTCGACCGTAAACCGATGCCCGCGCCACTCCACCTGCACGCGGCTGAGGTTGCCCAGAAACGTCATCGATGCAATGACCGCATCGGACCGCCCATAGGCCTGGATGCCTATGTTTTCGGGACGTATGCAGACCTCGAACGCGGCATCGTCGCCCGCCGGACGATGCGCCATCAAGTCAGGCAAATTGGCCCTGACCCAGGCCGTGGGCAAGAGATTGCTGACCCCCACAAAGTCGGCCACGAATCGGGTCTGGGGGCGTAAATAAAGATCTTGCGGTGTGCCTACCTGCTCGATGCAGCCATTATTCATGCACACGATTTTGTCGGCCAGCATCAGGGCTTCTTCCTGATCGTGCGTCACCATGATGGTAGGGATTTTCAGGCGCCGTTGCACATCGCGTATTTCCACCCGCATCTCATTGCGGACTCGGGCGTCCAGCGCCGATAAGGGCTCGTCGAGCAAAATCAATTTCGGGTCAACGGCCAGCGCCCGCGCCAGGGCCACCCGTTGTTGCTGGCCGCCCGATAGCTGCCAGGGAAACCGCTCGGCCAGATGCGGCATTTTGACCAGCTGCAGCAAGGCCTCTACGCGCGCCTGGATTCGCGCGCCGGACTCGCCCCGGATCTTCAGGCCATACCCGACATTTTCAGCCGCGGTCATGTTGGGAAACAGGGAATACGACTGGAACACGATGCCAAAGCCCCGTTCGCGAGCCGGCACCGCGCTCAGGTCTCGCCCCGCAAACATCAACTTGCCGCTGGCCAGGCTTAGCAAGCCCGCGATAATACGCAACAACGTCGTTTTGCCGCAGCCGCTCGGACCCAGGAGGCACACGAATTCGTGTTCGCCCACCGATAAATTGATATCGTTGAGCGCGACAAAATTGTCGAACTGCTTGCAGACGTTGGAAATTTCTAAACTCATACCGTACCCAGCATTTTTCAGGTTCGCGTGGTTAGTTGTTGATGGCAGCCACAAGGGCTGCCGCTACATCGCAGCGCCGCCGGATTCGCCGTCAGGAAGAGGTGGCACCCACAAGGGGTGCCGCTACATCTGCGTTATGTCTGCGCCTCGTCGCCAGCTAAATACGGCTTAGCCGCCCTGTTTGACCGACTGCCATTTCTTGATGATTTCAGCGCGGTGCAATGCCGATTTAGCGAAATCCATGGGGTACAGAACCTTGGATACGTCACTGGGCAAGCCGGCTTTTATTGAGGCCGCGGATGGCGTGGCGCCCGGAATCGTCACGATTTCCTTGTACTTCTTGTACAAGGCGGCGGCTTCCGGCGACAAGGTCCAATCGAGAAAACGCTTGGAATCGGCCACGTTTTGCGAGCTCTTCATCAAGCCCGAAGCCTCCAGCTCGTAGCCATCGTAATCGCTGGGTATTACCATTTTGACGGGAAAGCCCTGTTCAATGGATTGCATGGCCGGAAAGGCAAACGAGGCGCCTATCGCGTATTCACCTGTACGCGCCATTTTGCACGGCTTGGAGCCCGAATCGGTATATTGCGCCACATTCTTGTTCAGCTCGGAAATAAGTTTCCAGCCGTTCTCGTCGCCCATGCCCTGAATCAGAGCCGCTATTTGCAAGTAGCCCGTGCCCGATGCAGCCGGGTTGGGCATGACTATTTCGCCTTTATAAACCGGGTTGGTCAGATCCTTCCATGACGCCGGCATGGGCAGCTTCTTGGCCTTGAGCCTGTCGGTATTCACGCAAAATGCCGCCATATATCCGGTCGCGGCGAACCACTTGCCATCCTTTCCCTTGTACATGGCCGGCAGCGCCGAAGCCGATTTTGGCTCGTACGCCTGCAATAAAGCCTGAATGCGCGGATCGAGCATATTGGTGACGGCAAACCCCCAGACCACGTCGTTGCGCGGATTCTTCGCCTCGGCCAGCAAGCGCGCGCCCATATCGCCGGTGGACAGGCGCAATACGTGCACCGTGATGTCAGGCATGGTTTTTTTGGCCGCGGCCAGGTACTCGGAAATTTCATCATCTTCGAGCGCGGTGTAGACGGTAATGGCTCCGGCCTGCGCGGTTCTCCATCCGAAGGCGCTAAGCAAGGCTGTTGCTAAAACGAGTTTATGTGAAGCTTTCATGGTATCTCCTGATTCTTTTAGGAATATTCAACAACTCTTACTTCCAAACAGACCTTCTGCACCGTTCATTTTCGGTGAAAACCCCCGGACATTGCGGCGTCCGATTGTGGTTTGTTGCTATTTTGTGGAAATTTGCTTATTTTTGCAAGTATGGGTAGACTAAAAAAAATAAATTCACTGCCTAAAAAATTGAAAATTCATATAACTATTTGTTATTACTAACTATTTTTAAAGAATCATGCAATGAATAATTTTCAGATCGAGCAGGCATCGCTGATCGAAATGGCGGATTTCGCTCAGGAAATCGCCACCGAAGTCCGTAAAATCTCGCTGAAATGGTTTCGTCACCCACTCACTATCGACACCAAGGCCGACGAAAGCCCTGTCACGATTGCCGACCGGCAAGTCGAACAGGCGCTGCGCACGGCGATCAACCGCCGCTATCCGCAACACGGCATCCTCGGCGAAGAATTCGGCCTGAACAATGTCGATGCCGAGTTCGTCTGGTCGATCGATCCCATCGACGGCACGCGCAGCTTTATTTCCGGCCATCCGTTATGGGGCTGCTTGCTGGCGCTGCTGCACCGCGGACAACCCGTTATGGGGCTTATCGACATACCCGCCACATCAGAGCGCTGGCTTCGCATAGACCAACAACCCGCCATCTTCGCCGGCCAGCCCTGCCGCACGCGCCGCACAACGTCGCTGGATTCGGCCATTTTGTATTCCACCACGCCCGATATTTTTACCGGCCCCGAAGTACAGGCCTTTGAGTCACTGAGCCAGTCGGTCTATCTGCGCCGCTTCGGCGGCGATTGCTACAGTTACGGCATGCTGGCCTCAGGCCATATCGACCTGGTCATGGAGGCCGGCCTGCAGCCTTACGATTACCTGGCCGTGGCGCCCATTATCGAAGGCGCCGGCGGTATCATTACCAATTGGCAGGGCGAGCCCCTGGGCCTGCAATCGGGCGGCCAGGTGCTGGCTTCGGCCAACGCCGTGCTGCATCGGCAGGCGCTGGCGCGCATCGCCGCCTAAGCACTCGCCCGTCAACCATCACACGCCAGCTTTCGCAACCAATACCACCGAAGACTTTGGGGATGACAAATGCAAGAACGAGCCGTCAAGACCACCGATGACGCAATACGTTTAGTCCAGGAAAGCGGCCTGTCGCATTTCAAGATCGGGCTGTCCGATATCGACGGCATCATGCGCGGCAAATACATGCGCAAAGAAAAATTTTTATCCGCCCTTAAATCGGGTCTGGCCTTTTGCGACGTTGTCATGGGGTGGGATTCCAACGACATCCTGTACGACAACGTGCAGTTCACAGGCTGGCATACGGCCTACCCAGACGCTCAGGTGCGCATCGATCCCACCACGTGCCGCCGCCTGCCGCTGGAAAAAGGCCCCAACGGCGAAAACATGCTGTTCTTCATTGCCGAACTGGACGGCCGCGCCGCCGAAATCTGCCCGCGCCGGGTCCTGCACCGCACGCTGGATCGCGCCCGCGATATGGGTTTCGATGTGTTTTCGGCGCTGGAATACGAATTTTTCATGTTCAACGAAACGCCCAAATCCGTGCGGGAAAAAAACTACCGCAACCTGGAAACCTGGACGCCGGGAAACTTTGGCTATTCGGTATTGCGCAGCACCGTCAATTCGGACTTTTATACGCAGTTGATCGACATGACCGAAAAAATGGATATGCCGATTGAAAGCCTGCATACCGAAACAGGCCCCGGTGTGCTGGAAGCGGCCATCGCCGTCGACAGCATGGCCAACGCCGCCGACAAAGGTTTTTTGTTCAAGACATTCAGCAAGGCACTGGCCGAACAGCACGGCCTGATGGCCACCTTCATGGCCAAATGGTCGGCCCAGCACGCCGGCCAAAGCGGCCATATCCATCTGTCGATGCGCGATCGCGCAAGCGGCAAGAATGCGTTTTTCGACGCATCGCAAGAACATGGCATCAGCACGAAGCAGCGCCAGTTCATAGCCGGCCTGCAGCGCTATCTGCCTGAATTCATGGCCATGTACGCGCAAACCGTCAATAGCTATTCACGCCTGGTGCCCGGTTACTGGGCGCCGCTCGACGCCACCTGGGGTATCGAAAACCGCACCACCGCGCTGCGCGTCATTCCCGGTTCGGACTCGTCACAGCGCGTCGAAGTGCGCATCGGCTCGGCAGACGCCAATCCCTTTCTGGCGCTCGCCGCCGCGCTGGGGTCTGGACTGGCGGGCATTGAGCAGGAACTCACCCCGGACCCCATGGTCACCGGCAACGCCTATACCCAAACATTTCCCGACCACCTGCGCTTGCCCCTTACTTTATGGGAGGCGGCGCAACGTCTGCGCCGGTCCGACACCGCGCGATCCGTGTTCGGCGATCCGTTCGTCGAGCACTTTGCCGCCACCCGCGAATGGGAAGAGCGCCAGTTCCGCCGCCACGTCACCGACTGGGAACTGGCCCGTTATTTCGAGATCATATAATCGCCGCACCCGACATCACAGGACCCTCATGCCATCCGAATTAATCACCGTGAGCCCGATCAACGGGCAAGAACTGTTGCGCCGCGCCTATACCGGCGAGGCCGAGATTGCCCGCATCGTGCAGCAGGCCCGCACGGCCCAGAAAGCCTGGGCCGCCCGATCTCTGGACGAACGCTGCAAAGCCGTGAGCGCCGCCGTCGCACGCTTTGTCGCAAACAAAAGCGACATCGCGCTGGCGATCACCCGGCAAATGGGCCGGCCGCTGCGCTATACGCCCAACGAAGTGGCCGGCTTCGAAGAACGCGCCCATCACATGATCTCGATCGCGGCCCAGGCCCTGGCGCCCATCGAAATACCGCAAAAAGACACGCTGACGCGTTTCATCGCGCGCGAGCCGGTGGGCGTCGTGTTCACCATCGCCCCCTGGAACTATCCCTTGCTCACGGCCGTCAACAGCATCGTCCCCGCGCTGGTGGCCGGCAACAGCGTCATTCTTAAACACTCCGACCAGACGCCCTTGTGCGCCGAGCTGATGGTTCAGGCCTTTGCCGAGTCGGGCCTGCCCGCAGGCGTTTTTCAGTTTGTTCATGCCACGCACGACACGGTGCGGCGCTTGATCCAGGCGCCCGAGATCAACTATGTGTCATTCACCGGCTCGGTGCCTGGCGGTCACGCGGTCGAGGCCGCCGCCGCCGGCCGCTTCATCGGCCTGGGCCTGGAACTGGGCGGCAACGATCCGGCCTATGTACGCGCCGATGCCGACCTGGCGCAAGCCGTCGATACCCTGGTCGACGGGGCCTACTTCAATTCCGGACAATCGTGTTGCGGCATCCAGCGCATTTACGTGGCACAAAGCGTTTATCAGGAATTCGTCGAGCGTGCCGTGGCCTTGACCAACCAATACGTGCTGGGCGATCCGCTCGATCCCGGCACCACATTGGGTCCTGTCGTGCGCGCGAGCGCGGCAAAAGAAATCCACGGTGTCGTCGACGAGGCGATACGCAAAGGCGCATCCAACCTGATCGATGCCGGGCGATTCGGCATGGCGCAAGCCGGCAACGCCTACGTCGCCCCGGCACTACTCACCAATGTCAATCACGACATGGCCGTCATGAACGACGAATGCTTCGGGCCAGTCGTGGGCATTATGCCGGTCAAGGACGATGCGCAGGCCATCGCGCTGATGAACGACAGCCCTTACGGCCTGACAGCCTGCGTCTTCACCCGCGATATGCAGGCTGCGCTGCGCATCGGCGGCCAGATTGAAACCGGCACATTCTTCATGAACCGCTGCGACTACCTGGATCCGGCGTTGGCCTGGACCGGTGTTAAAAACACCGGCCACGGCGTGTCGCTCTCGGCACTGGGCTACGAGCCCGTCACACAAGCCAAATCCTATCACCTCCGTTCTTTGTAGAACTCCACCATGAACTCATTGCACGTTAACTGGAACTACCCCACCGCCGTTAAAGCCGGCCCAGGCCGCATCAAGGAGCTACCCTCCTTTTGCAAGCAACTGGGCATGACCCGCCCCCTGCTGATTACCGATCCCGGACTGGCGGCGCTGCCCATGGTCGACGCGCTGGTCATTGCATGCAGACAGACCGGGCTGGATTGCTCCTTGTTCGCCCACATCAAAGGCAACCCCACCGGCACTAACGTCAGCGACGGCGTGGCCGCCTTTAACGCCGGCCGCCATGATGGCGTGATCGCCTTTGGCGGCGGCTCGGCGCTCGATGCCGCCAAGGCAGTGGCGCTCCTGGCCGGGCAAACCCGGCCGCTCTGGGACTTTGAAGATGTGGGCGATAACTACCTGCGCGTCAATGAAGCGGGCATGGCACCTGTCGTTGCGGTGCCCACGACCGCCGGCACCGGGTCTGAAGTAGGACGCGCGTCGGTCATCACCGACGAGGCGGCTCACGTCAAACGCATTATCTTCCATCCACGGATGTTGCCCGCCATCGTTATTCTGGACGCGGAACTCAGCGTGGGCCTGCCCGCCCGGCTGACGGCCGCTACCGGCATGGACGCCTTGTCGCACAATCTGGAAGCCCTATGCTCGCCCTTCTACCATCCCATGGCGCACGGCATTGCCCTTGAAGGCATACGCCTGGTTCAGCAGTATCTGCCCACCGCCGTCAAAGACGGCGCCAACATCGAAGCGCGCCACCATATGCTGGTGGCTTCGGCCATGGGCGCCACGGCGTTTCAAAAAGGCCTGGGCGCCATGCACGCGCTGGCGCATCCGCTGGGCGCCGTGTACGACGCGCACCATGGCACGCTGAACGCCATCCTGATGCCCTATGTCCTGGTTGCCAACCGATCGGCCATCGCCACCAAGATCGCCGCGCTGGCGCGCTACATGAACCTGCCCGATGCCAGCTTTGAAGGCTTTCTGGACTGGGTGTTGAAAATGCGCCAGGCCATAGGCATCCCTCACACGCTGGCCGAAATCGGCATCCCCGCGGACCGGGCGGACGATATCGGCCGCATGGCCGTCGCAGACGGCTCTTCGCACACCAACCCGATCAGCTACAGCCCGCAACAGTATTCGGAGATTCTGAACAAAGCCATCTCGGGCATACTTTAAAGGACTGCGGCCATGGCCCGAATCGGCATCGCCGGATTTTTGCACGAGACCAATACGTTCGCTCAAGGTCTCACGCCCCTGGCCCGCTTTGTCGAGGCCGACGCCTGGCCGGGCCTGATTGAAGACGCCGAAATCCCGGCCGCCACTCGCGGCATGAATCTGGCCATCAGCGGATTCATCCAGGCCATGGAAAAAACCGGGCACACACTGGTTCCCCTCTTATGGTGCTCGGCCAACCCCTCGGGGCCGGTCGAACAAAGCGCCTACGACACCGTGGTTGCAAGCCTGGAACGCAAGCTGGATCAGAACCAACCGCTGGATGCCTTGTTTCTGGATTTACACGGCGCCATGGTCACGCAAAACCTGGAGGATGGCGAAGGCGAACTATTACACCGCCTGCGCGCCCGGCTGGGCGCGGATATCCCGATCGTGGCCGCACTGGATTTCCACGCCAATATCTCGGACGCCATGCTGAAAAACGCCGATGCCCTGGTCGCCTACCGCAGCTACCCGCATGTGGACATGGCCGATACCGGGCAACGCGCCTGTGCACTGTTGCTGCGCCGGCTGGCCGGCCACCCTTTATTTGCCGCGATGCGCCGCGCGCCCTTCCTGATTCCCATGCCCTGGCAAAGCACACTGGCCGAGCCGGCACGCCGACTGATGGCAAACGCACAGGCCTTGCAAAACGACACCGTGCTGGAGGCGCAATTCATTCCCGGTTTTCCGCTGGCCGACATCCGCGACAGCGGCCCCAGCGTCCTGGTCTACGCCGGCAACCAGGAGGCCGCCGATCAGGCGGCCGACCGCCTGCACCAAGAGGTCATGCAGGCCAAACCCGCATTTCACGGCAGGCTGTACTCCATCAGCGATGCCCTCACCTTGCCTGCCCCCGGACAACGCCTGATTTTGGCCGATACGCAAGACAATCCGGGCGGCGGCGGCTCGGGCGACACCACCGATCTGCTGCACGCATTGCTGCGCAACAACGTTCACCAGGCTTGCGCCGGAATCGTCTGCGACCCGGCGTTTGCAGCAGCGGCCCATGCCGCAGGGACAGATCAAACGCTAACCCATGCGCTGGGCGGCCACAGCGGTGTGGGAGCGCCCAGCCTTGTGACGTCGTTTACCGTGGTCGCGCTGGGCGATGGGAAGTTTACCGGCACCGGGCCTTTTTACCTGGGCTGCCGCATGGATCTGGGCCCCATGGCCCGGGTGCGCACGCAAGGCCTGGATATTGTCGTATCGAGCCGCAAGCAACAAGCCGCCGATCAGGCCATGTTTCGCCATGTAGGCGCCGAGCCCGCCGACTACAAAATACTGGTGCTGAAAAGCACGGTGCATTTCCGGGCCGACTTTGCCAGCCTGGCCGACGACATCCGGGTGGTGGCCGCGCCCGGCGCCAATACCGCCGATCTGCACACCCTGCACTACCGGCGCCTGCGGCCGGGTGTGGAAATTTTGTAGCGTGGGGTCTGATCAGGCACTTGCCGCGGGGACCATTTCGGTTTCGAATTGCGCAGGCATCACAATTTCCAGCATTTCAAGGTCGTCGCTATGGGCAATTTCCCGATGGTGAATTCCCGGCGGCTGGTACACCGACGAGCCCCGTTCCAGCCGTACCGGGCCATACCCTTCGTATTCGAACTCGACCCAGCCTTGCAGCACAAAGACAAACTGAAATTCCACCTTATGGCAATGCAGCGTGCTGACGTGCTCGGTTCCCGGCACCGCACGAATCACATGTGCCACCACCTGCCCTTGCGTGGCCGCATTGATGCCCAGATCGCGATACTCGAAGAAAGACCGCATGCCGCGTTCAAAGCCCCCCTCGCGCGCATGAGAAACCACCAACCCGGAAGCGTTCATATTTGACCCTTGAAAATCGATAAACGTCCGCTGCGGCAATGGCGGAACCTGCTCGAGCCGCGACAGGCCAAGGCGATAGGCACGAGCCGTCCAGGCGGGCACTTCATTATAAAGCGAGGTGGCCTTGAATTTCCGTCAAACAGCCCATATCTAGGCTACAATAGCCGTACTGGGGTCGACTTGGCTTCGACGTGGGTCGCGAAACAGTGTAGGGCATGCCGAGCACCAGTCAGCTCGTAAATCCACTGGAACAAATACAAACGCTAACGGTCTACCCCCCAAATTATCCATATTTGCAGTAAAATAAGCATAGTGTGTTGAAATTAAATGATTTTATAGAGTTATGTAAGTATGGCTCTATCCATAAGTATCCATAGTTCATTCTTTTAGTGAGTGGGCAACGAACCAATAATGCAACAAAACTAACTTATTGAAGTTGTATTACCAACCACAAAACCGGGGCCGATCTGGATTCGACGTGGATTGCGAAACAGCGTAGAGCATGCCGAGCACCAGTAAGCTCGTAAATCCACTGGAACACTACAAACGCAAACGACTCGCGTTTCGCTTTAGCCGCTTAGTTGCGGTAAGCCGCTGCACCGGTTTGTCTTTGGACCGGGTGGGGTAAAACCTACAGCAGCGTCACTTACAAAGAATCGGGGCTAATCAGGTCGCTGGGTTAGCACTTAAACAAAACGCGAATCGCCAGGAAAGGGCCCGTCAGTTGGCATGAGTCCACGGTTAAAACTTAAAATGATCTGACTACGCATGTAGAACTACCTGTAGAGGATTTGCGGACGCGGGTTCAATTCCCGCCGGCTCCACCAATCTTTGATCTCGAAGTGTATTCGAGGTTGTGTGCCGTTAAGCATAAAACTGCCACTCGGAGGCGTTATGCTTTATTTCCCGATCGGCAACATCATGCTTTTTCGGGATCCGGGGCTAGTATCAAGAGTTTTGCCCAAGCATCGTAGAGAAGCCAGTCAGTCTTGACTGGCTTTTTTAATTTCCGAATCAGCTCCCAGCAATCATGCTCTTGGCTGTAGTGCTTTACGCGGCTCTACCCACGGACGGGCGCCCTCATCAGACCGGCGGCATTGGGTCGAGGCTGCGTAGAAACGTACGCTCGCCAAGGACGTCTGCAATATCGATCGCTCAGATTGACGTAGGATCAATTTTCTTGGCTTCGCCAAGGGGTCAAGGACCCTAGAAATCGTCAGTGAATCGCGTTTTCACACACCCTCGGTCGCATTCGGACTCTTGCGTATGACTACAATCGGCCTATTGTGTTGAAAAACTCCCAATGAACGGTTTTTAAACCATCCAACGGGGTACTGACCCCTTGCTCGACAGGCGATCGTGGCATACATGCGATTCTGGAGGGTCGTTTTTTTCACGATCCGAATTCGATGGTCAAGAATCGAGTTTTTCAACATAATAGGCCAGAAGCTGCCCTTCAAGTCTTTATGGTGAATGACCGCTCCAGACTCGAATCGGCTCGATACCTCGCGAACGAAGCGCCGCAACATCTCACCGAATGTACATTTTCCTCAGTCAGAATGCGCCAGGGGACATACTCTTCCATTGGAAGCTAAGCCTCAGTGCTACTCGTTACTTTTTATCCATATCTTTCAGTGCCCGGGCTAATGCCGCCGCACTAGAGGTATTGCTCAATAGTTCTTTTACGTCCTTGGCGCTCGAACTGTAAGCGAGCGAGTCTTTAACAATCTTTCTGACAGCAGAGTCTAGGTCTACCGAGCCAAATAGTCCAAGTTTGCGGCCCATCGCCCTAGAGCCAAGTGCAGTCATCGAGTCGTGCGATGGCATTCGCCGTAAGCTATCAATCTCGCTTTTTAAGTTGGAGATGATGTGTTGAGACTCGGCGTCTTGTTTCTTTAATTCTGTCAACTCATGGATTTGATTTTCCATAGCACGTAACGAGGCTTCTTTATTTTCCACCTCTGCCTGAGCTTCTTTCAACGTAGAAACCAGATCCTGAACAAAGCCGCCCATTTCATCGGCGCTGCCAGCCATGCGGTTGAATATCGTAAGGAAGTAGGATACAAGTGGATTGTCAGAAAAGTTTGGATAGCGAATTTGATGGTCTATTTCGCTCCAACCTTCTTCGAAAATTGTGCGAACCTGCAATTCAAACTTAATGGGTTCTTGCACCGGCTGACTTGAAAGAACGTAATGAATTGAGCGATATCCTGCTGGGTGCTTCTTTACACTAAAGCTTTTAGATTGAACCGGCGGTTGATCTCCCTCCCTTATATAAATGATGGGCTTCTCCAGCGGTTTCCATAGCTCACGGAGAGCAGCATCAATGCGATAGCAATCCACCTTGAACAAATGGATGGCGCGAAGGCCGATCAAATCGGTAATCTTCTCCGTGTAATTCTCTCGGGTGATTGTTAGATATTTTGATGATCCCTCGAATCGCTTTCGTACGATTTTCTCGAGCACATGTTCAGTATCCTTGATTCGCCACCGAACCGAATGAACTTGTGGCAACTGTTGTATAGGCTTTACTAGGAACTCAGCAGCATTGCCCAGTGCTATCTTGCGAGCTTCATAGTGATCTGCAATTTCGACTAATTGCTCCCAGGTAAAACCACTTCGCTCCCATACTTCGCTCGAAATTGCGTTTCTTTCTAAGAAGGTGGGTAGATCACGAGTAAACATAGCGATGCTCTGGTTGTAAAAACTTGTTAATCTTACCCGTTACCAGTACCTCAAGGCTTGCGAGATGTCCAACCCATTTACAGGAAATTGGTCCAGCATGAAATGGAAAAGCAGAAATCTTCGCGGGTTGGCCGAACTCATATGTGGCAACGTAGGCCCTGACGGCGTCAGCGACTTTCGGTATCGGTCCAGCATGTACCTGACCGAGTTCTTTCAAGACTGTAATCTGGACTACACCCATGACGGCTCATCGCGATCCCCGTGGGTCGCCAGCCGTCTAGAGGAAGTCCTTGCGCAACCCCATCGGGGGCCAACAGTACCACCAGACGCCTTCATTCGAATAATTCGCGCCGTTCTGGACAAAAGCGATGCGCAGAAAGGCGATCCAGACAGGAGTAAGGCCCTCGCCGCTTTAAATACGGTCTTGACTCGCGAAGGATGGGAAGCCTTCTACGACGAACATAGCATCGGGCAGCTTCGCCATACGGCCACGAATACCATCGCTGAGATGGCAAACCCGCATCGACCATTGACGCCAGTTGAGCTTCAACGAAGAGAGCAATTGACAGCTTACCTGGACAGATGCACCGAAGACGAGCTTATCGAGGAAGTATTACTGCCGCTTTTTCGGCAGCTTGGATTCCATCGCATAACTGCGGCCGGGCACAAAGACAAAGCGCTGGAGTACGGCAAAGACATGTGGATGAAGTACACGTTACCGACACTCCATGTCCTCTACTTCGGCATACAGGCCAAGAAGGGCAAGCTGGACTCCGCAGGCGTCGGCAAGGCAGGATCCGCCAATGTAGCCGAAATTCACAACCAGGTGACGATGATGCTCGGCCACGAAATATTCGATCCTGAGCTGAACCGGCGTGTGCTGGTGGACCACGCGTTCATCGTCGCAGGCGGCGAGATCACCAAACAGGCCCGCAATTGGATCGGCAACAAGTTAGATGCGTCAAAGCGTTCACAGGTCATGTTCATGGATAGGGATGACATCCTAAACCTGTTCATTGTTACCAACCTGCCGTTGCCAAAGAATGCGCTGCCTCAAGATAAGGTGCTCGATCCGTTCCCAGACGACATACCGTTCTAGGCCATCAGGTGCAAACCCCAGGGTTCTTCAAAGAGGAGGCACAAAGCACAAAAACTAAAATACCTTGTCTGCTTTGGACGTCCTACGGTCTGACTGCGCTGGTCGCCAGACTAAGAGTAGAAGCGCACGCATCGAAGCCAAAACACCCTGTAAAATAGGGGCAGTTTTATCACTGAACGATTGGCAGCCTTATGGTTTAAAAGAAGACAATCGGCAAAGATATCCTTTATCCATAAAGTGCATGGGGTTTACGCTCCCCAGGGAACAGAGGAGCTAGCGGTAGCTTTATGCTTTAATTTCCGGCGGGATTATGCTTAACGACACAGGTTGTCGTACCCAAACCCATAACGTGGCCAAATTGCTGGGTTATGGTTTTTTTGAATGGCCACATCATGCTTTATGACGGACGGCATGCTAGGGCGGAAATTTTTGCATAAAAAGAACATTGAAAGTAAGCGTGTGAGGAACACAGATTGACTGAGCACCTGGTGTTTTGATACTCAAGTGAGCGAAACTACTCTTTTTGCTCGGGCGGCTCCAATAAAGCGACCGGCGGTAAGTTCAGGGCTTGAGCCAGACGCAGGATGTTCAGAAGTGAAATGTTGCGCTGCCCTCGCTCCACCCCGCTGACATAGCTGCGAGCGATTCCACTGATCAGCGCGAGTTGTTCCTGGGACACGCCTTGCGCTTTACGAAGCTGCGCAAGCCTGCGACCGAAAAAAATAAGTGGAGATGGGGGTGGTATGTGTCTGTCATTCATATCTCCGGCATGCTATGAATATATGCAAGATGAGTCCACGCTATATAAGTACACTCTCTATAAGTGACATTTGTCATTTACCTTTGTATACTTTCCTCAAAATGGATTTGGTTCTGTGAAGCTTGCATGGTGCTGGGTCGGCATGGATGCGCTAACGCCCTTGAAGCATGCGAGCTGGGGAATACCGCGTGTACCGAGTCCCAACGCGATCACTGGTTACCAACGGGAGTTCCGATGTTCTATACCTATGACAACGCTGAGACCCCCATGGGTGCCTGGTTCGAAAAGGGATCAAGAAGTTGGCGTTTTATCGAGTGGAGCTTGAATATCCCATGGTTTTGGGTAACGATCGTTTTATCCGATGGAGAGGCAAGCTGGACTGATACGTTAATGTTTTATCTGCCCCAAGACATAGCAGACCTGATTGAGCAACGCGCGAACAACCTCAAAGCAATAGACGTACAACTGGTCAGTCCACCGCGCATGAACGGGACCACGAAATGGTCGATGGAGCCGTTAGCGGAAATCGTGTCTGGAATTGCGCTCGAAACAAGCCGCCCAGTCCACGTCTATAAATGTGTCAACGGAAAATCCTACATGGATGAGGATGAAGTTGATGCGGTGCTCGAATTAAAGAATCAACGCATTATTTTCTCGGCGTCCATGGCAGTGGGCGGGCACGACGAACGTTAAATTTCGGCTCTCCCAAGCCGGCCCTTGGTCGAAAGATGAGGCCTACCTGTCTCGTCAATTTATGAGAAAGGTATCATATAAGCAACGGATTATTGCCGAGATTGTAGATGCTATTTGGCAAAATGGGCCGCTGCTTGAAGAATCGATTTCCCAAGCAAATCGTACAGGTGCTCAAAGGAGCTCAGTGCTATTGTTAGCCATAGCGCTACTGGAGGTGTCGCTCGGGACTCATCACTGAATCGAACCAAAAGCGCGTTCTCATGTTTGCCGAAGGTACCCATAAGGCCGCTCCAGTTCGGATGTGCGAATTCGCTAATGCTTTCGTATACGTGCATGAGCCCCGGAACAGGCAGAAAGCTCTCTGTCGCCCGGATCGCGTCAAGCACATGAACGGGAGAAGGGTCTTTTTCGTCACCGTTTCTAGACCCGACGATGATTCTTTGAACCTGTGTGTATAGGACCGCAACGTCAGACGTTTTTTCGAATTTTTCTAAAGCCCGAAGGATGAATCCCAAGACTGCAATAGTTTCGAGCATCGATCTCACAAGGATTGAGGCGCTCAGGTAACGTCTAGAGTCAAGCAAAGCAAGTACGTCATCCCCGAGGGCCACGACGCGGTGGATCGATAATTCCCGGGCAACCAACATATAAAACACGGTCTTGTGATCGATGCCTTGTTGGACCGCATCGACCGTTGCAGGTAGAGCCTGCTTCAGCCGCATGGCGATCTCCCTTGCTTCTTTCAGTGCTTCCATTGTCAGTTCCGTTTCGTTCGCTCCCGATATCAGATCTTTTGCGCTTGTGCTCATGCAAGAGAGCTTGTGGAAAAACGCATTGCGTGCATGTGTACTCGGTCACCCAATGATGAACCTTGACTGGCAGATGCTACCTAGTCGCAGTGAGTGATCTAGGGCCTAACTTCGGGTGCATTGTACAAATGTCCGTACCTGGCCGTTTATTGTCTCTGGGGGAAAAGCCGGATCAATAGGCCATCGAATATAGATCTGATCCAAGGCTTGGTATTTCGCACGATGATATCAAATTTTCTAAAGCGGCAAGGCTACATTGATTGGGCTTTAAGCTCGACGCCCATCGGAAACTACGAATTCCCTCATCCATAAAACATGCCCAAACTACAGGCATGACAGAAAGTACCGCCAATCAACTCCTTCGTTTTGCCATGTGTCTCGCCTATCGAAGCGTTAATGCTCCGAGCGACGAGCTCGTCATGAGCTTGTACGGGTGGTTGATTCACACTCATTTAGCTTCAAACAAAACGGTGCATTAATGAGTTCGCCATTCAAAAATACAAAACCAATAAGGACCTTCCAACTTGAAGTGGTAGGTTTATGGCGGCGTCGGCGGCTAAAGTGGTAGGTTCGTGGCGGTGTACGCTGTTTTAGTTATTTTTACGCAACGTTCACACGAATTTTGAGCCATTTCCTGTACATTCCGATTGTCGCCTCGCATTCGGTTCGATAGACTAAAACCATCCCATAAAGAAATTTTCTAAACACGCTTTCCCTCTCTTGTTGAGACCTATCATGATTTGCTGGCGTAACCTCATTGTTGACATAGACACCTACACCGAGACGGTGATAGGGGTCATGGCGCGCGGGGACGTGAACCCAGAGTAGTTTTCTGTCGAGCACGTAAAAGCCCCGCCATCGAGCGGGGCTTTTACGTTTGAAGCGCCCGCGTCATCCAGAAAATCGTTAAGGAGCTTCTCATGGCCCACATTCACCGATGGCGCAGCGTTTGTCGCTCACTCGGCCCCACGCCTAATCGCTAGCCCGGATCAGTCGGGGCGGCTATTAAAGTTGCCCCCCTTTTTACCTTACTTTTTTGATCGGAGAACATCATGTCCGAGGCTCGTGCTCGTCTGGACGCTTTGCCCACTATCTATCCACGCCTCTTTCCCAAAGGCCCTCTGACCTGGGGCTTTGAGATTGGCGACGGCTGGAGCTCTCTTATCGCCGCGCTCTGCGCGCGCCTGGACACGGTCCTGCAAGAAGCGCCTGGCGCCTCAATGGAAGTTCGACAAGTCAAAGAGAAATTTGGCGGCTTGCGCTTTTATTACGAGCTTCATGGCGCAGACGACGAAACGGCCGCAGCGCTGCGAGAAGCGGTCGACTTGGCCGTGGCCACCTGCGCCCACGTCTGCGAACGCTGTGGACGCCACAGCGCCGTAGAGGACAAAGGCGGCTGGTTAAGCACCCTATGCTCTGCGTGCCGTACCGACCCACCATAACGAATAACGGATGGAAAGCACCATCATGAACCACGATGAATTTACGGCCCATTTGGCCCAATTTCTAGATGCCGAAACCTGCGCGCGTATCCTAGGCGAGGATGCGCCGGCTGCGAACCTGCCCGATGCACCATTGAAGAATTTCTATGGCGATGATTTTTTGACACTCCTTTATCGCAGCAAGGAGCCCTGCGCGCATCCCTTGATCCCGATCAAACGGTTCCTCGCAGTGGTGGCCGATCTCCACGAGGCGCGCCACGTTCGCGCAGCCGCCGCCGTGGCACTAGGACGGTTCGTGCAGGACCGTTTCCCCAACGGCCACGGCGTGGCCGGTAGCAGCCAACCGCGCGAATGGTTTCACCTGGCGCGCCAGCTCAATAGCGTCGTGGGCGCCCTGGCACTGGCTAATGTGCTCTTGGCGCGGCGAGATCAAAAGATCGAGTTCAATCTCGAAGAGGACCCCTTGCCCCGTTTAGTGGAACCCGATAGGCCGGCTTCGCGCCTGTTCTCCGGGGTCGGCCAGGAGGTCGCGCACGCGTGGTACCTAGGCGCACGCGTAACGCTACGCCACGTGCAACGCGGTTTTACCGACTGGGGGCCCGAAGCGTTTGGGTGCGCCTTGGCCTGTGTGGTCAATTACCTGACGTTTTTGCCCACCCCACGTATGTCCGAGTCCGTTTCACCCATCGCGCAACGCCGTGAGGCGCTCGCCTGGATGAAACCGCTCTGGAACCGCCTGATCCAGGCCGCGTCCCTGCACGCGAGGGATCCCGAGGCTTATCGCATGGCGTTGATCGAGCAACAGCTCGCGGTCTATGTGCGCCTGGACGATCTGGAGCAGAATCGGGTTCCGCCCAGCACAAAGCCCGTGCCAGCGCGTTCGGTGCAGCCAGGCCAGGACCAGGTGGTGATCGTGCGCGGCGTCATCCCCAACTCCAGCGAGCGGGCCGAGTCCGAGTACCTCAAACAGTACGAGGTCTTGCGCAAGCCCATGGCGTTCACCACGTTTCCCGCTCTGGCGAAGCTCTACGACCTGCGAGCGACGCTCACAGACGAATTCCCGTGGGCGGAGGAGGCGATCGCGGTGGTCATGAGCGATCTGATCGCCCGCCGGCGTTACGGCGTGGTACGTCTAGGCATGGCTCCGGTCCTGCTCGTAGGCCCTCCGGGGACGGGTAAGACGCGGTTCGCGCAGCGCTTGAGCGATTTACTCGGAACACCCAACACTGTCATCAACCTGGCGGGCGCGACCGACACCAAGGTCCTGAAAGGCGTCACCCGCGGGTGGGCGAGCAATCGTGCTTCGCGCATGGTCGAGTTTATCCAGCAAACAAAGATCGCCAACCCGCTCTTTATTCTGGATGAGGTGGATAAAGCGCATGCGGCGTACGGCAACGGAGGTGACCCCCAGGAGGCTCTGCTGGATTTGCTCGAACCCGGCAACGCCCGGAGGTATCAGGATATTTACCTGATGACCGAGTGCGATCTGTCGCATTGCCTGTATATCGCCACCAGCAATTCGCTAAGCGCCCTGGTCAAGCCCTTACTGTCTCGGCTGCGACCCGTGTTCTTTCCAGCGCCTGGACCGGAGCACGCCGAGGTGATCGTGAAGGGTCTCCTGGGCGACCTAGAACGGTCCTGGGCTTTGCCGGCCGGTGTCCTGACCGTCACGCCACGCCAATTGGCGTTGCTGCGCGGCCTGGCTCCACGCGAGATGCGCCGCGCCTTGCTCGATCTCTTTGGGCGCGATGCCGATGAGCTGCTGTACACGTTGCATTAACCCGCACCGGCCTGTCTACTCAGGGCAGGCCGGCGTATTCCGAGAAAGAAAGGACCATCATGACAGCTTTACATCAACGCCTGCCGGCCAATACGGTCGGGCGCGACTTTATCGTTGGAGATATGCACGGGTGCCTGGACCTGTTTCAGGCGCAGTTGGATCGTATTGGCTTTGATCCGACTAAGGATCGCATCTTCTCCGTGGGGGATCTGGCCGATCGTGGGCCAGACTCCATGGGGTGCCTGCGGCTGCTGCGTGAACCGTGGTTTCATGCGGTGCGGGGGAACCACGAGGACATGCTGCTCGACTATGTCTATTCGGTGGCCCCGCCCTATGGCTACAACGAGGCGCCGGCGCTGTTCTTTCACAATGGCGGACGTTGGGTGCTTGACCTGAGCGAGTCTGAACAGGCGGAGTTACGGGGTGATCTGCTGGCTCGGGTGGCTAAGCTTCCCTACGTCAAGACTGTGGGCGAGGGACGAACGCAGTTCCATGTGGCGCATGCGGAGCTGATGACGGGTCGGGTAGATGAATCCAATACCTGGTACAACCGGATCGAGGGTGAGGAAAGACTGCCACCGAAACGGGTGTTGACGGACGCCATGATCAATAACGCGGTGCTCGCGAAAATGATCGAACCGCTCACCTGGGGCCGACGGCTGGTGGGGGAGGTCAAGTCGGCGCAATCGACAGAAAAGGATACCTCCGCAGGCACGCTGCTGGTGAGCCACCGGCCTAGGCATGCCGGGCTGTCCTTGACCTACGTGGGCCACACGCCGCTGAAAAAGATGGTGCTACATGCCTCGCACCTGTTCATTGACCGTGGAGCTTATGCGCGCAAGCCCACCACCTGCTTATTGGTGCTCTGCCACGAGGAGGTCCAACAGTGGCTTGAACCATGGGAGCATGATGATGAGCCTTGACGATCTGAACTTAAACGGTAACTTGGGTAAAACGACGAAAAGAGCGACGCCATGATCTATTTCCTGGGTGATGTACACGGGCGCATTGACCATGTGCTGCCCGCGATCAGGCCGCGAGACGATGCGACGGCGACCGTGGTCTTTCTGGGTGACATCGAGGCGCAGCACCCCTTTGAAGAAGAGATTCGTCCGCTCACCGAGGCGGGCATCGGCGTGTGGTTCATCCATGGTAATCATGATACGGATCGTCAGCGCAGTTGGGACCATCTACAGGGTTCCTGGCACCGCTGCCTGGACGGACGCGTGGTTCAGATCGAAGGGGTGCAGGTGGCCGGGCTGGGCGGCATCTTCCGAGGTGAGGTCTGGTATCCGGACGGCGTGTCCGCGACCCATCAAAAACCGGCGGTGCGACGCTACGGGGACTATCTTGCCAGGTTGAAAGCCTCAACACCGCCCCGGCTTCGCGACTCCGCCAAAGTCACAGGGAAAGCGTTGAAGCATTTGTCCACGATTTTTCCGGAGGTGGTCGATCGGCTCGCTGACCAAGAGGCGGATATTCTTGTGACCCATGAAGCGCCGTCCTGTCATCCGCACGGGTTTCCGGCCATGGATTTGCTGGCACAGGTGATGGGGGTGAAGGCGGTGTTTCATGGCCATCACCATGATAGCCGGGACTATGGGGCCTGGGAGGCAAAGATGGGGTTCCGTACTTACGGTGTCGGTTTGCGTGGGATAACCGATATGAAAGGGGAGCGGGTCGTGGCGGGGGAATTGGATGGCGCGCGACGTTATTGAAAACCTTGTCGCATGAGTTAAAAGGAATCCGTCCGAGTCGAAACGGTGAATTTAAAGGCGACTGAGGCTGTCGACTCAATGCTAAGCGCCTCGTCCAATAAGGTGTCCTCCTGTATGAGTCCTCTCGCCGCCTCCCTGGGAGGCGTCAAAGCCATCGTCTTCGATGTTTACGGCACGCTGGTCGAGATTCAAGACCGGCGCCGCCCCTATGCCCAGCTCCTGCAGTGGCTCGCCCGCGCGGGTCGCGCGCCTCGCCACGATGATGCGGCCCAAGTGATGTGCTATTTGACGGAACTGGCAGGGACGGCGCAACGGTTTGGCATGACGTTGCCCACACCCGTACTCGCTTCGCTCAAACAAGACCTTTTCGCGGAGCTGGCCAGCGTGACGCTGTACCCGGACGCGCGCCGCGCGCTCATCGCACTGCATGAGACGGGTATCCAGATCGCCGTGTGCTCGAACCTGGCGGCGCCCTACGCTATCCCTGTGTTAGAACTCCTGCCGTTTGGGCTCGATGCCTATGTGTGGAGCTTTAACGTGGGTACCATCAAACCGGATCCCGCCATGTACCGTGCCGTCTGCCAGTCATTGCGCTGCGCGCCTGCGGATATTCTGTTCGTGGGCGATACGGTCGAAGACGATTATGTCGGGCCGCGCGCCATCGGCATGCGTGCGCGACACCTGGTGCGTGGCGGGCCCGCCAGGGTGAAAGACACCATTCGGTCGCTCGATGAGCTCATCGCTGCGTAACCAATTCGACTTGCTGTAGTACTCGCGTGAATGCAGCACGCCCAGCTTACGATTGAATAGATAGGCAAGGCCAGAATTAAAAAGCACCTGAATAAAATCGGGGCCGCCAGCAACGCAATAATCATCGATTGCACAATAATGGCGTTGCCTTGAAACGCAACCATCATGATGGCATCGTTGAGTGCGACTTGCCACAGCGTGAAATACGGGTCGCCTTTACAGGGCGGGCTCCATACATAACATACCTGAGTTCTTCACGACAAGAAAAGCTCTATGACAAGAGACAATGGGAACATGCAAGCCGACGCCCTGAGCATAAATGGGCTGTGCCTTTTGGCTCTAACGGTACAAGCAGCGTGAACTCTTACTAGTGCGGATCTTAATAGGACTTTCTCTGGTGCATGAAAAAAATTGCAAGAGCACTGGACGCCATCATAAAGCTTACGAAAATGTAATGCGTATGTTCGATGTTTGTCACCATGGGCACCGTAGAATATTTACGTCCTTTCAGCCAAATGGCCCAATGTGAATTGAGCTAGCTCGGTGAGCAAGGAAGCGACGTCATCCGGTTTTTGGAGTAAGAATTATGCGTAGCTCAAAAATTCTTTTAGTAACGGCCTTCCTACTCTCCGCGGCCGCCACGGCTGCGGGTGCTCAACAGGTACGCCAGTCCGTGCACGCTGGCCAGGAAATCGAGCCAAGCGTTACTACCGCCTACGGAGAACCTAAAACAAGCGCGGAGGTTCATGCTGACCTGGCGCTCTGGAAGCGCGCGGGGCTGGATAAGTTCTGGCGGCACCGCGGCGGCCCGGACACGTTCCGTCCCGAATACAAAGCTGCGTATGCAGAATATGTCCGCTTGCGTTGGGGATCCGAATATCAACAAGAAGTGCAGCGGCAGTCTGCGAAATAGGTAGAGTCGATATAACCTTTCCCTACGAGGGGGTGGGTGACCGCCACCGCGCACGGCTGATTGACGTCAGCGTGCGCGGTATTTTTTTGTGCACTCGGTAGAGTGCACATCCTCACTTGAGGATACCGGGCAACTAACAGTTGGTCTTTTATTTAGTACGTTATTTAGGAAGCACGATCTCGAACATCATGTTTCCGCTCTCATTTTTTGCGGTAATCGTGCCGCCATGTGCGTCAATGATCGATTTCACAATCGCCAGGCCCAAGCCCGCCCCTTCTCCTTTGCGTTGGCGCGAGGGGTCGGCGCGGTAAAATCGATCAAACAACCTTGGTAGATGGTCAGGATTGATCACCAATCCTGGATTTTCGACACGAATAATGACTCTGTCGTGGGCACTTTCTTCAAGGGAAATCGTTATCGCTTGCCCCGAAGGGGTGTAGCGAATCGCGTTAGATAATAGGTTGCTGAGCGCGCGGCGGATCATCAACCTATCGCCCTGAATGCATATGGCTGGACCTTTGCGTATCAATGAAACGGCTCTTTCTTCGGCCCATGCTTCGAAGTAATCAAAGAGCGCCTGCACCTCCGTGACCAGGTCCACGCTGACCAGTTCCGGTTTGAGCTGATTGTTATCGGCCTGAGCCAAAAACAGCATATCGCCGACCATTTTGGCCATACGCTCGTATTCTTCCAGATTCGAATACAGGATTTCTCGATACTGTTCAAGATTGCGCGACTGCGAGAGCACTACTTCGGTCTGCGTCTTCAGGTTCGTTATGGGCGTACGCAGCTCATGAGCGATATCGGCCGAGAAATTGGACAGCCGTCGAAATACATTTTCAATGCGATCAAGCATGTCGTTAAATGACACGGCCAGCTCAGTCAATTCCACAGGAACGGTCCGGGGGTCAAGTCGTATATGCAATTGGTCCGATTTGATTCGACGTATTTCTCGGCTGATGCGGCGTAGGGGCGCATGGCCTTGATATACCGCAAGCCATGTCGCCAGAATGGCAAGGAGGCAAGCGGCGAAGGTAATAAGCTTCAGGGTACTGTGAAAGCTCTCAAGATAGTGCAAATGGAAATTGATGCCGGTGGCTATCGCTAAGTTCAAGGGCTTGTTGTCCGAGGAGCCATTTTGTCTTATCTGCACAATAGCCCCTCTATAGGTCTGCCCCTTATCCTGCCAGATTCTCACTGAGTCGATATCGACCTTATTCACAGGCGACGCCAAGCGCGCAAAACTATCGAGGTCCGAGCCGGGCGTTGCGTAAAGCACATTCCCTTCAGCGTCGGAGATCCGAAACTGCGCCGCATGATGGCCCGATACCGCACTGGCCAATCGGAGTTTCAACGCGGCTAGGTCTATGCCATTGGGCCGCCCGGAAAGCGACTGCTCCACGGACTGCACAACGGCATTCAGCTCATCGACATCTTGCTGAGCAAAGTGAGTATTGATAGATCGTTCAACGACCCATCCAAATGAAAGCAGTACAACGGTTATGACCACTCCGATGGAGACCGTCAGGCGCAGGGCCAGAGATGCGGGGCGGCGCGCCACGGGTCAGCTCACGCTGCTGACATCGAGCATATAACCCATGCCACGCACCGTATGAATAAGCTTGGGCTCAAAGGTGTCGTCGATTTTGGCGCGCAGGCGCCGAATCGCGACATCAATAACGTTGGTATCGCTGTCGAAATTCATATCCCATACTTGTGAAGCAATGAGCGAACGCGGCAACACCTCGCCTTGGCGACGCACCAAAAGCTCCAAGAGCGCAAATTCTTTGTTTGTCAGGTTAATCCGCACCTCTTTTCGTATTGCCCGTCGACGCGGGATATCCAGAACAAGGTCAGCCACTTGCAATTGATCAATTAAGACTGAAGTGGCTCCCCGACGCAGGAGCGTACGCACCCGTGCGAGCAGTTCCGAGAAGGCAAAGGGTTTGATCAAGTAATCATCGGCGCCGAGCTCCAGACCCTTAACGCGATCTTCCACGCTATCGCGTGCCGTCAGAAACAAGACTGGAGTGGACGATTTTGCTTCGCGCAACGCTTGCACAATACGCCAACCGTCAACGTCCGGTAGCATGACATCCAGGATGATCAAATCATAGGATTCTGTCAGCGCGAGGTGATGCCCATCCAGACCTGTGCGGGCCAGATCGACCACAAAGCCCGATTCCATCAGGCCTTGTCGCACATATTCGCCGGTTTTTATCTCATCTTCGACGACGAGCAGTTTCATGGATCGCTCCTGCGAATTTCTTCTGTTTTTGTGGGAGAGGACACCTGCCGATCAAGCACGATCAGCACACACCGTGGAACTCTACCTGCATCACACTGACACAAGCATGACGTATTGATTACAAAATTGTAATGCACCCATGGCGGACAAATTGTCCTTGAGCGCTACGAGATAGAGCGCGCCCAGTTTTAAATGGAAAGTGTGGCGGATGGCATCGGGGTTGGGGTGATGGAAAGCTGATTTGTTGTGCCTAATAATCGGCCCACCCCAACCGAATGAGCCACTTTGGAGGTACTCCTGCCTCATGAACAATCTCTATCCTGTTCTGATGCTGTTACGCCCGCCACGGCTTGTGACCACTGCGCGGTATCGTGCCTCGAAGAGCAAGATGTAAAAAAATAGGATGTAGCCCGTTTAACGGTTTCTGCTAGCCCTTAAGATTTGAGCACAGGGGTATACCCAACTTCTCGGATAGCACGTTCGATAACATCTGAGCTGGATACCCCATCGATCCGAACCCAATGAGTGGAAAGATCAATGTCAACGCAGGCTGTGGGTGCGGTTTCTTTAACGACGCGCGTAATGGTGTCCACACAATGGCCACAGGTCATGTCTTTCACTTCGAACTCAATCATTGCATCTCCCTAGGCAACACCGCACAACAATACTGTAAACCTTCCTGCTATGACAATGTCAAGCCGGCCCGATGTCGCATTTACCGGCTTTTTCTGCAATACGATCGAATTCTTACGCGGGGTAAGGTTGGCGGCCACTATTTCTAGTTTCGCTTCGTAACGAGAAGTTGCTTGGCCGCCGTTAAAGCGTGGCACCTACATGACAAAGATGTATGAGGGCGTAATCGGGTTGACAGAAAAGGCTCGCTACAGTGTATTAGCCACCGCTCATTCCTAGTTGCCCGGGGGATCTGAAGGCGGCTTACCTACCCGAGGAAACGATGATGAAGACGAGCCTTGGCCTTGGTGTTGTCATCGCCGTGGCGTACGCGACCTTGCCCGTTGCGCGTGAATGGATTGCCGTCAGCGCTCCGTTCTTGTTCTTTCTGATGTGCCCGTTGATGATGGCTTTCATGATGAAAGCCATGCCGTCGTGCGAGAAAGAGCTCAGTGTCGAAAAGGATAAAACCTATAAAACACCCTCCAAGCCATTGTATGGTCCAAGCAGACACTAGCTCCACATTACAAAATTGTAATTCCGGCATCATCGAACCGACATGAGCACGTCGTTAAAGTGCTGGTCATTGACCTGATTAATGTTGCGGCCACTGTACGTGGTCGTTTTTTAGACTCTTCTGATTCTAGGATACGCTCACGTGAACCGTCCGCTTCCGCCTTCTCTAGCTCTGCCTCTATTGCCCCGTCGCCGATTCGTTCAAGGACTCGCGGCCGGTGGGGTTCTGCTGGGCTTGTCGCCCTTTGCCCGCACGGCTTGGGCTCAGTCGAGCAATTCCCGAACGGGTACGCCGGCGGTGCTCTCGGGGACTGAATTCAATCTTGAAATTGGGGAGTCGCCGGTGAATTTTACCGGTAACCCACGAATGGCCACCACCATCAACGGATCGCTTCCGGGGCCCACCTTACGCTGGCGTGAAGGCGATACGGTCACCATACGCGTCACAAACCGGCTAAAAGAAGCAACCTCGATCCACTGGCACGGCATCATTTTGCCCTTTCAGATGGACGGTGTACCGGGTATCAGTTTTCCTGGCATTGCCCCGGGGAAAACGTTCACCTACCGCTTCAAGGTCGAGCAAAACGGCACGTATTGGTACCACTCGCATTCAGGCATGCAAGAAGCGACGGGCATGATAGGCGCGATTGTGATTGAGCCCGCCCAAAGCGACCCGGTTCGCGCTGATCGTGAGTATGTGGTTCAGCTCTCGGACTGGACCGATGAAGACCCCATGCGCGTGCTGGCCAAGCTGAAAATGCAGGGGGATTACTACAACTACAACCAGCCGACCGTGGTGGATTTCTTCCAGGATGCATCCCGCAATGGCGTCAAAGCGGCGATCGATAAGCGCAAGATGTGGAACGAGATGCGCATGAGCCCGACCGATCTGAACGATTTATCGTCCAATGTGCTCACGTACTTAATGAATGGCACGACGCCCGCCGGCAACTGGACCGGGCTCTTTCGCGCAGGCGAGCGCGTGCGCCTGCGTTTCATTAACGGGGCGGCGAACACCTTTTACGACATACGTATTCCCGGTCTGAAATTGACAGTTGTCCAAGCCGACGGACAGAACATCGAGCCTGTGACTGTGGATGAATTTCGCTTCGGGCCAGGAGAGACGTATGACGTTATCGTCGAGCCCAAAGACGACGCCTACACCCTCTTCGCGCAGTCCATGGATCGCACCGGGTATGCCCGCGGCACCTTGGCAATGCGAGCGGGGGTTGTAGCGGCGGTACCCCATGTGGATAAGCCCGAGTGGCTTTCCATGGCTGACATGATGGGCGCCATGGGTGGCGGCATGGCGGGGATGGCAGGCATGGATCACGGCGGTTCGGATCAGCCTGCCATGGCGGGAATGAATCATGGGGCAATGGCCGGCATGAGCGCAGGCAGTATGGCGGGCATGAACCACGGATCGATGGCAGGCATGAATCACGCCAACATGGCGGGTATGGACCATAGCGCCATGAGTAAGGACAAAGCAAGCACTAAGGTGCGCCATGCGAAGACCGAGTACGGTCCGAGCACCGATATGCACGTCGATATGCCGCGCACCAATCTGGATGACCCCGGCATTGGGCTGCGCAACAACGGCCGGCACGTGCTCACTTTGGCCGATTTGCACACTCTTGGCGGGCCGATGGATCCGCGCGGAGCCGAGCGCGAAATTGAGCTGCATCTTACCGGCAATATGGAGCGCTATACCTGGTCGTTCGATGGGGTGGAGTTTGGTCAATCCACCCCCGTGCATTTTCGCTATGGCGAGCGGGTGAGGGTCATTTTGCACAACGACACCATGATGACGCACCCCATGCATCTGCATGGCATGTGGAGCGAACTGGAAACGCCCGACGGCGCCTTCCAGGCACGCCGCCACACGATCCCCGTGCAACCCGCGCAACGCATCAGCTTTCTCGTGACCGCCGACGCATTGGGCCGTTGGGCCTGGCATTGCCACCTTATGCTCCATATGGACATGGGCATGTTCCGTGAAGTGGTGGTGGCATGAACGCAACCCACGACAAGAAGAGAATCCTGGCCATGAATAGACGTTTAAAGAAGAAATTCCTTGTGGTCGCTATCGCTACGGCGGGTTTCACGCCAATTTTTTCCTACGCCCAAGCGTATAACGCACATAGCGGCCATGTGGCCACACCAGCCAGTCCGACCACGGATGGAGCCAGCATGCCCGGCATGGATCACAGCAAAATGAATATGCCGGGCATGGACCATGGTGCCATGAACACAAAAAGCCCGAGTGAGACATCCAGCGCCATGCCAGGCATGAATCACGGGGAAAGCCAGGCAAAACCCTCGGCCAAAAAGCCCGACATGGGGGCCATGAGCCAAGGTAGCGGTGAAATGGACCATGGCGCCATGCAGATGCAAGGCGGATCGGCGCCGCCCGATGCGCGCGACCCCAACGCTTATTCCGACGGCTACACCCTGGATGCGGGTAAGTATTCGCTGGGCTCCGCACAGCGCCTACGCATGTCAGACGAGCACAATTTCGCGTCCGTGCTGGTGGATCGACTGGAGTACGTCAGAGGAGCACGGGGTAATGAATGGATGGCCTATGAGGGGCAAGCCTGGTTTGGCGGCACCTACAATCGGGCGGTATTGAAGGCCGAAGGCGAAGTGGCGAGGGGCAAGTTGCTGGATTCCCGAACAGAGTTGTTATGGGGGCATGCCATCTCGACGTTTTGGGATAGCCAGTTGGGTGTGCGCTTTGACCACGGGATTGGGCCGAATCGAGGATGGCTGGCTTTCGGCGTTCAGGGCCTGGCCCCCTACTGGTTCAATGTCGATGCCACGGCGTATGTCGGCAACAATGGTCGAACCGCCCTGCGCCTGAGCACAGAATATGACTTACTGCTCACGCAACGACTGATTCTGCAACCCAGGGTGGAAGTCAATTTTTACGGCAAGCGCGATGAGGCGCGGGAAATCGGCAGTGGCCTATCGGATGCCACGGCCGGTCTACGCTTGAAGTATGAGGTCACGCGCCAGTTTGTGCCGTATATCGGCGTGGAATGGGCCGGCAAGTTTGGCCAAACGGCGAATTTTGCTCGCGCTTCAGGCGAACGCCCCACCGAAACCCGGTTCGTTGCGGGCGTGAGCTTTCGGTTTTAAAGGTTTTACCCGAAAGGGTCGCACTCGACCCTCCTGATCTATTCACTCGAATAAGGGATTCTTATGAAGAAAGCATTGTCCATACTGTTATTGAGCACCTTGCCCGCTCTGGCTTTGGCCGCCGGTGGCCACACCGGAGGTCATGATATGAAATCCATGCCCGGCCATGACATGTCCAGTATGAAAAAAGCCGATGTGGCCATCGGACAACCTGGCAATGCGGCCAAGGTCACTCGTACCATTGAACTCGTCTTGGACGATACCATGCGTTTCACCCCAGGCCAAATCAATGTCAAGCCGGGCGAGACGGTCCGGTTTCTGGTTAAAAATGCCGGCAAGATTCCTCATGAAATGATGATCGGCACGACGGCCGAACTGAAGGAACATGCGGAGATGATGCGCAAGATGCCTGGGATGAAGCATGCCGAATCCAATATGATTACGCTTAATCCCGGCCAAAAAGGCGGTATGGTTTGGCAGTTCCCCCAAACAGGAACGGTGGACTTTGCCTGCCTGGTCCCGGGACATATGGAAGCCGGCATGGTCGGTCAGGTAAAAATAATAGGGTGACGCCACATAGCGGCGCTGTCCAAGGAACTGTTAATCCATTTCGCGAGGGTTGCCCAGCCGCCGCAAGAGTGAATCCATCGCGGGATGGCAGCGCCGCTTATCAAGATTTACGGCTAGGGCTGTTGCCACGGTCGATGCACGCCCTCCTGAACCCACCAGAGGCCATCTCGGCGACGAAAGGTAAGGTGTGCTCCAACACCATCCGAATATTTCTTACATGATATGTACACGATGTTAAAAACACCCCTTCTTATCATCGCTTGCCTTGTGGCAAATACCGCCGTGGCCTCGGAGGTGAGCCTGGTCTCTATCATTGAGGGTCCCGTCCGCGTGCTCGGCAACTACCCTCATAAAGTGCCCTCTCGGCGGGAGAGCTTGCAGAAGATGTTTCTTAAAACACCGCTTAGCGAACGTGTAAAAATCAACTCGGCTTTCGGTTACCGATTGCATCCGGTATCGGGCCAGTGGACAGGCCATCAAGGCATTGATTACGCGGCACCCAAGGGGACACCCATCAGAGCGACCGCACCCGGGAAGATCGCTTTTATTGGCGTTCAAAACGGGTACGGGAAAGTTATTTTCGTAGACCATGGCAATGCCTATTCCACTGTCTATGCACATCAAAGCCGATTCAAGAAGGGTCTGAAGCAAGGCGCCGACGTAGAAAAAGGCCAAATCATTGGGTATGTCGGTTCCACCGGGACGTCAACAGGCCCTCATTTGCACTATGAGCTGCGAATCAATGATCAGCCGGTGGATCCCATGCCGGCAAAACGACTATTGGCCTCCTACGTCCAAGAGTGAGCCCATATAGGTACTGTCCGGACAAGGGTAGCCTACTCCTTGCCTTTATCATGCGATTCAATACACAAGGATGGCTTCAATGGCAATGGCTCTGAAAAAGAAAGTAGCGGTCGTCGGCCTGGTCAGCCTTTTGGTACTTGGTGTCGGCACGCTTATATACGGATCCTTCATGAATTCAGGGGCGGCTTATGTTGATCCCTCCGACCAAAGGCTTGTAACCCATGGCAAGAAAATCTACGCCAACAACTGTGCCGCCTGCCATGGCGCGAAGCTGGAGGGCCAGCCGGACTGGCGGATACGTCAGCCTAATGGACGCTTGCCCGCGCCACCGCACGATGAGACGGGACACACCTGGCATCATCCGGACGCTGTTTTGATTGACATCATTAAAAATGGTCTCGTGCCCGGTGTGACGGCCCCACCTGGATACGTCAGCGATATGCCGGCCTATGGCAAGTCGTTGACCGACCAGGACATCCAGGCCGTGCTGGCTTATATCAAGAGTTCCTGGCCCAAACAGGCGCTGGACGCCCAGAAGGAAATCACGCAGCAACCACCGCAGTAATGGCTTGGCCCGCAGGGCCCTTTATCTCGTCTTGGGCAACCGTAGCGTATTCGTCACGACCGAGGCGGAGCTTAAGCTCATCGCGAGCGCGGCAAGCATGGGCGAGAGCAGCAACCCGGTAAACGGAAACAACGCACCGGCTAGTCAGCGCAGACGCCGTCGTATCGGCGCTGGCAGTAAGATTACACGACTGTAATTAATATGAGGATTGGCTCATCAGCGTGACGAAAATGTAATCGGGGTGTCCTCTAACTGTTGGGAGCGATTCGTTAAAGTATCTCCATCGACAACCTTTTGCGATGCGCAAGGTCGGCAACACATCGCCGGTTTGTTGTTTTTATTTAATAGATGGAGTTCGTATGAAAACTATAGTGAGTGCATTGATGATTTCTCTTTCGCTAATCGCTGGCGCGGCACAAGCCGCCCATGTGGATGCGCCATCAACTAAAACCCGAGCGCAGGTTATCGCTGAATTGCAAGAGGCGAGCGCTCAGGGCCTTTTAAGCCGTGGTGAGTTGGATTATCCGCCGGCTCTGAAGACCTCCAACTCCAAGACTCGCCAAGACGTGCGGGCCGAGCTGGCCGACGCTCGCATGGCAGGCACATTAAGCCGCGGCGAGGGGGATTACCCATCCGAGACTCCTTCCTCTAGCCCCAAGACTCGCGCAGAGGTGCAGGCCGAACTTGTCGCCTATAACGCCGAAGGCCATGGGCCGACTCCAAACTAAACATCGAATAAAACAAAAGGGCCGACCTACCGAGATTAACCCCCTCGCCTAATGGAAATGATAACGTCATCGGGCGTTATCATTATTTAGATATCTGTCGCAGACAGTGACACAGCTTCTCTTTGTTTTCAGGATGTACAACCTAGCCATTGCTATTTCTGGCCCCTCTTGTACCGACCTTGCCCCAGTGCCCACTGATTGCTGATTTTAGTGTTGCCCTGAACACTATTATTTTCGCGTTTGGCGCTAGTAAGCTACGACTGACCAAGTCAGCACGGAGGTAGTACTCCCATGTGGTGCAATCCTTGTGCCACCTCATTTTCCAAGCCTCAATCAATGACCGCCTTTCCTTCGTGTGAATGACACGAGCATTCATGGCCATCGGCGGCCTGCGTTAAATTGCGCATAATTCCGCATTCACTCGTTTTCCGATTGGCGTGACACGTATCCCGTAGCGCGCGCAACTGCTGCTCCAGCACGCGTAGCGCCGCAATCTGCTCGTGAGTGCGGTCAATATGTCTGTCGATTAAGTGATTGATTTCATCGCAGGCCAGCTCAGGGTTGGCTTGAAAACTGCGTAGCGTACGCACCTCGGGCAAGCCCATGCCCAGCGAGCGGCAATGGAGAATAAAGTTGAGCTCGACCAAGTTGGCCTCGGCATAGCGACGATAGCCGTTCGAATCGCGTTCGGGCGCGTCGAGCAACCCTTCACGCTCATAAAAGCGCACGGTTTCTATATTGCAGCCACTGCGTTGCGCCAATTCCCCAATTTTCATAATGCGTCCCTAAACTGCGCTTGACCCTGTAGTAGGTACAGACTATTAAATGATGACATACTTTTGACGGTACGGCGTAATGAATCAAAGCGACAAACAAAACACGGCATTTCACCCACACTCTGAACATCGCGATGCCTGTTGCGCCAGGGATATGAAAACCGGTCATCCGACGGCTGCCAATCAGGCCATTGCGCCACCCGAAGGCGCGCGTTGTGTGCGTTATCGCATCGATAAAATGGACTGTCCGACTGAGGAACGTTTAATTCGCAACAGGCTGGAACCCATGGCGGGCGTTGTCGGGCTTGATTTCAATCTACTTGATCGGGAACTGACCGTCCACCACCAGCTTGACGATATACAAGCCATCACCACGGCGCTGGACAGTTTGGATATGGCCCCTAGCCTGCTTGGCGCAAGCACTCCATCCTCCCCTATTTCCCCTGCCCTGGCGACTCACCAGAAATGGCTGCTGGCTATCGCCGGAGCCGCTGCGATAAGCGCTGAAGTTGTCGCCTGGACCACCGGACAGGAGACGTCCTGGCCGGTAGCGGCCTTGGCCGCCATATCCATTATGAGTGCTGGCCTGCCGACGCTAAAAAAGGGCTGGATCGCGATCAAGAATCTGACCCTTAATATTTACTTTCTGATGTCGCTGGCGGTGATCGGCGCCGTCATCATCGGAAAATGGCCGGAAGCCGCAATGGTCGTGTTCCTCTTCGCTGTGGCCGAAGCGGTCGAAGCCCTATCGCTGGAACGGGCGCGCCATGCCATCAAATCCCTAACAGCCCTGGCCCCGGAAACGGCTGAAGTAAAGACCGATACGGGTTGGTTGGAACAACCGGTGGCTCGTATAGAAGTAGGCACCCGCATTCGCGTTCGTACCGGCTCTCGAGTGCCGCTGGACGCTCGTGTAGATTCCGGCCATGCGGCCCTCAATCAAGCGCCTATAACGGGAGAAAGCCTGCCGGTGGACAAGCAAGCGGGTGACCTGCTTTATGCCGGAAGCATCGTCACCGATGGCGTTGTCGAAGCGACTGTTTCGGCGTTGGCCAGCCACAGCACCTTGGCGCGCATCGCTACCGCCATTCAGCAGGCTCAGTCACAGCGCGCTCCCACCCAGCGTTTCGTCGATCAATTTGCCCGCTTCTACACTCCCGCCGTGGTGGTGTTTGCGGTAGCTGTGGCCATCTTTGGCCCGCTGCTTTTCAATGGGACATGGAGCGCCTGGTTCTACGAAGCGCTTGTGCTGCTCGTTATTGCCTGCCCCTGTGCCCTGGTCGTGTCGACGCCTGTCACGGTGGTCAGCGGCTTGGCAGCGGCGGCCAAGCACGGAATCCTGATCAAGGGCGGCGTCTTTCTGGAAAGCGGCCGTCTGCTGAAAGCCATGGCGCTCGATAAGACGGGCACCCTGACGCAAGGCAAACCCGTACTCACCGACGCTAATCCGTTTGGCGACATGCCGATTGAACAAGCCCTATTGATCGCCGCCAGCCTGGACGATCACAGCACGCACCCCGTTGCACAAGCCTTGGTCGCAGGATGGCGGGAAAAACAGCCGGATGCCCAGCTCCTACCCGTTGAAAAATTCGATGTGCTCAATGGCCGTGGCGTTACAGGCAGCGTCCACGGCCAAACATGGCACCTTGGCAATCATCGCCTGGTTGAAGAGGTGGGGGTTTGTTCTCCCGAGCTGGAAGCCCGTTTGGCAGCCCTGGAAAATGCCGGAAAAACAGCCATCGTCTTATTCCACCACGCCGGGCCCGTGGCCGTATTTGCCGTGGCCGACACCGTTCGCTCCGAGAGTGTTCAAGCCGTGGCCGCTCTTAAAGCCCTACGCGTTCATGCAACCATGCTGACCGGAGACAACCCAACGACCGCGCGGGCCATTGCCGATCAGTTGGGAATCGAGGATGCCCACGGCAATTTGATGCCACACGACAAGCAAACCGCCATCGCCCGGCTAAAAAGCGACTACGGGATGGTCGGCATGGTGGGCGATGGGGTGAACGATGCTCCGGCCTTGGCGCGTTCCGATATCGGCTTTGCGATGGGCGCCGCCGGTACAGCCACGGCATTGGAAACCGCTGACGTGGCCATTATGGACGACGATCCGCGCAAAATTGCGGACTTCATCAGCCTGAGCCGGCAGACCGGGACGGTACTCAAGCAAAATATTTCGTTGGCGATTGGGATCAAGGCTATCTTCCTCGTGCTTGCATTAAGCGCCAATGCGACCTTATGGATGGCCGTATTCGCGGATATGGGTGCGAGCTTATTGGTGGTGTTTAACGGGTTGCGTTTGCTCAATTACTTCTCGAAGAGGGTGCCCCAATCCATGTCGACCTCTGTTTAAGCCTTTGCTTCATACCATTGCTGCGAACGGTTCACAATACTGACCACTAGCAACATGACGGGTACTTCAATCAGAACACCCACAACCGTGGCCAAGGCCGCCCCGGACTGAAAGCCGAACAGACTAATGGCGGTCGCGACAGCCAATTCAAAAAAATTGGACGCGCCAATCAGGCTCGATGGGCCCGCGACGCAGTGCGGCACGCCCAACTTGCGATTAAACAGGTAGGCCACGCCAGAATTAAAAAACACCTGGATCAGAATTGGCACCGCCAGGAGCGCAATAACCAGTGGCTGCGCAATAATGGCCTCCCCCTGGAAAGCAAAGAGCAAGACCAGGGTTAGCAGCAATGCCGCCATAGAATAGGGGCCGAGGTTTGAGACGGTTCGCTCGAAGGTGGCTTGACCCTTAGCCAAGAGCGCCTTGCGTATCCATTGGGCCAGGACAACGGGTACGATAATGTACAAGCCAACGGAGGTAATCAACGTATCCCAAGGCACGGATATGGAAGCCAATCCCAGCAACAACGCCACCAGCGGCGCAAACGCGACGGTCATGATGGCATCGTTGAGGGCGACTTGCGACAGCGTGAAATACGGATCGCCTTTGCAGAGCTGGCTCCATACGAAAACCATGGCGGTACAGGGTGCTGCCGCCAGCAATATCAAGCCGGCAATATAACTATCAATTTGATCAGCCGGGAGCCAGCCCGCAAACAAATGCCGAATGAACAGCCACGCTAAAAATGCCATAGAAAAGGGTTTGACCAGCCAGTTGATGCCAAGGGTGACGCCAATGCCACGCCATTGGCTCTTGACCCGCGCCAGTGCGCTGAAGTCAATTTTGATAAGCATCGGGATAATCATCACCCAAATCAAAAGGCCAACGGGAATATTGACCCGGGAAATCTCAAAGCGGGCGATGCCCTGGAAGGCCGCAGGGAAAGCCTGGCCTAATAGGATGCCGGCCACAATGCAAAGGGCCACCCAAACGGTTAGATAGCGTTCAAAGAAACCCATAGTCGGGGCAACTGGGTCGGCCAGGGTCGCGATAGAAGATGAAGTCATTACCTATTCCATGTAAAGATGCAGCGGCCAGGCTGTCGCCGATCGAAGCCTAGCCTCGCGTAGCCGTGGCTAGCTATATCACGACTATAGTGGGGTCACCAATTTTTCTGATTTCCTGTCCGATAGCGGCTTTATCCAGCAGGTGAAAGGGCAAGCTGACAAACGCATGTAGTCGTGTTGCGATTTGCCTGAATACCTTGTCAAACGCGGCACGTTTTTCTTCGTCAGTACCTTCCACGGCTGCGGGGTCTTGAAAAGACCAATGGGCCGAGGTGGGGTGACCGGGCCAGATGGGACACGCTTCGCCCGCCGCGTTATCGCAGACGGTAATAATAAAGTCCATGTGCGGCGCATCGGACCAGGCAAATTCGTCCCAGCTTTTGCTGCGCAGGCTATCCACGGGATAGCCGGTCTTTTGCACCTTTTTAATGGCAAAGGGATTAACCGTTCCGCCTGGTTGGCTGCCGGCGCTATAGCCTTTGAACCTGCCATTGCTCAATGTGGTGACCTGGGCCTCTGCCATGATGCTACGCGCTGAGTTCCCCGTGCACAGAAACAGGACGTTGTACGTTTTTTCAGCCATTGCAAGCCCTTGGTTTAGCAGCAGCTTGTGGTTGAAGCGGATGAGCTGGAAGGCGTGCAACAGGTAGCGGCAGCCGCCTTAGCCGGCGACTTGGCGACCGGAATACAACACGCGACGCTATCGGTTTTGTCTTTTCGCGGTTCGCCAAAGACCGGAATGGTGCCGAGCGTTTGGAAGGTCTCCCAAGCGATGCCCGAAGGGTCCGTCACCCAGTATTTATCGGATTTCGCGTAGCAACAAGCCACCCCTTCGTCCTTTTCAACGCCAGGCTGCAAGGATTCCAGGCGCGACTGCATCTCTCCCAATTCGCTGGCCGACTCGACCTGAACACCCAAGTGGTTTACCCCCAGCGCTGCCCCTCGTTGAGAAATGGCAAAGTTGACGCGGGGATCGTCGAGCATCCATTTAACATAGTCGTCTTTGACCACCAACGGCTCGACGGCAAACATGCCTGAATAGAACTTGATGCTTTCGACGAGACTGTCAACGGAAACATGCACGTGCAAGCGCTTCATGATGAAACTCCTTCGTTAGAACACTGAGGAAGACAAACCGGCGTGCAAGGATTTCCGCCGCAGCAGTTTTCGGTCAGAAAACCCAATACGCCATTCATCGTTTCAAAATTTACGGAATAGATAAGCGAACGCCCTTCCCTCACTTGCCGTATCAGCTTGGCGTAGGTCAATTCCTTTAAGTGAAAGGACAACGAAGACGGAGCCAGCTCCAAAGCCTCGGCAATTTTGGTTGCCGCCAAGCCTTGCGGCCCGGCTTGCACGAGTAGCCGGAACACCGCCAGGCGGGATTCTTGCGCGAGGGCCGACAAGGCAGTGATGACGTTCATAGTTTCCATAGTTCGATAATATTGGAATATTGAAATAAATACAAGAAGAAATTCTCCAAATGTCACAGGCCGCCCTTCAGAAACGGAAAATAAGACACGCTCAATCCTCGGCTACCCTGCTCCGGAGCTGGAAATGGCTTTCTCCCCTTGGAGCGACGCAATCAGAGGACAGGACACATTGCCTTTGCGCGCATGGCAGGCATGCACAAGCTCGGACAGAACGGTTTCCATACGCGACAGGTCAACCATTTTTTCGCGTACGTCCTGGAGCTTGTGTTCGGCCAGGAGGCTGGCTTCGTCGCAGTGGGCGCCATCGTCCAATTTAAGTAGTTCGGCGATTTCATCCAGGCTAAAGCCTAGTCGCTGAGCGGATTTCACAAACCGCACCCGCGTCACGTCCACCGTACCATACCGGCGGATACTGCCGTAAGGCTTGTCCGGCTCCGGCAACAAGCCCTTGCGTTGGTAGAACCGGATGGTCTCCACATTGACCCCGGCGGCTTTGGCAAAGGTACCGATGGTCAGTTTTTCAAAGCTGGTTTGCATACCGCTTGACTCCGTACATAACTACGGAAGTAAGGTTACGCCATCCACTCTAGGATCAAAAGGACAAATACATGTCGGAATCCAATAATGGGCGTGGCGCCCTCTTCACCGGCGGGCTGGCGGCCCTCCTTGCCTCCACGTGCTGCCTGGGGCCCCTGGTTCTGGTCGCCCTGGGGTTCAGCGGGGCCTGGATCGGAAATTTAACCGTGTTGGAACCCTACCGCCCAATCTTCATCGGCGTGGCATTGATGGCGATGTTTTTCGCCTGGCGACGCATTTTTCGGCCGGCACAGGCGTGCAAGCCGGGCGAGACCTGCGCAATCCCGCAGGTCCGATCCGCTTACAAGCTCATCTTCTGGATCGTTACCGCATTGATCCTGGTTGCAGTCGGTTTCCCCTATGTGCTGCCATTTTTCTACTAATCGGGAGTTTGCCATGAACAAATTGTTTGTCTCGCTTGCCCTTGCCGTCGTCGCTGCTCCCGTGTGGGCCGCTACCCAGACCATCACGCTATCGGTGCCGGGCATGACCTGTGCCGCTTGCCCTCTCACGGTCAAGGCCGCACTCTCCAAAGTCGAAGGCGTAAGCAAGACCACCGTGGTTTTTGACAAGCGTGAAGCCACGGTGACCTTTGACAATGCCAAGACGAGTGCCCAGGCGTTGATGCGGGCAACCGGCAACGCTGGCTATCCATCCACACTCAAGAACTAATCATGCAAAATCCCAAAACACTAATACGGACCGCCACCACGGCACTGAGTTATCGGGCCGTTTGCGACGGGATTGCTACCCAACGGGACTCGCTTGAGGCGGCTGCAAATGAGCGAAATGGGCGCCGCTTGCATATCGCTGTCATTGGTAGTGGCGGTGCCGCCATGGCGGCGGTGTTGAAGGCCGTCGAGCAAGGCGCAAAGGTCACGCTAATCGAGGGCGGTGCCCTCGGCGGCACGTGCGTCAATGTGGGCTGTGTACCGTCCAAGATTATGATCCGCGCCGCCCATATCGCCCATCTGCGCCGGGAAAGCCCATTCGACGACGGCATTGCAATGACCGCACCCGAGATTAACCGCAGCAAATTGCTGGCCCAGCAGCAGGCCCGCGTCGATGAATTGCGCCATTCCAAATACGAAAGCATTCTGGACGGCAATTCGGCCATTAGTGTGTTGCATGGCGAAGCCATCTTCAAGGACGACCAGAGCCTCGTCGTTCGCCTGAATGACGGCGGCGAGTGCGTCGTGGCATTCGATCGTTGCCTGGTGGCCACGGGCGCCAGGCCGGCTGTTCCACCCATCGCCGGATTGGAAGATACACCGTACTGGACCTCTACCGAAGCCCTGGTCAGCGACACCCTTCCCGAACGCTTGGCCGTGATCGGCTCATCGGTAGTGGCCGTGGAGCTGGCGCAAGCCTTTGCCCGGCTGGGCAGCCAGGTCACGATCCTGGCGCGTAGCACGCTACTCACCCGAGAGGACCCGGCCATCGGCCGGGCCATCGCAACAGTTTTCCGCGCCGAAGGAATCGAAGTGCTGGAACACACGCAAGCCAGCCACGTCGCCCATGCGGAGCGTGAATTCGTGCTCACCACGGAACACAGTGAAGTTCGTGCCGACAAGCTCTTGGTTGCCACCGGCCGTACGCCCAACACACGCGGCCTGAACCTCGAAGCGGCGGGTGTCCACATCAACAGACAAGGGGAGATCGTCATCGACCAGGGAATGCGCACGAGCAGCCCGAGCATCTATGCCGCCGGCGACTGCACCGACCAGCCGCAATTCGTCTATGTGGCTGCGGCCGCCGGCACCCGCGCGGCGATCAACATGACAGGTGGGAACGCGGCCCTTGATCTCACTGCGATGCCAGCGGTCGTATTCACTGACCCGCAGATTGCTACCGTAGGCGTCAGCGAGGCGCAAGCGCATCGCGACGGGATCGAGACCGACAGCCGCCTGCTCACGCTGGATAACGTCCCGCGTGCGCTTGCCAATTTCGACACGCGCGGCTTCATCAAGCTGGTCGTCGAGGCGCGTTCAGGTCGTCTGATCGGCGTACAGGCGGTGGCCCCGGAAGCGGGCGAATTGATCCAGACGGCCGTTCTCGCCATCCGCGCGCGGATGGCCGTGCAGGAGCTGGCCGATCAATTGTTCCCGTACCTGACGATGGTCGAGGGACTAAAGCTCGCCGCACAGACCTTCTTTAAGGACGTCAAGCAACTTTCCTGCTGTGCTGGCTAAAAAAAGGACGTGGTTCGGTAAGTACTTATACGGTTTCCAGTCTGGCACATGAGGCAGGCGCGAGTGTACACATCGGGCGCGACTACATGCAGCGCTAGCTGCAGCAACCGTATTTGCCGTGTTTGCTGCAAGGAAATTCCGCCTGATGCCGCCTTCACACCGGAAGGCGCCAAATGCGGCGAACACGTTGTAATAAGCCGCAGGATTACACCACTTTATTCCGAAACTGTTACACAATTTTCTCTTGACTTTGGAGTGCTCTCCAAGGTTTACGATTGAAACATCGCCGCATCAACATCCATCGCCCGCGGGCCAATTGGGCTAAAAGAAGTGGTGGGTGAGCCGCGCACAGATTTCGTGGGTCATCGAAGACACCCAACAGGCAATGAGGTACGTCATGAATCTCGCAACGACCGTCGAATCTGCTCCGCGCTTCTGGAGCGAAGAACCGTCCAGTCTACCGGGCCGGCGACGTATCCGCGCACGCATCGGAGGGCTGCACTGCTCGCTGTGCACCGGCACGATCGAAAAAGCGCTGGGTAAGCAACCCGGCGTCGACAAGGTCGCGGTCAGCTTGACCCATGAACAGGCGCTGATCGAGTTCGACCCGAGCGTGGCACGTGCCGAGGACTTGCTCCAGACGCTGAAGGACATCGGCTACACGGTCTCCGATCCGCGTAAGTTGCGTCCGTACGATGAAGAGGAGCGTGCGCTGGTGCGCGAGCGCGGGCGCTTCCTCATCGCCCTGGCGGCCAGCATTGCCTCAATGGGCCTCGTCGGCTATCCGGTCGATAGCGTGTGGTTCCCGCTGTGCGTGTTTTCTCTCGTGAGCTTGGTGGCCTTTGCCTTCGTCGTGTTGCGCGGCTATGGACTGAAACGGGCGATGGTCGGCACGACTCTGCTCGCCGTGTTCGCCGCTGGTATCTATTATTTCAAACTGCGGGGCACGTTCGGCGGGGCGGTCCCGTGGGCCACCGGCGTGCTCGCGCTAATGCTCGTCTTCGGGGTGGGCCAGCACATTGTGCGCATGGCCGCCATGGCGCTGCGCCGCGGCATCCTCAATCAACACGTGCTAGTTGAGTTCGGCGCATTCGCGGGGCTGATCGGAGGGGCGATCGGTTTGGTATTGCACCCCGCCGGTTATCCGACGGAAGCATTTTTTGCGGTGACCGTGATGGTGCTGAGCTATCACATCTTTTCCGAATGGCTGTCGCTGATCGTCAAGACACGCAGTTCGCAGGCAGTCAAGAAGCTTTTGGACCTTGAGCCCGACGTGGCCTATCTCGTCAAGGACGGCCAGGAACGAGAGGTGCCGCTCGAACAGGTGCGCGTGGGCGACTTCGTGCGCATCCGCCCGGGCGGACGGGTGCCGGTCGACGGTCAGGTCGAGTCGGGCGAATCGGACGTGGATGAATCGCTAGTGACTGGCGAGCCGCTACCCGTTGAGAAGCGCGCCGGAGACCGGGTGGTCAGTGGCGCCCTGAACGGTCACGGCACGCTGCTGGTGCACGTTACCGTGGTGGGTGAAGAAAGCTTTCTCAGGCAAGTGGTGCGCAGCGTCGAAGACGCCCGCGCCCTCAAACCCGGCCTGCTGCATCTCGTGGACCGCGTACTGCGCGTGTACACACCGATCGTGCTATTTACCGCCGCTGGCGCGGCCCTCTTCTGGCTCCTTGGCCCACTTCTCGTCGGGTCTTCCCCTGATTTGCAGCGAGCGGTGTTCGCCGGCCTGAGCGTGTTGGTCATGGGCTATCCCTGCGCCGTGGGCATCTCGGCACCGCTGTCCATCGTACGCGGAGCAGGCGAAGCGGCCGAGCGCGGCGTGCTGATGCGCACCGGCGAGGCCTTTCAAGCCTTGCGGCGCGTAAACCGCGTGGTGTTCGACAAGACAGGGACGCTGACCGAGGGCCGCCCCGCCTTGCGGACGATCGTCGCCATGGCTTGTCCGGAACAGGAACTGCTTGCGCTTGCGGCCGCCATCGAGGCATTTTCCGAACACCCCCTGGCTCGGGCGGTGGTGGAAGAGACGTTTAAGCGCGGGATTGCTCTGTCCGAGGTAGAGGGGTTTGAGGCCGTCCCGGGTCACGGCGTCCGGGCTCGCCTGGGTGAGGCGAAGCTGGTGGTCGGCAGCCCGGCGTTTCTCGTGGCCGAAGCCGTGGATCTCTCGGTTCAGGACGAACGCATCACCGAACTCGAAGGGCAGGGGCTAACGGTCATCGGCGTGGCGCGCGACGGTGTTCTGCTCGGCCTGCTGGCACTTGGCGACGCGCTGCGGCCCGACGCCGCGGATACCGTGCGCCGCCTGCACGCGCTCGGCATCCGCACGAGCCTGATCACCGGCGATAACGAGCAGGCCGCCCTCCACTTCGCCCGCGCCGCTGGCATCGAAGAGGTGCATGCGCGTGTGCTGCCGGCCGGAAAAGCCACGATGATCCGGCAACTGCAAGAGGGTGCGCGCGTGGCGATGGTCGGTGACGGGATCAACGATGCACCGGCTCTAATGCAAGCCGACGTCGGCATTGCCTTCGGTAGCGGTGCGGACATCGCGATCGAATCGGCCGACGTGGTCATCCTGAACCAGCGGCTCGGCGCAGTCCTTGAGACCTATGCGGTCAGCCGCAACAGCTACCGGAAGATTGTGCAGAACGTCTCGCTGGCCTTCCTGTTCAATGGTATCGGGATTCCGGCGGCCGCAACGGGCTTGATTTATCCAATATGGGGAATGGTGGCCATGGCCGCAAGCGTAACAGCCATTTTCATCAACTCGCTATGGGGTCGCGGCGATTATTTCTTCGAGGCGATCCGCGCGGTCGGGCACGCGCCTCAGAGGCCATCTAAAGCGACCGCATCGTGAGAGAAAGACGAGCCTCCTGCGCCTGCTTTCGACCAAGGCCCCCACGCGATCAGCATCCACATCATTAATGAAAGGTCTTAATCATGTTCAAGTCCGTCACATTCGAAGTCATCGGCGACCAGCACCTCAACTGTGAGAAATGCGAACAGCGCGTCGCGCGGCTGCTCACACCGCTGCAGGGCGTGCGGCAGGTCCGCGCACGAGCGCTTGACCAGCGTATCGAGGTGCTGTTTGATACGACAGCGGTACAACCGGTCGCGCTCGCGGAATGCCTGGGCGAAGCCGGTTACCAGACCAAGGTCGTCAGTTGAATCTCGGTCCGCGCAATTGAGACGGGCCGGGTCGCGCCGCGAACCGGCCGACCGGCTGGCCCCCTAAACCAGATCCTCATTGGAGGAAACTCGTGCAATCACCCCGCAAGTCAAGCCAGAGACGCCACGCTGATGTCGGCAGCGCACCTCAAAACGAAATTCGTGCACCAAGGCGCCGGCTCCCCACCCCGCCCGATGAGACGGCACGGGACAGTACCTCGTTGACGATCGGAAAGCTCGCGAAGCTGACAGAGATCAGCACCGACACGCTCCGGTTTTACGAGGACCAAAGCTTGTTGATTCCCGCCGGGAAAACCGAAGCGGGTTATCGGCTTTACGGCCAGGACGCGGTGCGCCGGCTGGATTTCATCAGGCACGCCCAGCACTGTGGCATGACGTTATCGGAAATACGCCAGTTACTTGAGCTTAGGGCCGATGACAACTCGTGCTGCAGCGACGTACGCAGCCTGGCAATCCGAAAGAAGTTGCAGCTCGAACACAAAATCAAGACGATGCAAGCGATGTCGCAGGCGTTGAGCGAGCTGATTGATATCTGTACGGCCGAGAACCAGCCGTTGGATGACTGTCCCATTCTGGCAGCGCTGGAGTCCAGCATCGCAAAGCAAAATCATGACCCTCACTAAATTCGGACGGCTGCCATGAGTATCAAGGTCGAATTCTTTTCCACGCCAGGATGCAGCCACTGCGACCGTACCCGGGATAGCTTGAAAGCCGTCGCTCAAACGTTCGGCGAGAAAATGGTGGTCTGGCGTGACATCAACCTGCTGGTCGAACTGAATTACGCCGTGGAGCTCGGCGTGTTGACTCCACCCTCGATGGCGATTGATGGTGAACTTGTATTCCCAAGGCTGCCGGGCGCCGCAAAGCTGCGCAAGGAGTTGGTGCGGCGACTTGAACGTGAACCGAACTATGAAGATGGAATACGCCCAGGAGGAACCAAATGAATATTGACGCATTGCGCGCCACGCTGGAGCAGGCAAGCCTGGCCTCCCTTGGCATCGGATTTCTGCTGGGATTTGTGTTCACCTTCAACCCGGTGGCGCTGGCCTCCATTCCGGTGTCGCTCGCGTACGTGACAAAATCGCGCGGGACGAGAACCGCCATCTTGTATGGCGGCCTCTTCATTCTGGGCATGGTGATCACCCAGACGCTATTGGGACTGATTGCCGGCTTCGGCGGACATTGGGTAGCACAGTTGGTCAGCCGAGAATGGGGGCTTGTGCTGGGGCCTGTACTGATTCTGTTGGGCCTAATGTGGCCGGGCTGGATCAGGCTGCCGTTGCCCTCGATTTCACTTCGCGGGAAACGTGCTGGAAGTGGTTGGGGGGCCGTCGCTCTGGGCTCATCCTTCGCCGTCGCAGTCTGCCCGTTTTGCACGCCCGCTCTCGTGGTGCTGCTCGGCATCGCCGCCGGGATCGGGTCGCCCCTGTTCGGTGGAACCCTTTTGTTCGCGTTCGCGATGGGACGAGCAGTCCCCATCATCCTGGGTGCCGCGGCGGTGGGCTGGTTGGAGAGTCTTTCCATCCTTCAGCGTTGCCAGAAAGCCTTCGAAATTGCCGGTGCCATCACGCTGATTCTTACCGGCCTATACATGCTGAACGCCTATTTCATCGTTATTCCAGCGCTGGCCATTTAGACCCCAGATCCATTACCTGATTAAACGGAAGAATCAACATGAGGCATGATGCCACCGCGCGCACCCCTGATCATCACGAAAGGGAGCGCTTGCTCCGAATGCTTGCAGGCGCCACCTTTATCATTTTTTTCCAAGCCTATATGGTTGCGCCGATCATACCGGCACTCTCGAACGCTTTCGGGATCTCGGTGCAAACAGTCGGTCTAGTTGTACCAGCCTACCTGATTCCATATGGGATCGCGACATTGATCTTTGGCCTTTTGGCGGATCGATTGGGCGTCCAGCGCGTCATGTTCGCATCCCTGACGGCGTTCGCAGCGCTCACGGCTTTAACGGCGACAGCCACGTCCATCGAACAGATCGCGCTGTGGCGGGTTTTGACAGGCCTGGGCGCCAGCGGTGTAGTGCCGCTTGCACTCGTGCTCGTCGGTAAACTGTTTCCCTACGAACAGCGTGGCCGCCCGCTTGGCTGGCTGTTTGGGGCGATGGCTGGGGGGATGGCCTTCGGCTCGCCGTTGGGCGCTATTCTGGAACCTTTCATCGGCTGGCAGGGACTTTTCCTGCTGGTCGCAGCCGCGGGCGGAATCGTCCTGCTCCTGTTTCTGCCCTATCGCCGCATCATTGCTACTTCGATGCAACCGGTGGGGGGCACGCTCGGCGACCTCTTTCGGGGCTACCTGAGCCTGCTTGGCACCCCAAGGGGACGGCGCACCTACGGCTATGTTTTTGTCAACTCGATGTTCCACTCCGGCGTCTTCACCTGGCTCGGCGTGTATCTCGAACGACGCTACGGTCTCAGGCCGGTCGGCATCGGCTTAGCGTTGCTCGGATACGGCGTGCCCGGATTTCTCTTCGGACCGTTGATCGGCCGCGCGGCGGATAAATGGGGGCGTGCCAGGTTGCTGCCCATCGGGCTGGGACTCAGCACTCTCGGTGCGGCGGCCCTGCTCTTGAACTTCCCGCTGATCCTTGCTCCGGCGGTGGCAATGCTGCTGTCCTTGGGCTACGACATGACTCAGCCACTCTTCGCTGGTATTGTCACGTCACTCGGAGGTAAGCGACTAGGACAAGCCATGGGTTTGAACGTATTCGCCCTGTTTGTTGGCTTTGGTTTGGGCAGTCTGATCTTTGGGGAGGTGCTGCGCTTCGGCTTTGGGGCCGCATTGGGGATGTTTGCGGCGGTTGAATTGACGGTTGCCTTGTGTTCTCTCTGGTTGTTTCGTTCCGAGGTTCGTTCCGGAGGAAAAGGCCTGTCAACCGGCGCCCGGTAAAGATCGGCCAGGAAACCCATCACGTATCGAGGATCACACGCAAAGCCCAGAAAATTTGGATCCCTCTTTAAAGCAATGAGCAAAAATATATTCACCAACAAGGCTTCCATGCCAATCGAGTGGTGCTTTTTGGCGAAGCACGTAGCAATGTCGAAAGAAAAGGGAATTTCTGGCTACACAATGTTCTGCAACGACTCCTACGTTTGCAACCCGGGATAGCTTTGCTTTTTCTGCAATATTTTCGCAGCAACGCTTGACCTTCCGTCCACTGGAAGGTTTAGAGTTTAACTCCTGCGTTATTTACGGATCAGCGCTGTGGTTATCAAATGAAAAAATTCGTAATCACTCTGGTCGCGCTCATAGCCTTGGCTGGCGTTGGCGTGTGGCAATTCGCGGGTGCAGACAAGATGGCCCCCGACATCACATTCGTTACGCTTACCGGGCAAAAAATTACCCCTGCCGATCTGCGCGGCAAAGTCGTGCTAGTCGACTTTTGGGCTACCAGTTGCTTGACGTGCATCAAGCAGATGCCGAGTATGATCAAAATCTATAATAAACTCGCGCCCAAGGGCTATGAGGCTATCTTTGTAGCCATGCAATACGACCCACCCAACTATGTCCTGAACTATACCCAAACCCGCAAACTGCCGTTCCCGGTCGTCATCGACGCACAAGGCCAGATTGCCAAGGCCTATGGCAATATCAGCCTGACCCCAACCGCCTTCCTCATCGACAAGCAGGGGCATATCATCAAACGCTATCTGGGCAACCACAATGAGGTCACATTCATGAACACGATCAAAAAAGCACTGGCCGACTGAATGCAACTTAGTCGTGAGGCCCCGATTCCCCAGGTTTTTCAGAGGTCGGTGCTTAAAGCAACTGCCGGATGTCGCTGGCGATGACTTTGGCCTGTGCGTCGCCGTGGAGCAATACCCGGGCCTCGCCTGTCTGATCTAGGATATAAAAAAATGCGGAGTGATCCATGGTGTAGCTGTCTGGCGTACCGCCCGATGCCTTGGCGTAATACACCTTGAAAGACTGTGCTGTTTTATGCAACTGGTCTGGCGAGCCCGTCAGCCCCACAAAACTTGGATTAAACGCTTTAGCGTACGAAGCCATAATGGCACCTGTGTCGCGCTGGGGATCGACCGTAATCATAATGACCTGTACTTTCTGCGCATCGCCTTTCAACAACTTCATGGTTTGCGCAAGCTCGGCCATCGAGGTCGGGCACACATCCGGGCAATGGGTATAGCCGAAATACACCACCAACACCTTACCTTTGTAATCGGCCAGCGTGCGCAGCGTGCCGGTACTGTCGACCATCGCCATATCGTGGCCCAGGTGGGTGCCGCTGATGTCGCTACCCTGGAATTTGACAGCGCGCTTGCAACCTACCAGTCCAAGCGACAAGAGGCCGGCTGTAGCCAGCGAGATAAAGGTGCGGCGTTGGGATGAATAACGAGACATGGCTAAGAGAGTGTAGCTGCTTGAAGAAAATTTCGCGAGAGGTGTGAAAACTGATGTTTGAAAGCTAAGGTATTTTCTGGGCCAATGGTTTGGATGATGGATGGCGAATTTGAGGCCTTCACGGATGGTGGAGTCGAAGTACATTTTTTTGGGAAGAACACTGGCAACACAAAGTTCTATGACGATCCCTACATTTGCGACTTCCGAATAGTTTTGCTTTTTCTGCAACATTTTTCGCAGCAGCGCTTGACATCCCCCCCGCGGGAAGGTTCAGAATTCGATCCATGCTTATGAAAAATACTTGGCGTAACGTCCTTATCGGCATGGCCTACATCGCGTTGTTGATGTTCGGCGTGCTGGCGCAATCGGCACAGGCGTGCCCGCTACCGAAGTACGTCCAGACCGCACAGATGGCAGCAGGCCACATGCCTTGTCAACAAGGCATGGATGCGCATTCCGCTGTGGGATGCAATTTCCCGGCCAATGATCAAACCAGCACGCGCGCCTGTTTTACCCAAGCGTGGATGCCCAGTTCTCAAACTCCTTTCCCTTCGAGTCCGGAACCGATTGTCGTAGCAGCCGGATCGGGGGCTATGCCAGTCCTTCATACAGAACCAACGGCAGGCCCCGTCGCTGCGACCATCCCCTGTTCCCGACGCAACACCTCTCTCTCCATCCTGTACTGCAGCTTCCAAATTTAATCCCCCCTTGCAAGCTCGCCACACGTACCGCCTGATGGCATAGACACGATAGGCCGATGCCTACCTGAGCCGTCAACATCGTCCCGGTACGGACAGACCATTCTATTGATAGTTACCGAGCACCTAATTGGCCTTGGCCTTATTAGACGCTGCTCGCGCGTCACCACTGAACAAAGCCCGAGGCCTAGCGCTTCAGGAGCTTGGTCCATACCGTGACAGGATCGAAGGAGTTAGAAGATGAAATGCGATATCGAAACCATGATTAAGGTAGGCCTCGGACTGGGCGTGCTGCTTGCCCTGGCCTATTTCACGCTGCCTGCGGCGCACGCTTTTATTTTGGCGAGCGGGCCGTTCTTACTGATATTGCTATGCCCCTTATCGATGATTTTCATGATGAAAAGCATGAACTCATGCCATAAGGAAAACGATAAAAACACAGGGGAAGACAAGGCGCACGCTTCTATAGCAAACGGGCGCTAGCCGGATGATTGTTTTTTTCAAGGGTAGCGCTGAATAATCACGCCCACCCGTCATTTCTTAATATACCGATGGAACTTTTATGAAAACCCTAGTAAGTGCATTGATGATTTCTCTTTCGCTAGTAGCGGGTGCGGCACAAGCCGCCAACTCGGGTGCCGCGGCGCCATCAACTAAAACTCGGGCTCAGGTGATCACCGAATTACATGAAGCCAAAGCGATGGGCCTTCTCAGTACCGGGCAGGAGGATTATCCGGTCGCCTATCCTGAGCATAGTTTCAAGACACGGGCACAGGTGCAGGCCGAACTGGACGCGGCGCGCGCCGCCGGCACGTTAAGTAACGGCGAAGAAGATTATCCACCCGCTACAGCCACTCATAGCTCCGAGACCCGAGCACAGGTGCAGGCCGAGCTCGTTGCGGCCAGAACGTCAGGTGAGATTCCCGACCCCGCCTACTAAAGGCATCTTAAATAGGGAGATTGATAGGTGACGGTCTCCGGGCGTGCAATCCAATGGATCGCACGCCCGACCCCCTTACATTCAACATGGCAAAAGAAATAGCCCGTTCAAAAAATAATGGAAGAAGCCGCAGTCGTGCAACTTCGTGCGGGCGGTCTTGTGATCTTTCGAGGCTATAATGCACACAACTTGCTTCCGGCCAACCATGTATTCCCTGCGCCCCAGTGCCCACCGATCGTTGATTTTAGTGTTACTCATCACACTCTTATTTTCGCGTCTGGCATTAGCAAGCTATGTGTGTCCGCTGCCTCAATGGCAGGCGCCGATTATGGCGTCACAGATGAAAGGTGAAGCGTGCACCCAATCGGGTGATCATTCGAAGATGATCGATGCCGCGCAGCCGAATCTTTGCGCACAACATTTTTCGGATCAACGGCAAGTCACCAACGCGGTAGCGCAATCGCTCGCGTCCGAACCCGTTCTTTTCTTTGCCTACGCCCTTTCCCCCCCTCTCCCATCGCCCATGTGGCAACTGGCCACTCCCGACTCTTCCCCAGACTCGGGCGGCAGCGATGACACGCTCTTTCTCTTGACGCTTAGACTGCGCATTTGACCTGACTCCGATTCCCGTTGCCAAGGTTGCGGCCACCGCCGCGCCTTGTTTTCGTTCGATTATTCGGAGTGAATCATGCTTCAATCACTACGCGCGCTCGCATCGCAGCGCGCCCTGACGCGCACCCGTGTTCTATGCGTGTTATTAACGCTCGCCAGCGCAAGCGCTTATGGCCAGGATGTTGGCCTGACGCTGGAGACGGCACTTTACCAGGCCACGAATCGCTCGGCCGCCCTACAAGCGAGTCAATCGTCGGTGCTGGCCAGTTCCAATGCCGCCGTTAGAGCAGATCAATTACCCGACCCTGTCCTTAAAGCCGGCATCGACAACCTGCCCGTCAATGGGGCACAGCGCTACTCACTCACCCAGGATTTCATGACCACGCGCTACGTTGGCATCGAACAGGAATGGGTGTCTTCGGACAAACGCGAGCGTCGATCCGATCTTGCAAACCGTGTAATCGACAAGGAGCGGGCGGGCTATTTGGTGCAGGTGGCGAACACGCGTCGGCAGACGGCGATCGCCTGGCTCGATGCGGCGTATGCGCAACGCGCGCTTAAGCTCTCGAAGGCCTTGGTAAACCACATGACCCATGAGCTTGCCGCGACCCGTGCGTCCTACCGTGGCGCGAGAGCCAGCGCGGGTGAGGTGACGCAAGCGCAAATCATGCGATCTCAAGCCGAGGACCAGATGCTTAAGGCGCAGCAGACCTTGCACTCTGCGCTGATTGTGCTCGGTCGATGGGTCGCCTCGCCGGTGACCGACGTCGCCGGCGATATACCGACACTTGAATCCCATGTTCCATCCCTTTCACTCGAAGAGCTCTACCAAGTTCAACCTGAGCTTATCGCCGCCAGGCGCGATATTTCCGTGGCGGATGCGGACACGGCCGTGGCCAGCAGCAACCGAACGCCGAACTGGACGTGGGGAGTGACCTATCAGCAGCGGGGTAGCCAATACTCAAACATGGTGTCCATAGGGGTGAGCATTCCCCTGCCCATTTCCCGGGCCAATCGACAGGACCGGGATGTGGCTGAAAAAGCGGCTCTGGGCAACAAGGCGCGTTTTATGTACCGGGACACCATACGTCAAATTCAGGCGAATATTCAAAACTTATCCACCTCGCTGGCCAATGGACGGGAACGGATTGCTCAATTCAAGCGCACCCTCTTGCCGGCCACTGACCGACAAGTCCGGCTGGCTACCGCCGCCTACAAAGCCGGCACGGGCTCACTGGCCAATGTGTTTAACGCAAGGCGCACTCAGCTCGATGCCCAACTCCAGATCGTAGATCTTGAACGCGACGTGGCGCAGATTTGGGCCCGGCTTGAATACCAAGTCATCCCAAAAAATAGTCAGTTCGGCCAATAAGGAAAAGACATGCGACAAACTAACCCGACGCGCGCACTGGTCGCGCTCTTTGTGGCGGCAGTATTGATCGGCGCTGGCTACGCGGTGGGGTCTCGACATACCCGTAGCGCCCTACTGCAAGAGTCCGCAATGGCTGCTACTGTTGATGGCAAGGAACCCTCCAAAGCCGACCGAAAGATTCTGTACTGGCACGATCCGATGACTCCGAGCCAACATTTCGACAAGCCCGGAAAATCGCCCTTCATGGATATGCCGCTGCAGCCCGTCTATGCAGACGAAGACGGGGCCAGCGGCATTAAAGTCGATCCATCGCTCCAGCAGAATTTGGGCATCCGTTACGCGACGGCAAAGCGACAAGAAACGAAAGAAGGGTTCGATGCCGTGGGTACGACCCAGTTTGACGAGTCGCAGGCCGATGTGATTCAGTCCCGGGTAACGGGTTACATCGACCGCTTGTACGCGAACGCGCCGATGCAGCGGGTTGCCAAAGGCGCTCCGATTGCCTCCTTGTTTGTTCCCGACTGGCTTGCGCCGCAAGAGGAGTATCTCGCCCTCAAGCATGGCCACGCCGGCCAAGACTTGCTGTCGGCATCCCGCTCGCGCATGCGGGCCATGTCGATCCCCGAGGACATCATCAAAGCGCTCGATCGAACGAACAAGGCGCAAAGCCATCTTATTCTGCGCGCGCCGGAAACGGGCGTGCTCACCGAGCTCAATGTGCGCAACGGCGCCATGGTGACGCCGGGCCAGACGCTGGCCAAGGTGGCGGGTTTGAGCAAGCTGTGGCTCGTGGTCGAAGTCCCCGAATCGATGGCTTTGCAGGTTCGCCCCGGCATGGGCGTCAATGCGGTATTTGCGGGCGACTCGACCCAGCACTTTACCGGACATATCCGCGAAATCCTGCCGGGAATCAGCGCGACCAGCCGCACGCTCCAGGCCCGCCTCGAAATCGACAATCCCGGCTTCAGAATGACACCGGGAATGCTGATGCGAGCCCATATCAGCGCGGAGAAAGCCGTTTCACGCCTGCTCGTCCCCTCCGAGGCAGTGATCACGACAGGCAAACGATCTGTGGTGATCGTCAAGAACAGCGATGGCCGGCTACAGCCCGTTCAGGTCACGATCGGCGACGATGTCGGTAACGGCACCGAAATATTGGGCGGATTGACAGAAGGACAGCAGGTCGTGGCCTCCGGTCAGTTCTTGATCGACTCGGAAGCCAGCCTGAAATCCGTCTTCCCCAAGCTGGAAGGCAATGCGCCTGGTGGTGTAAGCACTCCAGCCGCCTCGCCTCCGGCAGCTTCGGCCCCAAGCTACCAGACAATCGGTATAGTGAAGCAAATCACACCGAGTGACATGACCTTCTCGCATCAGCCCGTCCCCGCTCTGCACTGGCCCGCGATGACCATGACGTTCGGCAAGCCCTCCCCGGCTTCGTTCCCCGATGTGAAAGTTGGCCAGACGGTTCACTTTGTTTTTAAATCGTCGGGCAATGGATACCAACTGACCACCGTCGAACCCATTGCGGGAGGCGCACAATGATTGCGCGCCTCATTCACTGGTCTATCTATAACCGGTTCCTGGTGCTGTTGGCGACCGTCTTCATGGCCGCTTGGGGCGTCATCTCTCTCCTCCACACTCCCGTCGACGCGTTGCCGGATCTATCCGACACTCAAGTCATCATCAAGGCGTCCTATCCGGGCAGGGCCCCGCAAGTGGTCGAAGACCAGGTCACGTATCCCCTGACCACCACCTTGCTTGGCGTGCCCGGAGCCAAAACCATCCGGGCGTATTCCTCATTTGGAGACGCGTTTGTTTACGTCTTATTCGATGACAATACCGACCAGTATTGGGCTCGCTCCAGGGTGCTCGAGTATCTCAATCAAGTACAAAGCCGGCTTCCTCAGGGAGCCACCGTCTCTCTTGGGCCAGACGCCACCGGAGTGGGCTGGATCTACGAATATGCGCTCGTGGACCGCACGGGCAAGCACGATCTGGGACAGCTCAGGGCGCTTAACGACTGGTTCCTGAAGTTCGAACTCAAAGCGGTGCCGGACGTCTCGGAGGTCGCTTCCATTGGCGGCATGGTGCGTCAGTACCAGGTGGTGGTGGATCCGGACAAGCTGCGCGCCTATGGAATCACCCTGGCGACCGTCCGTGAGGCGCTAGGCAAGGCGAATCAGGAGTCCGGCGGCTCTGTGGTCGAATTGGCCGAGTCAGAGTATATGGTGCGCTCTTCGGGGTACCTGCATTCCCTGGACGACTTCAGGAACGTCGTACTTCGTACGGACAAGACGGGAACACCCGTCTTGCTGGGCGATGTGGCCCGCATACAGATTGGGCCGGAGATGCGCCGGGGCGTGGCCGAGCTTAACGGCGAAGGCGAAGTCGCCGGCGGCGTGATTGTGATGCGCTCCGGAAAAAATGCGCTAACCACCATCAACGCGGTGAAAGCCAAGCTCGCCGACTTGAAGAAGTCCCTGCCCCCCGGCGTCGAGGTGGTCACGACTTACGATCGCTCGCAGTTGATCAAACGGGCAGTGAACAATCTCACGGACAAGCTGATCGAAGAATTCATTATTGTCGGGCTTATCTGCGCCCTATTTCTATTTCATCTGCGAAGCGCCCTGGTGGCCATTTTCTCGTTGCCGCTGGGAATATTGGCCGCGTTCATTGTGATGCGCTATCAAGGCATTAACGCCAACATCATGTCGCTGAGCGGGATTGCCATCGCGATTGGCGCGATGATAGACGCGGTCATCGTAATGATAGAAAACGCCCATAAACATCTGGAAGCGTACGAGCACGAGCACCCCGACGTGCCGATTACGGCGGCCCAAAGGTGGGAGCTCATGGCCAAGTCAACGGCCGAGGTAGGGCCGGCCCTTTTCTTTTCGCTACTCATTATCGCGCTGTCGTTCATCCCTGTATTTTCGCTCGAAGGGCAAGAAGGCAAGCTGTTCGCACCGCTCGCATTCACGAAAACATACTCGATTGCGGCCGCGGCGGGAATTTCGGTCACGCTCGTGCCCGTGCTCATGGGCTATTTCATTCGCGGCCATATTCCCAGCGAAATGTCCAACCCCATCAGCCGCGTACTGATCTGGCTATATCGGCCCTTACTCGAGGTCACGCTTCGGCGCCCCTGGGTGGTCATTGGGCTGGCGCTGGTCGCATTGGTGGTGACCTTGGTTCCCGTATCGCGTCTGGGTAGTGAATTCATGCCAGCGATGGATGAAGGCGACCTGTTGTATATGCCCACGGCGCTGCCCGGGATCTCAGTACAAAAGGCCACCGAACTCTTGCAGCAGACAGACCGTCTAATCAAGACTGTCCCGGAAGTGGCAACCGTATTCGGCAAGTCCGGCCGCGCGGACACAGCGACTGACCCGGCACCGCTCGAAATGTTCGAGACCACCATTCAATTCAAACCTCGCGACCAATGGCGCCCAGGCATGACGCCCAAAAAGCTGATTGCCGACCTGGACCGAACCGTTAAAGTGCCGGGTCTGACGAACGTTTGGGTGCCGCCCATTCGGAATCGCCTGGACATGTTATCGACCGGCATTAAAACACCGGTCGGCATCAAGATTTCTGGAGGCAACTTAGGGCAAATTGACAAAATCGCGACACAAGTCGAGGCGGCGGTCAAAAACGTACCCGGCGTCACCTCGGCATTGGCTGAACGCTTAAACGGCGGCCACTACATTGACGTCGATATCAACCGCCTTTCAGCGGCTCGCTACGGACTGGCTATTACGGATATCCAATCGGTCGTGTCCTCCGCGGTGGGCGGCGAGAACGTGGGCGAGGTAATCGACGGCCGTGAACGCTTCCCCATCAACGTCCGATACCCGCGCGAAATACGAGACTCGCTGGAAAAGTTGCGCCAGATTCCCATTGTCACCGACCAAGGAGCCCAAATCCTGCTTGGCGACGTTGCGGACCTGAAGATTTCCGATGGGCCTCCCATGATACGCAGCGAAAATGCCCGACTGACCGGGTATGTTTACGTTGATATCCACAACACCGACCTCTCTACGGCAGTCAAAGCCATGCAGCAAGCCGTCGCCGAGAAAGTGGTATTGCCGGCCGGTTACTCGATTGCCTGGTCCGGCCAGTTCGAGTATTTGCAACGAGCCGAAGCGACGCTGCGAACGGTCATTCCCATGACGCTCGGCCTCATCTTTGTCCTTCTGTTTCTAACCTTCAACTCGGCGGCCGATGCGCTGCTATTGATGCTCACCGTGCCGTTCGCCTTGGTCGGCGGCTTCTGGCTGATATGGATTCTTGGCCAAGCCATCTCGGTGGCCACCGCAGTGGGGTTTATAGCGCTTGTGGGTGTTTCAGCCGAGTTCGGCGTCGTGATGCTGCTTTATCTGAAAAACGCACTAGACAGTCGGCTGCAAGCCGGTAAACCGTTGACCGAGCCGCTCCTTCTGGACGCCATCCGCGAAGGAGCCGTGCTTCGCGTTCGTCCCAAAGCCATGACCGTGGCCGTTGTCCTAGGAGGGCTCTTTCCCATCATGTTGGGTCAAGGCACCGGATCCGAAGTCATGCAACGGATCGCGGCGCCCATGATAGGCGGCATGGTGACAGCGCCCATCCTCTCGATGTTCGTGATTCCAGCCGCCTGGTATTTGTTGCAGCGACGGCGTATCGAACACCCTCGATCCATTCGTCAATGACACGACGCATCCCCGGCACGCAAATGCCGACACTTTTACACTTTGGAGAAGCTTTATGAATAAATTAATGACGCTTTCAATCGCAGCGGGCCTGGCATTCGGACTAGGGACGGCGGCCTATGCGGCTGGCGGCATGAAAATGGATATGAGTGGGAATGCCGGCGGCAACATGAACATGGACAAGGACATGAATAGGGGTTCAACAAAACCGGCCGGACCCACGGACGCCGCCCTGGCCGATGGGGTGGTCCAAAAGGTAGATCGACAAGCCGGGATGGTAACGATTCAGCATGGCGAGCTCAAAAACGTCGGCATGCCGCCGATGACCATGGCCTACAAAGCCAAAGACGCCGCGATGGTCGATCGGGCCAAAGAGGGAGAAAAAATCAGGTTTCGGCTGGAAGACCTCAATGGCACCTATACCATCACGAGGCTGGAAAAGAAGTAATACGTGCAGAGGGAGCGTCACCCAGCGCCGCATAGGGATGACGCTTTTCCTCGCCAAAAACCGTATCGCTATAGAGCCTAGTGGGGTGCATCAAAGCTCAAGCTAGACCTTGATTCGCTCAATGTCCGTTTGTTTCTGAGTTTTCCCAGCCCGGATGTGGAAGAAGTCCCCTACCGGCATGACCGCCACGACGCCCGTTCCTGGCACGTCGGAATGGGCAACCTCTCTGATCACGTCGGTAATGGCCTCAATGTCGGCCTCTTCGGCAAAGATCTCCAGTTTGATGTGCTCCGTCATCCAGTCACTGGCGAACAGGTTCGCGTAGTTGCCATACCCCTTTACTGTCGTTGCGGTGAGTCCGGGCACATGAATGCTCGCCAGCCGCTTTTCGAGCGGCTCCAGGACATCGGCTTGAACAATCGCGATAACATATCTAAAGCTCATGTTTTTCTCCCAAAAGGGTCTATTCACAGGGCCGTATTTTTGACTTCTTCACCTCCCAATCGATGCTCAAATTCTTTCCTGATTTTCTTCTCCGAGGGCCTGCCATAACACACCGCTTCGCCATCCATCAGGATCCCCGGCGCAAAGAGAATCCCGCTCTTCAACGCAAGTTCCTGCCCCTCCCGAGTATCAAGAGAAAGCGTCGACATCTCAATAGGGTACTCCGCCGACAGAGCTTTGAGCAGGATTTGAGCCGAATGACAAAAGGCACAATTCTCCTGAGTAAGGACGACGACTTTCACAGTTCGCATTTGAGTGCCTCGTTTGGGTGCCTCAGTGGGTTTTGTGCAACCCTTGCCGAAGATCAGCCAGCAGATTCGCTACCGGTACGTACATCGTGTAGTTGGGCTGACCACCATAGTCGGCTCGCCATTTGATACGCCCGTCTGGCCCGACGACAATAAAAGTGTGCCCGTCCCGGCTGCGCCCCATCATGCCGTAATCATTTGCATGATAGGCCGTGGAAACGGTGAGTTGAGGGTCTGAAAGCACAGGTGTGGATAGTCTCGCGTCGCTTGCCCGCTCCTTCAACAGATTGACAGGGTCAGTTGTAATGGTGATGATCGTAGCCATCCCCAGGGCGCGGAACTCTTGGAAGCTTCGCGCTATATCTTTATTCTGATCCCAGCAGGCCTGACAGGTAATGCCCTCCTGAAAATACAACAGCACGGTCTTCCCCCGCCAACTGGCCAGATCGAAGTCGCTCCCCGCCGTGCTCATGAGATGGATGGCGGGTGCCATCTGGCCCGGGCCAGGGTTGCCCACCTGATAGGGATACTTGCCCGCCAATTTACCAGCGGCTACCGGACCTGCGCGATCCGCTGGCACGCCAGGGTTGTTTGCTTGAGTCAGCCACAGAGTCGCCATCACTATCAGCACGACAAATCCGAGACTGGCCGCTAGACGGGTCTTGGGAAGCTTCCAGATATTGGCGCGCTGATTTTTCAGAGGCTTGGCTTGCTTAGGTTTCATTCTATCCTCCGTCAGTCTTGCCCAGTTTCTTGAGAAGATGCGCTTTTCTCGCGGCGTGGATCCGATCGCCATTGCGATCGCGCCCGCAGAGCAAGCGCAACAATCAGGACGATTAGCACTCCCGCCGCCAGCGCGTTCGGAACACCCAATAGCGCATGGGTAATCACTTGCCCGTAATGTTGCAGACGCACCGAAATCAGCAAGGCCCAGTAACTGGAAGCCGGCATCGAGTGATAGGCAAGCCCAATCCACAGCGTGGCGATGCCCATCACAGCCAGCAGCAGGCCGCTAGCCAGCATCGACAGTGATAGCGACCGTTTTAGGGGGCCGATGCGCCATGTCACCGATCTTGGCCGAAATAGCCCACTGGATTGCCAATCGTATCGATCCCAAAGAAGCGAAATGACAAAGAGCGGTGCGACCATGCCGAACACGTAAGCCCCCCCTAACCCAACGGCCAGGGAGGAGGACGGCGCCACAGCGGAGAGAGCGATGACTCCCGCCAGAACGGGGGCACAACATGAACTGGCAACGCCCGAGAACATGCCCAGTGAGTAAACGCTAAGCACACCGGCGTGCGTCGTCGCGCGCTGTCCCGGCATGGGTAAGTGAAGCTTCCCCCCGAGCAAGGTGAACACGGCCATGCCCAGCATGAATAGGCCGCCCACTACATAGACGGCGGTATGCTGCGTCATGAGGACCTGGCGTAGCGCCACAACGCCCATGATCAGCGGCAAGATGACGGTTGCCGTACCGGCCGCAAAAATGAAGCTCATCGCCACCAGTTTGCTCCGGTTCTGGAAGGAACTGGCAAAGTACGCCGGAAGCATGACCGAAATACAGCATGGCGCGAAAAGCGCGATCATGCCGGCAACGAACGCGGCGACGACCGATCCTCCGAAGAAAATACTGGTCTCCATCAAACGCCTCCTCAGGCGAGCCGTACTGCTCTCGATCTGTCACACAGCCATCAAGCGACGCGCCCTGGCCTGATCGTCGCCGATTAACAAAATCTCATCCCACCCATCAAGCTGTAATGCATGGCGCTCATGCCCACCACGGCCAGAACCGCAATGACTCCGATGACCGCGAAGATAATCAAGAGAACATTCCACACCGATATCGTGTCCGCCATAATTGCTCCTTAATCGGTAAAGACGACGTGCGACCGGCGTAGGTCGCGTACTATGCAGTGGGTGGCAAGACTTATCTTTTGATCGACAACGGCTGCTCGGGTTCGCCCTTTTGTGGCGCGCTCTTGTCCGAGGTGTCCCGATGATCTTGATGCGAATTCATACCCTTCATCATGAATAGCATCGACAACGGACAGAGCAGGAATAGCAGGAAAGGCGCCACACTGAGCACGAAGGTCTGGAATTGCGGTAATGCCACGTACGCGATGGCTAACACGGCGAAAAGGCCGGCGCCAATGGTAAGCATTGATTTTGTGCATTTCATAGTGTTACTCCAATATCAAATCCCCTAATTTCCCTGGCGGCAAACCGAAGCCCCATTCACGACGGAAGATTGCGAGGTGACCACTACTCATTGTTTTAATCTAGAGGTTCCAATAATAGGAATGTCAAGGTATTTTTTTGAATGATAAACCCTCTAAATCTTGAGGCGGGCGCCCCTCAAAACCGACGAACCACAGGCAAGACGATCTGTGGGATATCCCCCTGAATCACCGAACAGGGTGGCAAAGCTCGGGTTCGTCTTACCCGGCCAGCCCGTCGAGAATCGGGCAACTCGGCCTGTCATCCCCGGTGCAATGCTCGGCCAGGTACACCAACGTATCACGCATGGCGCGCAGTTCCTTCAAACGGCGATCTAATTCCCTGATATGCTGCAACGCCAGCGCTTTGACATCGGCGCTGGCCCGGTCGTGGTCTTGCCATAAGGCGAGCAAAAGCCGAATGGTCTCAATCGGAAACCCCACGTCGCGCGCCTGCCGTATGAAACGCAGGATATAGATATCCTTATCAGCATAAATCCGATAACCGCTGTCGGTACGGCCACGGGACGGTATCAGATCGATACTTTCGTAATAGCGGATCTTTTTAGCCGAGGCGCCCGAGGCGTTAGCTGCTTGTCCAATGTTCATACCATCTCTCCTCTAAGAGACGCTAACAAAATGAAACGAAGTGGTTTTATCGCCAAACACCAACCACCCAAGCAGCTTGGGCATCCGCAAACATCGACCCGTCTAGACGCGATTTAGCTGCCGGTGGCCCCGCGTGACGCACGCTTCGTTCTCTCTCCATGCACGAACGATTCCAGGATAGCTATTCCCATGGTGAGAATGTCAACTTATTTTTTTTGGGATGTTGCCAAGAATTGAAAGGTATTCTGCTCCACCGCTGCCGGCGGCGCTCATTATCTGCCACCAGCCGCCATCTACCGGATCGTCAAGCAAATTTTTAGAAGACCCTCGCCAATGCTGTTTGGCGGACATCAGGATGGCCTGCTGTCCGCCAATGATCGCTATTCAGAATCGAATAGCACGAACCCGTGTGGTTATTTAGTCTTAGTCGCGGGCGGTGTTTCAATTTTATCGGCGTACTTAATCATGATGTCGCCCATAGCACGCATCATTTCGCCGTGCATTTGCATCGCGGCTTTTCTACTGAGGCCGGCCCCGGCGCCCATCATTCCGCCTCCCATCATATTTTCCATCATCCCGCCTCCCATCATGCTGCCCATCATCCCTCCTCCCATCATAGATGAGCCCTGGGTGCCATGCTCCGCACTGGGTGATTCATGCTGCATCATCGAGGCGTCGTTGCCAGTCGATGTAGCGGCCAGGCTTAGGCCGCTCACGCCAAGCAAGAGCGCGGAAAGTGACGTAACGAGTAGTCGTTTCGTATTCATGAGTAACTCCTTAATTCAGTCAATCGGTATGCTTCGAAGCTCGTCAAAAAAGCACTTATAGACTCCGAGGCGGAGGAGGCTGCAATTCGGGAATAAATTGCTTCACGACAAGGTGATTGACCGATGGATAGACCGATGCAAACGGAGCCATTGCGACCATAGTCTGCAAACTGAGAATGGCTGGCATGCTACAGGATAGGCCGTTGCAGGCGTGGCATGCTGTCGTTGTTATCGTGGCGTTGTATGTACTGACGGTCATACTTGGCATCGACGAAGCGTGGTCATTCGACTGCATGACGGTCGATGACATTCCTGGACAAACAGCTGCCTGTGCGGGAAAGCCAAGTAAGGGCAAACACGCAATCAAAACACTGGCAATAAATTTGGCCCAGGATTTCATGGATTTAGTATAAGCCCTCTAAACATAGGCCACTTATTTCATCGTCCGCAGCCGCAAGGCGTTGGAAATAACCGACACCGAACTCAGACTCATGGCCAACGCTGCAATAAGCGGCGATAACAACCAGCCGGTCCATGGGTACAAAACACCGGCAGCGATGGGGATTCCACACGCGTTGTAGATAAAGGCAAAGCCCAGGTTTTGCTTCATGTTCTTGATCGTCAGATCAGACAAAAGCCGGGCTTGTTGAATACCACGCAGATCGCCTTTGACCAGGGTGACGGAGGCGCTATTCATGGCCACGTCGGTGCCGGTCCCCATCGCCACGCCGATATCGGCTTTTGCCAAGGCGGGCGCGTCATTGATGCCATCGCCCGCCATGGCAACGATCTTGCCTTCATGCTGGTATTTTTCCACCAAGGCGTACTTATCGGCCGGAGTCACCTCCCCGTGCACAATTTCAATGCCCAGCTTTTTACCAACGGCCAGCGCGGTCGTCACCGCATCGCCGGTCGCCATAATGGTCTGGATACCCAGATGACGCAGCGTTTCAAGAGCTTGTGCCGTCGAACCCTTGATGGGATCGGTAACGGATAAAATCCCTGCCAAAGTGTGATCGACGGCCAAATACATCACGCTTGCGCCTTCGGCGCGCAGGGATTCGGCCTGTGGCTTCAGTGCAGAAACCTCCACTTTCTCGCGACTCATCAGCAAGGTGTTGCCCAGCAAGAGCTGTTTTCCTGTCACCTGCCCCTGGGCGCCCATGCCGGTGACCGAATCGAAGTTTTCAACCGGATGCAGCGCCAGCCCTTCACCCTTGGCTTTTTGAACAATGGCTTGCGCCAAGGGATGTTCGCTACCCTGATCCAGGCTGGCTGCGAGCAACAGCACCTCTTGCTCGGTAAAACCGGGGGCCACCATAATTTGGTCAAAGCGCGGACGGCCTTCGGTCAGGGTGCCGGTTTTATCGACAATCAAGGTATTGATCTTATGAAAGTTCTCAATAGCGGCGGCATCTTTGAATAAAATGCCCTGCGTGGCCGCCCTGCCTGTGGCGACCATAATCGTCATGGGGGTCGCCAAACCCAGGGCACAGGGGCACGCAATGATCAAGACCGCCACCGCATTGATCAGGCCATAAACCCAGCCTTGCGTGCCCCCAAAAAATCCCCAGGCAAAGAACGTCGCTACAGCGGCCGCTACAACGGCCATCACAAAGTAGCCGGCAACCGAGTCGGCCATACGCTGCATGGGGGCTCTGGACCGTTGGGCTTGCGCGACCATCGCCACGATTTGCGACAACACCGTATCGGCGCCGATTTTGTCGGCACGCATCACCAGGGCGCCGGTGGTATTTTGCGTCGCGCCTATCAACTTGTCTTGTGCACGTTTGGTGACGGGTACGGGTTCGCCCGTCAGCATCGATTCGTCGATGGCGCTACTGCCTTCCAGTACCAGGCCATCCACAGGCACTTTTTCACCCGGGCGCACACGCAATTTGTCGCCCACGTGGACATGCGCCAGGGGAATGTCCTCTTCAGAACCATCAGGGTTGATGCGTCGGGCTGTTTTGGGAGCCAGGCCCATCAAGGATTTAATCGCCTGGGATGTTTGTGAACGTGCTTTGAGCTCCAGCATTTGTCCAAACAAGGTCAAGGAAATAATGGCGGCGGCGGCCTCGAAATAGACCGACACCCGCCCCATGTCGAAAAATGCGGCCGGAAATACCTGCGGAGCCACGGTCGCGACTACGCTGTAGGCATAAGCCGCGCCTGTCCCCAGGCTGATCAACGTCCACATATTGGGGCTCATGTTTCGAATGGATTGCGCGCCCCGAACAAAGAACGGCCACCCAGCCCACAACACAACAGGAGTCGTCAGAATCAATTCGATCCAGCTTTGGGTCTCACCTTCGAACCCGTGGACAAAGTGCATCGACATGGCCAGGCCCACGACAATAATCGTTAGCGGCAAGGACCACCAAAAACGCCGCCTGAAATCTTTGAGTTCCGGATTTTCGTCTTCCTCAAGAGTCGGGAGTTCGGCTTCCAGCGACATCCCGCAAATAGGGCAATGGCCGGGATGATCTTGGCGGATTTGCGGATGCATGGGGCAGGTGTACATGGCGCCGGCTATCGCCCCCGCGCTTGGCTGCGCACCGTGATCATGGTGGTGATGCTCGGGCTGGCTATGCGCGCCAGGCGCATGATGATGTCCCGCGTCGGCGTCACGAGCCGATCCGCTCGCCAGATCGTCCTTGGGGACGAGAAACATATGGCATATAGGGCAACTCCCCGGGCCGTGCTCCGCGATTTCAGGATGCATGGGGCAGGTGTAAATTGACTCCCTGTCGCTGGCCTGACCGCTGCCTTCTGAGACCTCTCCGACCTGCTTAGTCTGATGATTGTGTTCCATACGTCTTCCCTTGCTCCGTCAGTTTCTTGAGGCGTGCTTTATTTGAGCTTGTTGGTACTTTAAACCTTGACAAAATAGGAAGGTCAATGGCTTTGACACACTTTTTACGGTAAATCTACGGCTTGCCTTGCTGTAATGAATCTACAAGGGTCGGGTGATCTTGTCTACAACCACGAACACGGTTTAGGTCTTCATAATTTCGCTTGACCTTCCCATTGCAGGAAGGCTTAAAGTGTCTCTGCGAATGCGCGTGTATGCGCCAATCTACAGGCACCCTGAAATGACTAAAAAGAGTATGAAAGCCCGAACGGGTCAGTGGCTGACCATCATGGCACACGCTGTGGCCGTCATGACGTTCACGTACGGTTCCCTGCAGCCGGCCAACGCGGCTAACCAACCCCTGGCCAAGGTCCAGTTGATGCATGTTCACGGCCTCTCGTATAGTGCGGACGGCACCAAGATATTCATCCCAAGCCACAGGGGATTGGCCATTTACGGCCAGGGGCATTGGTCCACGGCAGATGGGGCCCCTCACGACTTCATGGGCTTTTCGGCGACACGCGACGCACTCTATAGCAGCGGCCATCCGGCGCCGGGAACAAACCTAGTCAATCCGTTTGGCTTGATCAAAAGCTCAGATGGGGGACACACCTGGAAAAAACTCGGCTTCGAAGGGCAGTCCGATTTTCATATTATGGCCGCGAGCTACGGCACGAACACGGTCTATGTGCTCAATGAAAGCCCGAATGACCGGATGACGAAGTCGGGCATTTATGTCACCCAAACAGATGGAGCGCAATGGACCACGGCAGAGGGCAAGGGCCTGACGGGTTCGATCAACACCCTGGCCGCTCACCCCACTAATCCCAAGGTGCTGGCCGCCGGTACGGACAAAGGTTTGTATATTTCCGAGGATGGCGCTAATCATTTTCAGTTATCACAGAGCGGTGAGCAAGTCCTGGCGATAGGGTTTGATCTGGATGGCTCTCATCTCTGGTACAGCCACTATGCCGGTAAGCCCGCCTTGACACGTATAAACTGGCAAAACAGCAAAGAAACACAGAACATTCCATTGCCTCCCATGACGAACGACGCGGTTGCTTATATTGCTCAAAACCCGATTACGCAAAGCCAAATAGCCATAGCCACCTTCGAGCGTAGCGTCTATCTTTCTGAAGACCTGGGGCAAACCTGGAAGCAAATTGCCAAGAATGGGCAAACATTATGAAGACCTGGTCGTTGCCATAGCCGCTAATCAAAGGAATGATCATGCTAGTGAATAAATGGTCGATATTCGATATCCTCCTGATTATTTTTGCCGTCATAGGCCTCATTGCCGTACTGGCCTTCGCCGGGATGTGGATAATGCACGGCAGCATGATGCACGGCATCGGTAGCTGCTACGCCGGCATGAAGGGTATGTTCGGGCGTTAAAGGTATCAGGCACACACGATGGAGATACGTTGAACACCTCATTCCTGCTGGCCGTTGTGACGGCCCTTGGGGCGGGCATACTGCTGAACCTGACGCCCTGTGTGTTGCCCGCAGTTCCGATCAAAGTTCGTACGATCTTGCATGCTGCAGGCGGGAGTGTGCGCTCACGCTGGATCGCAGCCGTGTTGTTTACGGCGGGCTCCGTGCTGTTTTTCGCCGCCCTCGGGCTGGCTACGGCTCTGCTGGGTTGGCGATGGGGCGTACTATTTCAATCGCGGGTATTCACGATCTTTCTAGTCGTTATGCTGACTTTGCTGGCTGCTGCGAATTTTCTTGGCAAAGGCTTACCCGTTCCCAGTTTTGCGGTGTCGATGCGAGGGTCTCATTTCGTCGAGCCGTTCTTATCGGGATTATTAGGCGCCCTGCTCTCCACACCCTGCACCGGGCCCTTGCTGGGCGGCCTTCTGGCTTTTGCCGTGACGCTACCGCCCGCAAGCATCGTGATCATTTTCATTGCGATAGGCGTTGGACTCGCCTTACCTTACCTAATCTTGATTGCCCGGCCTGGGTTACTTGCGCGTTTCCCACGATCGGGAGCATGGACCGAAATCGTGCGCAAGAGTTTCGGCTGGATCCTGTTGGGAGCCGCTTTGTTTTTCTCGCAAAGCCTCGTGCCCTCTCCTTGGACGCTGCCGCTATGGCTGGTATTTGCTCTGGCATTGCTCGGCTGGTGCGTGATCGAATTCAGGCGCACCCATCAGATCGCCACTCGGATCGCGATTTCACTGGTCGGCAGCGTGGTCGCCGTGGCGGCCGTTCTGGGTGCGGGATTCATGCCGGCATCGGCCAATCGGCTCGAATGGCACACGCTTGCGCCGGCCGATGCCGGGCGGCTGACGGCTTTGGGCCGCCCTGTGCTGCTCGAATTCACGGCCGATTGGTGCATCAATTGCAAAGTGTTGGAAAAAACGGTCTATGACAGCGCCAGCGTCGTGCATGCCGTAAACGCCAACCATATGGCCACCTTGCGCGTCGACCTGACCTATTCTCAACCGGTGCTGGAACGCCTGCTGGTCAGCTACGGCGGGGTTGGCCTGCCCTTTGCCGTGGTGCTTGATGCGAACGGAGGCGTTGTGCAGCGATTTTCCGGATTATTTACCAGCCAATCGCTGATTAATGCCTTGAACAAGCTCTCACAAAAAACATGGTGATGCCTTGAAATTAAGCAAAAAGTATATCGTTGGAATCGTTATTATTGGCGCTGTGTTAGCAGGTGCCGCCATCGTGGCATGGCGCTACGCTGAACGTGGTGTTCTACCGAGCAATGCGATTGCTCCCCTGGGAAATAGCCAAGGCAGCATCCTGGCCGACTCGTCTCGCTCCGTCAGCGTGTCGGCGCGCATGAATAACAAAGAGGTGGAGGTCGTCCTGCATATTAAAAAAGGCTGGCATGTCAATGCCAACCCGGCCACGCTGGATGATCTGATTCCGACCACCATTACCGTATTGAATCAAAAGCGTCCACTAGAAGCGGTTGCTCATTACCCAGCGGGACATGACAGCGGCATCGCCATCGACGGCAAAACGATATTGGTTTATGAAGACATGACGCGCATTCCCGTAAGCCTGACTCAAACCGAAGTGCCCACTCGAGTGATGGTGAAAGTTCAAGCCTGTAACGATCAGGGGATCTGCTTGCCGCCTGCCGAGGTGGCAACGGATATCGTTGCTTCAGCCTCTTCATCCACATCGAACTGAGAAAGACCTGTTGGGCCTAGAACAATGTTAGCGCAATTATTGGCGTAATTCTGTCGGCCATACAGAACAAACGTTTGGTCGGCAGGCGCTGAATATGAAAACAAGAGCACGGGTTACAAAATGAAGACAGCCAATTCAAAAAAGTTGGAGGCGCCAATCAGGCTCGATGGCCCCGCCACGCAATGGGGTACGCCCAGCTTGTGATTAAGCAGATAGGCCAGGCCGGAATTAAAAAACACCTGGATCAGAATCGGGGCCGCCAGCAACGCAATAATCAGCGGCTGCACGATAATGGCCTTGCCTTGAAACGCAAAGAGTAAAACAAGGGTTAGCAGCAAGGCCGCAATGGAATAGGGGCCGAGGTTTGAGACGGTTCGCTCGAAGGCGGCTTGACCCTTGGCCAAGAGCGCCTTCGCCAGTTGGATGGTGTGGTGCTAGGCGACAGTGGTCGTGCACCCTTTGGTACGGTTGGAATCTATCTCCGAGATGACCGCGCCCGGGGGCCTGCCAATGCCTTCATGCTATCGACCGAATTCGCACATGCCCATCCGGTGCCCGACCATAGCCTGCACTTGACCCTGCCCGAGCCCTTATGTAGCGAAGCCATTGCCGCCGGCTGGACGGAGCCGCATCCGCTGGCGGGTTACCCAACGGTGTCGGCCCTCATTGTCCTTCTGTATGCCCCTCGGGATGCTGAAGAACTCACGGTTGCCTGCGATCTCGTCACTGCATCGTGGGCCTATGCCAGTGGTCACAAGGCGGTGCAGCAAAAGCAAGAATGGTGAGCCGCTTCCCAGTTTTTCTTCCCAGAGTCCAGGCCGCGTTCCAGGTCAGAGATATTCTGACCGTCCTATGTTTATTTTGCTTAGGCGGCGAGAAGTTTCTTTACGGCTGAAACAAAGCCCGGCTTGAAAATAGTCCTGGAACGATCGGTGCCGTCAATTGGCATTACGACACGCCCAAGCTTTTGTTCAACCCAACCCTCTTGATGCCACAGATCTGGAGATATTGCATGAGCAAGCGCTTCCGTCTCCAGTTGGTTTAGCTCCGCCGGCTTAAGCACCTGGACCGTGATACCGGTTTCTTTTTCGGCCCTTGACTCCAAGACAGAAGCCGAAGAACGTCGGTCTATTATTACGGTGGATTGGGCTTTGAGAATATTAAGCTCGGCGCGTAAGGAATTACGTTCTTTCACCAATTTCTCCACGATAATGCGAATGGCTGGATCAGGAATATTTTGCGATAAACGTAAGTCGTCGGAAGTCCGCTTAATCTCTCGCAAATCAGGCTCTATCGGCCCAACATAGGCCTGCCAAGCCTCAATGAGCTTACGATAATCCGATGATTGGGCATTCCAGAGCGACTTTGCCTTAAGGCCTCCCTGCAACTCAATTGCTTGCCCTATGCTCTTTAGTGAAAAATCCTTGTTACCGATTTTGTTGCTATCGAAGCAGATTTGGTGAATGAGCGCCAGATTGCGTTTCTTTGTGGGATGGACACTGACTGTCAATATCGCTTCGAGTACCTCATCGGGGTGCACATTCGTTTTTTGATACATTCAACCCTCCAGCCTGGGAATAAACTTTACGCTCGAGCCTACAGACATCTCCTGTGTCTGGACGGTTCTGAGCAGAGCACTAACATCCACTCCAAGATGTTCCGTTAGAGACTTGCCGGCATCGATCAGTGATATGACTTGATAGCGACCCAGCGCTGGATTCTCGCGGTTCATTTGAATTGCCAACTGGCGTAGAAAAGCATTTCCGATCAGCTTTTGCTCTTCTTCGGAAAGCAGTAGGAATGTTGGTGGCAACTGTTCGCGTCTAAGCGCAGCATCGAGAAGTTGGCTGCGCCTCAAGACGGCTTTCCCGGGCTCTAGATCCGGATAAATTTCGGCTCCCTCGCAGATGCCTGATAACTGCAACAGCTCGGAATCGGTCTCTTCGACCGCAACCTGGATATCCATTATGGTTCCCGCAGCGACAAGAGCAGTACCCTCGAGGTCGGTCAGAGCAACTCGGCAACGCTCTATGAGTTTGGTAATTGCAGATACAGTCATAATGAGCTCATCAAAGCGCTGAATAGCCTGCTCTCGAACCCGCCCTGCCTCAAGGTATTCCCGTTGGCGCGTAAATATTTGTCCGCTCGATAAGGCCTCGGCACGCAGCTCCTCAAACACCTGATACTTTTCTTCGGCCGAGATGACCACCGCGCGAGCTTCGTTGCAGTGATACATCGCATTGTTCCAGCGAGCTGCTAATTGCGGGAGGAAGCTAGGTCGAGTGACAAACCATCGGCAACGCGGACAATTACGAGCCCCGCCAGGCACGGGGTTATAGCGAGGTACCGACTCACTGCCAATATTTGGTCCCCCATTGTGACAACCCGCACTATCTACCTCAGAGATGTTTCCGCCGGCTAGGCAAAGACCGTCTATCATCACCATCCACCCGGCCGGCACTCGCTGCTCTGGGATGATGGATACGGCGGCGCTCAATGACGCTGGACTATTGGTGATGGCCTCCTTCACCAATAGTGTGTATTCGGTATTGGCCATCCAGTCCAAAATGGATTCATCTGCTGATTCGTTCAAGCGCTCCAATCCGGTTTGGATTGCCTGCTGGGTCTGCTTCGCCCCAGGCTTTGTATAGTAAAGCGTCATTACTAACCGACTGTGACCGGCGATTTTTTGAAGGATCACAAGAGGTACTTCCCCGTCAAGAGCTAAGGCCGTAATGAGTGAAACCCGAAGGCCATGTAAGGCGAACAAGGTTGTCATGTTCGACCTAGTTGCCCTCTTGCGCTCTGGAATTAACCGAATTATTCCTCCGCCAGGCAGTCTTTCTCCCCGTGACCACAAGCGCTGTTCAAGCTCATATAGACACCAATACCATGGGGCATTGAGTGCTGTTTGCGTGAGCGGTAAATTGGGCGACTCCTTGTTTTCCGGCGTTCGGAATAAGAAGGCCGTATCGGGATAACTTGCCAGCTGTACTTCAGACTTCACGGGCAAATGGCGCCCATCGAGCTCGGTCCAGCGGGTTAAGCGCTGAAGAGGATTGTACTTTTCCTGCCATGCGCGCAGCTTTTCAAGCCAATAATAAGGGTCCTGGTGTAATTTCCCCCCGGTAACCCATGGAACGTTGTATCCCTTTTGGTTTCCATCCTTGCCAATGTCGGCTGTTTTGTTCGTGTTTATATGCAGAAGAACTGTGGAGTTCACATCAGACAACTCGCTCGGTTTTAGGAAGACGCCATTAGTGCATGGCCGAGCTTCAGTACCTTTGGCCAGTAACCCGGTGTTTACGCTCCAACTCCCTTTTTCCCAGCGCCAAGTATCTGCTTCGCCGGAATCTAGCATCCGGACCTGAAATGTCCGCAGCGGCAACTGTAATTTAACCAGCAATGCTACCCAGCGTACCGGGCTCCACATTTCTAGAACGGTCTTGAACTCTTTACGGCGGTCAGGACGCGCTTCGATAACCTTGATCCGTTCACGCCAAACGCAATCCGGATCTGAATGATCGATGATGTGTTGATCTACCTCGAACCAAATAGGCGCTATCTTTTCCCCCTCGTCTTCAGACTCCTTTAGCCGCTTCTTTTTGGTTGGTGTTCCTAACGCATTCTGCGCCCACTTCCAGTCCCCAAAATTGGGACCTTGAGCGATCAATTGCCGAAGCTCTTCAATGTACCCATAGGGCAAAGTCGTCCGGACACTTTCAGGGTGCCGAGCAATCCCGCTGCGGCTCAGATGTTGAAGTGGATTTCTGAACGCAGAGGAAGTATTTAGGCGGCCGAAATCGTCTTCTTCACAAAACTCCGGAGTACTTAGTACCCACTCAACAAAAAAATAGGCTGTATTGTTAACTAAGACTGAGGCATGGGTCCTTTTGGCCCCCCACATTGACTGGTAAAAATCGGGGTAGTGGTTGCTAGCCAAAAGAAATTCCGCAGGAATGGCGGACAACTGATGTTTCTGCACAAATCCCAGGAGCGCATTGATCCCTTGAATAGCATGTTGAACGCCGGCCTCTATCCCGTTGGCCCATTGACTTGCTAACTGCCGCCATTGTTCGTACTGTGGGCACTCATCCCGGATCCAGGAGAAATTTTTATCGCTCAGCTTGGTTACGCCTACTGTTCGCTGTGCTTGTCGACGGCGATGGAGCTCCTTCTTCGATGTAGGCTTAGGGGGAACCGGCTCAGGGTTTGATATCAGCATGCTGATGTTGGCCAGCGACCACACTTTACCGGTTTTGGTCTTTTGCCCACGCTGATTTAGGATATTGGCAATTTCCAGAAAGGTAAATCCGGCTTCTCGGTATGCAACGCATTCATTTGCGAGTTGCTTACGAATATCGTCAAAGCGTATGTTATTGACCGGCGTGGCGTCCGTGATATCCGCTAGTGCCTTTTGAGCCACGAGCTCTGCCTCTATCGATTCCATGCCTGACCTTGCATAACGCCAACGGATTCAGAATCAATAACAGCGAACTTAGTCCTAGAGCTGTCACCCATCGCGTTTAGGCGGCTAATGGCCGCCGCCAAATATTCGCGACACTCTTCTTGGTCGGCTTGGGTGTATACCTCTTGGCTTGCTAAATCGGTATGGTGCATAAATCGACGAATCATTTCTTTGGGAATTCCAGCACGACGCAATCTCTGGGCATAGGCATGTCGGTGCCCATGGATGCTGGTGCCCAATCGCTTGGATGATACTAGACCAATACGCTCCAGAGCAGCAGTGTGACTGACCTCAAACTTTCCCATCTTATAGATTCCGCCTTTGGGTGCTCGGCCGACATTCATAAAGGCATAGGGGTGCGCGCGACTCGCCGGGTCAATCTGCCTGACTTGTTCAATGTATTTATGCCAGATATCCCAGAACAAGTGGGCGAACTCAGGAATAAACCAATAGGCCTGCTTATAGTAGCCACCAAACTGAGTCTCATGCATACCACCTTTCCAACCGGCCCCCTCGGTGCCTAGCGCCCAGTCACGAGGTGTCAGCCCATACATTTCCGCCAAATACTCGGCTCGATTGCCTTTGCGCCGTACCCCAGTAGCATCATTCCACCTGGAATCATTGGGCGCCGCACCCCAGGCAGGATGATGAATGAGGATCAATGCACTTCCAGGGCACTTCGGATCTTCAGTCACATCCCATAGATAAAGATGAAATGGTTCAGACACTCGAAAGCCTGCACCATTCATCAGAAGCGTTATGAGCATATCCCTATAGTTGTACTTGCCTGCAACCTTGAATCCTTTGAATAAGAGATCCATCACACGGTCTTCGGGGAACGCCGGCGGATTCTCTTTCTCCACTGCTGGAGTTCTATGCCACTTCGTTGACAACGGCATGCCCGGCTTACGGCTAGTCTCTTGAAAGCTGGACCAGGTGTGCCCTAAAAACGCCTGGTTGCGTCGGTATTCATAAGCGGCTTGGGCTACTAAATAGTCATAGCTGCTGTTTCGCCAGAGTGCGGTCGGATTGGGTCTTGTGGGATGTTTGCTGCACCACCAAGAAAAGAAATCAGTGAGATTGCAGATGATGCGATTCGATGCCTTGGGCCCGCGGGGCCTCCACCATAAGCCACTTGGATCTGAACCGGCTGTGTGATCGATCGAGCCTGTCAAAAGTCGTTGACGAAAATTCTGGAAAGTATCTTGGCCATCAACGCCATCTGAATGGGCGTCCAAATACTCCAGGAATAATCTTACGGCTTGAACTACCTTGATCATCCATTGAGGGCTACGAATATCCCAATGAGCCACAAAATAATCGACCAGGGATCCTAATGAGCCATTCGGGGTAAGTAGCACAGGTATCTCGTAGAAGACACCCGTTTCATCCGTGTAAACCCGGGCTTTCACGACGGTAGACTCAAACACCAGCACCCCCCGGTATTTGCTTAACAACTGTTGAATGAAACGGATCCCTGACGCGCTCCGCTTGCCTGCTGTCGTGCCTCGCCTTCGGCGAGTCAACGCCACCCTCTATGATGCCTCCGGCGGTCCTGCGGAGCCGGTTAGATAGAAGGGATGTGGGCTTGATTAGTGTGCACTCCACAGACTCACCATGACGTTGTATGGAGTATGGAAGTATGAAGGGATAAACTCAATAGTCAAGAAGTCTTCAATCTGCCTATACATAAGACACTGATCGAATTTCACAGCCCTTGGTTCAGTTTTAGCATCCAACTATGGATATAAAATAAGGGGGAATAACCAACGACGAGCGTTTCGCTTTAGCCGCCTAGTGCGGTAAGCCGCTGCACTGATTTGTCTTTGGGTCAGGTAGGGTAAAACCTACAGCAGCGTCATTTACAAAGAATCGGGCTTGGCTGGGTCACTCAGCCACGACTTAAAATAATGTGAATCGCCAAGGAAGGGCCTGTCGGTTGGCATGATCCAAGGTTAAAACTAAAGTGAACCGAATAAGCATGTAGAACTGCCTGCAGAGGGCTTGCGGACGGGGGTTCAATTCCCCCCGACTCCACCACTTAATACCACGCTGCACTATGCAGCGCTAGACTGGGACCAAAGCGATTTGGTCCCTTTTTAGTGTCTGGTGGTGTGGCAGTTCGCACGGGATTCGCACCGATGTTCCCGCGGTACGTGCGCATCGAAAACCCGAGCACCAATATTGCTGTGGTTCCGGGCTGTAATTTGCCGTTTTGTCATCGCGGACCGCAGTTTGGCAGCCACAAGGGCTGCCACTACATGAACGTGCACGTGAATATGTAGCGACAGGCCTCGTGCCTGTCATCTGCGCAGGTCATCTACCAGGGCTACGGCTCAACTTGCACTCGTTGGCGCGGCCCGAATCGTTGTCGCGACTCGAATGGCCGAAGCCAATGGCTCAGCCAGGAATCCACAGTTCATATAGAGCAAAGAGGCCCCGGGAATTCGGACGAGGGTATAATTCCCGGCACCTGATCGACACATGGTGCATCTGATCAATCAAGGAGGTCGACCCATGCACAACAAGGCCAACAAAAAGCCGCTCGAGCCGCATGGGAGATGCACAGGGACGCCCGAACGTCTATGAGCTCGCTGCATTTCACGCCACCTGACACGGGGCTTACGAAAGACGCCGGCGACACGTCCGACAAGGAAGCCATAGTCGAATTCCGGGGAGTATGGAAACGCTTTGGCGAACTGGATGTACTAAAAGATATCAATCTGTCCGTCAGACGAGGCGAAGTGGTCGTGATTATCGGCCCCTCCGGAGCGGGCAAATCCACCCTGTGCCGAACCATCAACAGGCTTGAGACCATTGACAAGGGTTCAATACTCGTCGACGGTAAACCTCAGCCGATCGAGGGAAAAGAGTTATACGAGTTCCGCGCCGGGATTGGAATGGTCTTTCAATCCTTCAATTTGTTTTCACACAAATCAATTCTGGAAAACGTGACGCTGGCGCCACGCAAGATTCGCGGGCGGGACAAGGCCTCGGCGCAGGCCGACGCGTACCGTCTACTGGACATGGTCGGAATCCGCTCGAAGGCGAACTCAATGCCGGCGCAACTCTCGGGAGGGCAACGCCAGCGCGCGGCCATCGCTCGCGCCCTCGCGATGGATCCCAAGGTCATCCTTTTCGACGAACCGACATCGGCGCTAGACCCGGAATCGACTCAGGAGGTTCTGGCAACCATGCAGCAATTGGCCAGGCAGGGAACCACCATGATCGTCGTCACGCACGAAATGTCATTTGCCAAGTCGTGCGCCGATCGGGTGGTCTTCATGGCGGATGGAGCGATTGTCGAGACGGCAAACCCGGAAACCTTCTTCAGTGCACCAGAGAGCGAGCGTGCTCGCAGCTTTCTCGCCTCCGTGCGTTGAAAGGGTCTGGTTTCTCCGTTGGCCGGGGTGCAGTTGCCCTGGCTGTTTGATCACAAAACAGGTAACAGGAGTGTGGGATATGAAGTTTATGAAACGATCGCAAATCTTCGCCTCGTTGGCTATTGGCGCCGCGTTTGCTCTGGGCATCGGCGAATACGCCGTCGGTGCGGAGCACGCTCCAGCAGCCGTCAAAGCCTATCCGGCCGGCACGACGATGGCCAAAATACAGCAACGCGGCAAGCTAATTGTGGGAGTCAAAGTCGATTTCCCGCTGTTTGGGCTGAAAAACCCGGTGACTGGCAAACTGGAAGGGATGGACATCCAGCTCGCCCAGGGAATTGCCAAGGATTTGACGGGCAACGCCAACAATATCCAATTCGTCGAAGTCAATAGTGGCAACCGCGAGGTATTTCTGCAGCAAAACAAGGTGGATATCGTGATCGCTACCTACCCGCCAAATCCCAAACGCGAGAAAGCCGTCGATTTTGCCGGGCCGTACCTCATGAGCCCGATCGGCACCATGGTGAACAAAGGCGACGATTCCATAAAGAAGGTGTCGGACCTCAACGGCAAGAATATCTGTGTGACCAAGGGCTCGGGCTCGGAAACCTACGTTCCGCTGAATGCGCCCAAAGCGAAACTGACGGTATTTGGCACGATGACGCAATGCATGGAGGGGCTTCTGCAGAAGCGGGTCGACGGGGTTACGACGACGCAGAGTATTTTATTGGGACAAATGAGCCAGCACCCCGGCAAGTTTCAGCTTGTACCGACAGAGCTGCTGAACACGGCGGGGAAAAAGGCCTCGGATAACGACTCAATCGGTTTACCGAAGGGCGACAAGGCGCTACACGATTATCTCGATTCGTACCTGAAGAAAATCTTCGCCAACGGTGAATGGAAGAAGATGTACGACAGCACACTCGGCACGGTAATGCCGGGCGACGCAACGCCGCCGCCTATCTTGTATTAGGGGAAAGCATGGCCAGCGGGACATTTTAAGGGTACCTATGTCGTTTTTGCTCCCTTATCTTGGCGAGTTCGCATGGGGCATCGTGTATACGATAGGGCTTGTGGCGCTGGGCTGGATCGGCGCCATGATTCTGGGCACGGTGCTCGCGATAATGCGCGTAAGCCCCATTCGTGCGGCACGGATAGCGGCCGCTGGCTACATTCTGGTTTTTCGCAACATTCCGATCCCGGTTCAAATGGTGTTGTTCGTGTTCGGGTTTCCGCTGCTCGGCATTGTGTTTTCATTGTTCTCTTCGGCCGTAATCGTCCTTATCGCGTATCACGCGTCGTTCGTTTGCGAGACGCTCAGATCGGGTCTGAATACGGTGGCCGTAGGCGAGCTGGAGGCGAGCCGGTCATTGGGGTTTGCCCCGTTCGGCACGATGCGTTATCTTGTCCTCCCGCAGGCTTTTGCGGCTGTAGTCCAACCGATGGGCAATGTGTTGATTTTGCTGGTGAAGAACACCTCGGTGGCCGCAATAATTGGAGTTGCCGAGTTGACTTTTACCGCAGACAAAATTGCGATCGAAGAGGTGCAGGCATTTATTGTGCTCGGCGGAGCCGCTCTCGCTTATGTCGTCATTTGCCTTGTACTCAAACGGCTCGTGTCCCTGCTTGAACGCAAGGTCGCCTTCAGCAAATGAGCACAACAAACCTATTCGAAGAGCCCGGGCCTCGTGGCCGGCGCCGCAATCGTGCGATCGAGGCCATTTCGTGGGTCATCATGGCCGGTGTGGCGTACGTTGTCATCCGGACACTAAACAAGAACGGCGCATTCGACGCGGCTGCATGGCAACCGTTTGCTCAATGGGGCGTATGGCAACAACTCGGGCTAGGGCTGCTCAACAACCTGAGGGCCGCCGTCGTCGGCATGTTGTTGTCCATGTTCTTTGGCTGCTTCCTGGGCTGGGGACTTCTATCGACGCGAAAAATGGTCCGGCACCCTTGCCGTGTGTTCACCGATGTTTTCAACGGCATCCCGATACTGCTGTTGCTGTTCTTCACGTCGCTGGTGCTTCCATCGTGGGGATTGCCTCTTTCCGATTTCTGGTTTTTGGTCATCGCGTTATCGCTCTATAGCACCGCGGTAGTCGGAGATCTGGTTCGGGCGGGTGTCCTGGCTTTGCCGCGCGGCGAGTCAGAGGCCGCTGCGGCGCTCGGATTCTCCGGGCTCCAGAGTATGTGGCTGATTCTTCTGCCGCAAGCGCTGCGCTTGATGAGCCCCGCGCTTGTGAGTCAGATGGTGATCGTGTTCAAAGGAACCACATTGGCGTTCGTGCTTGGCGGTTACTTCGATCTGCTCCGCTCGGCAACGGTGCTCGGTGCGTACTTCAGCCGTTCATTGCTGCAAGCCCAAGGCATCGCCGCAATCGCGTTCATGCTGATAAACATTGCGCTATCGCAAATAGCATCGGCAATCGATCGAAAGGAAAAGCAACGCTATGGGGTTCAACCCGTTGCGCTCGACGAATTGGATGCTAACGGGCGCACCGCACATTAATGGCAAGGGCCCGGGGGTGGCCAATTGCCGCCGTGGGCCGGCCTCCAAAACACGGTCACCTACCGGAGCTGCGGTGGAGCTTCTCGGATGCGGCCTGATTCAGGCGTGCCGCTTCCTGTTCAGCATAGGCCCGTTCCCCTGGCTCATACGGCCCGTCATACATGCAGCTGCTACGGCTCACCTTGCACTCGTTGTCACGACCCAAATCGTTGTTGCGACCCGAATGGCTGGAGCCGATTAAAGAGCACCCAGAAACAAGTGCGGCAAGAAACAGTGCTACGCCGTATCGGCTCAACGTTTGAATGGACATCGTCTCCAGGCCCACGGAAATGTTATAGCCGTTTTTATAACAGGTTCTTGTGAATTTTCTTCCAGCCAGGCTACGGATATCGGCACAAAATGTGTCAAGAACCATAGCCAATCGTAAACGACAGGTTATGGCTCTTTTACATGGTGTGACAAGATAAGGTAATTATCGATCGCGCTTGGCGAGACCAAGAGCCTTGTGTTTACCGGAGTGTGCTGTGGTGGAGACAGCTCCTTCATAATCCAACCGCTACCGAAAGGCGGCGGGATTAGCCAGGCGACATAAATATGGTAAATATCACGTTTGGGAGACAAGTCCATGAATAACAAAATAGCCATCATGATTTTGCTGAGCTGTCCTGCTCTGGCGTTCGCCGCGGATACCGGGCAGTTGCCTTGCCACACTACGGCCCAATGTAATCAGCAGGCAGCAAAGGCTGGAGCGTCGACAGGCTCACTGACCACCAGGGATGGCAACGCCACCAGCAAAACAGACCAGGCCGAAGACCAATTTTTCTGGCTGAATAAAATCAACAAAGCATCAACGGTCATGCTGACGGAAGAAAAAATCATCTCGCCCGAAATGGGTCGCAAAATTGCCAAAGGGGTCGAACATGTCATAGACCAGGCCAAACAACCCGATGGCAGACGCCCCAAAGATGTGCTGCAGATCGAAAGCATCATCACCGAAGCGATCGGACCCGATGCTTCGCTGGTTCATACCGGCCGCAGCCGGCAAGACATGTACGCCACGTTCCGGATGGCGAAGCTGCGCACCGAATTGCTGGACTACTCCGACGCCTTGAATACCCTGCGCGAGCGCATGCTGGCAACCGCAGCCAAAAATGTCAACACTATCGTACCGGCCTACACCAATGGCGTGCAGGCCATGCCCATTACTTACGCGCATTATCTTTTGGCATACGAAGCCTCTTTCGACCGTGATGCGCAGCGCATCCATGAACTGTATAAAAGGCTGAATCGCAGCGCCATGGGAACGGCCGTGCTGGCCAATTCAAGCTGGCCGCTGAATCGAAAAAGATTGGCCGAGCTGCTCGGCTTTGACGGTCCCATAGAAAATTCGCTCGATTCCAGCCAGATCGCCCCTTCCGATATCTCGCTGGAAGCCACCGGCATCGTTTCATCCACGGCCATACGCCTGGGAGCGATTCTGGGCGACATCCATACCCAATATCACCAGACCCGCCCCTGGCTGCTGTTGAACGAAAGCTCGACCTACACCAGCAGCGCCATGCCGCAAAAACGCAATCCGGGCGTTATCATGCGTGCTCGAGAAGCGGCCTCTGATGTAGTCGGCCTGGCGCAAACCGTTATTTTCAGAGTCCACAATGTCACCACCGGCATGACCGACTATAAAGATCCGTGGGCGGAAATCGGCTTCTTTCCCCAGGCCATCAAAATGATCAAGGGGATGAATACCGTCATGGACGCCCTGACGATCAATCCCAAACGTTCGCTGGAAGAACTGGAAGACGATTGGACTACTTCGATGGAACTGGCCGAGACATTGCAAAGAGAGCACCACATCCCTTTTCGGGTCGGTCACAGCTTCGCTTCATCCATAGTGACCTACGCCCGCGCCAATGGACTCAAGCCCAAAGATTTCCCCTACGCCAAAGCGGTAGAGCTGTATGCTCAGGCCATTACAAAATTCAAGTTGCCCGACCCGGCCAAACTGCCGATTTCCGAAACGGAATTCCGGCAAGTGCTTTCACCGGAATTCATGGTCATGACCCGGGTAGGTCTGGGCGGCCCGCAACCGGCTGAAGTGGAACGCATGCTGGCCGAGGCTCGAGCCACCTTGTCGGCCGACCGCGTCTGGATGCGGAAAACACGCCAAAATCTGAAAGATGCCGACGTAAAACTCGATAAGGCGTTTAACCTGCTCTTGGATGCTCAATCGAAATAAAGCGTTCAATGGCGGCACGCATCCGGGGATGTGGTATTGAACAGGCGACGTTAATTACAGTCGAAGCTTTTTTCAAGGCAGTGGCCTGCCACGCTGTCGTCTTAGGTCACCGTATCTCCGAGTTGGGAGATATTTGTGAAAATGAATCTTGCCAAATTTTGCCAAACAATCTACTATTGATTTCATGAGTACGATGAATATCTCCCTTCCTGACTCGCTCAAATCCTTCGTCGACGAGCAAGTCACTCAACGCGGCTACGGCACGAGCAGCGAGTATGTGCGTGAGCTGATTCGCAAAGATGCTAATCAACAACATCTGCGCGGCCTGCTGCTGGAAGGTGCAGCCTCCGCTCCGGCCGCTCCAGCCGACGCTACTTATTTCAACACCCTGCGCGAGCGCGTTCAGAGACACACGCGAAAGTGAAAACCAAGCCCATTATTCCGCGTGGGCTGGCCAACCGGGACGTGAACGAAGTCATTGGATACTATCTGAGCGAGAACGCTGAGCGGGCTGTGTTGGGCTTCATCAATGCCTTGGAACAGGCCTACGCCCATATCGGACTCCATCCTACTACCGGCTCACCTCATTACGCCCATGAACTGAACCTTCCCGGCCTACGTTCCTGGCCGTTGACACGCTACCCATATCTGATTTTCTACATCGAGCGCGATGATCACATTGACGTCTGGCGCATTTTGCACGGCCAACGTGACATCCCGGCGAGTTTGAGCGGGGACACTAACTCGGACGACGCCCATTGACGTTCTCTCATTCAGAAAGCGCCGAACCCTGGCTGCAGGCTATCAAGGCAACCCGTCGAGCCGCGCAGCCAGTTGTGGAATATTCGTTAGGGCTATGCCGAAATCCTCGTCAAGCACCCGCACGATTTCCGCGCTTGTTTCCAGCCGGCGCCGTATCTCGCCGCCATCGAGCGTGTAGACGGCATAATCACGATTCCGCAAGGCCAGACGCGCGGTGGGCGTGGGTCGCGCGGCAATCAGGTTTTGCGTGAAATGCGAGCGGGGGCTAGTGGAAAGATAATAGTTGCAAATTTCATAATCCACGGCATATTGAGGCGACAGGTCGAATCGATAAAGAGAACGCCATTCGTGGGCGATCCGGCTCTGCATGCGCCATTGGTCGCCGTCGCGCAGCAGCCGGAAATCGCCATGCGGCGTCGCTTGCGGCGTACCCGCCCGCAAGCTCAGCACGCCCGTCAGGGTCTGGCCGCCAAATCCAACGTCCACGATATGGCGGTCGCCGCCCAGATCCACGGCCAGAAGCATATGAGTGCGCGCCGTATGGGCATCGTCGGGTTGAGTCCAAAGAACGCGCGCCGCCAAATCGACGACATCAAAGCCGATGCAACGCAAGGCCTGCCCGAACAACAGGTTCTGTTCAAAACAGTAGCCGCCGCGCCCATCGCGAACCAGCTTGCGCTCGACGTCGGCCAAATCCAGGCTGACTGGCAGCCCCAGAAATGGGCTGAGATTCTCGAAAGCGATGCTCTGCGCGTGATGCAACGCCAGCCCACGCAGACACGGCAACGTGGCCGCCGTCGCCCCGGTATAGCCGATGCGTGTCAGATAAGAATCCAGGTTCAAAGCGTGGGTCATAACAGAGAGTCTTCTTTAGACATAATTCCAGTTATGGCAGCCGCAGGGGCTGCCGCTACATGATTCACGGATACGCTTCTGTAGCGGCACCCCTTGTGGGTGCCATCACCCCACTCACGCGTCTTTGGCCCGCTGGGCCACCAGATCGGCCATGACGCGGCTGGGCTCGCCTTGGGCGCGCAGCCCCTCGACCACCCCCAGGCGATCCACTTGCGGGCGGTTCTGGCTGACTTTCCATTTGCCTTCCATACGGCCAACCGCAATCTCCAGGCCGATAATCGCCTTCATTTGGGTCGCAATAAAATCCGCCGGCGCATCTTCGATTTTCCAGGGCGGGACGCGCGCGTGCTCTTGGGAGTATGTCAAATCATGCAGATGACTACTCAGCCACGCCGGATCTTCTTGCATACAGGGCGTGCCCCACGCATGGACGGTGACGAAATTCCAGGTCGGGACAACCTTTCCGGTCTCCTTTTTTGTCTGATACCACGAGGGCGTGATATAGCCGTTCGCCCCCTGGAACACCACCATGCATTCATCGGCCTGGGCCAGTTCCTTCCATTGAGGGTTGCCGCGCGACAGATGGGCGCGCAGGGTGCCGTGCTCGCCCTCATCGGGATAAAACAGGAACGGAATCAGATTGGCCATCAAGCCGCCAGGGCCGGCCGTGACGAGCGTGGCCAAAGGATGAGTACGAATCAAATCATGCAAAAGGCCAATCTGGTCTTCTCGAAAAACAGGCGGCAAATACATTACGACTCCCAAAAAAGGAAAAATGTCAGGGGCAATTACTGCTTATGATACGGAGTAAATCTTATCCATGCATTAGAAAGACCATTACAATCAACCGCATGTAGGACCCATGCATCCTCGCGTCGAGGCCCTGGGCCAAACTGGAGATCTGCATGGCTTCAACCCCGGAAAACGTCAGCATGGCGCTCTTTTGCGATTTTGAAAACGTCGCGCTCGGCGTACGCGAAACCCAGCACGAAAAATTCGACATCACGCCGGTACTCGAGCGCCTGCTTTTGAAGGGCAACATTGTCGTGAAGAAAGCGTATTGCGACTGGGAGCGTTATAAGGGCTTCAAGGCCACGATGCACGAAGCCAACTTCGAGCTGATCGAAATTCCCCATGTTCGCCAGTCCGGCAAAAACTCGGCCGACATCCGCCTGGTCGTCGATGCGCTCGACCTTTGCTATACCAAAGCTCACGTCAATACCTTCGTCATTATCAGCGGCGATTCCGACTTTTCGCCATTGGTCTCGAAACTGCGCGAGAACGCCAAGCAAGTGATCGGCGTGGGCGTCAAGCATTCCACCTCCGATCTTCTGGTGGCCAACTGCGACGAATTCATTTTTTACGACGACCTGGTGCGCGAGATTCAACACGCGGCAGCCAAACACGACACACGGCAGACCCATCCGGCGGCCAAGCGGTCGCCCGAAGAAGAAAGCCGCCGCAAAGACGAACTGGAAGCCCGCAAGACCAAGGCCGTTGAAATGGCGGTAGAGACTTTTGATGCGCTGCTCTCCGAAAAAGGCGACAGCGGCAAGATTTGGGCATCCGTGCTGAAAGAAGCGATCAAGCGCCGCAAGCCCGACTTTAGCGAGTCCTACTACGGTTTTCGCGCCTTCGGCAATTTGCTCGAAGAAGCACAGGCGCGCGGCCTGCTTGAGTTCGGCCGCGACGAAAAATCGGGGGCTTACGTTTACCGCAGCAACGAGAAAGCGGTTGGCGCCAAGGCGGCGATCGAAGCGCCCGTAGCCACGCAGACGCTGCCCGAGGCCGTGGCCACCTCGCCCGCCGACGATAAGGCCGTCGGTCACGCCGACGACAAGCCTGCGGCACGCCGCAAGGGGCGAGGCGGCCGCAAGCCTGCCGCGAAAAAAACCGAAGCCGCCATGCCGCAGGCATCGAATCAAATAGCGACAGGCCCTGTGCCTGTCAAAACCCCGGCCCAGCCCACAGCAGAAGCAACAGCCGCCAAAAAAACACGCAAGCCGGCCGCCCGGACAACAGGGAAATAATGATTTTGGCACCCACAAGGGGTGCCGCTACAAGCAAGGCATGACGTGTTCAAGCTACCGCTATTATTATTTGTTTCATCCCTTTTTCTGTCATCGGCCCATGCCGGCGATTTATCGTGGACGGATACGCATGCCAGTCCCGCGATCGGCACTTTGAATACACAGGTATCGGTTGCCTATTCACATGTCAAATTCGGCACGGCCATACCGCCTGGCTCGACTATCACGCTGGCCAGCGCAAACCAATCCTACCCGGGAAACGCAATAGTACAGACGTTGCTATGCTGGAATGGAACTGAAAAGTGCATACCGATGTCTGGCGGGCACGTCAACACCCATGCGTTTGACGGACTTGCCCCCGGCAAAACGATGTACCTGGTGTATCGGGTCTTAAGCTGGGGCTCCTCTTTTCCACCATTGGTGATTTCGGGGAACGTCAATATCTGGTTTACGGCACGATAATTGCGCGGATATCGAAATGGCACCCACAAGGGGTGCCGCTACAAAAACGTACCCACAGCAGGCCGCAGCGACTCACCTGATCACACGGGCCAGGGCGGCTCGCGAAAATGTTCCACCAGAAAATCGATCAATGCCCGCACCCGCGGCAGCAAATGGCGCCGCGTCGGATAGACGACATAGATTCCCATTTCAATGGATCGATACTGCGGCATCAACTCCACCAGTTTGCCGGCACGCAAATCATCGCCCACCAAAAACGTGGGCTGGAGAATGATGCCATGATCGGCCAAGGCCATGGCGCGGCAAGTGTCGCCATTATTGGTGCGCATGAAGGGGCGGGTTCGTACACTGACACCGCCATCGGGTCCGTCAAATTGCCACTCATCGCGGGTCGACCAATAGCTATACGCGATCGTCGCATGCTGCGCCAGGTCATGCGGATGCAGAGGTTCCCCGCGCTGGCGCAGATATTCGGGCGAGGCCGCCAACACCATACGCGTACGGGCCAAACGCTTGCTGACCAGCGTCGAATCCGGCAACCGCGCAATGCGTACCGCCAGGTCATAGCCTTCGTCGACCAGGTCGACGACACGGTCGGCCAAGGTTACGTCGAACAATACGTTGGGATGCGCAGCTTTGAATACGCCCCACAAGGCGGACAGATGCAGAATGCCAAAGGTGAGCGGCGCGTTGATCCGAAGCAGCCCACCCACCTCGCCGCTGCGCGTGCTCAGCTCCGCTTCGGCGCCTTTGACCCCGGCCAGCAGCTCTCTGGATCGCTCATAAAACAGCTGGCCCTCCTCGGTCAAGGACAGACGCCGGGTCGTGCGATGCAATAACCTCACGCCCAGACGCGACTCCAGCTCTGCCACATAACGCGACACGGCCGCCTTGGACATGGGCAAGGCATCCGCCGCGCCGACAAAGCTTCCGGCGTCCACCACCGCCGTATAGACACGCATCTCTTCGAATCGATCCATTATCCCTATATCCAGAACAATATATTGATAAAAAGCTAGTTTATCCCAATTCAGTAAACCTATAAAGTAGCGGCTAGACATCAAGCCCACCTTAAACCACACACTTTATTTGGAGTACATCATGACAATTTCTCGCATTGACTCAGCCGCGGCTGTTGCTCGATTGACCCTTGGCGCCATTTTGCTGGCCCACGGCCTGACCAAACTTCTGGTATTTACCTTGCCAGGTACCGCCGCGTTTTTCGCATCGGTTGGTTTCCCCGGCTGGACCGCTTACATCGTCACTCCGCTCGAAATCCTGGGCGGCCTGGCCATCCTGCTGGGGTACCGTGCCCGAATCGCCGCCATTATCACCTTGCCGATATTGCTGGGCGCCCTCAGCGTCCATGCGGGCAATGGCTGGTCGTTCACCAACGCCCATGGCGGCTGGGAGTTTCCGGCCGCGCTCGTGTTGCTGGGAGTTATCGTCGCGCTGCTGGGCGAAGGCCGTTATGCGCTGCGCCCAACCTCGGTAAACAACAGCTGAACACGCCAAGCGCCCGCAGCGGCGCTTATGCAAAAGGAGTCTGATCATGTCGCGCCAACCCGTTTTATTCATCTCCCACGGTGCGCCCACCTTTGCCCTTGAGCCCGGTCGCGCCGGAGCCCTGTTGCATGCCCTGGGCGAGCGTTTGCCCAAACCCAAAGCCGTCCTCATCGTCTCGCCGCACTGGATCACCCACGACATCGCGGTGACCGCAAATCCACAACCGGCGACCATCCACGACTTTGGCGGCTTCCCGGCAGAGCTGTACACGCTTCAGTATCCGGTTTCCGGCCAACCTGGGCTGGCGGGCCGAATCGCATCATTGCTGCGCGAGGCGGGCTACACCACAACACTCGAGGAGCGACGCGGACTGGACCATGGCGCCTGGGTACCTTTGCGCCATCTGTATCCCGAAGGCGAAGTGCCTGTCGTTCAGGTGTCGATGCCGGAATGGCTCGATACAGAATCGGCGTGGAAGCTGGGGGAGGCCCTGGCGCCGCTGGCCGACGAGGGTGTATTGATTATCGGCTCCGGCAGCCTGACGCATAATCTGTACGAATTTCGGCAACAGCACGGCGAAGAGGCCGATTATGTGCACGAATTCGTCCTTTGGGCACGCCAGGCCGTTCAATCGCACGATCGCGATGCCTTGGTGGACTATCTGCAAAAGGCTCCGCAGGCGCGGCGCGCCCATCCCTCGCCCGACCATTATTTGCCGTTGCTGGTTGCGGCTGGCGCCGGCGGGATGAAGGCGAGAGTTGAAGTGCTGGACGGCGGCGTCGCTCATGGCGTGTTGTCGATGGAATCTTATTTGTTTGAATCGAAGTAGGCGGGATGCTGCAGCTAGAGGCGTGGGTGGCACCCACAAGGGGTGCCGCTACAAAAACGTACCCGCAACGAATGTAGTGGCAGCCCTTGTGGCTGCCATCCGTTCTATGCAGCACCTTCGGCCATTGCGCCACCGGAATTCCGTCTACAATCATTTCAAAGCCTGATTCACGACGAACTATGACCTATTCCAGCCGTCCTGCTCCGACGATCCCACTGGGATCCGCCACCGCCGGGGCGACTTCCGTATCGCGACCCTTGCTTAAACCTGGAGCAGCCAGCCCCATCGCCGGCATTATTGTGCTGGTGCTGTCGACCTGGGCGCTATCGGCCCTGGACTCCAGCGGCAAATGGGTGATGGGCGTGGGCGTGCCGCTGCTGTTTCTGTGCTGGGTGCGCTACGTGGTCCACCTGGCCCTGGTGCTGGCGTTGGTGCTGCCCTCGCGCGGCCTGCGAGCCCTGCGCAGCCTGCGCATGCGCAACCAGATACTGCGCGGCGCGATTATGCTGCTGGCCACTCTGTCGTTTTTTACGACCCTGCGCTACCTGCCGCAGGCCGAAGCAACTTCCATCAATTTCTTGGCCCCCCTGATCGTCCTGGCGCTGGCCCCCTGGGTGCTACGCGAACCGCCACGCCTGTCGCGCTGGATTGCGGCAGGTATTGGCTTTACCGGTGTGCTGATCATTATTCGCCCCGGCAGCGGGCTGGACCCCGTGGGGACGATGTTCGGACTTATCGCCGCCTTCGTCAGCGCCGCCCAAGCCATAGCAACCCGACGCGTGGCCATCGACGATCCATTCACCACGTTGATATGGAGCGGTGCGGTGGGCAGCGTGTGCCTGACCCTGGCCCTCCCCGTGATACTGCCCCCCGCCCTGCCCGCGCTGGCATCGCTGACCATGGTGCAGTGGGCAGTGCTGCTATCCACGGGATTTTGGGGCTGTATCGGACACTTGCTGCAGATTCAGGCCTACCGAAGCGCCTCTGCGTCCATGCTGGCGCCGTTTATCTATTTCCAGATTATCAGCGCCAGCACGCTGGGCTTGCTAATCTGGGGCCAGTTTCCCGATGCTCTGACGTGGCTGGGTATTGCCATTATCTGCGCCAGCGGTATCACCATTGGGGTCGTGGAATGGCGTGCAGGGCACAAACGTGGATAGAATTGGCTTTTAAAGAATGGCCAACTATATCGGCGCGAGCGTTGCAAACGCACTCACCAGGGCCAGTACGCCTATACCCAACAGTATCTCCAGCGCCACCGCGCGGCCAAATACCCTGTTGGCGCGCTCCGAGTTGCGATTCATCGCGGGCACCAGCACATAGCGATTCATCAACGCCAGCAGCAGCATTAAACCCACCAGCATCATTTTCAAAAGCAACAGGCGCTGATAGGCCGACTCCCAATGAAACGGCCATTTGCCCAGTACCAAGTCGATATTGATCATGCCGCTCACGATGACGCCCGCGACGGCAATATGGCCCAAGGTCGAAAACTTGACGTGCGTACGAATGACCTCTGATCGGCGGTCCGTTTTCAGGTAGCTCAGTGTCAGCCATAGCGGAATCAGGCAGCCCAGCCAATAGGCGCCCGCATACAAATGCACGGCTTGGTTGAACCGGGCGAGGACTCCAAGGGCTCCCTCGTGCACGGCCGCATGTCCGACAAAAGCCATGCAGAGCAAAATCAGGATGGAGAGCAGCAACAACGCCGTATGCCTGTATCGAAGCGGCCCAAATAGCGCGACGCATACAGCCAGGCCCGACAAAACCAACTGCCACCGCCAAACCTGCCCAAAGGCGGTGCCCAGCACCGCCAGCCATGTGGCGGGATCCCACGCGTCGGACCAGCCATTACCCATTTGCCCGGCCTGCAGCAACAACAAGGCCAACGCCCCCAAGCCTGCGATGAGACTACTGGATAAAAGCCACGTGCGCGTTCTTGCTCTGCATTCGCCACGAAACGAAGCAGGAGTCAGGCACTCTGTATAAACAGACAGTCCAAACAGCAGGTATATCGCGCCGAAATGAACCAGGCGCACCAACACATAGGCGGCGTGAACGCTCATGTCTTACTTGACGTTAAATGTGTATTCGCCCTTTGTCTTGTGGCCATCGACCGAAACCGCATGCCAGCTTACCTGATACGAACCCGCAGGCATCAGACCGCCAACAGGAATAATCAAACGTGTATCGTCTTTCGAATCGACTGTGGGTGCGCCCAGTTGCACCGGCGCATGCTTGGCGCCCGCAAGAACGATCCCGCTGAATTTGGGTTCGACGCCTTCGGAGAATTTGAGCTCTATGGCTTTGGGCACGGCATTAATCGTCGAGCCGGCCGCAGGAATCTGAGCCTCAAGATGGGCATGCGCCAGGGCCGGTTGCGCCACCAGGGCCGATGCAGCCAGCAAAACAGCACTACCTAATTTCGAGATGGGACGAACAAACGACATAGCGCAGACTCCAATTCATAAAATTCAAACCCCTTACTATAACCCCGGCCTCTGCCAAGCCAACGACAAAGGGTGCTAGCATAAGAAACAAGAATAAAGGACGACGAAATGCTTAACGCTCAACACAACTACGACGCTACCGTTCAGGCTTTTAAATGGACTATCCCCGAGTATTACAATATTGGCGTCGACGCCTGCGACAAGTGGGCCGACGGCTCCGGACGAGTGGCGCTGATCAGCGAAAAATCCCCCACGGAGCAAACGCGCTACACCTTCGATGAGCTAAAGGCGCTCTCGAACCAGTTCGCTCGCGTGCTCGTCAAACAGGGCATCCAACGAGGCGATCGCGTCGGCATTTTTCTGCCGCAAGCGCTGGAAACCGCCGTCGCACATCTGGCCATCTACAAAATCGGCGCTATCGCAGTGCCCCTGTTTACCTTGTTCGGAACCGAGGCGCTGCAGTTTCGCATTAGCAACTCCGGCGCGCGGGCGCTGATCACTCACAAGGAAGGTCGCCAGAAACTGGCCGAGGTACGAAGCACCCTGCCCGATCTGAAGACCCTGTTCGACATAGAAGCCGCCCAATCAACCGGGGACTGCCTGTCATTCTGGCGCGAGCTGGAACACGAGCCGACCGACTTCACTCCGGTCAACACGCGGGCCGAGGATCCGGCCGTCATCATCTATACCTCGGGCACGACCGGCAAACCCAAAGGCGCGCTGCACGCCCATCGCGTGCTGTTGGGCCATCTGCCCGGTGTGGAAATATCGCATAATTTTTTCCCCAAAAAGGCGGCACTGATGTGGACGCCGGCCGACTGGGCCTGGATCGGCGGCTTATTCGATGTGCTGCTGCCCTCCTGGCATCACGGTGTTCCCGTGCTGGCCTGCCGCTTTGCCAAATTCGACGCGGCGGCCGCCTACGACCTGATGTCTCGCCACGGGGTCACTCATACGTTCCTGCCGCCCACCGCCCTGAAAATGCTCAGGTCGGCCGAAAACCCGAGTACGCGCTGGCCCTTGAAATTGGTGTCTGTCGCCAGCGGCGGCGAATCACTGGGCCTGGAGCTCATCGAATGGGGGCGGAAGAATCTGGGCCTGACCATCAACGAGTTCTATGGACAGACCGAATGCAATATGATCGTATCGGCCTGTTCGGCGCTGTTCGACCCGCTGATAGGCACGATGGGCCGCGCGGTGCCGGGGCACACTGTCGATATGGTCGATGATGCCGGCCAGCCGGTGCCCAATGGCGTTGAAGGCCATATCGGCGTGCTGTCGCCCGACCCGGTGATGTTCCTGAATTATTGGCAAAATCCACAGGCCACCACGGAAAAATTTGCAGGCAGATATCTAATCACCGGCGACCGAGGCATCCGCGACGACCAGGGCTTCATACAGTTTGTGGGCCGCAACGACGACGTGATCACCAGCGCCGGCTATCGCATCGGCCCCGGACCTATCGAAGACTGCCTGCTGGGACACCCTGCGGTAAAAATGGCGGCTGTGGTCGGCGTGCCGGACAAAGAGCGCACGGAAGTGGTTAAAGCTTTCATCATCCTGAACGAAGGCTATAACGCCAGCGACTCACTGATCCTGGAACTGCAAAACCACGTCAGGCGCCGCGCGGCGGCCCACGAGTATCCTCGCCAAATCAGCTTTGTCGACTCACTGCCCATGACCGCCACGGGCAAAGTCATTCGCAAGGAGCTGCGCCGGGCATGACACCCAGGGGACGCGTGCGAAACGCGTTGAAATAACTACGAGCAAAACCGAAAGCGTTTGAAACAGACAGGCTAGCCGAATCGGTGCAACATCGCTTTATTCCGTCATCTGAAGCGATCGATGAATACCTGCCGAGCAAAAGTCGTGGCAAGCGTCCTGTGCCTGTTTGCGGCCTGCGGCGTGGCGCGCGCGCGGGCAACGATCAGCGCCGCCGACCTGCAATTGATGCAACGCATCACCTTTGGCCCCACGACGCAAACGCTGCAAAGCTTCGCCCAGGAAGGCCGCAGCAAATGGGTGGAGGGGCAACTGCATTATGTCGGCGACCGCTGCCTGCCCGCCGACGTTCAAGCGCGCATCGACCACTTGGACATCGAGCACCAGAACCCCATACAAATATGGCAAGAGCGGCAAGCTGCATTGAAAGCGGCGCGTGCCGACGGCTCGATGGAAGCAGCGAAAGCCGCGCGCCGGCAGTACGACCGGCAAAGCCTGTCGCAGGCCTTCGAACGGCGTACCTTGCGGGCACTTTACTGCAGCAATCAGCTACAGGAAAAGCTGGTCTGGTTCTGGTACAACCATTTCAACGTATACGGCCACAAGGGCATCACCGCCATCTTCATCCCCGACTATGAAGAACAGGCCATACGCCCGCATGTCCTGGGCAAGTTCCAGGACTTGCTGATGGCAACGCTCATGCATCCGGCCATGCTGCAGTATCTGGACAACGCCCGCAATGCAAAGGGCAAGCCCAACGAAAACTACGCCCGCGAAATCATGGAGCTGCACACCATGGGCGCAGACAGCGGCTATACGCAAGGCGACGTACAGGAACTGGCTCGCATCCTGAGCGGCGCGGGGGTTCATGTGAATGACAAGCCGATTCGCGCCGCTGCGCGCTTTGCACCCTATTTTGTAGAAAAAGGCGCTTTTCTCTTCAACCCCGCGCGGCACGATTCAGGCGACAAGGTCTTTTTAGGCAGGCCCTTCAAAGGCTCGCCCGGGTTCGGCGAGATTGAACGCGCCGTTGCCATCCTGGCGCATCAACCCGCCACGGCCCACGCTATTTCCAAAGAGCTGGCTACGTATTTTCTGGCCGACGACCCGCCCAAGGCGGTTGTGGACCAAATGGCACAAACCTATATGAGAACGGATGGCGAAATTGCCGCGGTCCTGCGCACCCTGTTCGACGCAAAGCTCTTCAACGCAAACGTCCGGCCCAAATTCAAAGACCCCGCGCAATACATTTATTCCTCGATTCGCCTGCTGTACGGCGACCGCCCCGTACAAAATATCCCGCTCGTGCGGCGCTGGATTCTGAGCTTATCCGAAGATCCCTATAACTATCTGACGCCCGAAGGCTACGGCATGAAGCGCAGCGACTGGGCCAGCGCCGATCAAATGACCAAGCGTCTGAACATCGCCACTCAACTCGCTGCCGCAAACCGGCTTTTCGGTACCTCAGGCGAAGCTCTGGATCATGCCAACCTGCTCGCGTTGAAAGCCAGCTACACCGCGCCCAGCCTGACGCCCATGCTTGCTCAGACTCACGGGGAAACACAAAAGGCGGCCCTGATCATCTCGTCTCCTCGCTTCATGGAATATTAAAAGGTTAGCCATGCGCTCACGCACCGACAAATCAATCGATCCCGAATCCGCGAACCCGCACTCATCCAGACGCCGCCAATTTTTGCAGACGGCCGGGGCACTGACCCTGGCATCCTCATCGGCCAAAGTATCGGCATTGCCGGCCGCCCGAGGCACCAAACTCTTAACCGTGATGATGCGCGGCGGCTACGACGCCGCCAATTTCCTGGTGCCGATCACATCCGAAGATTATTACGCCGCGCGCCCCACCATCGCCATCGCCCGCCCAAACTCGGGCGCGGCGGATGCCGCCATCGCCATCGATGAGCACTGGGGCTTGAACCCCGGCGTGCAAGCGCACTTCTTGCCGCTTTACCAGGCCAAGCAAGCGCTACTGATCCCCTACTCCGGAAACCTGAGCGCCCCGCGCAGCCATTTCGAAGCGCAAGACCTGATGGAACAAGGCCTGGCGCCCAACACTCTGCACGCCACGCATCAAAGCGGCTGGATGGGACGGCTCATTGAACGCCTGAGCACCGGCGGAACCGGCGACGCCGGCATTTCATTCACCCGAAATCTGGCGCTATCAATGAAAGGCCCGATGCTTGTGCCCAACATCGCCCTGGCAAACGGCAAGGCCACTCGCAGCAATCCGGCGCATGACGCGGCGATGCGTGTCCTGTACCGCGGCAGCCCCCTGGAACAACTGGTCGAAGAAGGCATTGCAACCCAGAATACCGTTGCCGACACGCTCAACCAGCCCGACAAACTACAGCAGGAAATGACCGCCGCCAGCCGCGGCGCGCCCGACCCGGCCGCGTTCGAGAAACAGATGTCGGCCATTGCCCGCCTCATGCGCACCCACCAGGCGTACTCGATAGGATTCGTCGACGTAGGCGGTTGGGACACGCACGTCGCCCAAGGCAACGGCCGCGGCCAGCTGACCCGCAAACTGGGAGACCTATCCGCAGGATTGGCCGCCTACGCACGCGAAATGGGTCCCGCCTGGAACCACACGATCGTGCTCGTGATCAGCGAGTTCGGCCGCACCTTCAAAGAAAACGGCAACCGGGGCACCGACCATGGTCACGGGACAGTCATGTGGGTTCTGGGCGGCGGCTTGCGCGGCGGACGCCTGGCGGGCCGCCAGGAACCCTTGACCAATCGCATGCTGAATGAACAGCGCGACCTGCCCGTCTACAACGACTACCGCGGCGTTGCCGCGGAAGCGATCGAAGCGTTATATGGCCTGAGCGCAAAGGATATGAACTACATCTTGCCCGGGGCGCCGAAGCTCGGGTTGAAGCTGGTATAGAAACACTCGTTGCCCATGTAGCGGCAGCCCTTGTGGCCGCCAAAATCGTTGGTAGCCGAGGCGATATTTATAGATCGCCGATGGCAGCCACAAGGGCTGCCGCTACATTAGACGGTCACGTCAATCAAATCCACCAACGACCCCACCAACATCCACCGATCAAGCATCGTGGGCGGTTAAGGTGGGGCGGGCGATTCGGGCGCGCCGCGCGCAGGGCCGGCTTCGGGGATGCAAGGCGTGCGCTGTTTGAGCAGGACGCTTGCGAATAGCCCAGTGGGCTATTCGCCCTGCGAGTTCGCACGCCGCCCCGAAGCCGGTCCTGCGCGCGGGAAGTCATGGCGCAGCCATGACCGTGCCCGTCAGAGCCCGATCCACCTTAACCGCCCACGATGCGGGGCTAGAAGGTTTTATAACAAGATAGGATGATGCGAAAAAAGAATGCCATCTTCAGCGAATGCCACCCATCAAACGCCACTCACCAGAAATGCCACCTTTAGCGAATGCCACCCACAAGGGGTGGCGCTACGGGTGACGCTACATCAACTTTCAAACTGCGCGGGGCGCCACTTCAGAAGACGGCCTTCGATATAGGTAAGGATATAGTCGGCAATCAGAGCCACAATAGCCAGCACAATCATGGCCGCAAACACGCCGCTGGCGTTAAACGCCCCTTGCGCCGTAGCGATCAGCAAACCAATGCCCTCGCGCGCCCCCAGGAACTCGCCCACCACCGCCCCCACCAGCGCAAACCCGAAGCTCACGTGCAGGCTCGCCAGAATCCAGCTCAACGCCGACGGCACCACCACCTGCATGGTCACCTGGCGCGGCGACGCGCCCAGAATCTGCGCGTTGGCGATCATATAGCGATCGGCCTCGCGTACACCCTGAAAAGCATTGCCGAACACCACAAAGAACACCATCACCACCGCCAGCGCCACCTTCGACGCCATACCCAGACCCAGCGCAATCACAAACACCGAACCGAGCACCACCCGCGGAATCGAATTGGCAATCTTGATATAGATACTGAAAATATCAGCCAGGAATTTATTGCGGCCCAACAATATCCCGCAAATAATGCCTCCCACGCCGCCAATAAAGAAGCCGATCAGGGTTTCTTCCAGCGTCACCGCCACCTGCCGCCACAACGGCCCTTGCGAAGTGCCCTCCAGGCTCCAATCGTAAATCTGCTTGGCGATCAACGACGGCTTGGAATAAAAGAACGGGTCGATCCAGTGCAGGCTGGCGAACAGCTCCCAACCACCCAAAGCGCCTACCAAAAGCGCCAGGCGCCAGAAAATGATCAAGCGCGAGCGCCAAAGCAGGCGGCGCCTGGCCTCCGCCTCGGCTTCCTGCAACGTATCTTTAACGGCGCGAGCGCGATCGCTGGCCGTCGTCGTGTAAGTTTCAACATGACTGGTCATGACAAGGCACTCCTTTAACCGATATGTACTTCAGCACGCAAATCGTCCCAGATTTCGCGTGCATATTGAACGAACTTCTGTTCGTAGCGAATCTCCGACATCACGCGCGGACGCGGCAGATCAATGTCGTAGACATGTTTGATGGTGGCGGGCCGCGCGGTCAATACAATCACCTTGTCGGCCAGCGCAATGGCTTCTTCCAGATCATGCGTCACAAACACCACCGAACCGCCGCTGGCCGCCCATAGCTGAAGCAGCTCGTCTTGCATCACAGTGCGGGTTTGCATATCGAGCGCGCTGAACGGCTCGTCCATCAGCAGAATCTCGGGGCTATTGATAAAAGTCTGAGCAAGGGAAACGCGTTTGCGCATGCCGCCCGACAACTGATGCGGATAATGCTGGCCAAATTTTTCCAGGCCCACTCGGCGTAGCCATTCCTGCGCCAGCTCCTTAGCCTGGGCTGACCGTTGACCACGAAACATCGGGCCTGCGGCGACGTTGTCGATCACCGTGCGCCACGGGAAGATGGCATCGTTTTGAAATACAAAACCGATTCGTGGGTCGATGCCATCGACGGGCTGGCCCATGACGTTTACACGGCCCGTGGTGGGCTTGAGCAAGCCTGTTATCAAGCTTAGCGTGGTCGACTTGCCGCAGCCCGTCGGCCCGACGATGGCGCAAAATTCGCCGCGCTCGACGCTCATGCTGAAGTCCTGCAGCGCAATGGTCGCCTTGCCGTCGGGAGAAATAAAGCGGCAAGTGATATTTTGCATATCAATAGCCGGGGTGGTGGATAAATCTTGCATGATGAGCTCTATGGTTCAGGCTGGGCCTGCGGGGGTGGGTCTTGGCAAGGGGGGTGATGGCACCCACAAGGGGTGCCGCTATATGATTAGGTGCCGCTACATGAATCGGTGCTGCTGCGATCATGGCACCCACAAGGGGTGCCACTACATTCAAACCAGGTCTGCTTGTATGCCGCTGCAACGCCGCGCCCGCGCGGTGTTGCAGCGAACCCGGGACTATTTGTTGGCGGCGTCCACGAAAGCCGTAGTGTAGGTTTTGGACAAATCGATATGCGCGGCCTTCACCTGGGGCTTGAAGGTCGACAACACCTTGAGTACGGTCGGGGGGCCGTCTTCAGGCATGCGGCCATCGGCTGTAAACATGGGCATCGAGGCCTTTAGCGCCGAGACGTACAAATCCTTGTTGCCGGCGTAATAGTCCTTGGGCATCTGGGCCGCGATTTCCTCGGCCGTGTGTGTGTGGATGTACTTCATGGTCTTCACAAAAGCGCTGGCCAGCTTCTGCGTCTCGGCCTTGTGACTGTTGATCCACGCATTGGGCATATACAGGCTGGCGGCCGGATACAGGCCGCCCAGCGCCTTTTTGGTGGCATCCGCAGTGCGCATGTCAACCAGCACCTTGCCCTGACCGCTCGCCACCAATTGGGTAACGGTAGGATCGGTCGTCATGCCGGCATCGATGCGGTTTTGCTGGATCGATGCAATAAACGTATTACCCGCGCCTACCGGCAAAATGGTGTAATCGCCATGCTTCAAACCACTGACGGCGGCCATGTATTGAGTCAGGAAATCGGTCGACGAACCCAGCCCTGTCACGCCCAGGGTCTTGCCCTTGAAGTCGGCCGGGCTTTTGATTTTGCCCTCTTGGTTGGCGGCAATCACTTCCACTTCGCCCGGTACCTGCGAGAACTGCACCACCGACTCCACTTCCTTGCCCTTGGCCTGCAAATCGATCGAATGGTCGTAAAAGCCTACGACGCCCTGTACAGCGCCGGCCAGCATTTCATTTTCGGCATTGACGCCCGCCGGCTCCGACAACAGTACGACATCGAGCCCTTCGGCCTTGAAATAGCCCAGATTTTCGGTGAGTTTGGCAGGCAGGTAAATGATCTTGTTGATGCCACCGACCATAATGGTGATTTTGTCGCTGGCCGACGCGGTGCTGATCGAGCACGCCGCCAGGGCGGTCGCGACCGCAGTATATTTAAGAATACGAGCAATACCGGACATGAAGGTCTCCTGATTGAGTAGCGATTTTTTATGAACCCGACACGATGTGTGCCACTGACTCAATGCTAAAGACCCCAACTTTCATCCAGCTTTCGCCTCGTAGCCAAAAACATAAGGGGAAACCCCTGTTTTACGCATAAACTTCGACATTCGCCCCATTTACCGTTAATTTCTTAAGAAAAATATCAGCCTCCGGCCCAATGCCTCAATACTTTCGCTACGCCTAATTTACAAAATATCGATTTGCCAAACTTCCCTTTTGCGTTCGCGCCATGAGACTGCTGCTCGTCGAAGACAATCAGGAACTAGCCTTGTGGCTATCCACCGTATTGCAAAAAGACGCTTTTCACGTCGATTGCGTGCATGACGCCGAAATGGCCAATGCCCTGCTGGGCGATGAGCGCTACGACGCCGTACTGCTCGATCTAAAGCTGCCCGGCGCCAGCGGACAAAGCGTTCTGCGCCGCCTGCGCCGCCAGCAGAACCAGACGCCGGTCATGGTGCTGACAGCCAGCGATTCGCTGGACCTGAAAGTGGAATGCCTGGAAACCGGCGCCGACGATTACCTGGTCAAGCCGTTCGAGATCCGCGAACTGGTGGCTCGCATCAAGGCGTTGATTCGCCGCCATAGCGGCAGCGCCACCGCCCAAATCAGCTGCGCCAACCTGAACTACGACACCAATACGCGGCAATTCCAGATCGACGAAGGCACCCTGGCGCTTCCGCCACGCGAGCACAGCCTGCTTGAAGCCCTGCTGATGAACCAGGGCAAGACCATGAGCAAAGCCAGCCTGATGCAAAGCGTGTTCGGCCTGAATTCCGATACCGGCGAAGACGCGCTTGAAATCTACATCCATCGCGTGCGACGCAAGCTCGAAGCTTCGCAAGCCACTATCGTCACCTTGCGCGGACTGGGCTACTTGTTAACCCCGCGCCGCAGCGCATGAACAGCCTGCGTGTCCGGCTGGCTCTATGGGTGCTTTTGCCTTTGGCGATAGCCTTGTCGTTCAGCATCTGGTTTTCGTACCAGGACGCGCAACAAAACGCCCAGACGCAGCAAGACCACCGGCTCTGGACATCAGCGCAGATCATTGCCGGACAGATTCAATGGGTGGACAAGCGTCTGGTGTCGTCGGTTCCCCCCGTGGCGCTGGAGGTCTTTGCATCCAAAAGCCATGACCAAGTGTTTTTCTCTGTCGTCGCCCACGACGGCCAGTTGCTGGCCGGATGGCCGAACCTGCCCATCGTGTTTACGCCCACGGCCAGCCAGACCGATGCCTATCAGGACATCGTCGTTGGCGGCCAGTTGCTGCGCGCCTACAGCATGGCGCGGGATTTTTTCGACTCGGGCAAGTCCACGCAAGTAGTCGTCACGGTCGCCAAAACCCAGAACCAGCTCGAGAGTGAAGCCCGGGCGCTCTGGTGGCCCAATCTGCTGCGCGAATCGGCCATGCTGCTACTGGTATTGGTGTTGATGCTGCTGGGCCTGCGCCATGAGCTCAAACCCCTGGCGGCTCTTCGAGGCGCCATCCTGAACCGCGGGCATACCGATCTGCGCCCCATCCGCCTGCACGATCTTCCGCAGGAATTACGCCCGGTGGTGGAAACGATCAATCAATACGCCAGCCGCATCCAGCGGCAGATCGATTCGCGCAAACGCTTTATTGAAGATGCGGCCCACCAGTTGCGCACCCCCATGGCCTTGCTCAGCACCCAATTGCATTACGCGCAAAGCCTGGCCGACACCGACGAGCTGCGCAGGATTCTTTCGGCGCTTAGCCACAACCGGCAACAGATCACGCAACTGGTAAACCAGTTGCTAAGCCTGTCTCAGGCCGAAAGCCTGCGCGCCGGCCATGCGGCGCGCACGCCTCTGGCCTTGCATACCTTGGCCCACGAGGTGCTGATCGAACTGGCCCCGCTGGCCGCCCAACGTGAAATCGACCTGGGGCTCGGCGCAAACAGTGTCGAAGCCAGCCTCGTGGCGCACCGCCCCGCCCTTTACGCCTTGCTGTTCAACCTGGTGGACAATGCCATACGCTATACGCCGCCCGGCGGCAGCGCGACCGTATCGATTCTGCAAACACCCGCGCACGGCGTCATGCTGGAGGTGGAAGATACCGGCCCAGGCATCCCGCCGGAATTGCGAACCCGGGTGTTCGAGCGCTTCAATCGCGGCAATGCCGTCGATTCGGAGGGTACAGGGCTCGGCCTGGCCATAGTCCAGGAAGCCGCGGCAGCCTGCGGGGGTACCGTCAGCCTGCATACCGGACGCAATCGCAAGGGCCTGCGTGTGGTGGTGAGGTTCAAAACAATGCCGCAGGCTTGACACCTAAGCGGACAAGAACGATTTGATCAACTCACGCGCCAGTTCGGCCTGATCTTCATCGACCATCAGGGTCTGCTCGTTAAGGCTGTTGGAAACCGGTCCCGGGTACATCGAGCTGAACGCCCCGCCCCGCATGAAAAAAACAACGCCATAGGCCTGCATCAGCGATGTGATCACCAAGGCCTCGGATTCCGACTTCGGGGTATATATGGGCACCATGTCTTGAGCATACTCCGTAAATCGCGACTAGGGCATTTTTGGTCGAACGGTATGCGGCATGGGATGTTTGGGTGTTTGGTGGCTGGACGTATTGGTATTTGAAGACGCCGTCTATGGGGGCCGGGGCGAGGCCGGCACGGCGTGCCAAGAATTCACTGGCCGGCGGCCTGCCTTTGTCACGTTGCTCGCAGTCTGTCTCTATCACGTTGCCCGTAGACCTCACTCGACCAAGCGCCTGCCGTCCCTACACATTCTCCGATGCATTTCACCAGCGCAGCCGCAGGGCGAGGGGTGGGTACCGTCCGGTCATTCGGCCAGCGCCGGGTGCTGACGAAGGGAAGGCGGGGGCTGTCGTCGGGCGCTGTCTGAACGGAGCCTCGCGTGCGAGGCGCAGAGAGAGTTCGCCCGACGCCCGCCTGGACGAGGCAGACCCGGGCAGTCGGGGCGCGTAGCGCCTCGACCGCTGGGCGGACCGGACGGGACCCACCCCTCGCCCTGCGGCGTGTTAACAGAATGATCCCACCCAAGACGGCTCAAAAAAAGAGCAACACAAAACGCGTTCAGTTCCGTAAACGCTTCAACCGAAAACGCCCTAATCCTTGCTCCGAGTCATGACTTCCCGTTCCACGCGCCGATCGGGGATGAGCCACATGCATGCCGTGGCAATATAAAAAGCGCCCGCCAGCCACGAAGACACAAATGAGCTGCCGATCCCGAGCAGATACAGCAGGGGCGATATCTTCCCCTTGACGTCGGCGCTCACCGCATGCGCCAGGCGCGATTGAGCCCCCTGGAACCGGATGATCAGGTTTTGCAAAATGACATAGGCAATGGCGCAACACAGCAGGTTCAAGCCGTACAGAAACATAGCCGCCGGCGCAAAATGGTTTTCGCCCATCCAGCCCGTCGTAAAAGGCAGCAGCGACAGCCAGAAAAGCAAATGCAGGTTAGCCCAAAGTATGCCGCCGCTTACCTTGTCGACCAGATGCAACATGTGATGATGGTTGTTCCAGTAGATGCCCAGATAGACGAAGCTGAGGATATAACTGAGAAACACCGGCGCAACAGGCACGAGCGCCGCAAATGTCGCCCCATGGGGCACCTTCATCTCAAGCACCATGATCGTCAATATGATCGCCAGCACACCATCGCTGAACGCCTCCAGACGGTTCTTGCCCATGACTGTCCTTTTGCATCGAGGGGGCTTCATTTTAAAGCTGGATTCCTGATTACAATAGGGAAACGTTGCCGTCTTTACTCCCCGCCTTCATCCCATAACGCTGGCAGCCGCATCCATGACCGAAACCGAACTCCGCGCAGAGATAGTGCGTATTGGGCGCAGCCTCTTTGAACGAGGCTACGTCCACGCCACGGCCGGCAACATCAGTTGTCGGCTGGATGACGGCTTCTTAATTACGCCCACCGACGCCTGCCTGGGCTTTCTGGAGGCCGATCGCATCGCGCGGGTGGATGCCAGCGGCGCGTGGACCGGTGGCGACAAGCCCAGCAAGACGCTGGCCTTGCACCGGCATATCTATGCGGCCGACGACAGCGCGAGCTGCGTCATACACACCCATTCGACGCACCTGGTCGCGCTGTCGCTGCGACGCGGCCACGCCCACGGCGACCTGCTGCCGCCCATTACGCCCTATTTTGCGATGAAGGTCGGCCACGTGCCGCTGATTGCCTACCACCGCCCCGGCGATCCGGCTGTGGGCACGCTGGTCGAGCAGGAAATCCGCCGGGCGTCTTCGGCCGGCATCCCTATCCGCGCCGTCATGCTCGATCGGCTGGGTCCGAACGTGTGGGCCGGCACGCCCGCTTCGGCCATGGCCATTCTGGAAGAACTGGAAGAAACCGCCAAGGTGTGGCTGCTGAGCGGACAAAACGCAGCGGCGTTGACGGAGATGCAAATCGAAGAACTGCGAACGACGTTCGGGGCTAGTTGGTGAGTTTTTGTGGCACCCACAAGGGGTGCCGCTACATAACGTTCCGGTTGGTATTTGTAGTGGCGGCCCTTGCGGCTGCCAAAACCATAACAGTCAAGTGGGTATTCACCAAACCCGCCGCTACAACGCTACAATGCAACCTGCCGCAAAATCAAATTTAATCACGTTCACGGCTAATAGGTTCGAAAGTAGGTTTTCCCATAGATGTGTCGCTGGTCCCGGTTCTTAACGCAGGTTAAGTGAAGGAAAGTGTCATGATCGCGCAAACCCAAATCTGGCTTTTAACGCTGACGGGAATCGGGCTGGTCTCGTTGGTATTCATCTGGATCACCAGTCAGGCAAGCAAACCCGACGATACTGCGCAAGTGCAGAAGGCCTCGTATACCATCCGACGATGGTGGTTCCTTGCCTTGGTTCTGCTGGGCGTCGGCGTGGCCTACGCCACCCTCAAGCCATTCCCTATCGCCAATCAAAACGCGACATCGAGCGCAGCGCAAATCGTCGATGTCGTGGGGCGGCAGTGGTCGTGGACGCTCAGCCAAAACAAAATCAAGGCCGGTATCCCGGTGCAATTCAATGTGACCAGCACGGACGTCAACCACGGCTTCGCCATTTACGGCCCGAACGACCTGATCGTCACACAGACCCAGGCCATGCCCGGTTTCACCAACCGCCTGCACTACACCTTTACCCAGCCCGGCAAATACCGGGTGATGTGCCTTGAGTATTGCGGCGTGGCGCATCACGGGATGGTGACCGAATTCGAAGTCGTCAAGGGAGGCTAGCCATGAACGCATCGCAACCCGCCGGCGCACTACACCCGGCCAACGAAACTCTGACGCGCAACGAGCGCATTGTCTTTAACCTGTACACCATCTCGGCGCTGATGGTGTTCGTGCTGATGATGCTGCTTGGGCTGACCATGCGCATGGCCCAGAGCACCTGGATCGGCGTCCTGCCCAATGTTTTCTATCAGGTAATGACGGCACACGGGGCCGGCATGGTCGGCACCATAGGCCTTGCAACCAGCGCCGTCATGTGGTTTTTCCTGCGCAAGTATGTCAAGCTCAGCCTGTCGATATTCCTCGCCAACTACGTGCTTTTCATGCTCGGCGCCGTGGCGCTATTGGCGGCCGTCTTTATCGGCGGATACGCGGGCGCGTGGACGTTCCTGTATCCGCTTCCGGAACACCCGATGGGGCTCTGGAGCGGCAACGCGGCAGCGTTGTTCATGCTGGGCTACCTGCTGATCGGCGTGGGCTTCCTGCTGTTTTATCTGGATGCCATGAGGGCCATCATCCGCGTGTACTCCAACCTTGGACGCGCGCTGGGCCTGCAATGGCTGTTCAGCGGAGACATCGACAAGTCGCATCCCAAAACGGTCGTGGCCAGCACCATGGTCGCCATTACCAACTCCATCGGCATCCTTGCCGGCGCCATCGTGCTGGTCATGTGCATCATCAATATTTATTTCCCGTCGGTGACGCTCAATGCGCTGCTGGTCAAGAACCTGACCTATCTGTTCGGCCACATGTTCATCAATGCCAGCATCTACATGGGCGTGATCGCGGTCTACGAACTGCTGCCCCGCTACAGCGGGCGGCCCTACCCGATATCAAGGCCATTCCTGTGGTCCTGGGCGTCAAGCCTGGTGATGGTGCTGATTGTCTATCCGCACCACCTCATGATGGATTACGTCATGCCGCACTGGATGCTGGTGATGGGCCAGATCATTTCCTATTGCGCGGGCTTGCCGGTATTTACCGTGACGGTATTCGGCGCGCTGGCCAATATCTACCGCTCGGGAATGCGCTGGAATATGCCCTCCAGGCTTCTGGTCCTGTCGATGTTCGGCTGGGCCGCAGGCATCGTTCCGGCCATTATCGACGGCACCATCAGCGTCAATAAATTGATGCACAACACCCAATGGGTGCCCGGCCATTTCCACTTCTACCTGCTGCTGGGCGTGCTGCCCATGGTGCTTGCGCTGATGTTCCATGTTATCGGCCAGAACGCGCCTTCCCGCTCCAGCGACAAGCTGAGCTTCCCGCTGTATATTCTGGGCGGCCTGATATTCGTCTTGTCGTTCCTTGCAGCCGGCCACATCAGCACGCCGCGACGCTTTGCCGTGCATCTGCCAGAGTGGCTGACGTATGACCAGTCCGGGTCGATAGGCGCCATTTTGCTGATCGTGGCGATGCTGGTGTTCACCCTGCACATTATCGTCGGGCTATTGAGGTCACCTGGCCATGGCGATTCTGCGCACGCTACTGGTTAGCTTAGGCCTGCTGCTGGCCGGTGCAGCCGCTCTCAGCGCGGCCACCGACCGGTTCCAGGCATTTACCACCGAAACCGCGCGGCGGCTTGCCGTGCGCCGGCACCCTGTCCAGATTCCCCCCGTCGCATTGCAAATCCAATCAGGCTCACATATCAGCCTGGCGGATTTGCATGGCAAATGGCTGCTGGTGGATTTCATCTATACCCGCTGCCCCACCTACTGCGTCGCGCTCGGGGGCGAATTCGCGCAGCTCCAGGACACCCTCGCCCAGCCGTTGGCGCAGGGCAAGGTGCAACTGCTCAGCATCAGTTTCGATCCCCTTCATGACACTCCGGCGCAGCTAACGGCCTATATGCAGCGTTCGCGAGACCGGGGGCTGGGGTGGATCGCCGCCCGCCCCGTCGACCCCCACGGGCTTGTGCAACTGAAGGAAGCTTTCGGCATCACGGTCATCCCCGACCCGGCCAGCGGCGGCTACACGCATAATGCCGCCATCCACTTGGTCGACCCCGCCGGCAGGCTGGTACAGATTTTCGACGAAGACGCCCCGGGTCTCGCGGGGCAAACCGTGCTGCGGCGCCTGGGGCAATGATGACTCTTTCGTTTCGCCACCCCGTCCGCATCGCGGCGTTGGTTTATCTCGCGTTGATGGTGCCGCCGCTGCGGCAGCTTCTCGAATCGAGCATGACCACGCAAATGCTGCTGCAGATCCCATTGCTTATCGGCGTGGGGTTTTTATTGCCGCGAGCGCTGCCCGCTCGCCTTCAGGACATCATCTCGGGATGCAACCACCAGGGTATCGCCGGGCTGCTGCTCGCAAGCGTGGTCAGCGCCTTCTGGATGCTGCCGCTGGAACTCGATGCATCGGTGGCGGACCCTCTCGTCGCCGCCGCAAAGTATTTGTCGGTGCCGCTCCTGATCGGCTTGCCGCTGGCGCTCAGTTGGCCGCGCATGGGTTTCATCGTCAAGGGGGTGTTCATGCTTGAATTGACGGCCACTTTCTTTCGCCTGGGCTGGCTCTATCTGATCTGGCCCGGGCGCTTGTGCAATACCTATCTACTCGACGATCAGCAACGGTTGGGCCAATACATGCTATGGATCGGCGGCGCCTTGGTGCTGGGCATTTCGGTCAAGCTTCTCTGGGGCCGCTTCGATTCCAAATAGCCGATATGTCGCCATAAGCGCACATTCCAAACACTCAAAACGAATTTCACGGCCCCGGCTATTGTCCGCAGAGGTGAACGCAACCATAATGCAGGCATGGAGACACCTGAACACGGGCATCGGACTCGATCTTACTCTCTGCTGCTAATGGCCTTGCTTTTGGTCTTTCTGGCTGGCTGCGCCACCCAGTCCGGCCTGAGATCCTCTTCCCGAAACAGTTACGCCAATCGGCACATCATCATTGACGGCACCAAGCGAAGCGACGTGGCGCTGACGGCCATGGGCTTGCTTGGAACCCGATATCGCTACGGCGGCTCCAGCCCCAATACGGGCTTCGATTGCAGCGGCTTCATCCAGTATGTCTTTGAAAACGCGGCCGACGCGCAGCTCCCGCACAACACCGCCGAAATCGCGCAAATCAGCCGGCCCGTGTCGCGAAGCAAGCTGAGTGTGGGCGATTTCGTATTTTTCAATACGCTCAATAGCTCGTACTCGCACATGGGCATCTACATCGGCGACGGCCAGTTCATCAACGCGCCCTCCAGCGGCGGCCACGTGCGCATCGACGCGCTAAGCAGCCCTTACTTCGCCAAACGCTATGAAGGCGCGCGGACCTTGTTTTAGCGGTAAAGTAGCCCATCAACCCGAGGAGATTTTCGTGAAGCTCAGCCTGATTACCGCGACACTGTCGGCCAGCGCCCTGTTAGCGTTTCCGCTCACATCCAGCGCTCAAACTCCCTCCACGGCTCCGATAAAAATCGGCGTGCTTACCGATCTATCCGGAGTCGTGGCCGATGCCACAGGCAAAGGCTCGGTCGAAGCGGCGCGTATTGCGGCCGAAGAAGCGGGAGGCTCGGTGCTTGGCCGCCCTATCGAAGTCATCTCGGCCGACCATCAGCATCGCCCCGATATCGGCAGCTCGATTGCCCGCAAATGGTTCGATGTCGAGGGTGTGGACGTCATCGTCGATTTGCCCAACTCATCGGTAGCGCTGGCCGTGCAAAACATAGCTCGCGAGAAAAAGAAAATAGTGATGTTTTCCAGCGCGGGCACAACAGCCCTTACTCAGGAGCAATGCTCGCCTTACGGTATCCAATGGACCTACACCACCTATGCCCTGGCCCACGGCACCGCCAGTGCAGTGGTCAAGACCGGCGGGAAAAACTGGTTCATTCTGGGCAGCGACTATGCCTTTGGCAAACAGCTGGCCAAAGACACCAGCGACGTGGTGACCGCCAATGGCGGACATGTGCTGGGAACCGTTTACCACCCCTTGAACACCTCGGATTTCTCGTCTTTTTTACTGCAGGCGCAGTCTTCGAAGGCACAAATCATTGCGCTGGCCAATGCGGGCGGAGATACGATCAACGCCATCAAACAGGCTTCCGAATTCGGCATAGGCAAGGGCGGGCAAAAGCTGGCCTCCATGCTTTTGATGATTACCGACGTGCACAGCCTGGGGCTCAAGGTCGCGCAGGGAACCTACCTGACAACGCCCTCCTACTGGGATTCCAACGAGGGTACGCGAGCCTTCACCAAGAAATTCGAAGCGCGCGTCGGCCACCCGCCCACCTTCCTGCAGGCGGGGGTGTACGGATCGGTCAGGCATTATCTGAAGGCGGTCAAGGCGGCCGGCACCGATCAGTCGGATGCCGTCATGGCCAAAATGCGCCAACTGCCCATCGATGACCCGTTCAGCCAGCACGCACAAATCCGGCCCGATGGCCTGGTCGTGCGCGACATGCTGCTCGCGCAAGTGAAGACACCCGAGCAATCCAAGAAACCCTGGGACTACTACACCATTGTCGCGACCACCCCGGGCGAAGATCTGGTTTGGCCTTTGTCTGAAAGCAAGTGCCCTTTGGTGAAGAACGACAAGAAATCATAGAAATACTTGCTTGCCATCCATGAACGTGAAAAGAAACGGTGTAGCTGAATTCGGAAGCTTTTACGCCGGGGGCCGGCAGATACACATCGAAGGCGAGCCGGTCCGATCGATCGCCTTTACCCAAACCGCATCCTACGATTACAACCCCAACGGCCTGTTCCACATCGAGCAGGCCTATGTGCAATACTTTATTCCGTCCGAACAGCGCGTTGGCATCCCGCTGGTTTTGCTGCACGGAGGCGGCATGACCGGGGCCATGTGGGAGCACACCCCCGATGGGCGCACGGGCTGGGTACAAGCCTTTGTCGAGCAGGGCTTCGCCGTTTATGTCGTCGACAATGTGGAACGCGGCCGCGCGGGCTGGGCGCCTTTTGCGGGCATCTGGCCGGATACGCCCATTGTCCGTAGCGCCCAGGAAGCCTGGAGCCTGTTCCGCTTCGGCCGCGCAAACGATTTCCAAGCTCGCCAGCCCTTCAAGGAACAACGCTTTCCGGTCGAGCATCTGGACGCATTCATCTGCGAGGCCGTGCCACGCTGGCTATCGAATAACGACACCGCCGTCACAACCTTGTGCGCAGCGCTGGACCGCATCGGCCCCTGCCTCTTGCTGGCTCACAGCCATGGCGGCGAAGTCGCGTTTCGGGCCGCCGCCCAACGACCAGGCCTGGTGCAAGGCATGGTGGCCGTCGAACCTTCCGGCTTTGGTTCTTCCCTGGAGGCGTCCACGCTAAATGGCAAATCATGCTTATTTGTGTACGGCGATTACCTGGATGCAACACCCACCTGGCAAAGCTTGAGAAAAAAAGGGGCCGAGTTCAAAAACACCTTGGATCAAATGGGCGCCGCAACGGAATGGTGGGAGCTGGCCGAAATGGGTATTCGGGGCAATTCGCACATGCTGATGATGGACAACAATAGCGATGAGATAGCCCTGCGAATCGGCGACTGGCTGCGGGCGCGTTATTGATTGGGTGGGGTTTTTGGCAGCCATAAGGAGTGGCGGGACAAAACGTACCAGCCATTCATGCCACCCACAAGGGGTGGCGCTACAAACGTACCCGTCATTGATGTAGCGGCACCCCTTGTGGGTGCCATGCTCCGCCGAAAGAAATGACTGGCTTCGTTTTCATCACATGCTTTTTGCGATTCTGGCACAAAGCCGCGCTCAGCCAGCGCGTGCCGATCCAGCCAGGGGCTGCACCGCCAGCCGCAGTCCCATCGCCTTGAGGATGGCCGACAGACTACTGAGCGCTGGATTTCCCTTCGGCGAGAGCGTGCGATAAAGCTGCGTCGGATTCAGATGCGCCTGTTCGGCCACGACCTGAACCCCACCGAAAGCCTGCGCCATCTGGCGTAGCACGATCAGCAACTCGGCTTGGTCACCGTCTTCCAGAATGCTGTTGACAACCTCCAGCGCGAACACAGGGTCACTGCGATACAGCTCAGCCATCGCATCGTCATGGGGTTTGCTTTTCATCGTCCGTTCTCCGTTGCCAGTCCTGCCAATACTCCACCGCCCGCGCAATATCCGAATCCTGAGTACGCTTGTCGCCACCGCGCAGCAACACCACACGGTTCCCCGACACGGCGTAGTACACCCGATAGCCCGGCCCCACGTCGATGCGCAACTCCCATACGCCATCGCGACAAAACTTGTGATCACCGAAATTGCCCAGTTCGACGCGTGTCACTCCCCGAACCACAGCGACTGTCGCCTGAATATCGCGAAGCCGCTTAAGCCAAGCAATGTACAGATCCTTGTGTCCATTGGGGCTCAGATAATGCTCAATTCGATACATGGCTATTTTCGTCTATAAACGAATATTAGTCAAAGCTGAAGAGCCATATGGCACCTCCTCGCTGGTCGGTGTTAACGCATATTTATAAAGGCCTTGGCCAGCAACAAACAGAGTATGTGTCAAGGCCACTAGCTCTTAAAACATTCCGACAGCCATTTATCCATTCGTTGAAGTACGAAGGCACGGGCCTGAATACAACCTGCGGTATCAAGCGTGTAAAGAAATATAGATAAGGCAGGCCCTGCGCCCGATGCCACCCACAAGGGGTGGCGCTACGTGAATCACGGGTGGGTATTTGTTTGTAGATGTTGTCTCGGTTGTCAACGATTGGCAGCCACAAGGGCTGCCACTACAAAACGTACCCGTCACTGATGTAGCTGCACCCCTTGTGGGTGCCATCCCCGCTAAAACCAGCTCTACATCGACAAGGCCATGAACCACTGAATGCATCGTCGCGTGCCAGGTCGAAACCAGCCGTTCACGTCCACCTAGTAGCGACTTGACATTATGTAATCGATCGATTACATTTTATTTATGTTCACGATCAAACCGCTACCCGAATTCACAGCCTGGCTAGACGGTGTTACCGACGGAACGGTACGCGGCGTGGTTGTGGCTAGGCTCAAACGATTGGAACGCGGCCTTATAGGCGATGTTGAATCAGTGGGTGAGAACGTTTCTGAGTTGCGCATACACATCGGCGCAGGCTGGCGCGTCTACTACACGCTGCGCGGGACACAGGTGATTGTGTTGCTTGTGGGTGGCTCTAAGCGCACGCAGAAACGCGACATTAAACGCGCCAAGACGTTGGCGGCACTGCTGGATTAAATAGAAGGAATGAACATGAGCAAACGCATTAAGGTGGACGACCTACCCGAGTTCGACGCAACGCCTTATTTGGAGAGCGAAGCGGCCGTCGCTGCCTACTTGACCGACATTCTGGAAGCGAACGATGGCGCTTTACTGGCGGCCGCGCTTGGCGACATTGCCCGTGCTCGCGGGATGACTGAAATAGCCAAGTCGGCAGGAATCACCCGCGAAGCCTTGTACAAAGCATTGCGCCCGGACAGCGCCCCGCGTTTCGACACGGTCAGCCGGGTCTGCGAAGCTCTCGGCGTGCGCCTGGTGGCCCAAGCTATACACGCCTAAAAAAACACTTCGGGTTGGGAAACGGCGAATTCGGAATGACGGAGTTTTTGGCAGCCACAAGGGCTGCCACTACATTAGCAGCGGGTGTGTTTCATGGCAGCGGGACGCATTGTCGTAGCGACGGGACGTTTTTGTAGCGGCACCCCTTGTGGGTGCCATTCCCCACTAAAACCAACCCTATATCCGCAAGGCCATGACACACCGAAAACCACCAGCATCACGCGTCATAAGCAGCAATACCGCCCAAATTCAACTCGATTTGAATTCTTCGCGCAGCACAATTCAGACCACCACCAAACCCTTGGGCTTTCTAGGCCGCCCGCCGAGCTTCCCGTTCTGACGGGCGGCCGCCGCTTTGGCTTGCGTCGAAACGCTACCGCCGATCTTGCCGATCTCCGCCGCCATCCAGCGCCTCGAGCCAAGGAACCCCTCCAACAAAGCCGGGATGTAAAGGTCAGCGTCCAGGCGCGGGAAGTGAATGCCAAGGCCAGACGGCGTGACCTCGGCATCTGCAAGGTCGGACGGGCGTGCGTTTTCCAAGCCCTGCGCGCGCTTGGGTGAGAACGCCAATTCCAATCCAGAAGCGAGCACGATGACTATGCGAGCAACGCGGTGGTCGTAGCGCACGGAAACGGCAGTTGGATAGGCCACTTTATTCGCCTCGGCGCGGCGGTTGGCCGTATCGAAAGTTTCATCAGTAATATTCATGCACACGTCTCCAATCCCTACACAGATTCGTTAAGGGCGATGGTCGTTCGGGTAAATGATTACCCGTAGCCCAAAAATCGTCAGTACCGTTGGCATTATACTAAAATCCTAAACAGCTTGGGTTATACGGTAACGCGGATCCTTATTGCCCTGGCCGGCAACAAACAGAGTATGTGTCAAGGCTATTAGCTCTTAAAACACCCCCAACAGGCATTTATCCATTCGTTGAAATACGAAGATGCTGGTATGAATGCAACCTGCGGCGTCAAGCGTGTAAAGCAATACGGGTACGCCTGGGCCTAGTGCCACCCACAAGGGGTGGCACTACATGATTCACGAGGGCGTTTTGTAGCGGCACCCCTTGTGGGTGCCATTGCTGTTTGCTGCGGTAGATATCGTCTTGATTGCCGAGGTTTTTGGCAGCCACAAGGGCTGCCGCTACATTAGTGACGAGTACGTTTCATGGCAACGGAGCATTTTGTAGCGACGGTAAAATATTTACGCTATTCATTCACTGTGATGTTCTCGGCCTTGATCAGGGCGCCCCATTTTTTGCTGTCGTCTTGTATCGTCTTGGCAAACTCGTCGGGGCTATCGACTGCTGCTTCTACTCCGGAGGTGGCCACGTATTTTTTGACGTCGGCCGACGCCATGGCAATTCGCATAGCTTTGTTGAGTGCATCGATGGTGTTCTTAGGGGTTCCGGCGGGGGCAAAAATGCCGTACCAGTTGCTGGCGTACACATTATTGAAGCCCAACTCGTCAAAGGTTGGAACGCCGGGGAGTTTGGCGGATCGCTTGGAAGCGGCTATGCCGATGGCGGTGAGTTTGTGCTGTTGAATGAAAGGCAGCAGGCCGGAAATGTCGCCGAAGAACCCGCCTACCTGTGCGGCTACGGTATCACGTATGGCTGGGGCCGCGCCCTTGTAGGGGACATGCAAGATATTGGCCTTGGTGGCGATGCGCAATAGCGAGATGGCCATGTGCGGCATGCTGCCGATTCCCGATGAAGACAAGGTTACGCCTTCCTTTTTGCTTTTGGCGAGGTCGAGGAAGTCCTTGACCGATTTCACGTGACCGGTGGCGGGAACCACCAGTACCTCGGGGGTGGACACCAACATGGCAATAGGCGCGAAATCTTTTTCGGGGTTGTAGGTCAGGTGTTGATAAAGCATCGGGTTGATCGAAATGGCACCGGCGGAACTGAGGAATAGCGTGTGCCCGTCAGGCGCGGCGCGCTTCACGTAATTGGCGGCAATGGCTCCGTTGCCGCCAGGTTTATTTTCAACGATAACCGAGGAACCCAGCGGGCCCTCCAGTTGTTTGGCGACTACGCGAGCCAGGGTATCGGCGGGTCCGCCGGGCGGAAAAGCCACGACGACCGTGGTGGGCGGCGCCGCGTAGGCGCTTAGCGCCATCATGGCCAATGCCGCGCTCAGGCCCAGTTTGGATAAGAATGAAGTTTTTCCGGCTTTAGTGAACATTTTGTCTCCTTTGCGCCCCTTGAATATTCTGGGGGTTGTGTGAATTAAAACTGTGCGATGTTTGATGCTTATTGTTGCGTGGGGGAAATGTGTGGGGATTTCTCTTTGGCATGGATGGCAGCCACAAGGGCTGCCGCTACATCGGCGAAACAGATCGCCACCCTGACGCCACCCATCAGCCGCAGCGCGCACTCATGCCGCCGTCGACCAGCAATTCCGTTCCCGTCACGAACCGGGCTTCTTCCGACGCGAGAAACAGGGCCGCGTTGGCGGTATCCCGGCCGTCGCCCATGAACGGCAGGGGAATCCTGGACTGGCGCTGCGCGAGCAGTTGCTCCAGGTCGCCTCCGGCGCGCTGGCCGGCCAGCCTGGCCTCTACCATGGGCGTATGCATCTGGCCGGGAATCACCGTATTGCAGCGTATGTTCTTTGCGGCGTATTCGATGGCGACGACGCGCGAAAACTGGATCACGCCCGCTTTGGCGCTCGCGTACCCCACCTGGGCGGAGCCGGTCCAGCGTATGCCCGAGGTCGACGCAATATTGACGATAGCCCCGCCGCCACGCTGCTCCATCAGCGGCAACACGTGCTTGCAGGCGAGAAACACGCTTTTCAGGTTGTAGTCGATCTGACTGTCCCAATCTTCTTCGGACAACTGCACGGGGCCACCCTTGCGCGAGCCGCCTACGTTGTTGACCAGGATGTCGACCTGCCCATAGGCCTGAATGCAGGCCTGGACCGCGGCCGCGACCGAATCATTGGAGGTGACGTCTGCAATATGGGTGGTCATGGCGCCACCGATCTCCCGAACCTTGGCCACGGTTTCAAGCAGCGCCTGGGCACTCAGATCGACAGCAAACACCTGCGCGCCTTCCTGGGCAAAGCGAAAGGCGATCGCCCGGCCATTGCCCCAGCCCGGACCCACACTGCCCGCGCCGGTCACGATAGCGACCTTGTTGTGCAAACGTCCCGTCACGAAAAGCTCCCGTGCATTAAAGAGGAATTTCAGCCGGCCGCGCCAAACGCGGTCGGCCCTGTAGCATCGGGCGGCTCGACCTCGAACACATTCAAGGTCATGGAAATCAGCGTGTAATACCCCGCCAACCCCACCAGATCCACCACCTGGTCCCGGCCCAGCACCTCAATCGCCTGCTGATACTGCGGCTCGGGGACATGGCGGGTTTCGACCAGGGTTTTGACGAATGCATGGACGACCTGTTCGTCCTGATGCTGGAATTCGATAGGGCCGCCCGTGCGTATGCCCTCGGCAATATCGCTCGATACACCGGCCTTGAGGGCGATAGGCTGATGTGCCCACCATTCGAATTCCGAACGCCACAAGGCCGCCATGGTCAAGATGGCCAGCTCGGACAAGCGCGGCGGCAGGCTCGAATCGTAGCGGCAATACTGGCCCAGCGCCTGTGCGGGCTCGGCCAGCCCGGGACGATGCAGCCACAGGGCCAGGGGGCCGCGCACACGCCCGCGAGGGCCCGACTGAATTGCCTGATAAACGCGCTGCTGGTGTTCGTTCATCCGTTCGGGCTCGGGAGGCAAAAGTCTGGGCATGGCGATTTACTCCTCGCCCGGCGAACCGCCGTCTTTTTTGAACATGGTTCTTTTGGTATTGAAAAAATTAGGCCGCACCCGGCTGCTCCAGTCGGAGCCGCGCACGGCAAGCCAGGGGTCGGAGCCGAAAGTCTCCAGGGTTTCCAGATCGTAGGCGGCGTAGTACTTGGGGGACCCGAGGCTATCGATATAACGCCACGTCTGTATGGTTCCGGGCACAGCCGCGAGACCCGGCATATGTTCCGTTCCATACCACGCATTGAAATCGTCTTCGGCCTCGGGGCGCACATCCGTTTCCACCACATAGTGCCAGGCGGCTTTGTTGCCGAAGGACCGCCCAGGCAGATCCAGCGTGCATTGCACGGCAATGACTTGCGCACCAGGGCACAGCAAGCGGCAGGCTGTCTGCAGCTTCTTGCCCTGCCCCTCAATGCCGGCCGCATCGAGCTGCAGATACACATAGGTTTCGACATGCGCGACAGCATGCTGCACATCGGCCGATGACAATACCTCGGCGGGTAGCGTGGCAGCAAGCGAGCGGCGAAGCCCATCCGTCGTCAAACGCAAACCTGGAAACTTGATCAAACCGTTTTTCATGACGCCACACACCTCTGTTCCATATACACGTTCAGTACGATCATTCCCGCACCGCCCCGTCAAACCCGTACAAGGCCTGAGGATTGGCGACCAGTATCTGCTCCAGCACGGCCTGGTCCGGGCACAGCTCCAGCAGGGTGTTGGCCGAATCGCCGTCATCGGGCATGTCGCCCTGCACCCGGGGATGCGGCCAGTCCGTACCCCACAGCAGACGATCGGGCATATGCTCGATCAGCGCACGCACAAACGGCTTGCCATCGGCAAAGGGCCGTTTGCCAGTGCTGGACACCCGATCGATGCCGGAAATTTTCACCCACGCGCGGGGATGGTTCTTCAAATCCAGCAAGGCCTGGAAATGGGGATTGCGCAGGCCCTTGTCCGCAGACACCCTGCCCATATGATCGATCACAAAAGGCACGTCCAGACTCGTGAACCAGGGCAATACCGAGATCACCGAGGCTTCGTCGCCGTGTACGCAAATATGCCAGCCGTGAACAGCAATCAGCCGAGCGATACGTTCGACGTCTTCACGCGTCGAACCGGCCAGGTGCGACATGAAATGAAAGCGCGCGCCACGAATGCCGCCCGCGTGCAGCCTGGCTATTTCAGCCGCATCCACGTCAGGGGCCAGCAGGGCCACGCCGCGGCACTGGCCGTTGCTATGTGCGATGGCATCGAGCACCGCCGTCATATCGGTGCCATGGCAGGCGGCCTGCACCAGCACCGTGCGGGTGATTCCCAACTTGGCGTGCATAGCCTGCAGCTTTTCAAAAGGCGCATCCGGCGGGGTGTAAGGCCTGTCTTCAGCAAAAGGAAAAACGGCGGCCGGGCCAAATATATGGCAATGCGTGTCGCAGGCATTAGCAGGCAAGCGGCGGGCAACCGGGGTAATTCGTTCCAACGGAGGGGCGTAATCGAACATGGCCTTCTCATTAAGAAATGCACTCCATGATGCGTCAGGCGGGGTCTAGCCCGCAATGGCCGATGCTTGACTTCTGATATGCAAAAAACGTATATCATGCTGTTATGGACTTGAAACAAATCCGCTATTTCATCGTGGTGTGCGAACTGCGCAGCGTTTCCCGCGCGGCTGAAATCCTGGATGTCTCGCAGCCCTCGATCAGCCGCCAGATACAGCTGCTGGAAGCCGAACTGCGCCAGCATCTGCTGCGCCGCACCGGACGCGGCATGGAGCCCACCGAAGCGGGCCTGCGCTTCTTGAGTCACGCCCGAGCGCTGGATAAACTGGCCAACCATGCCCGGCAGGATCTGCAAAGCTTTCAGTCGCCCACCCAGGGCAAGGTCAGGCTGGGCCTGCCGCCGCGCATCGCCCGGCGCCTGACGCCGCTGATCGTCCAGGAATTCAGGGCGCAGATGCCGAACTCTTCCATCCGTATTGTCGAAGGCTTGAGCGCCGACATGCGGGGCTGGCTGATCAAAAGCAAAATCGACCTGGCGCTGCTGTACGACCCGACGCCCGCCGCCATGCTGAGCTACGAAACCATATACAGAGAAGACATGGTGCTGGCCTATGCCAAAACCTGCCGGCCCCGGCCGCCTAAAAATATCAAGGCCGGGCAGTTGGAGCGGTACCCCCTGGTCTTGCCCAGCAGGCCCAACTCCATCCGCACCCTGGTGGACCGCATCTGCCATGATGCCGAGATCAGCCTGAACATTGTGGCCGAGGTGGACGTGGTTCAAACCGCCGTGGAAACCATTTCGTACGATCAGGTTTATACGATTATTCCGCGCTCGGCCATCCACGACACGCCGCACCGCAAGGAACTGACGTTTTCGTGCATTAAAGAGCCCGTCATCAAAAACAGCCTGGTCCTGGCCATGCTTGTCCATGGCGCGAACCCGGAGCTGACGCAAACAACGGCCCATATCGTGCGCCATATCGATATGGCGAAATACATGGCTTGATTCGCGAGCGGGCCGTGCCTTGATAATCATGTAAACCGCTAAAGTTTTCCGCTGCGCGGCCGTTAACGATAAAATAGCGCTTCTCAAGCATTATCCAGGTAGTAACGGGGCCAGGTTCTCCCCTTTGACCCCGTGCAGTACCCGTGCCGGCGCACCTCACACGCCGGCACGGCCCTAAGCCAGCCCCGGGCTGGCTTTCTTCTTGAGGTTTTTGGCAGCCACAAGGGCTGCCACTGCATTAGACGGGGCCGTTTTTGTAGCGGCACCCCTTGTGGGTGCCATATTTCGTCGCGACGGTGCGTTGTGGCAACAGCGACTGCCAATCATGGATTCATCCCGTCGCATTAAAGATTCGACCCCATTCTCCGTTAACCGGTTGACGCGCGAGGATCGCAAGGTTTCTTCCGTCGAATATCATCCTTCAGGAGAATTAGCATGTCTATGTTCATCAACACCAATATGTTGTCGCTCAACGCGCAGCGGAACCTCAATACCTCCCAAACCGCTTTGTCGACAGCCCTCGAACGTCTTTCCTCGGGCTTACGAATCAACTCGGCCAAAGACGACGCCGCCGGCATGTCGATTGCCGCCAGAATGACCTCCCAAATCACCGGGATGGACCAGGGCGCCCGAAACGCCAACGATGCCGTGTCGCTCACGCAAACGGCCGAAGGCGCCTTGAACAATGTGGCCAACAACCTGCAGCGCATGCGCGAACTGGCGGTCCAGGCCGCCAATGCTACCAACAGTAGCAGCGATCGCACCGCGCTTCAAAACGAATTCGCCCAGCTCTCCGCCGAGAACGACCGCGTGGCCACCACCACCAAATTCAATGGCGTAGCGGTGATAGATGGCTCGTTTAAAAACCAGAACTTCCAGGTCGGTGCCAACGCCGGCGACACCATTACCATTGACTCCATTGGCAATGCACAATCGTCATCCATCGGGCAAACCTACGCGGTTACTGCCGGCGCCAACACCACGGGAGCTATCGTTGCTGGCGACTTGACGATTAATGGCACGACCATTCAGGCCTCAATAGCAACAAGCGTACCTGGGCAAAGCGCCGACAGCGCCTTTGCCATTGCCGCGGCTATCAATGCAAGCAGTGTTTCCGGCGTAACAGCTAGCGCCAAGGCAGCTACGGTGACGGGCGGCGCTGCACCGACGGCTAACACCACCATGGCTGCAGGCGAGCTCTCCATCAATGGCATCAGCGTCGGTGCCGTGGCGGGTGGGGGGACTGCGGCGATACAAGGCTCCAATGTTGCCGCGGCGATTAACCTGATATCGAATCAGTCTGGCGTTGTGGCTACAGCTGATGCCACTACTGGCGTGCTCACTCTGACGGCAGCCGACGGGCGCGATATTGTCCTTGCCGGTACTGCTACCCCTGCCAATAACTTGACAAGCACCGGCCTAACTACCGGTGGAGCTGCCACAACCGGCACAGTCGTACTAAATACGGGAAGTTCTTCGGCACCTGTCTTAATTGGTGGAACTAGCGCCGCCACTGCACTTAAGGCGGGCTTTACAACAGGCTCCCTAGCGACCGCCATAGCAACCAAAAGCGTCAGCACGCTGGATATCTCGTCAGCCGCCGGCGCCGTAACGGCCATGCAGTCCCTGGACGCCGCCCTGGCTTCCGTCAATGCCAGCAAATCCAGCCTGGGCGCCTACCAGAACCGCTTTACGTCGGCGATTACCAATATCCAGAACGCGTCGCAAAACCTGACGGAAGCACGCAGCCGCATTCAGGATACCGACTTTGCTGCGGAAACCGCCAACCTGACGCGCGGCCAGATTCTGCAACAAGCCGGTACGGCCATGCTGGCGCAGGCCAACCAGTTGCCTAACGGCGTGATGGCTCTGCTGCGTTAATTTTTACAAGCAGGTTAAATCCCCGGTTCGCCGGGGATTTATACCCGCGCAAGAACACTCTTACTCTCCTTTTCCATTCAGGCGGGCATCATGGCACTTTCCACCATTGCAACCGTACCCATCAGTCCACCGGCGGACAGGGCGCAACTCAGCCCCGCTTTCCCGGACGTGAAAAAGGCCGAACCCAAGCCGGTCGAAGCAAAACCTGCGCCCGCAACCACCAGCGTAGAGCAAGTCAAGCAGGCGGTCAGCAAGATCAATACCATGGTTCAAGGGTTTGATCGAGAAGTCTTGTTCAGCGTAGACCACGACTCCGGAAAAATCGTCGTCAAGGTCATGGATACGGCAAGAAACGTAGTTATTCGGCAGATACCCAGTGCCGAAGCTCTGGCAATATCTCATTCACTGGATAAGCTGCAAGGCCTGATCATCAATCAGAAAGCCTGATGCTGTCCCGCTTTGGCTGTTGGACACGGATACGCACTGACCGGATTTAAAGGATACTTTCATGGGAATCTCATCGCCTGGAATAGGCTCGGGCCTGGACGTCAACGGCATCATCACCAAGCTGATGGCGGTAGAGAGCCAACCCCTTACCGCCCTACAAAACCAGACCAGCAGCTATCAAGCCAAGCTTTCGGCCTACGGCAGCCTGAGCAGCGCGCTGTCGACCTTTCAGGGCACGCTGACCGGGCTGGCCGACCTATCGAAATTCCAGTCCTATACCGCGACCCCCAGCGACACGACCGTGCTGACCGCCAGCGCGGCGTCGAACGCCACGGTGGGCAATTATGCGTTGAATATTACCGCGCTGGCCCAGGCGCAATCGTTAACGGCAGCCGGGCAAACCAGCACCAGCGCCGCCATTGGAAGCGGCACATCGACCACGCTGACCTTTGCTTTTGGAACGACCAGCGGCGCCACCTTTACGCAAGATGCCACCCAGGCGGACGGCACAGTGACCATCGACAGCAGCAATAACTCGCTGCTGGGCATACGCGACGCCATCAATGCCGCCAACATCGGCGTCACGGCCACCATCGTGAACGACGGCAGCGCTACGCCCTACCGCCTGCAGCTGACCTCGGCCACGGGCGCGAATAAAAGCATGACCATTACCGCCGCAGGGGGCGGGGACGCTACGGTTTCAGGTCTGCTGTCTTACAATCCGGCTTCGGTCCAGACCATGACACAGTCCGCCGCGGCGCAAGACGCCGCCCTGACGGTCAATGGGCTGGCCGTCCTGAGCCCGTCGAACACCGTTACCACGGCCATTCCGGGCGTCACACTCAATCTGGCCAAAATCGGCTCAACCAGCCTGACTATCGGCAACGACACCGCATCCATCCAGAAATCCGTCCAAAGCTTTGTCGACGCCTACAACTCGATCAACAGCACCATCGGCAAGCTGACCTCCTACGACCCCACCACCAAGCAGGCGGGCCTTTTGCTGGGCGATTTCGCCACCCAGTCGATCCAGACCAAGCTGGCCAATATATTGACCACGCCCCTGACCGGGCTGGGCAACACCAGCATTACCACCTTGTCGCAGTTGGGAGTCTCCTTTCAGAAAGACGGCTCGCTATCGCTCGATACAGGCAAGCTTAGTACGGCCATTGCAAACAACCTGTCCGACATTGCCGGCATGTTCGCTTCGATAGGCCGCAGCACCGATAGCCTGGTGCAATACACCAGCTCAACGACCGCAACCCAGCCTGGCAACTATGCAATTAATGTCACGCAACTGGCGGCCCAGGGCAATCAGGCGGGCAATATCAACCTCAATGCCGGCATTACCATCGGCGCCGCCAACAACGCGCTGAACCTGACGCTGGACGGGACGAGCTCTTCGGTCACCCTGACATCCGGAACCTACACGGCCGCACAGCTGGCCGCGCTGGTGCAGTCTGCCATCAACGGCAATACCGCCTTTTCCGGCGCCGGTTCGAAAGTGTCGGTTGCCATTGATTCCACCAGCGGGTTCATGACTATCACATCGAACCGTTACGGTTCGGCCTCGAATGTAGCGGTTACCAATAGCAGTGCGGGGGCCGCGCTGATCGGCGCCACGACATCCACGGCGGGCCAGGACGTGGCCGGTACGATCAATGGCGTGGCCGCCGGCGGGTCGGGCCAGTACCTGACGGGCGCCATAGGCTCGACCACCGAAGGGCTCAAGCTGCTGATCAGCGGCGGCGCGGTGGGTTCGCGCGGAACGATCAATTTTTCCAGCGGCTATGCCAATAATTTGAACAACTACATTACCGCCGCCCTGAACGGCGGCACGATCTCCGCCCAGACCGCCGGCATTACCCAGAGCTTGGCCGACCTCGCCAAGCAGACCACGGATATGAACGCCAGGCTGGCCACCATCCAGGCCGGCTATCAAGCGCAATTTACCGCGCTGGATGTACTGATGGGGCAGCTGCAGACCACCAGCACCTACCTGACGCAGCAATTGGCCGCCATCAGCGCCAATACGCCCAAGTAAAGGGCCGGCCGGGTATCGAGCAGTGCTTTATCTGAACCAACACGCTAAATCAAACAGACACTAAGGGAAGAACAACCATGTTTGGATCACGACAAGGCGTACACGCTTATGCGAATGTCGGCATTGAAACCGGCGCCGCGACGGCCAGCCCGCATAAACTGATTATCATGCTGTTCGACGGCGCCATGCTGGCGATTGCGACAGGCCTGCAGCACATGAACGCCGGCAACATTCCCGCCAAGGGCAAGTCCATTTCCCACGCCATCACCATCATCGACGGGGGCCTGCGTGCCTGCCTGGATAAGGAAAATGGCGGCAGCATTGCCGAAAACCTGGATGCGCTATACGAATACATGAGCCGCCGGCTGCTGGTGGCCAACCTTAACAACCAGCCGGAAATATTGGAAGAGGTGCATCACCTGCTGCACGACTTGAAACAGGCCTGGGAGGAAATGGATACGGCGACGGTGGCCGCGGAATCGCTGGCCTAGGGCATTTTTGGTCGAACGGTACGGCATGGGATGTTTGGGTATTTGAAGACGCCGTCTATGGAGGCCGGAGCGGGGCCGGTAGGCCTCACTCGACCCGACACCCGGTGCATTTCATCAACGCAGCCGCCAGAGAGCTACAACAGAGTCTGATACTCCACATCTTGCGGCTTTTCGTTCCACGAGCCCGGCGTCAGTTGCGCCCGAATCCGCGCCACTGCCTGCGAACGCAATTGGGACACCCGCCCTTCGGTAATTCCCATGACGGCGCTGATTTCCTTTTGATTGAGATCCTGCTCAAACTGCAGGGAAAGCAGCAGTTGCTCACGCTCGGGCAAGGTTTCAATGGCGGCGATCAGGGCTTTGCGCAAGCCTTGGGACAATAGCTGATTCAACGGGTTGGCCCACCCGCCTTGTTGCCGCGATTCCACCTGGCCGGCATCACGCGTGTCGCCGGATTCGAGATGATGACCGGTCAAGTCCTCGTAATGAACAATCTGCACCCCCCTGGCCTCTTCAAGCAGCGACTGGTATTCGGGCACCGACAGTTCAAGCTGCTCCGCAATTTCGGCCTCGGTGGGCGGCCTCATCAGGCGATGCCCTAACTGGTGAATAGCCTGCTCGACGGTTTTAGCCTTGCTTCGCACGCTGCGCGGCAGCCAATCCTGGCTGCGCAACTCATCGAGCATGGCGCCGCGTATACGTGTTACCGCATAGGTCTCGAACTGCGCGTCGGGGGTCTGCTGGTAGCGGCGTATGGCATCCAGCAGGCCCATCATGCCCGCCTGCATCAGATCGTCGAGCTCGACGCTGGCGGGCAGCTTGGCAACCAGCTGCAAAGCCAGGCGGCGAACCATGGGGGCGAACTGCCCGACCAATTGGTCTTCAGAGGTAGGCATGCGCGAATAAATGACCCAAAATACAGATAGGGCATTGTCGCTCGTCTTGATGCCTGCGCAGTGGGTGGATCAGCCTAAAGTTCCCTTGACTATTCGTTAATTTAAAGAGAAACCCTAAAGCTTAAAATTCTGCAACCGTTAAACACTTCAAGTCTGAACATACTTCATTCATACATCATAGCAACACAGCCTCTTGCGCACCCCATCCATGAGCACTTCCTCGCCTGTTCTAAGCCAGTACCAAGTCATCGCCAGCATCTCGGGCCGGATGCTCGCGGCGGCGCGCTCGAACCATTGGGATTCGGTGCTCACTCTCGCCGACCAATACCGCAATGCGATCGAATCGCTACGCAAGATGAACCCGTTAAACGGCGAGGATCGCCTGGCGCGGCAGGATTTGCTGGCGCAGATTCTTGACGATGACGCCAAGCTGCGCGACATGGCCTCGCCGGAGTTAAAACGCCTGGGGGCGCTGCTTGGTCAAATCAAGCGCCAGCAGTCCGTCCTGCGCACCTACAGCGCCCAGCCCGCTCATAGTCCATGAGCGTCGGCGGCCCGTCCGCCCTGGGCACTCTCCTGGTGCAACGGCTGGACGCCGCTCTTGGCATAACGCTGTCGCAACAGGCCAATCTTGTCTCCGGCGCCCGCCCCGATGCGGTCAGTCAGGCGGACGACCCTTCGTGGCTAAGCGCCGCCCAAAATGAAACGCTGCGCCATCCGCAGGAAACCGTCGACCAGGTCACGGCTCGAACCGGACAGCAAGATTCCGTCGTCAAATCCCGGCTCGACGCGGGTCAGCTTGACGCCGCCTTATTGGACAGCGCAGCCGCAACCGCCAGCACCCCTTCTGCCCCAACCACCCTGGGCTTTGCGGCCAAAACCATACTTGCCCTGCTAAGCCTCTACCCGGATCAGGCTCCGGCCGTTATGGGCAAGGCTCCACTGGTCGACCCATCGGCGCCCGGGCCGGCAGCGGGTCCCGCCTCGCCCGGTGCGCCCGGTGGGTCTGACGCGCACGGTGCGCCTGCATCGCCGATCTCGCCAGCCTTGCTCGCCTCCTCTGCGTCGCCCGTTTCGCCTGCCCTGTTCGCTTCCTCTGCATCGCCCGGCGCGCTGTCGCCCGCCGGCGGCAATGCGCCGGCAACGGGCCACGCCGCCGCGCCGGACACCAACCCCACCGTGCAAAACGTCCCAGGAATGGCCGGTAATGAAATCTCCGCTCGCACCTTCGTGCAGGCCCTGTCGCAGGCCCTGCAAGGCAGCGGCCTGTTTTACGAATCCCATTTGAATGAATTGTCATTCGGCCAACGCAGCGCCGCCAGCCTGATGACCGAACCCCAGGCCCCGCTGGCGCACGCGAGTGCGGCGGCCGATCATGGGCCGGCCCAGCCGGCGACCGCAAGCCAATTGGCTGCCCAGGCCGGTCAACTGGCCAGCCTGCACCCGGATACGCATCTGCTGGTCCGGCAGCAGCTTGAAGTATTGGCCAACCAGACCCTGATGTGGAGCGGTCAGGCATGGCCCAATGCGCCTATGCGGTGGGAAATCGAGCGCCGCGAATCGCCGCCCGGCACGCCCGACGCCTCCGGCGATCACTGGGCCACGCGCCTGAATCTCTCGCTGCCGCAGTTGGGCTCGATAGAGGCACGCCTGAGCCTGAGCGGACAGCAATTGGTCATGCGCCTGGTGGCGCCCCGAGCGTCCGATCGGTTAAGCGCACAAAGTGCGGAGCTGCGCAAGCGCCTGTTGGACTCCGGGCTGACGCTGAGCCACTTGTCCGTCGTGGCGGCCGAGCCATCGGACTCGCCCGCCACCCCCGAGGTCGCGTCATGACGAACCCGCCCACGACGAACAAACCCATGGCGTCCAGACGCGGCCGGCCCAGCGCCGTGGCCATTGCCTACGACAAAAGCGATTCGGCGCCCCGCGTGGTGGCCAAAGGCTATGGAACTCTGGCCGAAACCATTATCCGCACCGCCAAGGAGCATGGTTTATATGTCCATGAGTCGTCCGAGCTGGTGGGCTTATTGATGCAGGTCGATCTGGACCGGCATATTCCGCCGCAACTTTATCTGGCCATTGCCGAATTGCTGGCGTGGTTGTATAGGCTGGAGGCAGGCAAGGACCGGCCCGAGCTGGTTTGATGCGGATTGATGGGAGTCATGCGGCGATGGCAGCCACAAGGGCCGCCGCTACAAATGCGAGAGCCGATGGAAAACGTGGGAGGCGATAAAAAAAACGCGGGAGCCGGTGGAACTTTACACCGGCATGCTGGCGATTTCCTGATAGGCAGCCACCAGGCGGTTACGCACTTGCACCGTGGCCTGAAACGCAATATTGGCCTTTTGCATATCGATCATGACGTTATTGAGAGATACGCCCGGGGTTCCAAGTTCAAAGGCCTGGGCTTGCGTGTTGGCTGAATTTTGCAAAGAGGAAACGCGCTGCAAAGAGCGCTGCAGTTCGGCCGCAAACCCTCCACTTGAAGGCGACGAGGCATCAACGCCCACCGGCGCAGCTGTCGCGCCGGCCACCGCGCGCATTTGCTGCAGCACGGATTCTATACTGGATAAACTATTGATAGCCATAGGATTGCCAACCGGGAAAGAAAACCTGAGCGGGCGCTCCTGCAAGAGACGCGACACCCACAATGGTGCAACTATAACCAGCCTGCGGGCGGGGCAAGAGGCGCAACAACGGCTAAGAAACGGGCTTCTTCACGGGTTAAAACGCCTGCGCAAAAAATGAAGTTCTGACGGGCGCTAAATTCATAAGTCTTAAATAAGCCCCAAAAACCGTGTTTTTCGACACTTGCGTTATTGGCGTTCGAGACAATAATGCATAGTCCCAAAATCACCAACGTGTTGCATGCGTATCCTGCTTTCGATCTGCCCGGCTTTACTATCGCGCTTGCGTCTGTGCACCGGCGAAGGGCGCCAATGACTCTCCAGACCGGGCTGCAGGCTCGTTTCCCGACCCTCGCAAAATTGGGCGCCTGGCCAAAACCGGTTCAAATCGGTTTGGCGGCGGCCGTGGTCGCTGTGATCGTCGCCCTGCTGCTGTGGGGACAGAGCCCGGACTATCGAGTCCTGTTTTCCAACCTCGACGACCAGGATGGCGGCGCTATCGTTACGGCCCTGGGCACCATGAATGTGCCCTATTCGTTCTCGGACAATGGGTCGGCCATACTGGTTCCGGCCAACAAGGTTTACCAGACTCGCCTGCAACTGGCCAGCCAGGGCCTGCCGCGCGGGGGCAAGGTGGGCTTCGAACTGCTCGATCACACGCGTTTCGGAGCCAGCGAGTTCACCGAGCAAATTACCTACCAGCGCGCGCTCGAGGGCGAGCTCGTCAGTTCCATCGAAGCCATTCATTCCGTTAAGGAGGCCCGGGTTCATCTGGCCATCCCGCGCGAATCGCTCTTTGTGCGCGAACGCCAATCGCCCACGGCATCGGTACTGCTTACCTTGTATCCGGGCCGCTCGCTCAACGAGGGCCAGGTGGCCGCCATCACATGGCTGGTTTCGGCCAGCGTTGCAAACCTGACGGCCGACAAAGTGTCGGTAGTCGATCAAAACGGCCATCTGCTGACGTCGCCTTCGGGCCAGGCGGGCGCCGACGAAACACGCCGCGCGTTCACCAACGACACTGAACAGCGCACCGTGCAACGGATCCTCACCCTGCTCACGCCACTGGTCGGGGCCCATAATGTGCGGGCCCAAGCCAGCGCCGATATTGATTTTTCACAACGCGAACAAACATCGGAAATCTATCGGCCCAACCAGAAGCCCGGGCAGGCCGCGGTGCGCAGCGAGCAAACCAATTCGTCCTCGCGCCACGATCTTCAGCCCCCCGAGGGTGTCCCGGGGGCCTTGACCAATCAGCCTCCCGCCAACGCGACAGCGCCTATTACCGTCGCCCCCGCGCCTGCAACTGCCGCCCCCAATACCGCGCCTGCCGCCAGCGCAGCGCAAACCAAAGTACCGAGCGACAGCCGCCACGACGCCACGATCAACTACGAGGTCGACCGCACGATCAATCACGTCAAAGACCCCGTAGGCCGGGTGCAGCGCCTGGCGGTGGCCGTGGTGGTCAACTATCAACGCAATGCGGCAGGCAAGCTCGTGCCGCTCGATCCCGCCGAACTTGCCAAATTGAATGGGCTGGTCAAGGAAGCCATGGGCTACTCCGAGGCGCGCGGCGATACGCTCAGCGTGGTCAACAGCCCCTTTACAACCGAAACGGTGGAAAAACAGCCTGTCTGGGAAAATCCACGCTACCTGTCGGCAGCCATGCAGATCGGCCAGTATCTGCTGATTGCACTCGTCATTCTGGTGCTATGGCGCAGCCTGCTCAAACCCCTGTTGGCCGCTATCACGACGATTAAGCCTGTCGTAGCGACCACCTCCCCCGTCAACACGGCGGCCGCCAACGAGGCCGCGGCCGCGCAGCGCGCATCGGAAATCGGCCGCTACGAAGAAAATCTGAATACGGCCCGGCACATGGCCGAGAAGGACCCCCGTGCCGTGGCCATGGTATTGCGCTCGTGGATGGTAAAAAATGGCGGCAACTGAAACCGAACTGGAGCGCTGCGCCATTTTGATGATGTCGCTGGGGGAAGACTCGGCGGCCGAAGTCTTTAAATTCCTGTCGGCGCGCGAAGTGCAGAGCATAGGCGGCGCGATGGCCAATCTGAAACAGATTACGCGCCACGATGTCGATACCGTGCTGGAGGAGTTTCGCCAGGAAGCCGATCAATTCATGGCCGTCACCCTGGGCTCGAGCGATTACATACGCTCGGTGCTGACCAAGGCTTTGGGAACCGACCGCGCCGCCGGCCTGATCGAGGACATATTCCAGGGGGGGGAGAATGCCAGCGGCATCGATGCCCTGAACTGGCTCGACCCCGTCAGCGTGGCCGAGCTGATCCACGACGAGCATCCGCAAATCATCGCCACCATTCTGGTTCACCTGGAACGCGATCGCGCGTCGGGCGTACTGGCGTTATTGAATGAACGCCTGCGCAACGATGTGATGCTGCGCATCGCCACGTTTGGCGGCGTTCAGCCAGCGGCCTTACACGAACTGACCGAAGTGCTCAACAACATGCTCTCGGGCCAGGGAGCCAAGCGCAGCAAGATGGGCGGCGTGCGCACCGCGGCCGAAATACTCAATTTCATGAGCACGGTCGACGAAGATGCGGCGGTGGCCAGCCTGCGTGAGCTGGACGCCGATCTGGCACAACGCATCGTCGACGAAATGTTCGTCTTCGACAATCTGATCGACATCGAAGATCCGAATCTGCAGCTGATACTGAAGGAAATCGACACCAGCTCGCTGCCCATCGCCTTGAAGGGCGCCAGCGAGGAATTGCGCGACAAATTTTTCCGCAATATGTCCAACCGCGCGGCTCAACTACTGCGCGACGACCTGGAAGCCCAAGGGCCGGTACGCATGTCCAAAGTCGAACAAGAGCAAAAAAACATACTCATGATAGCCCGCAAGCTTGCAGAATCCGGACAGATCGATCTGAACAGCAAGGGGAAGGACGAATATGTCTGATAAGTGGCCGCCCAACACCGCCTGGCCTTCGACCGATTCGTGGGAACGCTGGAAAATGGCGTCTTTCGAATTGCCGCCGCGCGACACCACGCGGGCGGCGCACTCCTCCACGCAACTGGTCAAGGAACACGAACAGGCCCGTCTTGCCGTGCAGGCGAAAGCCCAAGCCGAAGGCTACGCCCAGGGCCAGGCCCAGGGGCTGGCCGACGGCACGCGCGCCGGTCTGAAAGCGGGACACGAGGAAGGCTACGAAGCCGGATTTGCGGAAGGCCACGCCGCCGGGCGTGCCGCCGGCCTGAATGAAACCGAACAACTGCACTCCCTGCTGACCTCTTGCGCGCAAGCTTTGGAAAGCATAGAAGCCGAAATCGGCCAGAGCCTGATCGCGCTCGCCACACAGATTGCCCAGCGGGTCGTGCACAGCACCCTGGCCATAGCGCCGGAAAAGATCCTGGACACGGTGCGGGATATTTTCCGCATCGATCAGGACCACCAGACGCTATCGCACCTGCGCGTCAACCCGGCCGACCTGGAGCTGATTAAAACCTATCTGACCGACGACCCCAGCCTGGAAAAATGGCAACTCATCTCCGACCCAGGCATTGAACGCGGCGGCTGCATCGCTGAAACGGCGCTGGGCGACATCGATGCCACCTTGCAAACCCGTTGGCAGAGGGTAACCGCCGCACTCGGTCGAGACCATCCCTGGATAGCCGCAACATGAACCGGCCTCCCAAACATTACGTTCCCATCGCCGAACGCTGGCAGGCTCAATTGGCGGTTGGCGCCAAACGAGTGGCGGCCACCGACCCCTGGCAGGTCACCGGGCGCGTCAGACGCGCCACCGGGCTGGTGCTGGAAACCACCGGCTTGCGGCTTGCGGTAGGCGCGGCCTGCAAGATCGAAATTTCGCCCGGGCGCGATCATTGGGCCGACGCCGAAGTGGTCGGGTTCGACGGCCACACGCTCTACCTTATGCCGCAAAGCGATATTTCAGGCCTGTCGCCCGGCGCGCGCGTCGTATCGGCGGAATCTGTCTTGCAAGGCCCTATTCCCCTGCCGGCACAAGCCGCGAGCGACAACAGTCTGGCGCCCGAGCGCAGTCGGCATCTGCCCGTGGGCGAGGCCTTGCTGGGTCGCGTTCTCGATGGCGCCGGGCGCCCGCTCGACAACCTTGGCTCGCTGGGCGACGTGACGCTGGCTCCGCTTAGCGCCCCGAGCATCAACCCTTTGGCGCGCGCACCCATCGATACCGTGCTCGACGTGGGCGTACGCGCCATCAATGGCCTGCTGACCGTGGGCCGCGGCCAGCGCATGGGGTTGTTCGCCGGCTCGGGGGTAGGCAAAAGCGTGCTCCTGGGCATGATGGCGCGCTACACCCAGGCCGATGTCATTGTCGTGGGCCTGATCGGCGAACGCGGCCGCGAAGTCAAGGAATTCATCGAGCACAATCTCGGACCCGACGGCCTGCGGCGCTCGGTCGTGGTGGCGGCTCCAGCCGACGTTTCGCCCTTGTTGAGGCTGCAGGGCGCCGTCTATGCCACCAAACTGGCCGAATACTTTCGCGACCAGGGCAAGCATGTGTTGCTGATCATGGATTCGCTGACCCGCTACGCCATGGCGCAGCGTGAAATTGCGTTGGCCATCGGCGAGCCTCCCGCGACCAAGGGCTATCCCCCTTCGGTATTTGCCAAGTTGCCCGCCCTGGTGGAGCGCGCGGGCAATGGGGCGCCGGTGGGCAATAAGCCCGCCGGATCGATTACCGGGTTCTATACGGTGTTGGCCGAAGGGGACGACCAGCAAGACCCCATCGCCGATTCGGCGCGGGCCATTCTGGACGGGCACGTGGTGCTGTCGCGGCGCCTGGCCGAATCGGGGCACTACCCCGCCATCGACATCGAAACGTCGATTTCACGTGTGATGACAGCCATAATCCCTAAAGAACAGTTTGCCCAGGTGCATCAATTCAAGCAGATGCTGTCGCGCTATCAGCGCAATCACGACCTCATCGCGGTGGGCGCCTACACGCCAGGCAACGACCCGCAAATCGATGAGGCCATCGAAAAATACCCCAGGCTCGAAGCCTTCCTGCAACAAGGCATAGAAAGCCGCATCGATTATCCTTTGGCCGCGGCCGAATTGGCCGCTGCTCTGGGCTATGGAGACGGCAATGACTAAGCCTTCGTCGCTCAATACGCTCATCGATCTGGCTCAGAACAGCGCCGACGGCGCAGCCCGGCAGTTGCAAGAGTTGAACAGCACGCGCCGGGATGCCGAACAGCAGTTGGCTACGCTGCAGGTCTATCGCCGGGACTACACCGAACGCCTGCAGAAAACCATGAGCCACGGGCTTTCAGCATCGAATTACCATAATTTCAGGCAGTTTATCGTCACTTTGGACGAAGCCATTTCGCTGCAAAATAAGGCCTTGGTGCAAATCAAGACGAAGCTCGAGTCCGGACGCGAGTATTGGTATGAAAAAAAGCGCAGGCTGAATTCCTACATGACACTGTTGTCGCGACAGGCCCGGCAGCAGGCTGAAAGCGACAACCGCAGCGAGCAAAGGACCAACGACGAGATTTCGGCCAACCTGCTGCGCCGCACCGACAAAACCTATTGAACGGCCCTACCATGATTACTGCGACGATTCCTGCGATATCCAGCACGGCCAACAAGGCGGCAGGCCCAGCCACGCAGAATGTCGGCAATGCCGGTAATGCCAATAGTGCCGGTAATACCAATAGCCCCAGCAATACCAATAACGCCAATGCCAGTTTCTCGGAGGTGCTCCACAACCAGCAGACGCCACAGCAGGCCGAGCTGGCAGAACGCGTTCGTGGCCCGGCCGATAAAACCGACAAAGCCACCTCGAAAGCCAAAGACGATACGCTTAAACCCAGCGACGACGCCCTGGCCTTGCTGGCAAGCGGCCTGGTTCAACCCCAGCTTACGCTGAACCTCGCGGCGCACGCTCCCGCCCCCCTCCCCGCGGGCGCCGCGGCTCGGGCCGTAGCCGCCGACCGCCCAGGCGCGGCCCGCAGCGCCGACATCGACGCCACATCTCTGGCCACCGACGGCAGTAAACCCGCATCGGACTCCCCATCGCCGCAGGCCATTACCCAAGCCATACAAGAACAGTTGGGCGCCGCGCAGACGCCGGCCAAGCCCTCTGATGGCAAGCCGGGCAGCCTTGACGACCGCGCCGGCAATCCGGGGGCCAATCGTCCCAAGGACCAGATCGCCAGTTCGCAACAGACAGACGCATCCGCCGGCGCCGCGGGCCTGCCCGTTCCGGTGGGCGGGGCCGCCCAGCTCGTGAACAACCCATCCCCGAATGCACTGCCCAGCATCAAGTCGATCAGCCATGCGTCTCACGATACGGCGCTGTCGGCCACGCCCAGCGCGCCCGATAGCGGGCTGTCGGGCATGTCAGGCGCGCTTGGCGCCAGTCCAGCCCCACCCGCCGCGTCATCTTTAGCCACTTTGCAAGTCAACACTCCCCTGCAGCACCCGCAATGGGCCGACGACTTCAGCCAGCAATTCGTAACCCTGACTTCGCACCAGAGCCAGAGCCAGAGCCAGAGCCAGAGCCAAACCGCCGAGCTGCGCCTCAATCCGCCCGACCTGGGCCCCTTGCACATTTCCATCAATCTTAGCGACAACACCGCCCACGCGGTATTCGTATCGCCTCACGCGGCCGTGCGCAGCGCGGTCGAAAACGCGTTGCCGCAGCTACAGCAGGCTTTGGCGCAAAGCGGTATTGCACTGGGGCAGGCCAATGTCAGCGACCAGCGGCAGCCTGCGGAAAAATTCCAGGAAGCCGGCGCTCAAAAGCGTCGCGTCTCAACAGGCGCCATAGCCGGCGTCGGCTCGACAAACACGGGGATTATTGCACGGGCCAGCGCCCGCGCGAGCACACCCAACGCCTTGATTGACACGTTTATTTAACACGCAACACATGATTAAAACTATCGTCGGAATTATTCTGATTGCCGCGGCCAGCATCGGTGCAACGGCCCTCTACTTCCTACAAGCCAGCGTGCCGGCGGTAAATGCCGAAACCACACTGCCCGCCAAGCCCGTGCCTTTGCCCGGCCCTATATTCGTGCCGCTGGAGCCGTTTACGGTGACGCTGCGCGACAATGACAGTAGCCGGATTCTGTATGTGGCGATTACTTTGCGCGTCGCCGACGAAGACTCGCGCAAACTGCTGGGCGTCTACATGCCCGAAGTTCGCAACCGCGTGCTGCTCGAGCTATCCACGCAAAGCCCCACTGCGGTTCAAACGCCCGAAGGCCGCACCCAGCTCACGAAGAGCCTGGCCAAGGTACTGGAGGTTCCGTATTTGCCCCAGCCCAAAGGCCCGCGCATTTCGAATGTTCTATTCACGGCCTTCGTAGTGCAATAATGCCTTATCAGAACTTCCTCTCGCAAGACGAAGTCGACGCGCTGCTCGAAGGCGTAACGGGCGAAAGCAATAAACCCTCCTCCCAGCCCGACGATCCGAACGGCGTACGCCTTTACGATCTGAGTTCTCCGGATCGCGTCGTGCGCCACCGGATGCAGACTCTGGAGCTGATCAACGAGCGTTTTGCACGGCGCCTGCGTTCCGTCCTGCTCAGCTTCATGCGGCGCAGCGCCGACATTACCGTAGGCGCCATCCGGGTGCAGAAGTACTCGGATTTCGAGCGCAACCTGCCCATACCCAGCAATTTGAACATGGTCACCATGAAGCCCTTGCGCGGCGTGGCCTTGTTCACTTTCGATCCCAACCTGATTTTTCTGATCGTCGACAGTCTGTTCGGCGGACACGGCCGCTACGGCATGCGCGTCGAGGGGCGCGATTTCACCACCACCGAGCAGCGCATTATCCGGCGCCTGCTGAATCTGACGCTGGAGAGCTACGGGCATGCGTGGGAGTCGGTCTATCCGATCGAATTCGAGTATGTGCGTTCGGAGATGCACACCAAGTTCGCCAGCATCGCCGGCAGCAATGAAATCGTCGTGGTGTCGTCGTTCAACATCGAGTTTGGCGCGACCGGCGGCACTCTGAACATTTGCGTGCCCTATTCGATGATCGAACCGATACGCGACGTGCTGATCCGGCCTTTGCAGGACGCATCCACCGACTCGATCGATCAGCGCTGGGTGCATCAATTATCGCGCCAGGTGCGCAGCGCCGATGTCGAGCTGGTCGCCGACTTCGTCCATATTCCTTCCGATATTTCCAAGCTGTTGAAGCTGCAAGTGGGCGACGTGCTGCCCCTGACTATCCCCACCGTCGTCACCGCGCACGTCGGCGGCGTTCCAGTAATGGAGTGTTCATACGGAACCTTCAACGGCCAGTACGCCTTACGCCTGAAAAAACTGCTGGCCACCAGCGCAACCGATTTATCCACAAGCGATTCATCATGACTGAGCCAAAACAAGAGCCTACCCACGATCCGGATGCCCCGGCCGATGCCGATGCCGAATGGGCGGCGGCCATGGCCGAGCAGGCCTCTAAAACCGCGCCCGGCAACCAGGCCGCCGGGCTCGGCCAGGACACCGACGACTGGGCCAGCGCCCTGGCCGAACAGGCCGCCGCTACACCTGCCGCCCAGCAGGTATTCCAGCCCTTGGCCGATAGCGCCGCCCAGAGCGACAGCGATATCGACATGATCATGGACATCCCGGTCCAGCTCACGGTCGAACTGGGCCGCACACGGCTCACCATCAAAAACATTCTGCAGCTGGGCCAGGGGTCGGTGATCGAGCTCGACGGACTGGCGGGCGAACCCATGGATATTTTCGTCAATGGCTACCTGATCGCCCAAGGCGAAGTGGTGGTGGTCGAGGACAAATACGGCATCCGCCTGACCGATATCATCACGCCTTCGGACCGCATACACCGGTTGAACAGCCGGCGCTGAAGTTATCAAAAGATCGATAAGACCCCATGACCGAAGCCGCCGCCCTGCGCCTGATACTGAGCCTGTTTTTTGTACTGGCCCTGATACTGGCCGCCGCCTGGCTGACCCGCCGCGCCGGCTGGCTGCGCGCCGGACCGAAGCGCATCCTGAAACTGGTCGATACCCAAAGCCTCGGGCCGCGCACCTACGTTGCGCTGGTGGATATTGACAATACCCGGCTGGTTCTGGGCGTCACGACCAGCCAGATTTCCCTTTTGCACACGCTGCCCAGGCCCGAGCCCGACCCCCGCACCTCATCCGTCGAACCCGAGCCTGCCTCTGCCTCTGCCTTTGCCCGCACGCTAAGGCAAATCATGACCCGGCGCCGCTAGTCCAGGCCCTCCACCCGCGCAAGGCTGTCTTGAACGCTTCCATTACTCCTCACCGCAGCACTCCAAGGCTGCCGACACCCGCGAGCCTGATCCTGTTCAGCCTGCTGTTGCTGGCCCTGATCTACCCGGCCTCGGGGCTGGCCCAGGCCACCCTGCCCGGAGTGACCGTCGCCAACGGTCCCGGCGGCAACCAGACGTATACGCTCAGCATCCAGACCCTGATGCTGCTGACCATGATGTCGTTTTTACCGGCCATGCTGCTCATGATGACCGGATTTACACGCATCATCATCGTGCTGGGACTGTTGCGCAACGCCTTGGGAACGGGTACCGCGCCGCCCAACTCGGTACTGATCGGCCTGGCCATGTTCCTGACATTCTTTGCCATGTCGCCCGTTTTCGATCAGATCTACAGCCAGGCCTACCAACCCTTGAGCGCCGGCACCATTACCTTTGAAACGGCTTTGGAGCGGGGCGCGCAGCCATTAAAAACATTCATGCTGCACCAGACGCGCGAGGCCGACTTGTCGCTGTTTGCCAATATGGCCCAGATCGGCCAGCTTGACGGGCCCGAGCAGGTGCCGCTGCGCGTGCTGGTGCCAGCCTTCGTCACCAGCGAACTGAAAACGGCCTTCCAGATCGGCTTCACGGTGTTCATACCGTTTCTGATTATCGATCTGGTGGTCGCCAGCGTGCTGATGGCCCTGGGCATGATGATGGTGCCGCCCGTCACCATCTCGCTCCCCTTCAAGCTCATGTTATTCGTGCTGGCCGATGGATGGCATTTGCTTCTGGGGTCGCTGGCTCGAAGTTTCTATCAATAAAAGGACACGCCATGAATTCCCAAACCATCATGACCATGACCTATCAGGCCCTCAGAGTCGCCCTGATCATGGCGGGTCCGCTATTGCTGGTCATGCTGGTGGTGGGCCTGCTGATCAGCATTTTCCAGGCGGCCACCCAGATCAACGAAATGACCCTGTCGTTCATCCCGAAGTTGCTGGCTGTGGGCGTGGCGCTCGTTGTGTTGGGCCCGTGGCTGATCAGCACCATGGTCGACTATATACAGCAGCTTTTTTCGCAGATTCCGGGGCTGGTATCCTGAGGCGGCCCGCCCGCGGCGCGCTGGCTTATGGTCACCTTTGATCTGAACCAGTTCTACAGCTGGATCACGGCCTTCATCTGGCCCTTTCTGCGGCTGCTGGCCCTGATGGGAACGGCGCCGCTTTTGAGCGAATCGGCAATTCCGGCACGGGTAAAAGTGGGTTTCGCCGCGTTGACGGCCGTTGCCATCGCGCCTACGCTGGGCCCCATGCCGCCCATCGCGCCGGCCTCGTTTGCGGGGCTGTGGATAGCCGCGCAGCAGGTACTGATAGGAATAGCGCTGGGACTGACCATGCGCATCGTATTTGCCGCAGTGCAAACCGCGGGGGACTTTATCGGCTTGCAAATGGGCTTGTCCTTCGCCTCATTCTTCGATCCGAGCATGGGCCCCAATACCACAGTGCTCTCGCGCCTTATGACGATGATAGCCATGCTGTTTTTTTTGGCGCTAAACGGCCATCTGCTGATGCTGGCCGGCCTGGTGCGCACCTTCGAGGTGCTGCCTATAGGCATGGGCTCCATGAACCCGAACGGCTGGGGCGTACTGCTCGACTGGAGCCGGCAAGTCCTTGTTTCAGGCCTGCTCCTGGCTCTGCCGGTCATCATCGCCTTGCTTATCATCAACCTGGCCATGGGGATTTTGAACAGGACAGCGCAACAGCTCTCGGTATTTGCGGTGGGCTTTCCCATCAGTTTATTGGTAGGGCTGATGCTGCTGGCTGTCGTGCTGCCTCAAACCGGCCCATTCCTGACGCACCTGTTTCAATCCGGGTACGACGCCATGGGCCGCCTGGCGCAAGCCATGGCGGGATTGCCGGGCAGGTAGCTGCAATGGTGGCACCCACAAGGGGTGCCACTACAAATACGTATCCGAGAATCTACTTAAGGCGACGGCGGCCCAGGCGAGCCCGCACGCCTGGGCCGCCGTCGCCGTTCTTGCAAGATCTAATCTATATAGTACCGATGGCACCCACAAGGGGTGCCGCTACAAAAACACGCGGCGCGCCCGCCTCGATCACCTCGGCCGTACTCAGCTTGAACACCGACACCGCCTCGCTCAACCTCCCCGCCTGCTCCTGCAACGACCCCGCCGCAGCCGCCGCCTCCTCCACCAGCGCCGCATTCTGCTGCACCACCCCATCCATCTGCGCCACCGCCTCATTCACCTGTCCAATCCCCTCGGACTGCTC